>NZ_JAVDXN010000020.1:0-1045 GCF_031457955.1 Mixta sp. BE291 | reverse complement strand
TTCGGGAGGGCGCTTACCACTTTGTGATTCATGACTGGGGTGAAGTCGTAACAAGGTAACCGTAGGGGAACCTGCGGTTGGATCACCTCCTTACCATGCTGAATCCCGCCCGTGAAGTGCTCACACAGATTGTCTGATAGAAGTAACGAGCAGTAAAACCCCGGCAGGCTTGTAGCTCAGGTGGTTAGAGCGCACCCCTGATAAGGGTGAGGTCGGTGGTTCAAGTCCACTCAGGCCTACCAATTCCTTCCAGCACTGCGTTATGGTTTCGGCTCGCATAGTTCACTATGCGTCGCAAAACCATGCCTTGTTCTGAAAGGAATGAAGGTAACCGACGGTTTTACGAACACATCTGGGGCTATAGCTCAGCTGGGAGAGCGCCTGCCTTGCACGCAGGAGGTCAGCGGTTCGATCCCGCTTAGCTCCACCATCAACCTGTGGTTGATGAACACTCCAGAGTGCATTTGCGAATGTACTGTGAAGTTTTGCTCTTTAATAATCCGGAAACAAGCTGAAAATTGAAAACGGAACAACATAATTGTTGTTCACGATTCTCTCAATTCTCGCACTCATGAGCGTCACGAGACGCTTGCGGGTTGTGAGGTTAAGCGAATAAGCGTACACGGTGGATGCCCTGGCAGTCAGAGGCGATGAAGGGCGTGCTAATCTGCGATAAGCGCCGGTAAGGTGATATGAACCATTATAACCGGCGATACCCGAATGGGGAAACCCAGTGCAATCCGTTGCACTATCATGTCATGAATACATAGTGGCATGAGGCGAACCGGGGGAACTGAAACATCTAAGTACCCCGAGGAAAAGAAATCAACCGAGATTCCCTGAGTAGCGGCGAGCGAACGGGGAACAGCCCAGAACCTGAATCAGCGTATGTGTTAGTGGAAGCGTCTGGAAAGTCGCAGGGTACAGGGTGATACTCCCGTACACAAAAGCACATGCACTGTGAGTTCGATGAGTAGGGCGGGACACGTGGTATCCTGTCTGAATATGGGGGGACCATCCTCCAAGGCTAAATACTCCTGACTGA
>NZ_JAVDXN010000019.1:0-1058 GCF_031457955.1 Mixta sp. BE291 | reverse complement strand
TTCGTGTTTGCACAGTGCTGTGTTTTTAATAAACAGTTGCAGCCAGCTGGTATCTTCGACTGGCTTCGGCTCGGGGAGCAAGTCCCTCCACCTACGTGCCAGCGTGCCTTCTCCCGAAGTTACGGCACCATTTTGCCTAGTTCCTTCACCCGAGTTCTCTCAAGCGCCTTGGTATTCTCTACCTGACCACCTGTGTCGGTTTGGGGTACGATTTCGTGTTACCTGATGCTTAGAGGCTTTTCCTGGAAGCAGGGCATTTGTTGCTTCAGCACCGTAGTGCCTCGTCATCACGCCTCAGCCTTAACTTTCCGGATTTGCCTGGAAAGTCAGCCTACACGCTTAAACCGGGACAACCGTCGCCCGGCCAACATAGCCTTCTCCGTCCCCCCTTCGCAGTAACACCAAGTACGGGAATATTAACCCGTTTCCCATCGACTACGCCTTTCGGCCTCGCCTTAGGGGTCGACTCACCCTGCCCCGATTAACGTTGGACAGGAACCCTTGGTCTTCCGGCGAGCGGGCTTTTCACCCGCTTTATCGTTACTTATGTCAGCATTCGCACTTCTGATACCTCCAGCAGCCCTCACAGGCCACCTTCAACGGCTTACAGAACGCTCCCCTACCCAACAACATATAATGTCGCTGCCGCAGCTTCGGTGCATGGTTTAGCCCCGTTACATCTTCCGCGCAGGCCGACTCGACCAGTGAGCTATTACGCTTTCTTTAAATGATGGCTGCTTCTAAGCCAACATCCTGGCTGTCTGGGCCTTCCCACATCGTTTCCCACTTAACCATGACTTTGGGACCTTAGCTGGCGGTCTGGGTTGTTTCCCTCTTCACGACGGACGTTAGCACCCGCCGTGTGTCTCCCGTGATAACATTCTCCGGTATTCGCAGTTTGCATCGGGTTGGTAAGCCGGGATGGCCCCCTAGCCGAAACAGTGCTCTACCCCCGGAGATGAGTTCACGAGGCGCTACCTAAATAGCTTTCGGGGAGAACCAGCTATCTCCCGGTTTGATTGGCCTTTCACCCCCAGCCACAGGTCATCCGCTAATTT
>NZ_JAVDXN010000017.1:0-4504 GCF_031457955.1 Mixta sp. BE291 | reverse complement strand
ATATCGTTTGAGCTATCCTGGGCGGATATGTTGAGGTATGCAAAAGCTGCATCTTTTGCGGGATCTTTGGTAGCAATTGGTTGTTGGTGGATCTATTACCAACACTATAGAAAAAACAGATAGAGTGAATTTCTCAGCCATTTAAGCTGGGATAGATGAAAGTTTTTATAAGGAGCAGCAGCGGCTGCGGGAAGCGCAGCTGATAAGCGAGACTGGCAGCCAGGTGGCAGATATCGCAAGGACGCAGGGAGATATCAACGGGCTTAATGCGGCAAAAGAGAAGTATGGCCCGCTGAATGAGAACGCTACCGAGAAAGAGCGTGCGGCGTATCTGGACAAGTTGCGCAACTCTGATGAATACAAAGCCGAGATGCAGAAGTTCGGCACCGGCAGCAGTATCCAGCAAGGGATCCAGGCAGTCACGGCGGCGGTACAAGGTCTGGCGGGTGGTGATATCGCTAAAGCTATAGCGGGTGGTTCCGCGCCCTATCTGGCTGAAGTGATCCATAATATGACCACCGATCCGGCAACGGGCAAGGTTAACACCGAAGCGAACCTGATGGCTCATGCCGTTCTGGGTGCCGTGGTGGCTCAGGTGCAGGGTAGCAGCGCACTGGCAGGCGCTTCCGGCGCGGTGATGGGTGAGTTTATCGCGCAGCAACTGTATCCGGGCGTGGACAGGGACAAACTGAGTGAGGATCAGAAACAGACCATCAGCGCATTAGGCACACTGGCGGCAGGTCTGGCGGGCGGCGTTGTCGGTGACAGCACGGCGGATGCGGTTGCGGGGGCGCAGGCGGGTAAGAATGCGTCGGAGAACAACAACCTTAATCTTGGCGGGCTGGGAAGTTACGGTCAGGCAGCCTCAACGCTGGGGATTTCAATGATGGCAGCCGGAGCGAGTGCAGAAGAAATCAGTACGGCACTGAGTAAAAATGCGCAGGGAGACTTACCGGAAAGTGCAAATATAACCAAAGTGATAGTGGATGGTTATAAGAATGGAGCATTGATAGCGGGAGCGGGTTATCTGGGACCGGTAGCTTCGGCGGGTAAAATGGTGGCGGGTTCGGTGATAGGGGCTATCGCTAACGGAACGTATCAGTGGTTTGATATGAATCAGCCGGGTAATGAAAATAAAACGTATGACTACTGGAGTACGACGGCAATGGCAGTCACAGGTGCGCTGGCACCGGGGCGCGGAATCGGGGAGAACGTGAGTATTGCCGCAGGGGCTGCGGTGTTTACCGATGGGCCAGATGTGGTAGCTGTTAGTGGTGCTACGGTTGGAGCGCTGGCCGGGGGGGACTTTGGGAAATATGTACCTGTTGGAGTCAATAAAATAACAGGCGAAAGTAATATACCTGATTTTGTTTATGATGTTATCGGGACCGGGGGTTCTGAGTTTGTCAATGGATTTACCAAAGAAGCATTAAGTTCAGCACCAACAAAGAAGCCTCAAGAAGAGGTTTATGATAAATGATTAACTACCTGAAACTTTTAGTTTATTCATGTGTCTTTTGTTGCATTGTCTACTTTCTCTTAGGAGGTGGAGTGTCTTTAATTATTTACCTTACTAAGGGGTACTTCTTTTACTCATTAGAACAAGTAAAAAGAACCGTATTTTTTGGAAGCGTATCTGGAATTGCAATTACCTTGGCGGCCATAGTGTTTAGGAGCATTGATAAATATAAAAACCTTAAAACTCCCCCTTCCGACTCCGAATAACCAGAGCAAATTTATGTCAAGCAGAAGGAGCAGAACTGGCTGAAGGCGGCGCAGCTGATAAGCGAGATTGGCAGCCAGGTCGCAGATATCGCCCGGACGCAGGGGAAAATAATCGCAACGAAGGCCGCAAATGAAAAGATGGCCAGCGCCACGCAGGCTGACCGTGACAGGGCGCTGGCGGAGCTGAAAAAGCAGGACCCGACGAAGCGGTACAGTGATGATGACATCACAGGTCAGGTTTACAGCGGCTTCTATAACCAGGCGCTCAGCGAGAGTAAGTCAGGCACCGGCGGCGCCGTACAGCAGGCCATTCAGGCGGCGACGGCGGCGATACAGGGGCTGGCGGGCGGTAACCTCGGGCAGGCGGTGAGCGGCGCGGCGGCGCCATATCTGGCAGAGCAGATCCACCGGCTGACGGAAGGCAACCCGGAAGCGCAGGCGATGGCGCATGCGGTGGTTGGGGCGGTAGTGGCGCAGGCATCGGGCAACAGCGCGCTGGCCGGTGCGGCCGGGGCGGTGAGCGGTGAAGTGATGGCGCAGCTGATGATGGAAAAGCTGTATCCGGGTAAGAAAGTCAGCGAGCTGACGGAAACGGAGAAGCAGACCCTCAGCGCGCTGGGTACACTGGCGGCGGGCCTTGCGGGCGGCCTTGCGGGTAACAGCACGGCGGACGTGCTAGCCGGAGCGCAGATTGGGAAGAATGCGGTGGAGAATAATCTCTTTGGCGGAACGGAAGCTGGACAGGAGCAATTCGCAAAAGGTCAGGGTAAAGATTTACTGTCATGTGTAGAAAATTCCACAGGTCTCGCCTGCCAGCGCGGAGAAGCAGTTAACAAGGCAATTGTGGGGGCAATGGCAACTGGAGGTGTGACATTGTTGCCTGGTGCCGCGCAGGCTATGTGGGGGCTTGGGTCTGCAGCTAATGCAGGTATGCAATATGCAGGCACAGGAGAAATCAATCCGGTTAACACTGTGGTGGCAGGCTGGATAAATGTGGCAACAATGGGTAGCGGCTGGAAAGCAGCTGTAGGCTGGAACGCCGCCGGGGGCGCACTGACCAATCAAATTAATGGTGATAACCCGATAACAGGGGCGATAACCACAGGGATAGGTGCTGGCTTGGGATTCGGAGTAGGTAATTATATATTTAAACCAGTAGCCAACACGACGGGTAAGTGGTTAACCGGCGGCTGGGATCCGAAATTTAATCCTGAATTGTTAAAGTATACAGAAGTTAAAGGGCAGTTTGGGATCTCAAAAGAGATGCTGCCAAATAAAATCCCTGGAGCTATTGGTAATGTTAGTGGTTCCTTTAGTTCTGAATATGGAAGTTATGAAGCTCAAAAAATTATAGACAAGGTGATCAAGTGAATTACCAAACTAAAAAGTTAAGAAAAGAGTTGATTTTGAGTGTCTGCATATTTTTTTCTTGTTTGTTTTCAGTGGTTATAACGGGTTTTTTAGTAAAGTTGTTTTTTGTATTTATATTATGGATTATAGGTGAAGAATTTTCTCTGACATGTAATGATATTTTACATGGACTCAAAATTGGTATTGTTGGCGGGGCCATATGCAGTGGAGGAATAATTCTATTCCGTTTTTTTAGAGTGAGATTTTTTTAATCTGAAAATGGCACATTCCAGGTATTGTGGCACCATATATTGTTGAGAATAATACGCTGGGTGCAATGGTTGGCTCAGGTCTGGGATTCTGGTTAGGGAAAACACCAAATGTCACGGCAGAGGTTAAAGCGAAAATGGCTGGCGATATAGCGAAGGGAAATGCGATTGTCTCAGCAGAACTTGCCGGAACCGTGGGGCTGGGCGTATTACCGAAAGGGGCGCAGGTAACAGCAGTAATCGGTGGTGGCGCTAATACTATTATTCAATATATCGTCAATGGTGAAGTGAACTATACCGATGCGCTGATAGCCAGTTGGGTTGGCGCGGCCACATCGAATACCGGATTGTCAGGAACAGTCAGCTGGAATGCAGCAGGTGGAGCCACTTCAAACTATATTAAAGGAGATGATCCGTTATCAGGGGCAATTATAAGTGGTGGTTCTGCTGGAATAGGATATGGGTTAGGTCAGGCAGTAAAAGGGCCCATTGATAAAGTAATCAATCCTAATTGGAAAAACTGGGATTGGGTTGACATGGGGATGAGCAAAGCAATGCCCTTAGACCCCCGCCCTGCTGTGATAGGAAATATTATCTCCTCTGGTTCAACAGAAGGTATTGGACAGGGCGGCCCTAAAGTCATTAGCTCCTCAAAAGAAAGAGAGAAATGATGCGTAACATTCTCAGATTAATTACTACTGTATTGCTTGTTATATTAATCGTCACCATTGGGATTTTTATTAGTCGAGTATTGTTCTATTCTATTGAAACCAGAAGCTTTAACATGCCGTTAATTAAAATATTAAAGATTAGTCTTAAAGCTGGTGTGGCAGGAGGATTAGCAGGTGGTGTAGGCATTTATCTTATTCCTTATTTTGCTACAAAAATACCCAAGCGATAATATAGATATAGTTGAATCTCAGTTTTCGAGCCGGGATTGTAGTTGAGAATAACTCGTTAGCCCCTATGCTTGCTGCAGCGAATAAGCGAAAACCCGGCGCCACGGCAAATTACGAATCAGGAACACAGGAAGCCATCAGGGAAGCCTGTAGCGGAGGAACACCGGTATCCTGTAAGACGGCAATGGCGGCGGTTGGGAGCGCAATAGCCTGGCCGTTTTTGCCGGGAGCGACCGCAGCAACCAGCCTGATAGGTGCGGG
>NZ_JAVDXN010000016.1:0-32696 GCF_031457955.1 Mixta sp. BE291 | reverse complement strand
TGATGGCTGATGGCTGATGGCTGATGGCTGATGGCTGATGGCTGATGGCTGATGGCTGATGGCTGATGGCTGATGGCTGATGGCTGATGGCTGATGGCTGATAACGCTGTGCTTATCAGGCCTGAGGTTGGAATCTGAATGCGGTTTTCTGACAAATCCCAGAAAGCAAAAACCCAGCCATAGGCTGGGTTCTTTAAATAGTGGTGCCCGGACTCGGAATCGAACCAAGGACACGGGGATTTTCAATCCCCTGCTCTACCGACTGAGCTATCCGGGCAACGGGGCGCATTAAACCGTAAAGGCTGATAAGCGTCAACGGCTTTCTGTGAAAAAGTTACGGAAATGCGGTTGATCGCCTGCTTTTCACGCACTCTGATGAAAAATTGTCAGGTCAATGCGCCGTTGCGCCGACACAGCGCAATATGCAGCACATCTTCCGCCAGGCGGCGCGCGGTCGCCACATCCTGCTGATTCCGTTTTACCAACAGCTTGCTCAAGCAGCCCTCCAGCACCAGCTCCATCTGATCGGCCACCAGCGTCGGGTTATCGGTGCCCAGCAGGGTTAACAGTTCATGGGTATATTGCCAGGAGGCGCGTTTCTGCTGTTCCGCCAGCTGATGCACCGGATGATCCGGCTGCGGATAGAAACTGCAGGCGGCGATAAACAAACAGCCCGGAAAGCGACCGTTGCCCACCGACTCTTCCAGCACCTTATAGCGGGCCAGCAGCTTTTCTTCGGCGTTTAAGGTGTCGTCCAGCAGCAGCTGACGACGCCAGTTATCGATCTGTTGACCATGATAGCGCAGCGCGTCATACAGCAGCGCGTCGCGGTCGGGCCAGAAACGCTGCAGTTGCGCATAAGGGACAGCGACCTGACCAGCCAGCTCTTCCAGCGAGACGGTGCCCGCAAGACCATTATGTTCCAGTACGTTTAGTGCGTGGTCGAGTACCTGTTCACGTTGCACGTAAGACATCTCCTGTAAGCGTTTCTCTGCCGGTAAATCGGCAGGCTCGTTCATTAAACCAGACTCCAGTGTCGTTTACCGCGCCAGTTTCTGCAAATGCGCCTGAAAGGCGGCGGCATCCAGATAACCGGTTACGCGCGAGCCGGGAATCTCCTTGCCCTGCGCGTCAAAGAACAGAATCGTCGGCAGCCCCAGCACCTGTAAATGCTGCAACAGGGCGCTCTCCTGCGGCGTGTTGGCGGTGACATCTGCCTGCAACAGCCGTATCTGCGCCAGTGACTGCTGTACGCCAGCATCGCTGAAGGTATATTTGCTGAATTCTTTACAGGCGACGCACCAGTCAGCATAGAGATCCAGCATGGTGATTTGGCCCTGCGCCTGCTGTAGCTGCGCATCCAGCTGCGAGACATTGCCGATGCGGGTAAAGTTCAGCTCGCTATGGGCAGCGGCGGTCTCGGTACCAAACGCCCATTGCTGTAACGGTTGCGCGCTGACCAGCGCCGCCAGCAGCAGCATGATTTGCGCCACGCGCAGCCAGCCGCGTCGCGCCTGCAGGCTGATAATAAACGCCCAGGCAAAAAAGCTGGCCGCCAGCAGGCTCCAGAGCCGCAGCCCCCAGCTATCGCCGATGATGCGCTCCAGTAAAAACACCGGCAGCGCCAGGATCACAAAGCCGAATCCTTCTTTCACCGTCTGCATCCACGGACCATTTTTCGGCAGCAGGCGATTGCCAAACAGCGTCACGGCAATCAGCGGCAGGCCCATGCCCAACGCATAGAGCCACAGCGTGCCCGCGCCTGCCAGCAAATTACCGCTTTGGGCAATATAAAGCAGAATGGCGCTGAGCGGCGCGGTGGTGCAGGGCGAGCAGATTAAACCCGCCAGCGCGCCCATTAAAAATACGCCGGGCAGAGAGCCGCCGCGCTGACGGTTGCTCCACAGCGTCAGGCGCGTTTGCAGGCTGGCCGGTAGCTGCAGGGTAAACAGGCCGAACATCGAAAGCGCCAGCAGCACAAACAGCAGCGAGAGCGCGATCAGCACGTAAGGATGCTGCAGCGCCGCCTGAAAGCGTAAGCCTGCGGCGGCAACCACCACGCCCAGCAGCGTATAGGTCAGCGCCATGCCCTGGACGTATACCATCGACAGCGCCAGCAAGCGGCCGCTTGATAACTGGCGATTGCCGCCAAGAATAATGCCGGAGATCAGCGGATACATCGGCAACACGCAGGGCGTAAAGGCAACGCCGATACCAATCAGCAACGCCCAAAGCGGCGAGAAGGGCAGCGGCGTGGCGTGCGCGTTGAGCGATTCTGATTCCACAGGTGCGGCGGCGGAAGAGGCAGAAGGCGACGCGGCAGACGTCGCCGTGACCGCCGCCAGCGGGATTTCACGCGTTTCCGGCGGATAGCAAAAGCCCGCCGCGGCACAGCCCTGATAGCGCAGCGTCACGCTGGCGTTATCACCCGCTTCCGTAATGGTCACCGGAACCGTTAAATCCTGCGGATAGATTTCACTTTTGCCGTAAAACTCATCTTCATGCGGCTGGCCTTCCGGCAACCGCAGCGGCGCCAGCGTTGCCTGTTTTGCCGTCAGGCTGATTTGCTGGCGATAGAGGTAATAGCCCGGCTTGACCTGCCAGCGCAGCGTTAATTGATCGCCCTGCTGGCTGAAATCGAACGAGAAGGCCTGATTAACCGGCACGAACCCGCTTTGCGCGCCACGATCAAACAGCCCGGCCTGCGCAGGCAGGCAGAGAAAACCACTGACAAATAATAAAATTAACGAAGCGATGCGCTGAGCCATGACAGGTAATCACTCTCTCCATGTTGTACCGGTAGCACCAGCAGTTCGGGCGTATCGTAAGGATGTTCCGCTTTTAACAGATCGATCAATGCCTGCTGGTGGGTAACATCGCTTTTCAGCAGCATTTGCACTTCGCGGGCAGTTTCACGCTGCCCCTGCCAGACATAGTATGAGGTCGCGCCGGGTAAGACGGTTACGCAGGCGGCCAGCCGCGCCGCAAGCGCTTTATCGGCCAGCTGTTCGGCAGTGGCGCTGTCGGGTGCGGTACAGAGAACAATGACGGCGGTAGATAAGGTCATGGCTCGCTCCTGAGAGTAAAAAAGCCATCATAGCATGGGGCGAGGCGGATATTTTTGACAGGCAGTAAGCAGAGGTAACCCGGACGCGCCGGGCTACCTGAAAAGGCTATAAAAACAGATGACCGAACAGGAAACCAAACGCCACCGACAGCACAATCGCCAGCGTGCCGGGGATCAGAAACGAATGGTTAAAGACAAATTTACCGATGCGCGTCGAGCCGGTGTCATCCATCTCCACCGCCGCCAGCAGCGTCGGGTAGGTAGGCAGGACAAACAGCGCGGAAACAGCGGCAAAAGAGGCGACGGCAGTAACCGGCGATACGCCCAGCATCAGCGCGGCGGGCATCAGAGCTTTGGTGGTTGCCGCCTGCGAATAGAGCAGGGTAGAGGCGAAAAACAGCACCAGCGCCAGCATCCAGGGATAATTATTCAGCAGCTCACCGGCCAGCGTCTGAATATCATCAATATGTCCTTTTACAAAGGTATCCCCCAGCCAGGCGACGCCCATCACGCAGATACAGGCGCTCATGCCTGATTTAAAGGTGCTGGCATTAAGAATCGCGCCGGTATCCACTTTACAGCTCAGGCAGATCAGCGTGGCGATGGTCAGCATAAACACCACGATGGCTTCATTGCGCGGCAGCAGCGGGTTCTGGATAAGCCCAACATTGTCGCTGATCGCGGTGGCATACAGCATCACCGCCACAATACCGATCAGAAACAGCAGCACCGAGCGTTTCGCGCCAGGTTTCGCGACAAACTGCTGCGAGCCGCGCAGCGTCACTTCGCCTTTTGCCAGACGCGCCTGATACACCGGATCGTCCTGCAGCTCTTTGCCCAGGAAATTGGTCACCAGCGCCGCGACAAAAATCGCCGCCATGGTGGAGGGAATCGCCACCGCCAGCAGCGCCAGATAACCGATGCCGCGCGGCTCGAGAATACCGGCGAAATAGACCACCGCAGCGGAAATCGGCGAGGCGGTAATGGCAATCTGCGAAGCAACGACGGCGATGGAAAGCGGACGCGACGGCCGCACGCCTTGCTCTTTGGCGACTTCAGCAATCACCGGCAGCGTAGAAAAAGCGGTATGACCGGTGCCCGCCAGCAGCGTCATAAAATAGGTCACCAGCGGCGCAAGAAAGGTCACGTAGCGGGGATGCTTGCGCAGCAGCCGCTCAGCCAGGCTGACCAGGTAATCCATACCGCCCGCCACCTGCATCGCGGCAATCGCGGAAATCACCGCCATAATAATTTCGATAACGTCGAACGGGATGGCGCCCGGTTTCATCTGGCAGAGCAGCGCTAATATCAGTACGCCCAGCCCGCCCGCAAAACCGATGCCGATACCGCCCAGCCTGGCGCCCAGATAGATCGCCAGCAGAACGATAACCAGCTCTACTCCCACCATGATATGACTCCTTACAAGAATGATAAAAAGCGGTTAATGATTTGTGCGCTGCACCAATAAAAAAGGCACGTTGTTCAGTGAACAGACGTGCCTGCAAAAGGTTAACTGTCGGGCTTAGTTTTCATTTTCATCGGTGTAGCGTTTGGCTTTATAAGCCGGACGCATCAGATTAGGCAGAGAAAAAATATCGTCCAGTTCGGCCTCGGTCAGCAGACCGCGTTCCAGCACCACTTCCCTGACGCTTTTGCCGGTTTCCGCACAAATTTTCCCGACGATATCACCGTTGTGGTGACCAATGTAAGGGTTGAGATAGGTAACGATACCGATAGAGTTAAAGACGTAGGCTTCGCATACCGCTTTGTTGGCGGTGATGCCGTTAACGCATTTTTCCAGCAGGTTGTAACAGGCGTTCGCCAGGATATGAACCGATTCAAACATCGCCTGGCCGATCACCGGCTCCATCACGTTCAGCTGCAGCTGGCCCGCTTCGGACGCCATGGTCACGGTGGTGTCGTTGCCAATCACTTTAAAGCACACCTGGTTCACCACTTCCGGCACTACCGGGTTCACCTTGGCGGGCATAATAGAAGAACCTGCCTGCAGCTCCGGCAGATTGATCTCATTCAGGCCAGCACGCGGGCCTGACGAGAGCAGGCGCAGGTCGTTGCAGATTTTCGACAGTTTCACCGCCAGGCGTTTCAACGCGGAATGCACCATGACGTAAGCGCCGCAGTCGGAGGTGGCTTCAATCAGATCTTCTGCGGGCGTAACCGGCAGGTTGCTGACTTCCGCCAGTTTCTCTACTGCCAGCTGCTGATAGCCATCGGGCGTATTCAGACGCGTGCCGATAGCGGTGGCGCCAAGATTGACCTCCAGCAGCAGTTCGGCGGTGCGGGTGATATTTTTAATCTCTTCTTTCAGCAACACATTGAACGCGTGAAATTCCTGCCCCAGCGTCATCGGCACCGCATCCTGTAGCTGCGTGCGGCCCATCTTCAAAACGGTGGCAAACTCTACTGCTTTACGCTCAAAACCGTCGCCCAGTTGTGCGATGGCATCCAATAATTTCAGGATAGAGGCGTAAACGGCGATACGGAAACCGGTAGGATAAGCATCGTTGGTGGACTGGCATTTGTTAACGTGATCGTTGGGGTTGAGATACTGATATTCCCCTTTCTGATGCCCCATCAGTTCAAGCCCGATGTTAGCCAGCACCTCGTTGGTATTCATATTTACCGAGGTGCCTGCGCCGCCCTGATAAACATCAACCGGGAACTGATCCATGCATTTCCCGTTATTCAACACCTCATCACAGGCCTGAATAATGGTGTTGGCAATATGACGGGGAATGGTTTGCAGCTCTTTGTTCGCCAACGCCGCCGCTTTCTTCACCATTACCATGCCGCGCACAAACTCAGGAATATCGCTGATTTTGTGGCTGCTGATACAGAAATTCTCAATCGCACGCAAAGTATGAACGCCGTACCAGGCATCCGCCGGAACTTCGCGCATGCCTAACAGGTCTTCTTCGATACGAATGTTATTTGCCATGGGAACCTTCTTGTCAGAGCTACCGGTTACATCGTTACAGGTGATGTGGTTTATGGCTGATCATAATCCCAAAATGGTCACAGGTGGGAAAAATCCGGCATACTGGTTGAAAATTAGCGTGCATGTACCCATCTCTGTGACTTAACTGCGTCATCATGTGCCATGACGTAAACGCCAAAACGCAGGTTGCGGGCGTTTGAACTGACGAATTTCGCCGCTGCGCCGCAGGCGTGACGGCCCCACTAAAGGAGAATACGGTGCGCTGGTTACCGTTATTAATACTGTTTTTATTCGCCTGGATTGAGATCACCTTGTTTATTCAGGTGGCGCATGTACTGGGCGTGTTGCTGACCATGCTGCTGGTGATCTTTACCTCGGCAATCGGCGTATCGCTGGTGAAAAATCAGGGCATGAAGAATTTTATGCTGATGCAGCAGAAGCTGGCGCAGGGCGAAAGCCCGGCCACAGAGATGATCAAAAGCGTTTCGCTGATTATTGCCGGTTTTCTGCTGCTGCTGCCGGGCTTCTTTACCGACTTCCTTGGCCTGCTGTTGCTGCTGCCGCCGGTACAAAAGCATTTAACGCTGAAGTTAATGCCGCACCTGCGCGTCTGGCGCGGGCCGGGCGCAGGCCCTGACAGCGGTTACACCATGGAAGGCGAATACGAGCGTAAAGAGAGCGATCGTATCGGCCACGATAAAGATCATCACGATCGATAATCGGTTTACCCCAGAGAAGGGCGGCAATAGCCGCCCTTCTTTTTCTTTTTATCGCAGAGCCGGGTCGGCAAATGCATCCCAAACAAAATTTTTTTTGGCCTGCCCCTTGAAAGCGATCGCGTCTGTCCCTATCTCTTGAGCCACGAGGCCGGAAGCCCATAAGCCCGGCATTCATCCCTAAAATGACTGATTGGACTTCTCAAAGGAGAGCTATCAAATGAACATTCGTCCATTGCACGATCGCGTTATCGTCAAGCGTAAAGAAGTTGAATCCAAATCTGCTGGCGGCATCGTTCTGACCGGCTCCGCGGCGGCTAAATCTACCCGTGGCGAAGTGTTGGCTGTAGGCAATGGTCGCATCCTGGAAAACGGCAGCGTGCAGCCGCTGGATGTGAAAGTGGGCGACGTTGTGATTTTTAACGAAGGTTACGGCGCTAAAACCGAGAAGATCGATAACGAAGACGTACTGATCATCTCTGAAAGCGACATTCTGGCAATCGTTGAAGCCTGATTAGGCAAAAACCACATCGAACATACGAATTTAAGGGAAATTTCAAATGGCAGCTAAAGACGTAAAATTCGGTAATGACGCGCGTGTAAAAATGCTGCGCGGCGTGAACATCCTGGCAGACGCAGTGAAAGTTACCCTGGGCCCGAAAGGCCGTAACGTGGTGCTGGACAAATCTTTCGGTTCGCCGACCATCACTAAAGATGGCGTCTCCGTTGCACGCGAAATCGAACTGGAAGACAAGTTCGAAAATATGGGCGCGCAGATGGTGAAGGAAGTTGCCTCTAAAGCGAACGACACCGCAGGCGACGGCACTACCACCGCAACCGTACTGGCGCAGTCCATCGTTAACGAAGGCCTGAAAGCCGTTGCTGCGGGCATGAACCCGATGGATCTGAAACGCGGTATCGATAAAGCCGTTATCGCCGCTGTTGAAGAGCTGAAAGCGCTGTCTGTACCGTGCTCTGATTCCAAAGCTATCGCTCAGGTTGGTACCATCTCCGCTAACTCCGACGAGACCGTAGGTACCCTGATTGCTCAGGCGATGGAAAAAGTGGGCAAAGAAGGCGTTATCACCGTTGAAGAAGGCACCGGCCTGCAGGACGAGCTGGACGTAGTTGAAGGTATGCAGTTCGACCGTGGCTACCTCTCTCCTTACTTCATCAACAAGCCGGAAACCGGCGCAGTAGAGCTGGACGCGCCGTTCATCCTGCTGGTTGATAAAAAAGTTTCTAACATCCGTGAACTGCTGCCGGTACTGGAAGCGGTCGCGAAAGCCAGCAAGCCGCTGCTGATCGTTGCTGAAGACGTTGAAGGTGAAGCGCTGGCTACGCTGGTGGTTAACACCATGCGCGGTATCGTGAAAGTGGCTGCGGTGAAAGCACCGGGCTTCGGCGACCGTCGTAAAGCCATGCTGCAGGATATCGCTATCCTGACCGGCGGTACCGTGATCTCTGAAGAGATCGGTATGGAGCTGGAAAAAGCCACCCTGGAAGACCTGGGTCAGGCAAAACGCGTGGTTATCAACAAAGACACCACCATCATCATCGATGGTACTGGTGAAGAAGGCGCTATCCAGGGCCGCGTATCTCAGATTCGCCAGCAGATCGAAGAAGCGACCTCTGACTACGACAAAGAAAAACTGCAGGAGCGCGTAGCGAAACTGGCAGGCGGCGTAGCCGTACTGAAAGTTGGCGCAGCAACTGAAGTTGAAATGAAAGAGAAAAAAGCGCGCGTTGAAGATGCCCTGCACGCCACCCGTGCTGCGGTAGAAGAAGGCGTGGTAGCAGGCGGCGGTGTTGCGCTGGTGCGTGTTGCAGCGAAACTGACCGAGCTGACTGGCCAGAACGAAGATCAGAACGTGGGTATCAAAGTTGCGCTGCGCGCAATGGAGTCTCCGCTGCGTCAGATCGTTTCCAACGCCGGTGAAGAGCCGTCTGTGGTAGCGAACATGGTTAAAGCAGGCGACGGTAACTACGGTTACAACGCGGCGACCGAAGAATACGGCAACATGATCGACTTCGGTATCCTGGACCCGACTAAAGTAACCCGTTCTGCGCTGCAGTACGCTGCTTCTGTTGCTGGTCTGATGATCACCACCGAATGTATGGTGACTGACCTGCCGAAAGAAGACAAAGGTGACTTAGGTGCTGCTGGTGGTATGGGCGGCATGGGCGGTATGGGCGGCATGATGTAATCGCCCCCAACGGCTTAAGTTTATAGCGAAACCCCCTGTCAGAAATGGCAGGGGGTTTTTCTTTTGGCGCTGAAAAAGGTATAAGTAAACGCACAGGTTTACACTGCGCGTGTTTGGCAAGGGATGCTTAAGAAAATGCTCTCTTTTCTGGTACGCTCAGACCGGATACTGACGATAATAAATGAGGAATCACATGCGGATTAAAGTCTTGCTGGGGCTTTCTGCAGCAGCGCTGCTGCTGGCGGGTTGTAGCACCTCCAAAGATCTAAGTGCGGCAGGCCAGCGCGTTACTTTTACCGATCAGCAACCGGGCAGTACCTGCCAGCTTCTGGGTGAAATTACCGGTAGCCAGAGCAACTGGCTGAGCGGCGCTGGTGGTGAAAACAGTTCTCTGCGCGGCGCGGCAAATGATCTACGTAACCGTGCAGCCGAGATGGGCGGCAATGTCATTTATGGCGCGACCAGCCCGACGCAAAATATCTGGTCCAGCTTCGCTCCGCTCGACAGCAAAATGACCGGCCAGGTCTATAAGTGCCCGTAAGCACTTTTCAACAGCCATAATCTGTAGCGTTATGCCGACACGGTGATCGTGGTCGGCGTAACGCAGTTCTTTCTTTTACTAACACCATACCTTTCGTTGCGCTGCCGTTATTACTGGCATGGGCGATAACAGATATGTCCATTAAATAATAGCGGAAAATAAGTGAGATTTTTCATCGTAACGCCTTGTATAACTATGCGCTAACGAGCTTTTACTTTATATCGTAAAATAACGGGCAATTGAAAGGTTAAATAAAAATTAGCCATAACGAGAACAGTTAATTATCAATCATAATGTTGGCAGCGATGTTGCGATAAATTTATCATGTTGTTTAAATAAAATAATTAGCGATATAATTTAGCATCTGTTGCTTTATTAATTAATAGTTATACCGTTAATAACATGTCGCTTGATTAAATGATGTCTATCACAAAAGCGAAAAAGCCAAAAAAAACGTCTTGCCGATGAATCGCTACAGGAATAACCTTAGCGCTGCTCCCCCAGGATTGTTACTGTTTAACAGGCAAAACCTAAGCCAACAATGCTTTTTTTTTAAAGTGTTGCTGGCTTAGGTTTTTTTTCGCTTTTTATTCAGGCGGCCTACCAGGGGAAATAGAGCGTAGAGACCACGGAACAGAGGTAACCTAAATGAAGAAAACGCTGATCTCCAGTGCGTTATTAATCGCGTTAACCCACGGCGCTCAGGCAAAAACTACTCCTTTCCAGGCACAACGGAATGCAGAGCGACCAAACATTATTTTAATTGCCGCTGAAGATATGAATACCCGGCTGGGCGTGTACGGCGATAAGATCGCGAAGACGCCTCATCTGGACGCGCTGGCAAAAGAGGGTGTGACTTTCACTCAGGCGTTCACTATGGCCGGGGTAAGTTCACCATCGCGGGCGGGGTTGATTACCGGCGTGTTTTCGCATCAAATCGGCCTACAGCATATGCGTACTGCCAGCCGTCCTGCGGGCGGCTATGTTGGCGTGCCGCCAGCGGAAATCAAAGGCTATCCTGAGCTGCTGCGCCGGGCAGGTTACTTTACCTATAACGACGTTAAAACGGATTATCAGTTCAGCAATGGATTCACCGATCCGGGGCCTTTTAGTCTGTGGAGCAAAAACGGCACCTACAGCAATTTTGACGATCTGCTGGTGCCCGCAGCGTGGCGCAACTTTGATCTGCAGGACAAACCTTTCTTCATTAATCTAAACCCACAAATTACCCATGAGTCGGCGCTGTTTACCCACGAAAGCGCACCGGCGGAGTTTGCCTCAATGGTCGATTTATGGCGTAAAGTCAGAGAGAAATACCATTATAAACCCACCGATCCCGCCACGGTAAATATTGCCAGCTATTGGCGGGATACGCCTGAAACGCGTAAAGAGCTCGCTATTCATTACGATAATATCCAGATTATGGATCAACAGGTTGGCGACATTATTAAAAAACTAAAGCAGGATAAGCTTTGGGATAATACTATCGTTATTTTTACAGCGGATAACGGGGATGGCCTGCCGCGTCATAAACGTGAAGGTTATGATTCCGGCACGCATGTTCCGCTGATTATTTATATGCCGCAAAAATATCAGCCTGCGCACTGGAAAAAGCCTGGCGAGTACGATGACCGCTTAGTCTCTTTTGAGGATCTCGCGCCGACTATTTTAGGCATGGCGAGCGTCGCCGCGCCCACTTATATGCAAGGCATCAATCTTATTCAACCTGATGCGCCACAGCGCGAATATGTTTACGCCAGCCGCGGCAGAATGGATGAGGCAAATATGCGTTCCTGGTTTATCCGCAGCCATAAATATCAATATGTGCGTAATATGGACAGCACACCTGGCGGAACCTCTATTGCCTTTCGCAATGGGCTGGGCATTACCCAGGCGCTGAACCAGGCAAACGCAGCTCATCAGCTAAGCGCAGAGCAGAGCAGCTGGTTTGCACTGCGTCCAAAAGAAGAACTGTACGATTTATCCAGCGATCCGGCGCAAACCCATAATGTTGCGGATAACCCACGCTATCTCGCCGTATTACAGCAGCTACGCGAGGAGATGAGCCGGTGGCGCAATGGCGGCAATGATATGAACCTGGTTGATGAAGATCGTATGGTGGCCGATCTGCTTGATGAACAAGGCCAGCAACGGGTAACGCTGGCTCCGGTGGTGGTACAGGATGAAGTAGACGGCAAGATCTATATCGCTAACCGAACCGATAACGCATCAATCGGCTATAGCTTCGATGGCGTTAACTGGGAGCTGTATAACGGCAGCTTTACGCCGCCGCCAAACGGCAAGCGCCTTCAGGTCAAAGCGGTACGCTACGGCTGGAAAGAAAGCCCGCTGGTCAGTATCAATCTGCATAAAGGAGATAATTAATGAAAAGAACATGCGCCTCACTGGCGCTAACGGCGGCCTTAGCCGCGCCGACCTTCGCCGCGCCGGTTGCTCCGGCGGCATCGCCGAATGTACTGGTGATTATGGTGGACGATTTAGCGCTGCCTGATATTTCTTATTATGGTTATCAGCAGGTTAATACGCCGAATATCGATCGGCTCGCCAAATCCGGCGTGGCCTTTCGCAACGGTTATGTCGCCGCCTCCGTCTCAGCGGTATCACGGGCCGCCTTGCTTACCGGGCGTTACCCTCAACGCTTCGGCTTTACTTACAATATTGATGACAATAAAGATAAGTCAGCAGGGCTGCCAACAAACGAATTAACTATCGCTAACTACCTGAAAGATCTGGGCTACCACACCAATTTGATTGGGAAGTGGCACCTTGGTAGCGGGGAGGAATTTTATCCAACGCAGCGCGGTTTTGATGACTTTTATGGCTTCCTGACTGGCGAAACGGTATATGTCAATCCAAAAACGCCGGGGATAGTTACCACGCTTACCGCCAGAGAGCATTACCCGCTGGACAAACGCCGTCCGGGCGCGGAAATTTATAGCGGTAAAGCGCGTAAAAAAGTGGATAACTTCGATCGCTATTTAACTACCGATTTGACCGATCGGGCGGTTGACTATGTTCAGCAGCAGCAAAAGCAGCCCTGGTATTTACACCTCTCCTACAACGCTCCGCACTGGCCGCTACAGGTGCCGCAGCGTTATTACGACCTGCATAAAAATATTCAGGATCCGATTCGCCGTACCTATGCGGCAATGATCTCGGCGGTGGATGATAATATCGGGCGGGTACTGGACACGCTGGACGCGACCGGACAACGCGACAATACGCTGATATTTTTTATTTCCGATAACGGCTGCCCGAATCAGTTCGGCTTTTGTGAATGCACCAGCGCGCTGGGCGCAGGCAAGTTTACCTATCTGGAAGGCGGCGTCCGCGTGCCTTTTATTATGTCATGGGGAAACAAAGTCAAGCCGCAGAAAATCAGTGACCAAATGGTCTCATCATTAGATATTCTTCCCACTATTTTAAAAGCCGCCGCGCCGCAAAAAACATTGCCGGCGCAGCTGGACGGGCAGGATCTGTTGACGCTGTTAGCGCATCCGCAGGCAGACAGGACACTATTCTGGTCACAACCGCCGCTGCATGCCGTCAGGCAGGGAGACTATAAACTATGGCGATCGGACGATCAGAAAAAAACGGAGCTTTATAACTTAAGCAAGGATGCGGATGAGCTGCATAATATTGCCGCTCAGAATAATACTAAGCTGAATGAACTCAGCGGCAAGTTAACCCACTGGCAAAAGAAAAATGCGCAGCCGCTCTGGCCGTTACATTTTACTTTGCCCGCTTACCAGCAGTGTAAAAAAGAGACCGAATGGGTTTACTGATAATCAAAGGACGATGAGCCATGTCGGCTGAATACATTAATAACTTCCAGTTGATGGCCAAGCCGGGTGGCTCTGTCTGCAATATCGCCTGCGACTACTGCTTTTATCTTGAAAAAGCGCAGCTTTATCCAGGCCGTAAACAGGCCTGGCGAATGGACGATGTCACGCTCAAAAACTATATCCAAAAGACCATTGCGGCCCAGCAGGCTAACGTCGTTGATTTCCTGTGGCAGGGAGGAGAGCCAACGCTGCCCGGCCTTGATTTTTACCAACGGGCAGTCAGGCTACAGGCAGCGTATCGCGGTAGCAAAACCATTAATAATTACTTCCAGAGCAACGGCGTCAATATTGATGACAAGTGGGCCGCTTTCTTTAAACAGCACCACTTTTTAGTCGGCGTTTCGCTTGATGGTAATCAGCTACATCACGATCGCTATCGCAAAACCACCGCCGGAAAAAGCTGTTTCGACGCGGTTATGGCGGGGATTGAGGCGCTAAAGCGTCATGATGTTGAGTGGAATACGCTTACGGTGGTCAGCGCGGAAAACGTTAAGCACCCCGTTGAGATCTATAACTTCCTGAAGCGTATCGGCAGCCGCTATATGCAGTTTATTCCGCTGGCGGAAAGGGTGGCCGCTCAGCCCGATAAGCATGGCCTGACGCTGGTTCACCCCGATTTTACCGGTGCTTGTCAGGTCGCAGCATGGTCCGTTGATCCCATTAAGTGGGGAACCTTCCTTAATCGCATTTTTGATTGCTGGCTGCTTAACGATCTCGGCACGGTATTTGTCATGAACATCGAGCAGATGCTCAGCAAAATGGTCGGGCAAAATGCCGCCTGTACGCTGGGTGAAACCTGCGGCGGTAATCTGATTGTTGAGGCCAACGGCGATGTTTATTCATGCGATCACTTCGTTTTCCCGCAACACCGGCTGGGCAATATCAACCATGCGGATTTAACATCACTGGTTAACTCACCGCAAAATCTGGCGTTTGCCAGAAGCAAACAGGTGGCGGCGGGTAGCAGCTGTAACGGCTGTGAATATCGGCCTTTATGCAACGGCGGCTGCCCTAAATACCGTTTTATGCCCGATCGCAGCGGTATTCCCCGCCATAACTATTTTTGCCAAAGCGTTAAATTACATCTGGCGCATATCTTACCTAAATGCCATGGCTTATTAACCATGCTGGCGCAGCAGCAGCCCTATAAAACAATTAAAAAAGAAATTAAGCGCCAGTTTTATTGACATCAGATGACAGGTATATCGTGGATTTTATCAACATGCACTAACCTTTAATTTCAGGGAAGGTAAATCATCATGCAAATGAAAATGCAGGTTAACGCACTGCTATGGTTAATCGCAGCGACAATGCCAGCAGGCGCAGCAGAAATCTATAATAACAATGCCAGTAAAGTTTATCTTAACGGGCGCATCCTTGCGCGACATATTATCAGTGATACCCAGCAGTTTAACGGCGATATATCCAAAGTTCGCCTTAACTTTCTGGCAGAAAGCGAATTAACTGAAAATATCAGCGCTTATATGCGTTTTGAACATGATTTCCCTGCCTTCGGCACAGAGGCGGAGGGCATAGATAACGACTATACCCGTTACGGCTATGCAGGCGTAAGCGCGGGTAAGTACGGCTCATTAAGCTATGGCCGTAATGACGGTATTATTTATGACGTTTCTTACCTTACGAATATTTTCGCTGTGTACGGCAGTGCGACGTCGAAAGTTGATAATTTTATGATGCAAAAAGCCAGCGGGCTGCTGAGCTATCACAATAAAAATTTCTTCTCGCTGGTAGAGGGTTTAGACCTCGGCCTCCAGTTCCAGACGCGCAACAGCAGCAAGAAACGCGGCGTCGACAGGCAGCACGGACGCGGTTACGGCATCTCTTTAAGCTGGCATGCTGCGCAGATACCGTTGACGCTGGCTGGCGCATGGAGCCGTTCGCATCATACTCAACAGCAGGCGGCTCTGCTGCCAACCAAACAAGAAGCCTCGGCATGGATTATTGGTGCTAAATATGATCCAGACCCTTTTTATATTGCAGCGTTCTATTCTGAAATGCGTCATATGTATCCCTATACGCATCCTTATCTGCACACGCCTGGTTTCATTAATAACGCCCGGCTCTTTGAGGGGGTTATCAGTTATAAAACGCCCTATAAATTTTCATTGGCCGTGGGTTATTTGCAGACGTTAGGGTTTAATATTGAGGGGGTAGATAAGGCCGAACTGCTCAAAATGGTCAATTTATTCCTGGTCTATCCTTTTAATTCACAGTTCCGGGCGACAGCAGAGTATAAAATTAACTGTATTTCTCATGCTAATACACTCAACCAGCCGCGCGATAATACGTTAGCGCTGACGCTGGTTTACGATTTTTAATTATCAGGCGGGCGTCCGGTAATAAACGCTTACCGGACGCGGCTTCAGGATTGTCTGAGTTGCAGATCGAGCGGTGTTTTACTTGGCTCACCGCCGATTTCCCGCGCCAGTTTTGGCACCAGATAGCCAGAAACCAACCCCAGCAGCTGCCGCATAATGGCGCGCGCCGCCTCGTCCGAGACGTAAAAATGCGCCGCACCCTGCACTTTATCCAGCACATGCAGGTAATAGGGCAGTATTCCGGCATCGAACAGCGCATTGCTGAGCGCCGCCAGCGTAGCGGCATCATCGTTAATGCCGCGCAGCAGCACGCTCTGGTTAAGCAGGGTGACGCCCGCTCGCTTCAGCATAGCGATG
Source organism: Mixta sp. BE291 (assembly GCF_031457955.1). Taxonomy (NCBI): domain Bacteria; kingdom Pseudomonadati; phylum Pseudomonadota; class Gammaproteobacteria; order Enterobacterales; family Erwiniaceae; genus Mixta; species Mixta sp. BE291. The sequence goes on along the minus strand of NZ_JAVDXN010000016.1, from coordinate 16,644 downwards.
CCCTGGCGCAGCGCCTCATCAATCTCCTGCGCATGGTTGATATGGGTCACCATCAGCACTTGCAGGCGTGAGTTCGCCAGGCGCTGGCACAGCCCTTCGGTAATGCGCGCGGGGATCACCACCGGCAAGCGGCTGTGAATACGCAGACGTTTTAAATGCGGGATCGCTTCCAGTTCGCCGATCAGCCAGTCCAGCTCATGATCTTTCGCCATCAGCGGATCGCCGCCCGAGAAAATGATCTCGTCCAGCTCGGCATGATCGCGAATATAGTCCAGCGCCCGCTGCCAGTTACGCTTATTGCCCTGATTATCCTGATAGGGAAAATGTCGTCGGAAGCAGTAGCGGCAATTCACCGCACAGCCGCCTTTTACCAGCAGCAGCGCCCGGTTGCGGTACTTATGCAGCAGCCCCGGTACCACGCTGCTCTGTTCATCCAGCGGATCGGTACTGTAGCCAGGCGCGTCAATAAACTCCTGACGATCGGTGATCACCTGCAGCAGCAGAGGATCGCTGGGATCGCCTTTTTTCATCCGTTGCGCAAACGCACGCGGCACGCGCAGGGCAAAAAGCCGCCGCGCATCCTCTCCGGCAGTGAGCTGAGGATGATGATCCAACGCTAAAAAGCGTAGTAATTCATGAGGTTCAGTGATGACGTCTGCAAGTTGTTGCAACCAATCTTCTCTGGATGGGGTATTTAGGGTTACAATGTGTGCCATTTTTTTGGCTAAGTACCAGTATTAATTGTAGAGGGCCTTTATGGCGACTTATTCTAGCAACGATTTTCGCAACGGTCTCAAAATCATGTTCGAAGGCGAGCCTTATGCTATCGAATCCAGTGAGTTTGTTAAACCGGGCAAAGGCCAGGCGTTCGCACGCGTTAAGATGCGTCGTCTGTTAACCGGCAAGCTGATCGAAAAAACTTTTAAATCTACCGATTCCGCCGAAGGCGCAGACGTAGTGGATATGAACCTGACTTACCTCTATAACGACGGTGAGTTCTGGCATTTCATGAACAACGAAACCTTCGAACAGCTGGCTGCGGATAGCAAAGCCGTAGGTGAAAATGCGAAATGGCTGCTGGATCAGGCCGAGTGCATCGTGACCCTGTGGAACGGTAGCCCGATTACCGTTACGCCGCCGAACTTTGTTGAGCTGGAAATTGTTGATACCGATCCGGGCCTGAAAGGCGACACCGCTGGTACTGGCGGCAAACCGGCGACGCTGACCACTGGCGCAGTGGTTAAAGTGCCGTTATTTGTACAGATCGGCGAAGTGATCAAAGTTGACACCCGCTCTGGCGAATACGTCTCACGCGTAAAATAAGCATTATAAAGCGCATCCACGGATGCGCTTTTTTTTATTAAGAGCCATTTCCTGGATGGTTACGAGCAAGCGTTCAATTTCGGGCTATGCTTTAGTTGCTGTACTTTCAACTGTAACCAACAAGGAAATGGCTATGTCTAAGAAAAGTATTGTTGCTCTCTTTTCCGCTCTGATTCTTTCTACTCTGCTTTCCGCTTGTAATACCACGCGCGGCGTAGGCGAAGATGTGGAAGCTGGCGGCCAGGCGATTCAGCGCGGCGCCCAGTAAATTGAACGGTGCGGAACGCTGTTCCGTACCGGCATTCTCCCGTTTTATCGTTGCGACGAAACAACGCCCATCGCTTATCTCGCCGCCCGGCATTTATTCTGCCGCTTGCGTTGGCGCAGCGCCGTTCTGTTTCACCCAAATCAGCTGTTCGACCGGGAAACCGGCTGCTTTTGCCTGAGCGGTGAGTCGCTGTTTAACGGACGCATCCAGCTGCGGCGTTCGCGACAGGATCCACAGGTAGTTATGGTTTGGCCCGCACACCAGCGCATAGCGATAGTCGCTATCGAGCGCAATCACATTGTAGCCGCCGTAAAAAGGCCCAAAGAAAGAGACTTTCAGCGCCGCACGCTGCGGTGAGCCGGTAAAGTAAGCTTTACCGATGCTCTCTTTCCAGCTCTGCTTCTGCGGGCTGTAGCCGCGATTAATGACTTTCAGGCCGCCATCGTCTCGCTTACTGTAGGTCGCGGTGACGTGATCGAGGCCGCGTTCGAAGCGGTGATTAAGGCGGGCAATTTCATACCATTGCCCCAGATAGCGATCGGCCTCGAAATTTTCCACTACCGTGACATTTTTCGGCGGTGTGGTGCTGCAAGCCACAGAGAGCAGGGCACCCACGCTGGCAATAACGCTTTTCCATAGTGACATAATGCTTTCCTGATAAGTTTTAACGGCTTAAGTATAGGACTTGAAATTACCGCCTGCCGTTTACTTCAAAAGATTTAATGATCGAGCGCAAAGGCCTGTCAGAAGAGGCGGTAAGCCTGTGTAAAGCCGCTAAAGCGGTGCGCCTCTGCGCCGATAACCTTTCTACTCAAATAACAGTCAGTGAAGAATTTCTAATCATGGCGACCATTAATACCAATCTGTTATCAGCCAACGTGCTGAAAAATCAGGCAAAGGACGCCTCGCAGCTTAGCCAGACGATTGCACGACTTTCATCCGGTTTACGCGTTAATAACGCGAAAGATGATGCCGCCGGTCAGGCGATTGCTAACCGTATGACGGCTAACCTCGGTGCTGACAGCGTGATTGGACGCGGGCTGGACGATGGCATCAGCCTGTCGGAAACCGCTGACGGCGGGCTGGATTCTATTTCCCAACTGCTGATTCGCGCGAAAGAGCTGGCGGTTCGCTCGGTAAACGATGCGTTATCAGAAAGCGATCGCCAGAGCCTACAGGGTGAATTCCAGCAAATCAGCGAAACCATCGATCAGATTGCCGGTAATACGGAGATCTTTGGTCGCTATCCGCTGGCGCCTGCGCAGGCGGATCTGCCGGTTAAGCTGGGCAATGTGGCGCCTGCCACCAGCAAATTTCCACAGCCGGGCGTCAGCTATGGTTTCACCTCTGGCGTGGTGTCGCTGGCCTATATTCCGGCCGGTGCCACGAACGTCGTGATGGATATCAACTCTTTTTCTTATGATGATGATATCCAGATTTTTACCCGCGATGGCAAACATCTGGTCGGCACGCCGCTGCAGGGCAGCGACCCTGATACCACCTGGATAAGTAAAGGTATTACCAGCGCAGCGCAGGCCAACAGCGGCGTTATCACCGAAGCGAACGGCTTTTTGCCGGGCGCCAGCTATGATGACTCGGCGTTGTTGCAGGGCGGCAGCGTCTACAACCTGAACGGCAACGCCACACAGAGCTATAACGGGATGAACCTGACCTATAGCGGCGACGGCGATCGGTATGAAGATGCGACCACCGGCGGATTTAACGACGGTAACGTCTCCAGCGCCAATACCAATGAGCGCGTGCGTATTGATAACGTGACGGAAGACCTGGTGCTCCTGGTGGTGGGCAACGGTTCATTTAACGCCAAAATGAGCTGGGGCAATATGCCAACGCCAACCTATACGCCGACGGATCAGGTTAAGGTCAGCACGGCTACGCAGGTAGTAACCAGCGCCAACTTTGGCGACGAATTGCGGACGAAAACCATCGCGCCAACGCCTTCCGATAGCGCTTCGCTCGGGCTGGCGAATACCCGTCTTAATCCAAAAGATGAGGCGTCGAAGGCGCTGGGCGCGCTGGATAAAGCGTTGCAAACCGTTAGCGGCTATCGCGGCGAATATGGCGCGACCATTAATAGCCTGGAATCGACCAAGGCGACGTTATCGGCGCAGACGCAGGCCACAACCGCCGCGCGCAGCCGTATTATGGATGCGGACTATGCGCTGGAAGCGAGTAACCTGACCAAAGCGCAAATCATTCAGCAGGCGAGCAATGCGGTGCTGGTGCAGGCGAACCAGCAGCCACAGATGATGCTCTCTTTGCTTAAGTAGTGATTTATAGCGTGATAACGCCGACAGCCGCTATCACCGTAAGGATCGCCGCCAGCCCGTAGAACCACCATTTGCTGGCGGGAATCGCGAACTGAAGATCGTGTGCGCCATGATGCAGACGATGCAGCGCGCACCATAACGGCAGCACAATCGCCAGGAAAATCAGCCCGCGTCCTGAAACGCTAGCGGCAAATGCCCGAATGCGCTCATAGCTGAGCGCCTCATCCGGCCACCAGCCCAGCGGTAGCAACAGGCCAACCAGCAGAATCGCAACCGGCGAAACCACGGCCGCCCACATGCCTCCCGCGCCAAACAGCCCCCAGAACAGTGGCTCATCCGATCGTTGTGGTTGTTGCATCATCTTCTCCTACATTGCCAGCGCCAGCCACAGCGCACCTAATGTCACTAACAGCGTAACGATCCACAGCATAAGAATGATCGGCTGCGGCTTTATCTTTTCACCTTTGACGATCACGATAGTCGCCTTAGGGGCCAGTTCAAACCAGGTTTTGCTGTGCAGCAGGGCGGCGGCCAACGCGATCAGGTTTACCAGCAGCGTCACCGGATGCTGCAGGAAAGCGACAAAATGCGCCCAGGCGTCCGGGCCGTTTTTTAGCGCATACAGGCCGAAAATCAGCAGCAGGCTAAACCACAATGCCGGAATTGCAGTGCCTTCGCGCAGCATATAAAAGCGGTAGAAAGCCAGCTGTCGCCACCAGTTGGTTGATACCGGCGCCAGATAAGGTTTGCGTTTGCTTATCATTCACTGCTCCTTAGTGCGGTTTCAGTCGGGCAATCAGATAATCTTTGGCGCTTTCCACTTTTCCTTGCTGAATCGCCGCCGCCGGATCGACATGTTTCGGGCAGACTTCAGAGCAAAAGCCCACAAAGGTGCAGGGCCAAACGCCGTTATCACCGTTTAACAACGGCATACGTTCGGCTTTGCCACGATCGCGGCTATCCAGGTTGTAGCGATGCGCCAGCGCGATAACCGCCGGACCCAAAAACTGTGGATTAAGCGCAAACTGCGGGCAGGCGGCATAGCACAAGCCACAATTGATACAGCCGGAAAACTGATGATAGCGCGCCATCTGCGCTGGCGTTTGCCGGTTCGCTCCCTGCGTCGGCACGCGTGGATTGCCTAAAATGTACGGCTTTATCGCCTCAAGGCTGGCGATAAAGTGGCTCATATCCACCACTAAATCGCGCTCCACCGGGAAATTTGCCAGCGGCGCGATGCGCAGGCCGTCAGGGTAATCGCGCAGAAAAACCTTACAGGCAAGCTTAGGAATACCGTTGACCATCATGCCGCAGGAGCCGCAAATCGCCATGCGGCATGTCCAGCGCCAGGCCAAATCCAGCGCCAGGTTATCTTTGATATAACCCAGCGCATCCAGCAGCGACGTCTGCTCATCCCAAGGCACCGAAAAGTGTTCATCGTGCGGCGCGGCGTCCCTTTCCGGCTGATAGCGCTGGACGATGATATTGAGGGTGGGATGTTTATTCATGAGGCGCCTCCTGAGCCTGCGCGGCCTCTGCCTGTGCGCCGTAGAGCCGCTGTGCGGGCGGCAGGCGGGTAAGGGTTACCGGAGAGGTTTCAATACGCGGCGCGCCGTCGGCGTTAAAGAACGTCAGCGTATGGTGCAGATAGTGTTGATCGTCGCGCTGTTGGCAGCCCTCATCCAGCCGCTGATGCGCACCACGTGACTCTTTACGATGCAGCGCCGCATGCGCCATACATTCGGCGACGTTCAGGCTGTGCTCCAGCTCAAGGCTGTAGAGCAGTTCCGTATTGAAAACGCTGCTGCTGTCGCTGATATGCAGGCGTTGATAGCGCGCTTTGAGATCCGCCAGCGTATCGATGGTTTGCTGCATGCCTTCAGGAGTGCGATAGATGCCGCAGCCCTGTTCCATGCTGCGGCCCATCGCATCACGCAGCGTTGACCAGCGTTCCGTTCCCGGCTGGTTAACACGCGCCAGCAGGCGCTGTTCCACATCGTTTGCTTGCGCGGCCAGGGCGCGTTCGCTGTTGGGATGCGACGCCAGCGCCCGTTCCGCCGCCTGTTCGCCCGCCAGACGGCCGAACACCACCAGCTCCGCCAGCGAGTTCGATCCCAGTCGATTCGCGCCATGCAGGCCGATAGCGGCACATTCCCCGGCAGCAAACAGCCCGTTAATACGCGTTTCGCCGCGCGCATCGGTTTCGATGCCGCCCATGGTGTAATGCGCCGTGGGACGTACCGGAATCGGCGCGTTCACCGGATCGACGCCCACATAGGCTTTGCTCAGCTCGCAGATAAACGGCAGCCGTTCATGCAGTTTTTTGGCGCCGAGGTGACGCAGGTCGAGATGCACCACTTCGCCGCGCGAACTGGAAAAGGTGCGGCCCGCCTGCCACTCATGCCAGAACGCCTGCGAGACTTTATCCCGCGGGCCCAGCTCCATATACTTATTCTTTGGCTGGCCGGGCGGCGTTTCCGGCCCCAGGCCATAATCCTGCAGATAGCGATAGCCATCTTTATTTACCAGGATGCCGCCTTCGCCGCGACAGCCTTCCGTCATTAAAATGCCGGAGCCGGGCAGGCCGGTTGGATGGTACTGCACAAACTCCATGTCGCGCAGAGGCACGCCGTGACGCAGCGCCATGCCCATGCCATCGCCGGTGACAATACTGCCGTTGGTGTTATAGCGGTAAACGCGTCCGGCGCCGCCCGTTGCCAGCACCACGGCGTTGGCACGCAGCGTAACCAGCGTGCCCTCCATCATATTCAGCGCCACCAGGCCGCCAACGCGCTCTTCATCCACCAGCAGATCCAGAACAAAATGTTCATCGAAACGGCGAATCTGCGGATATTTCAGCGACGTCTGAAACAGCGTATGCAGCATATGAAAGCCGGTTTTATCGGCGGCAAACCAGGTGCGCTCGATCTTCATACCGCCGAAGCGCCGCACATTAATGGTTCCGTCCTCTTTGCGGCTCCACGGGCAGCCCCACTGCTCCAGCTGGATCATCTCCTGCGGACAGTGCCGCACAAAGTAATCCACCACATCCTGTTCGCACAGCCAGTCGCCGCCTGCCACCGTGTCATGGAAATGGGCATCGAAACTGTCATGCTGTTGGGTAACGGCGGCAGCTCCGCCTTCGGCGGCCACGGTATGGCTACGCATGGGATAGACTTTTGACACCAGGGCAATAGATAACGCTGGTTGGGCAACTGCCGCAGCGATCGCCGCCCGCAATCCGGCGCCGCCCGCGCCGACAATCACTACATCGGCCTGAATGCTCTGCACGGTGACCTCCCGTCGAATGCTGAATAACTCTTTAGGGTTAGGTAGTGTAGAGCAGGGGGTGAGGGGTGATTTTGATGTGTTCGATGTTTTAACCGGTTAATGGTGAGGTCATTAACCGGCGAGTAGCATGCGCCTTCAGCCGCTCGGTCGCGGGCCGAAGGCGCACAGGGGAAGGCGAATCAAACCGCTTCGTTGACTTTAAATACCCGCATCGCCTGCGCCAGCTGAGCGGCCTGCTCCTGCATCGCCTGGGCTGCTGCCGCAGACTCATTCACCAACGCGGCATTCTGCTGGGTCACCTGATCCATCTGGGTAATGGCGGCGTTGATTTCATCGATGCCGGTGCTCTGTTCGGTGCTGGCGATCGAGATTTCACCCATGATTTCCGTCACGCTTTTCACGCTGGTCAGCACTTCATTCATGGTGCTACCGGCGTTCGCCACCTGTTTACCGCCTTCATCGACCTTGTTAACTGAATCTTCGATCAGCTGCGCGATCTCTTTCGCTGCGGAGGCGGAACGCTGCGCCAGGTTGCGTACTTCAGACGCCACCACCGCGAAGCCGCGTCCCTGTTCGCCCGCCCGCGCTGCTTCTACCGCGGCGTTCAGCGCCAGGATATTGGTCTGGAAGGCGATGCCGTCAATCACGCTGATGATATCGACAATTTTACGCGATGAGTTGCTGATGGTCTCCATGGTGTTAACCACCTGCTTCACCGCATCGCCGCTCTGTACCGCGACTTTTGACGCCAGCGTCGCCAGCTGATTGGCCTGACGGGCGTTATCGGCGTTTTGTTTAACGGTTGAGGTCATCTGCTCCATTGCCGAAGCGGTCTCCTCCAGCGAGCTGGCCTGCTGCTCGGTGCGTGAAGAGAGATCCATATTTCCGGCAGAGATTTCACTGGAGGCGTGAGCGATCATATCGGTGCCGACGCGCACTTCGGTGACGATCTTCAGCAGATTGTCGTTCATTTTTTTCAGCGCCTGCATCAGCTGGCCCGTTTCATCCGATGAGCTGACCTTGATAACCGTACGCAGATCGCCTGCGGCCACGTTTTCCGCAATGCTGACGGCGGCGCGCAGCGGCTGCACGATGGAGCGGGTCAGGAAGTAGCCCAGCAGCACCGCAGCGATGATCGCCAGCGCGGAGAAGATCAGGGTAATGTTGATCGCCATGGTCGCGTCTTCCACGGCGTGAGCGCCTTCGGCTTCCAGCTGCAGCGATTGGGAGTCAGCGAACTTCACCACGATATTAAGAAAGGCATTTTGCGCTGGGGTTATTTTACGCAGCGCGAAGTCCGCAGCGGCGTCGACATTGCCGGTATTGATCAGGGCGAGCAGCTGCTGGCTGGCCTCGGCAAAGGCCTGTGCGGCCTCTTTTACTGCCTGGATTTTTTTCTGGCCGACGGCGGTGGTTTGCAGACGTGAGATTTTTTCTATCGATTCATTGGTTTGCTGCGTTGCCTGCTCAAGCTGGCTGATACGCTTTTGGTTCATTTCGGGACGAGAAGTATCAATCACCATGCCGCGCAAAAATTTAATCTGATCGTTAACGCCATCGCGCACATCAAACGCCAGCCTGACTTTGATATAGCGATCGTTAACGATATTCCCTACTGCGGTATTAATATTATTTATTTTAATTACCGCTGTTACGCTCACAATAATCAACAGCAGTATGACTAAACTGAAGGCTGCGCCGAGGCGAAAGCCCACTTTCATATTCTTCACTGATAACATTATCCGTATCCCTTTGCCTGAAGTAGATTAATACAATTATCTAAAAATATTCTTCATCCCAGCGCGATATCCTGGGATAGCCGGAGCTTTATGGCTTCGTTAGCGTCTGATGCTGTTTTGCTTTCAACAGAGCGAGTTACGTCAGCGCGCAGCAGCAACGCTGCTTTCGCGTAACGCGTTTCCACCATCGGCAGCGTGCAGAAAAACTTGATAAAACATTGGTTAAAAATTCCTGGGTCACCGGCGGCAGCGATCGCCCGCAGCAGTGGCATTGATAACGCGCGGCGGTAAAAAACCGCGGGTTCTGTCTGCGGAAATTTGTCTGATAACCGCGTTACGCGTAGACTGCATCCCCTTGTTTGACTGAGGAGTAAACCCATGAGCGAGACGGCAAGCTGGCAGCCGAGCGCACCCATCTCTAACCTGTTGAAGCGCGCGAAAATATTGGCAGAAATTCGTCGTTTCTTTGCCGATCGCGGCGTACTGGAGGTGGAAACCCCGGCGATGAGTCAGGCTACGGTAACCGATATTCATCTGGTTACCTTCCAGACCCGCTTTGTCGGACCTGGCGCTTCGCAAGGGTTAGATCTCTGGTTAATGACCAGCCCGGAATACCATATGAAGCGGCTGCTGGCTGCTGGCAGCGGGCCGATTTATCAAATGGGGCGCAGTTTCCGTAACGAAGAGGCGGGCCGCCACCATAATCCGGAATTCACGATGCTGGAGTGGTATCGCCCGCACTATGATATGTATCGCCTGATGAATGAGGTGGACGATCTGCTGCAACAGGTGCTGGAGTGCCAGTCGGCGGAATCGCTCTCTTACCAGCAGGCGTTTATTCGTCATCTGGAGATCGATCCGCTCTCTGCCGATAAAGCGCAGCTGCGTGAGGTGGCGGAAAAGCTGGGCGTGGGTGATTTGGCGAATGCCGAAGAGGATCGCGATACGCTGTTACAGCTGCTGTTTATGCTGGGCGTGGAAACCAAAATTGGTCAGGACAAACCGACCTTTATTTATCACTTTCCGGCCACTCAGGCGGCGCTGGCGGAAATCAGCACCGAAGACCATCGCGTCGCGGAACGGTTTGAAGTCTATTTCAAAGGCATTGAGCTGGCGAACGGCTTCCGTGAGCTGACCGATGCGCGCGAGCAGCGTCAGCGTTTTGAACAGGATAACCGTCGTCGCGCCGCACGCGGCCTGCCGCAGCAGCCAATTGATACGCATCTGCTGGCTGCGCTGGAACATGGCATGCCTGCCTGCTCTGGCGTCGCGCTTGGCGTTGATCGCCTGGTAATGCTGGCGCTGAAAGCGGAGTCTCTGAGTGAGGTTATCGCTTTCCCGGTCGATCGCTGCTAAACCTCTCCGGCAGGCGCCGTGACCGCCTGCCGGTAAGCCATCTGTTACAGCCCGCCCGATTTAAACGTATGCGATGCCGACGCGCCGTTGCTGGCTGGCTTGCGCTTCGCCGCCGTCTCCATACGCACCTGGAACGGCGGGAACGGCATCTCAATATCATGTTCACGGAAGCCGTGCAGAATCAGCTGATGCAGTTCATGACGCAGCGGCATACGATGCCCCATCTCCGCCGCATGGATACGTAGCTCAAACAGCTGGATCCCCTGCTGCAAATCCACCAGGAACACTTCCGGCGCAGGCGTATCCAGCACATAGGTACAGCGCTCGCAGGCGCGTTGCAAAATCGTCGTGACCTGTTCGCTGTCTACGCCGGCGGGCGCGGGCACGGTCAGCACCACGCGCGTCACCGAGTCGGAAAGCGACCAGTTAACGAACTGCTCGGTAATAAAGGCTTTGTTCGGTACGATAATCTCTTTGCGATCCCAGTCGGTAATGGTGGTGGCGCGGGTATTAATGCGCGTAATACTGCCGGTAAGATCGCGGATGGTAACCGTATCGCCAATGCGGATCGGCTTTTCAAACAGGATAATCAGGCCGGAGATAAAGTTGGCGAAAATCTCCTGCAGGCCGAAGCCCAGTCCCACACCCAGCGCCGCCACCAGCCACTGCAATTTCGACCACTCAATGCCGATCATTGAGAAGCCCATCAGGCCGCCAATCAACAACAGCAAATATTTGGTCAGCGTGGTAATCGCGTAACCGGTACCGGGCGTCAGGCTGAGATGCTGCAACAGCGCCAGCTCCAGCAGCGCGGGCATATTACGCACCAGCTGCGTAGTGATAATAAAGATCAGAATAGCGATTAACACTGAACCAAGGGTAATCGGATGCAGGCTTTCCACGCCCTGCACCGTACTGCTGACATCCCACAGGCGAATATTTTCCAGGAAGGCGAAAGCTGAATGGATTTCCGACCACAGCACAATCACCGAGAGCAGGGCGATCAGCGTCAGAATCGAACGTACCAGACGCAGCGACTGCGCGCTAATGGCATCCAGATCGATAACCGGCTCATCAACGTCCATGGCATCGGTGGTTTGCGCGGTGGTTTCTTCTTCGCCGCGCGCGCGGTGCGCCAGCATTTCAGCACGACGCTGGCGCGCACGATCAAAGGCGATGCGGCGGCGCTGGATCAGCATCCAGCGCCGAATAATATGGTAAATCACCAGCAGCAGGAACCAGATAGCAACGGAGGTTTCCAGCCTTGCCAGCAGCGCCTGGGCGGTAGCCAGATAGCCGATGCAGGAGGCCGCCGCCGCCGCCAGTGGAATACAGATCAGGATATTCCAGAAGATGCGGTTAATAACGTTTTCGCCGCTGCCTTCATTATCCAGCCAGAGCGGAATACCGGCGCGCTTCAGGCTGACGGTCACCAGACTCAGCGCGCCGCAGATCAAAATAAAGCACAGCCGTCCCAGCGTGGCGGAGAACTGGCGATCTTCCAGATTGGCGAAGGTAATCAGCAGCATGATCAGCGGAACAATCAGGCCGATAGAGAGCGAATAGTAGCGCATGGCCCGCGCGACCCTTAACTGCGGCCAGCGGAAATGAATAATAAACAGCCCGTTAGAGCGCGCAAAGGCGGCGCTGATCATAAAGGCCCACAGCAGCGGCAGCGTGGCGGTGACGCCATCGCCGATAGCGACCGCCACCGGATAAGGCCAGGCGTGCTGTAAACCAAAACCAAGCGCAGCCCACAGCACCGGTAAGGGCAGGGCCACCAGAATTGACCAGAAAACGGTGCGCAGCGTCAGGGTAAAGTGATCCTGCGTCACTTTGCCCACGCGACCGGCGGCGCGCGCCAGAAAAGCGTTGTAGTGACGTCGTGAGCTAATACTGAAACCAACCAGCAGCACCGCGCCGAGAATCGGCAACACGGTTTCCCGGTTGGTGACCATCATCATCAGCGCGCCGCCCAGCTGGCCCAGCGTATCCAGCGATAGCAGCTGCGTAAGATCGCGCGCCACCTCCAGCGGATAGCTCAGGCTTAAAGGATTGACGTCGGCGGTCCAGAACAGATAGCGGTGGGTAGCCTCTTTAATTTCGCCCAGCGCGTCTTCCAGCTGACTGTTCGCCACCTTCAGCTTAGTCACTTCCAGAATCAGCGTATCGCAGCCGGAGATCAGCGAGCCGAGCAGCTCGCGCTGGGTTTTGATCTGCGCATCCAGAATACGGTTTTGTTCGCTGGTCAGCGGCTCGCCGTTCTCTTGCTTGAGCCGACGCAGCTGCTGCTGGTGGCTGAGCAGATCTTCATAATGCAGGCGCTGCACGCGCAGCTGGCCCATCTCACTGTCCAGCTGCTGCGAAATGGGCATTTCCGGCAGGCGCGCGACCTGAGCACGCAAGGCCTCGCCCAGCAAATTAGAGGCGCCCAGCCACTGCGACTGCTCGCGAATCGTGCTGAGCGCCTGGCGTACCTGGATGGTCTGGTTAGTTGCCTGGCGCTGCTGGGAAGCGATCAGATCAAGGCGCTGGGCCTGCTGATTGAGCGCGGCGGAAAGCTCGCGGTTAACGTGAAACTGTTCGGTGATCGACGCCGGTAAGTCGCCGCTGTTTTCCGCCAGCCGTTCGGTACGCGCCAGCGCCAGTTCCGCTTCATGCTGGCGCAGGCTGTTTAACTGATTGCGCAGCGACTGGAGATAATCATCCAGCTGCTCCGCTTTTTTCTGATGTACTTCGGCACGCATCCGCGCCAGCTCCTGACGATTATTCGCCGACAGCTGCGCCAGTTCCAGTTCGTCAACGCGCGCCTTTAACGCCGCGGATTCCGCCTGACGTGCATAGCTTTGCGCCTGCGCCAGCGCGCCCGATGCCGCTGAGGGCACCTGCAAGCCGCGCTCATTTTCGCTTAGCGCGCGCCGCGCTTCAGATTGCTGCTGCGGCAGCTGGCCCAGGGAATCACTGATCTCCCTGGCGCGATCCTGCTCCTGCTGCGCCTGACGTCCTTCTTCCAGTAGCTGACTGCTGATTTGCAGGATCTCCTGATCCAATTCAGCGCTGCTGAGACCGTTGTGAAGTGAGGGCGCACTATCATTGAGACTGGTCAGCTGCTGGCGCAGTTCGCGCGCCAGTTTAGGGAAGTCATCAATAACCTGCTGGTACTGTTTCGCGCGCTCCAATGATTCGTCGCGTGCTTCAAGAAAGCCCAACGCTGATTCCAGCGTCTGTACCCGTTCAGTTTGAGAGGGCGCGGAGCGGGCAGATTTTGCCTGCTCCAGCTCTTGACGCACCTGCACCGCATCAGGCGCGCTGGCGGCGGAGGCGGGCAGGGTAAACAGAGAGATGCAAAGAAAAAGGAGGATCAGGCGCACGCTAGAGTCTTATTGGTGATGTAAAACGGTTTCCGCATCGGTACGTGTCAGCGCCATTGCCATCGGCTGACCAAGACGCGTTTTGGTTTCAGCCTCCAGGCTTTCGGCCAGCTTAATACGACCCGGTGCGAACAGATTAATCACGGTAGATCCCAGCTTAAAGCGGCCCATTTCCTGGCCTTTCAGCAGTACCACCGCACCTTCAGCCTCCGCGCCCGGCCAACTCCAGCGTTTAATCACCCCTTCGCGCGGCGGCGTAATGGTGCCTGCCCATGCGGTTTCAATACTACCAACAATGGTCGCGCCGACCAGAATCTGCACCATTGGGCCAAACTCGGTATCGAAATAGCAGATAACGCGTTCGTTACGGGCAAACAGGTTAGGGATATTGCGGGCAGTCAGCGGATTCACCGAATAGAGATCGCCCGGTACGTAAATCATTTCGCGCAGAATACCGTTGCAGGGCATATGCACACGATGATAATCGCGCGGTGCCAGGTAGATGGTGGCAAATTCACCATCACGGAACTGAGCCGACATCTGACGATCGCCCGCCAGCAGCGCTTCCAGCGAATAGTAGTGGCCTTTTGCCTGGAAAATCGTGTCGCCTTCAATATGGCCCAGCTGGCTGACCGCGCCATCGGCCGGCAGAACCAGCAGATTCGGATCGGCATCAATCGGACGCGCTTCATCGCGCAGCGGACGAACAAAAAAGTCATTGAAGGTACGATAGCTGGCCGTGTCCGGCTTTTGCGCTTCGGACATATCGACCCGGTAGAACCAGACAAAAATATCAATCACTGCTTTGGTCAGCCAACCGGCACGCTTGCTGGCCGCCCAGCCAGCCAGCTCGGTAAGCCACTTTTTAGGGAGCAGATGATTCAGGCCGAGTTTAATTGAATCCAACACGTTAGCCTCCTGGCTTAATCACACGACGTTGAAGAAAAAGGGGGCGAATTGTAGCAGCGACAGCCCGTTTAGGCTAACGCGCTGATGATGCCATGATTGCAGCATTAATCTTCGCTGTTACCAAAGTTTTTACGCGTTTTTACCTGCGCCATGCTCTCAAGGATACGGTGATAGTTCTCGAAGCGGGAGGCATCAATCATGCCATTGTCGACGGCTTCACGGATGGCGCAGCCCGGATCGGTATCATGCTTGCAGTCACGGAATTTGCAGTCGCCTAAAAACTCACGAAATTCGACAAAACCCCGGGTGATTTGTTCCGGCTCCAGATGCCACAGACCAAATTCGCGCACGCCGGGGGAATCAATCACATCGCCGCCATGGGGAAAATGATACAGGCGAGCGGCGGTGGTGGTGTGCTGGCCCAGCCCCGAGACATCGGACACATCGTTGGTCAGGATCGGTTCATTTAATTCCAGCCCCAGTAACGCGTTGAGCAGGCTGGATTTACCTACGCCCGACTGCCCGGCAAAGATACTGATTCGGCCGGTTAACGCCGCTTCGAGATCGGCCAGGCCCGCTTTTTCATAGCTGGAAACCATCAGCACGCGATAGCCGATATGGCGATAGATATCCATCTGCTTATCGACAAAGGCACGGCCCTGATCGTCCAGCAGATCGGTTTTATTCAGCACCAGCAGCGGCTCAATGCCCAGCGTTTCACTGGCGACCAGATAACGATCGATAATATTCAGCGACAGCTCCGGCACGATGGCGGAAACAATCATGATCTGATCAATATTGGCCGCAATCGGCTTCACGCCGTCATAAAAATCGGGCCGCGTCAGCACCGTACGGCGCTCGTGTACCGCTTCGACAATGCCTTTTACCGTCGCGCCGCCTTCAACGCCAGGACGCCAGAGAACGCGATCGCCGGTAACCAGAGAGCGAATGGTGCGGCGAATATTGCAGCGGTGAACCTCGCCCACGCTATTTTCAACGTCCGCATGCATGCCGAAACGGCTAATGACGATGCCATCCTGCGCTTCACCAAACAGGCTGTCATCTGGTTCAGGCTTATCCGCACGCTGTTTTAATCGACGTTCATGGTTAGCGTTAACGCGACGCTGCTGGCCTTTAGACAGTTTATTTTTACTCACTCTTCCTCACAGGGATTCCGACGGTTTCGCCTTGTCAGGCAAAACGTCTATGATACACCCTGGGCTGAATTACGGCGAGTCACGCGGCGTGGCTTTGCGCGCCCGGTTCCTGTTCAGCTTAATAAATCAGACTGCCAACTGCGGGATAAAACATGGGAAATGAAAACAACCTTATCTGGATCGACCTGGAAATGACCGGGCTGGATCCGGAACGCGATCGCATTATTGAAATTGCGACGCTGGTCACTGATGCCAATTTAAACACGCTGGCGGAAGGGCCGGTGCTGGCGGTGCATCAGAGCGCTGAACAACTGGCGCTGATGGATGAATGGAACGTGCGTACCCATACGCAAAGCGGGCTGGTGGAGCGCGTTAAAGCGAGCCAGTATGGCGATCGCGAAGCGGAACTGGCGACGCTGGAGTTTCTGCGTCAGTGGGTGCCTGCTAACGCTTCGCCGATTTGTGGTAACAGCATTGCGCAGGATCGTCGCTTCCTGTTTAAGTATATGCCGGAGCTGGAAGCTTATTTCCACTACCGTTACCTGGATGTCAGCACGCTGAAAGAGCTGGCGCGACGCTGGAAGCCTGAGATACTGCCTGGCTTTAAAAAAGCGGGAACGCATCAGGCGCTGGACGATATTCGCGAATCGGTGGCGGAGCTGGCTTATTACCGTAGCCATTTTTTGCAGCTGTAGCAGCACGGTCGGCTAAAAAAACAGCGTTTTGCCGCTAAAATCAGCAAATGCATCGAAAGCGCAAATTTTTGCCCTCAAACGCTTGCAGGGCAAAAGTTTTCTCGTATAATGCGCTCCCCGTACCGATGAAGATTTTTATCGGCTACGACTGCGGGAATAGCTCAGTTGGTAGAGCACGACCTTGCCAAGGTCGGGGTCGCGAGTTCGAGTCTCGTTTCCCGCTCCAAAATTTGACAGGTGTTGA
>NZ_JAVDXN010000015.1:0-39085 GCF_031457955.1 Mixta sp. BE291 | reverse complement strand
ACGTCGTAATGAATTACGTGTTCACTCTGAGACTTGATACTGCAATATTTTTTGCGATATCCCGTCCGTGAGTGCCCACACAGATTGTCTGATAAGTTGTTAAAGAGCGGTGCGACCGGCGCTTGTTGCCGTTGCCGCGAGGTGGCGTATATTACGCTACTCTCTTTCAGAGTCAACCTCTTTTTCAGAAGTTTTTCTCCGGCGATTCAGACTTCGCTGAACCGCTCAACACCGCGTGGCGCAAGCCGTTGTGCCGTGTCGATGGAGGCGCATTATAGGGAGTTCTCGATGGCCTGCAACCGTTAAATTGCAAAAATATGACTGTTTGCTGCAATCCCCAGCAAAAGTGCTATTTATACGCAGTTATCCACAGATTTATGTACACAGCAGCGGGATTCTAATTTAGGCGAGCATCACGCAAACGTTTTCGCTACAATGCCAGCCGACGTTAATAATGCCCCTGACGGGGGCGTTACCTGAAGCTTACCTTTATAGAAGGCCTGTTAAGCTTGATGTAACGCTCTTTACTTGCGAACCAAAGCCAAGGGAAACCACCATGCAACAACGTCGTCCTGTACGCCGCGCTCTGCTCAGCGTGTCTGATAAAGCCGGTATCGTCGAATTCGCTCAGGCGCTCTCTCAAAGAGGCGTCGAGCTTCTCTCTACCGGCGGCACAGCTCGCCTGTTGGCTGATGCAGGCCTGCCGGTCACAGAAGTCTCTGATTACACCGGTTTCCCGGAAATGATGGATGGACGCGTTAAAACTCTGCATCCGAAAGTGCATGGCGGCATTCTTGGACGCCGCGGTCAGGATGATGAGATCATGAATCAACATCAGATCGCGCCGATTGATATGGTTGTCGTTAACCTTTATCCCTTTGCCCAGACGGTGGCACGCGAAGGCTGCACGCTGGAAGATGCGGTAGAAAATATCGATATTGGCGGGCCGACCATGGTGCGCTCGGCGGCGAAGAACCATAAGGATGTGGCGATCGTAGTGAAAAGCAGCGACTATCAGGCGATCGTTGCCGAGCTGGACGCCAATGAAAATGGCTTAACCTTCGCCACCCGCTTCGATCTTGCTATCAAGGCATTTGAGCACACCGCCGCTTACGACAGCATGATCGCCAATTACTTTGGTAGCCTGGTGCCCGCCTATCATGGCGAGACCGATGCCCCTTCAGGCCGTTTCCCGCGCACGTTAAATCTCAACTTCATTAAAAAGCAGGATATGCGCTACGGCGAGAACAGCCACCAGCAGGCGGCGTTCTATATTGAAGAAGAAGTGAAAGAAGCCTCCGTTGCCACTGCCCACCAGCTGCAGGGGAAAGCACTCTCCTATAATAATATTGCCGATACCGACGCCGCGCTGGAATGCGTGAAAGAATTCAACGAGCCCGCCTGCGTTATCGTTAAGCATGCCAACCCATGCGGCGTCGCGGTTGGCGCTTCGCTGCTGGACGCCTATGAGCGCGCTTACAAAACCGATCCAACCTCAGCCTTCGGCGGCATTATCGCCTTTAACCGTGAACTGGATGAGTCCACCGCGCAGGCGATTATCAGCCGTCAGTTTGTTGAAGTGATTATTGCGCCGTCTGCCAGCGAGGCAGCTCTGCGCATCACCGCGACAAAACAGAATGTCCGCGTGCTGACCTGTGGCGCCTGGCAGCAGCGTGTCGGCGGCCTCGATTTCAAACGTGTCAATGGCGGCCTGCTGGTTCAGGATCGCGATTTAGGCATGGTGGACCGCAGCCAGCTACGTGTCGTTTCAAAGCGCCAGCCTGATGAACAGGAACTGCGTGATGCGCTGTTCTGCTGGAAAGTGGCCAAATTTGTTAAATCCAACGCCATTGTCTACGCCCGTGACAATATGACCATCGGCATTGGTGCCGGTCAGATGAGCCGCGTCTATTCCGCTAAGATCGCCGGTATCAAAGCCGCTGACGAAGGGTTAGAGGTAAAAGGCTCTGCGATGGCCTCTGATGCTTTCTTCCCGTTCCGTGACGGTATCGATGCCGCCGCCGCCGTTGGCGTCAGCTGCGTTATCCAGCCGGGCGGTTCTATTCGTGATGATGAAGTGATTGCCGCCGCAGATGAGCACGGCATTGCGATGATCTTTACCGATATGCGTCATTTCCGCCATTAATCGTCAGGAGAGTCATAAATGAACATTTTAATCATTGGTAACGGCGGCCGCGAACATGCGCTGGCATGGAAAGCGGCCCAGTCTCCCCTGGCGGAGCGCGTTTTTGTCGCGCCGGGTAACGCAGGCACGGCGCTGGAGCCAGCGTTGCAGAATGTGGATATTGCCGCCACCGATATTCCGGCGCTGCTGGCTTTCGCGCAGAGTGAAAAAATTGATTTAACCATCGTTGGCCCTGAAGCGCCGCTGGTGAAAGGCGTGGTTGATACCTTTCGCAAAGCGGGCCTGAAAATCTTTGGCCCGACCAAAGCGGCCGCCCAGTTGGAAGGCTCCAAAGCTTTCACCAAGGATTTCCTCGCGCGTCATCAGATCCCTACTGCGGAATACCATAACTTCACCGACGTTGAGCTGGCGCTACAGTATGTGCGCGCCAAAGGCGCCCCGATTGTGATCAAAGCGGACGGGCTGGCGGCCGGTAAAGGCGTTATCGTCGCCATGACGCAGGAAGAAGCGGAAGCCGCCGTGCGGGATATGCTGGCGGGCAATGCCTTTGGCGATGCCGGACACCGTATCGTGGTGGAAGAGTTTCTTGATGGTGAAGAAGCCAGCTTTATTGTCATGGTGGATGGCGAACATGTTTTGCCGATGGCGACCAGCCAGGATCATAAACGCGTAGGCGATGGCGATACCGGTCCCAATACCGGCGGCATGGGCGCTTACTCCCCTGCTCCGGTGGTGACGGCAGAGATCCACCAGCGCGTGATGGATGAGGTTATCTGGCCGACGGTGCGCGGCATGGCAGCGGAAGGCAATGTCTATACCGGTTTTCTCTATGCCGGACTGATGATTGGTCAGGATGGCCAGCCGAAAGTCATCGAATTTAACTGCCGCTTCGGCGATCCGGAAACGCAGCCCATTATGCTGCGCCTGCAGTCAGATCTGGTTGATCTCTGCCTGGCGGCCTGCGAAGGCAAGCTGGATGAAAAAACGTCGCAGTGGGATGAGCGTCCGGCGCTGGGCGTAGTGCTGGCGGCGGGCGGCTACCCTGGCGACTACCGCACCGGCGATGTGATTCATGGCCTGCCGCTGGAAGACGTGGCGGACGGTAAAATCTTTCATGCCGGAACCCGTCTGGAAGACGATTTAGTGATGACCAATGGCGGACGCGTACTTTGCGTTACGGCACTGGGCGCTGATATTGCTGCGGCACAGCGTCGCGCCTATGAGCTGGCAACGCCGGTTTCATGGGATGGCAGTTTCTGCCGCCGCGATATTGGCTATCGCGCTATCAGACGCAAATAGTTCCTCTTGCGGTTCCGCCCTTGCGGCGGGGCCGCCTTTCCCTTTACGCCACGCTAGAAATCCGCTTCCTGCGGCTCCCACTGACAATCATCTTCGCTTGAAACGCCCAGCAGCTGAGTACCCGCCGGTGCCTCCAGCCAGGCAACGCTGACCGCCGCGCCCGTTTGCTGTTGCAGCCGTGCGATTCTTTGCCATTCGCTTTCCTCCAGCGCCGGTTTGATCGGCTCGCCCTGACAGGTTTGCAGTGCGTTGTTGCCCTGCCAGCGCCCCTGTTTCATCAGCACATGACCGGCCAGCAGCGCGTCGCTGATTTGCAGCATGCGCTGCGCATCAAACTTATAAAGTTCGATAGTATGCTCGCTGACCGCCTCACGCCGTCCCGCCAGCTGCCGTTGCATAAAGCTCAGGCCGCCATCGCTGTCAAAACGTAGCGTCACATCATCCGGCTCGCTGCCTTTCAGATGGCGCTCAATGCTGATCAGGTTGCCCTTCTTCCAGCCGTAGCGCGTAAAGACCGCCGCGCCTTCCTGAAACGGTTTAAACACCGTCAGCATATGCACGCTGTCTTGATTATTCTTACGCCAGATGCGCACCGCGCCGCGATCGGCCAGATAGCCGCTGGCGGTAAAGTCAGGCAGTGACGGCTGTGAACTACAGCCTGCCAGCAGTAACGTCAGAAGTGCGAATAGCCGCTTCATGAGGCTCCGTGATGCCAAAAAACGTCAAAAAACAAAAGGGCGACAATAATTGCCGCCCTCGTTAAACCTTTCACTGCAACGCGATTACTTAACGGCGTCTTTCAGTGCTTTACCAGATACGAATGCCGGTACGTTAGCAGCAGCAATTTTGATTTCATTGCCAGTCTGCGGGTTGCGGCCAGTGCGCTCAGCACGATGGTTAACTTTAAAAGTACCAAAACCAACCAGTTGTACAGCATCACCATCTTTCAGAGACTCGGTAATTGCAGACAGGGTGGATTCCAGCGCAGCTTTAGCCTGGGACTTGGAGAGATCCGCTTTCTCTGCAATTACATCAATCAGTTGAGTCTTGTTCATAAGTTATCCTTACAGTGTATTTATCGCTTGCTAAGCATCGAGTGCGAGGGAATAGACAGATTCTGACACCCTTCAGCCTGCACGCACCGATAGCCACATTTTTCAGCCCCCCAAATGTAGACCAGACAGGGGGCGGATGTGAAGCCTTTAGGCATGACAATTCAGGCGTGAAGTCACGTTTTATCGCGTTATTGCTCTATTTTTATACCAATGTTACTTATCGCGGCTTCGCGCAGGTCAGAACGTAGTCCTTTTATCAGCTCCAGGTCCCGCTCCTCGCAGGCGGCCAGCAGGCGAAAAATCTCCCACTGTTCGTCCCATTCCTCTTCTATCGCCGGTAGCGCACCCAGCTCTTCATCGCTCATTTCGCGACCGGCATGGGTCATTTCCAGCATCGCCACCGTGGTGATCGACGTCTCGCTAACGGTGATCGCATGCTCCAGCGTTTCGCCGCTCAGACGTGAATGCACCAGTTCGCTTAACGCAACGCAGGCATCGATCGCGGGATAAACGCCATACACCTCAAAATCGTCCGCCAGCGGAATCGCCTCTTCCAGTTTTTCCAGCTGGCTGTCGAAATTGATTTTGGCGTCTTTTACCGTCAGAGATTCCCAGATCAGATCGAGAACACGGCGATACAGCTGCGCATCGGCAAACTCGGTCTGCTGACAAAACGCCCAATAGTTGGGATAGAGGCGCTCACACAGGCAGGCCATAAAGGTAACGTGCTGCCAGCTTTCCAGCTTTTCGAGGCGCAGATGGATGGGATTACGTAACATGATAAGGTCTCTTTAGCATCATTCTGGCGGCAGTGTAACGCAAAAGAAACCGTCCGGCACGGCTATCCCTGCTGCCAGCGCAGAAAGGCGCTGCGCTCGGAGGCCACCGCGTCAGCCCAGCGCGTCGGCTCGGGCAGGCGATATCCCGCCATACACTTCTGCACCCACTCCAGCGCGGTATCGATGCTGACGCGATGGCCGGTGGAAACAAACAGCGGATTACAGCGTTTTTTACTGCGCCAGACCCAGCCGATCTTCTCGCCTTTATCCATCAGCGGCTGCTGCGAGCCAGGCTCATCATCCAGCGGCTCAAAGCGTCCACACAGACGGCGTTTCGCCACGCCGATGGTCGGGACATCCACCAGCATACCGAAGTGGCTGGCAACGCCGAGCCGCCGTGGATGGGAAATACCATGACCATCAACAAACAGCAGATCGGGCTTCTGCTCCAGCAGCTCCCAGGCAGCCAGCAGCGCCGGATATTCACGGAAAGAGAGGAAACCAGGGATATAAGGCATGATGGTGGCGATACGCGCCACCTTATATTCGATAAGCTTCAGCGAAGGATATTCCAGAATCACCATGGCGGCGCGCGTTACGTCGCCGCCCTGTTCAAATCCGACGTCCGCGCCGCCAATCAGGCGCGGCGGCATTACCTCAAAATCATCATGGCGCACCACATCTGCGGCGCGCTGTAGCTGTTCGGCTCGTAATGCCTGAATATCCATATCTACTCCTTGTGATAAGGACGTGACAGCCGATGTACCGCCTCCACAAATGCGCCTGCATGCTCAGGCGGCACATCCTGATGGATGCCATGTCCTAAATTAAATACGTGCCCGTTACCCTCGCCAAAGCCAGCAAGGATAGATGCCACTTCCTGCTCGATACGCGCAGGCGATGCATAAAGCATAGACGGATCCATATTGCCCTGCAGCGCGACTTTGTCGCCTACGCGGCGGCGCGCATCGGCAATATCAATCGTCCAGTCCAGGCCCAGCGCATCGCAGCCGGTCGCCACCATCGCTTCCAGCCACTGGCCGCCACCCTTGGTAAACAGGGTCACCGGCACGCGACGCCCGTCGTTTTCACGGATCAGGCTATCAACAATTTTATGCATGTAACGCAGCGAGAATTCCTGATAATCCGCGCCGGTTAATACGCCGCCCCAGGAGTCGAAAATCATCACCGACTGCGCGCCTGCGCGGATTTGCGCATTAAGGTAGAGGATGACGCTATCCGCCAGCTTATCCAGCATGGCATGCAGCGTGGCCGGTTCGGCATACATCATCTTTTTGATTTTGGTAAAGGCTTTGCTGCTGCCGCCTTCCACCATATAGGTTGCCAGCGTCCACGGGCTACCGGAAAAACCAATCAGCGGCACCGCGCCCTGCAAATTTTTGCGAATGGTGCGCACCGCATTCATTACGTAGCCCAGTTCCTGTTCCGGATCGGGCACCGGCAGCTTATCCACATCGGCACGGCAGGTAATCGGCGAGGCGAAGCGCGGACCTTCGCCCGCTTCGAAATAGAGCCCTAATCCCATCGCATCGGGAATCGTCAGGATATCGGAAAAGAGAATCGCCGCATCCAGAGGATAGCGACGCAGCGGTTGCAGAGTCACTTCACAGGCCAGCTCGGCATTCTTGCACAGCGACATAAAGTCGCCCGCCTGCGCACGCGTGGCTTTGTATTCCGGCAGATAGCGTCCAGCCTGACGCATCATCCATACCGGCGTCACATCAACGGGCTGGCGTAACAGGGCACGCAGGTAACGATCGTTCTTTAATTCGCTCATTATAAGGCTCTCTCAAATACAGGCGCCTGGTGGCAGCCGTTATGGCCGACAGTTAAACAAGTTTGCTGCCCTGTAGCAACCGTTACGGCTGCGCATCCGCCGCGCGGCAAAGCGCCACCGTATCCTCAATCAGGCGGCGAGCCACGGTGCCCGGCGGCGGTAGCTGCGGCAAGGCGTCATAACGAAACCAGTCGGCGGCGATCAGCTCGTTATTATCGATTTGCAGCTCGCCTTCATCATACTCCGCCATAAACGCCATCATCAGCGAATGGGGAAAAGGCCATGGCTGCGAGGTAACATAGCGCAGGTTTTTTACCCGTACGTTGCTCTCCTCCATCACTTCGCGCGCCACCGCCTGCTCCAGCGTTTCGCCCACCTCAACGAATCCCGCCAGCACGGTATAGATGCTGTTACGGTGGCGAGCATGCTGCGCCAGCAAAATTTTGTCGTGGCGACGGATGGCGACAATGATGCAAGGCGCGATTTGCGGATAGTAACGCTGGCGGCAATGGCCGCAGAGGCAGGCGTTTTCGCGATTGCTGAGATGCATTTCATGGCCGCAATAGCCGCAATAGCGATGTGAACGGATAAATTCCGCCAGCTGGACGCCGCGCCCGGCCAGCTGAAACAGCCCGCTGTCGATATCAATGATTTGCCGTACCGACCCCATGTGATCATCACGGTTTTCGCGGATCAGCCATACCGCTTCGCCCTGCCACTCGCCAATGATCGCGCCCTGCGATCCAACCAGGCCAGTTTTTTCTGCCGTACCGTGCGGTAATTCGCCGTTCGGCAACCAAATTTTCTGTTCATGGCTGACAACCCACCAACCAGCGTCTACGCTGTTAATCTCACGTTCCATATAAGCGTTACCTTCTGCTTCAGCACTTTTGTGACTGGAGCCGTAATTATTCTTAAAAATGGAACGAATACGGGACACAGCCTCTGTACTGATGTTAAGTATAAGTAGCGGTAAGACTATAACTCACGGAGACAAACATGCTTAACCAGTTAAACGTTCTGACCGAGCGCGTAGGTGGCAGTAATGAACTGGTAGATTTTTGGCTTAATGCGCGCAGGCAGCTATTGGTTGCTTATTATCAGGTCGTTGGTATCAAACCGAATAAAGAGTCTCTGACCGCCCTTGATGAAAAGGCGCTCGACAATTTTTGTCAAAGCCTGGTGGATTACCTCTCTACCGGCCACTTCAACGTTTATGAACGTATTATCGAAGAGATGACCGGCGACAGCCCGTTGCTGGCGGCAGCCCAAATTTATCCCGCGCTGCAGGGGAATACCGAACAGATCATGCAGCTGTATGACACCCATCTGGAAGCCGCTATCGATCACGATAACTGCCTGGAATTCCAGCAGGCGCTCTCTGAGGTGGGCGAAGCGCTGGAAGCGCGCTTTACGCTGGAAGATAAGCTGATCCAGCTGGCCTTCGAGAACAATTTAGCAACGCTGACCGCAGCCAACGATCAGCCGCTCGCCCGACCTGCTTAATTATTATCAGGTTGTAGTTTTATTAACGCCCCTTTATGCTGAAGGGGCTTTTTTATGACCTTGCCGCAGCGTCACGCGTGTAAGGTATCGTTTGCAGCGCGTCTGCAGCGAGATTTCTTCTTGTCGGAGTGCCTTTTAGGCTGAGACCGTTAATTCGGGATCCGCGGAACCTGATCAGGTTAGTACCTGCGAAGGGAACAAGAGTACAGATGCTTTCATGGCGTCAATACGTATTGACGCCATGTCGTTACTCCTTCCGAACTCCGGACAAGCAATGTTCCTTTATCTGGAGTTTGCTATGTCTGCTAAACCAACCCGTCGTGAACAACGCGCCCAGGCGCAACAGTTTATTGCCTCCCTGCAGGGAACTGCGTTTCCCAATTCAAAACGTATCTGGATCACCGGCAGTCGTCCCGATATTCGCGTGCCGATGCGCGAAATCCAGCTTAGCCCGACGCTTACCGGCGGCGATAAAGCTTCCCCCGTGTATGAAGCCAACGAGCCGGTGCCGGTTTACGATACGGCGGGCGCGTATGGCGATCCTGAAGCAACCATCGATGTGCATCAGGGGCTGCCGCGCCTGCGCAGCGCCTGGATTGAGCAACGCCATGATACCGAGCAGACTACGCTAAGCTCCCGTTATAGCCAGCTGCGTCTGCAAGACGAAGGGCTTGATCATCTGCGTTTTGATAACCTGCCGCGTCCACGTCGTGCCCAGGCGGGACGGCGCGTTACCCAGTTGCACTACGCGCGCCTGGGAATGATCACGCCGGAAATGGAGTTTATTGCCCTGCGGGAAAATATGGGCCGCGAGCGAATTCGAAGCGAAGTGCTGTTGCAGCAGCATGCGGGGCACGGTTTCGGCGCCCAGCTGCCGGAAAACATTACGCCGGAGTTTGTGCGCCAGGAAGTGGCCGCGGGCCGCGCGATCATTCCCGCCAATATCAATCATCCCGAAGCGGAGCCGATGATTATCGGGCGTAATTTTCTGGTGAAGGTAAATGCCAACATCGGTAACTCTGCCGTAAGCTCCTCAATTGAAGAAGAGGTAGAAAAGCTGGTTTGGTCTACCCGCTGGGGCGCGGATACCGTGATGGATCTCTCTACCGGCCGCTATATCCATGAAACGCGCGAATGGATTTTGCGTAACAGCCCGGTGCCGATCGGCACGGTGCCCATTTACCAGGCGCTGGAAAAGGTCAACGGCATCGCAGAGAACCTGAACTGGGAGCTGTTCCGCGATACGCTGCTGGAGCAGGCGGAACAGGGCGTGGACTATTTTACTATCCATGCTGGCGTGCTGTTGCGTTACGTGCCGATGACGGCGAAGCGTCTGACCGGCATTGTATCGCGCGGCGGCTCGATTATGGCTAAGTGGTGCCTTTCCCATCATCAGGAAAGCTTTCTCTATCAGCATTTCCGTGAAATCTGCGAAATCTGCGCCGCCTATGATGTTTCCCTGTCGCTGGGCGATGGGCTGCGTCCTGGCTCGATTCAGGATGCTAATGATGAGGCGCAATTTGCCGAGCTGCATACGCTGGGCGAGCTGACTAAAATCGCCTGGGAATATGATGTTCAGGTGATGATTGAAGGGCCGGGCCATGTGCCGATGCAGATGATCCGCCGCAATATGACCGAGCAGCTGGAGCATTGCCACGAAGCGCCGTTTTATACCCTCGGCCCGCTGACCACCGATATCGCCCCTGGCTATGATCATTTCACCTCAGGCATCGGCGCGGCGATGATTGGCTGGTTCGGCTGCGCCATGCTCTGCTATGTGACGCCAAAGGAACACCTCGGCCTGCCCAATAAAGAAGATGTTAAGCAAGGGCTGATTACCTATAAGATCGCCGCACACGCGGCCGATTTGGCGAAAGGGCATCCCGGCGCGCAGATCCGCGATAACGCCATGTCAAAAGCGCGCTTTGAATTCCGCTGGGAAGATCAGTTTAACCTCGCGCTCGATCCGCATACCGCACGTGCTTACCACGATGAGACGCTGCCGCAGGAGTCGGGCAAGGTTGCGCACTTCTGTTCCATGTGCGGCCCAAAATTCTGTTCAATGAAAATTACGCAGGAAGTACGCGACTACGCAGCAAAACAGCAGGCGGAGGCGCAGCCAGTTGAAGTGGGCATGGCTGAAATGTCGCAGGCTTTTCGTCAACGAGGCGGCGAGCTTTATCACCCTGCCGATGCGTTACGTTCGGAGGAAAAAGCATGAGCCAGCCTTTTCCCACTACGCCGCACCGACTTGGCCTGTATGCCGTGGTCGATAGCCTGGAATGGATAAACCGCCTGCTGGAGGTGGGCGTGCGCACCTTGCAGCTGCGTATCAAAGATCGCCCCGCCGCCGAAGTCGAGCCGATGATTCAGCAGGCCATCGCATCAGGTAAAGCCTGCCAGGCGCGCCTGTTTATTAATGATTACTGGCAGTTGGCGATTAAGCATCAGGCTTACGGCGTTCATTTAGGGCAGGAAGATCTGGAGGTAGCCGATTTAGCAGCTATCCGCCGTGCAGGCCTACGCCTGGGTATTTCCACCCATGACGATGAGGAAATCGATCGGGCGCTGGCGGTTAACCCCTCTTATATCGCGCTGGGCCATATTTTCCCGACGCAAACCAAAGCCATGCCCTCTTCGCCTCAGGGGCTGGAGCAGCTGAAACGCCATCTGGCGCGGCTGGAAAATATCCCGACTGTCGCTATCGGCGGCATCAGCCTTGAGCGGGCACCGGCGGTGCTGGCCTGCGGCGTCGGCAGCGTCGCGGTGGTCAGCGCGATTACCCAGGCCAGCGACTGGCGCAACGCCACGCAACAGCTGCTGGCGTTGGCCGGTACAGGGGATGAGGATCATGCTTAACGATAGCGATTTTCTGCGTTACAGCCGTCAGCTGCTGCTGGAAGAGTTCGGCCCGGAGGGGCAACAGAAGCTGCAACAGGCCAGCGTCTTGCTTGTCGGCCTTGGCGGTCTTGGCGCGCCCGCTGCGCTATGGCTGGCGGCCGCAGGCGTCGGCAAACTGTTGCTGGCTGACGACGATACCTTGCATATCAGCAACCTACAGCGCCAGATCCTCTACCGCAGCGCCGATTGCGGAAAAGCGAAAGCGTCGCTGGCGCAGTATCAGTTGCAATCGTTGAATCCGCAGGTGGAAGCGATCGCGCTACCGGAAAGAATGGATGCGGAGCGGTTGCGGCACTGGGTGCCGCAGGTGGATCTGGTATTGGACTGTAGCGATAACATGGCAACCCGCCATGCGGTAAACGCCGCCTGCGTCGCTGCAAATACGCCGCTGATTAGCGGAAGCGCCGTAGGCTTCAGCGGACAGCTGCTGGTTATCTCGCCGCCCTGGCGACATGGCTGCTACCGCTGCCTTTGGCCTGATAACAGCGAGCCTCAACGCAACTGCCGTACCGCTGGCGTGCTGGGCCCGGTTGTCGGCACTATCGGCACGTTACAGGCGCTTGAGGCATTAAAAATGCTCGCTGGCCTGCCTTCTGCGCTTGATGGCGAGCTGCGCCTGTTCGATGGCCGCCAGCAAACCTGGCGCTCGCTGAGCCTGACGCCCGATGCGCACTGCCCGGTCTGCGGAGGCGGTAAATGAATATCCTGGTCAATGATGAAACGCTGACGCTGCCATCTCCGCTCACGCTGGATCAATTGCTGGATACGCTGGCGTGCCAGCCGGCGGGCACCGCGCTGGCGGTGAATCAGCAGATCGTGCCGCGCGGCAGCTGGGCACAGCATTGGTTACACGAAGGCGATGTGGTGGTGATTTTTCAGGCAATAGCCGGAGGCTGATATGTTACAGATAGCAGACAAACAATTTTCTTCGCGCCTGTTTACCGGCACCGGCAAATTTGCCACGCCCGCGCTGATGCTTGAGGCGATTCGCGCTTCCGGCTCGCAGCTGGTGACAATGGCGATGAAACGCCTCAATTTACGCGGCGGCGATGATGGCATTCTTGCGCCGCTACAGGCGCTGGGCGTCCAGCTGCTGCCGAACACATCCGGGGCAAAAACCGCTGAAGAAGCGATCTTTGCCGCCCGGCTGGCGCGTGAAGCGCTGGGCACCCACTGGCTGAAACTGGAAATCCATCCCGACGCGCGCTATCTGTTGCCGGATGCGGTGGAAACGTTAAAGGCGGCCCAGCAGCTGGTGAAAGAAGGTTTCATCGTACTTCCCTATTGCAGCGCCGATCCGGTGTTATGCAAAAGATTAGAAGAGGCGGGCTGCGCTGCCGTGATGCCTTTAGGCGCGCCGATCGGTAGCAACCAGGGGTTAAAAACCCGCGATCTGCTGGCGATTATTATTGAACAGGCGAAAGTGCCAGTGGTGATTGATGCCGGTATCGGCGCGCCAAGTCACGCCAGCGAAGCGCTGGAAATGGGCGCGGACGCGGTGCTGGTGAATACGGCGATTGCTGTTGCGCGCCAGCCGGTTGAAATGGCGCGCGCATTTCGCCTGGCCGTGGAAGCCGGACGCATCGCCTGGCACAGCGGCCTTGGAGCCAGTCAACCGCAGGCCGTTCCATCCAGCCCGCTCACCGCTTTTCTCAGCCAGCCGGAGCGTGCCTGATGAAAGATTTTATCGATCGCTGGCGGCAGCTCGACTGGGATGATATTCATCTGCGCATCCACAGCAAAACCGCCGTCGACGTGATGCAGGCGCTTAACGCCGCACGCCCGGATCGTGAAGATCTTATGGCTTTGCTCTCTCCGGCGGCGGCGCCCTTCCTTGAGCCGATGGCGCAGAAAGCCCAACGCCTGACGCGGCAGCGTTTCGGCAATACGGTCAGTTTTTACGTGCCGCTTTACCTGTCAAACCTGTGTGCCAACGACTGTACCTACTGCGGCTTTTCAATGAGCAATCGCATTAAGCGCAAAACGCTTGATGCCGCGGAGATCGAGCGTGAGTGCCAGGCGATCCGCGCGATGGGTTTTGATCATCTGCTACTGGTGACCGGCGAGCATCAAACAAAAGTAGGGATAGATTACTTCCACCAGCATCTGCCGCAGATCCGACGCCAGTTTAGTTCGCTGATGATGGAGGTACAGCCGCTGTCGACAGCGGAATATGCCGCGTTAAAGCATATCGGGCTGGACGGCGTACTGGTTTATCAGGAAACCTATCACCCGAGGATTTATCAGCAGCACCATCTGAAAGGCAATAAGCAGGATTTTTTCTTTCGGCTGGAGACGCCGGATCGATTAGGGCATGCCGGGATCGATAAGATCGGCCTTGGCGCGCTGATTGGCCTTTCTGATAGCTGGCGAACCGACTGTTATATGCTGGCGGAGCATCTGTTGTGGCTGCAGCAGACCTGGTGGCAAAGCCGCTATTCTGTCTCTTTCCCGCGTTTGCGCCCCTGTGCGGGTGGAATTGAACCCGCATCGTTCATGAGCGAAGCCCAGCTGGTGCAGACGATTTGCGCTTTCCGTCTGTTTGCGCCGGAGGTTGAACTCTCGCTTTCCACGCGGGAATCGCCTGCATTTCGCGATCGCGTAGTCCCGCTGGCGATTAATAGCATCAGCGCCTTTTCCAAAACGCAGCCCGGTGGCTATGCCGATAACGATCCGCAGCTGGAGCAATTTTCACCAGACGATCATCGCACGCCGCAGGAAGTGGCGGCAGCGCTCACGCGCGCTGGTTTACAGCCGGTATGGAAAGACTGGGATAGCTGGCTGGGACGCATGCCGCAATAAAAGGTAACGGGCACAGCGTTGCAAATCTTCTCTGGAAGCCGTTATCCAGCGTTGAAGCGCCGCGCTTTGCTTTCATTACATCAGGATCTACCGTTACGACGTCAGGCAATCATTGCCTGACCAGGGTCAGTCTCCATTCACTCTGCTGACCCTGCCCTTCCAGAGCTGATGATTAAGGAGGGTTATTCAGGCTGGCAAGCATGCTATTAATTTTATTGAAAATAATTAACTCTATTACGTTTCTGATAGCCTTCACTGGCAGAAGGAATTTACTATTTAAAAAAATAGAACACAGACATGATAATAATAATTAAAGCCAAAAATAATATGTTGCCGGAAAAATCCGCTAAGGCAGTCAAATAACCTTTATTGCTGTGATTTAATTTTAAAGTGGCATCCTTTTCATTTTCAGCTGTTATTTCAACATGATACTTCCTGAATCCTTTTTCTTTCATTTGCTTAATAACAGAGCGCGTAACGTTTTCTTTTAAAATGGCCTTTGATTTGTTATGACTGATAAAAATGACATAGTTATTCATTTAGCCTTCCTTTATCTGGATTAGATTACTGTGATGACTCTTTTATTACCTGCATAACGTTTCACAGCTGGAGGCGCTTTCAACAGACGATGCTCGTCATTCACAGAATGTGACGACGGTAATCATAAGAGAAGGAAGATTTATCATGACGACGTCAGGCAATAATGTTCTGACCAGGGTCAACGTTCTGTTCAAATTGCTGGCCCTGCCCTTCTGAAACTGATAGCTGAGCGCTTATCGGCTGTTCTCACTCTCTGCGTAGCCCGGCGTTGCCCATACCGAAGGCCAGTCTCCGGGCTCACCGCCGTCACAGCCAGGCTGACTGTTATAGCTCATCAGATGAAAGGCCTGGCCGTCATAACGCCAGGTTGCGCTTGCGCCACAGTCGGCGATGCCGCGTCCACGTGCGGCCTGAAACAGTTGCCCGCTGCGCGGATCGTAACTGGCCTCGGTAAACCAGCTTATGCTATCAGGCTTGCCTTCTGCGTCACGCAGCGGTAGCGGCAGCACCAGCTGCTGTGCCTTTTCAGGCACAGCACGCAGCGTGATAAACAACAAACTGGAAGATTGATAAGCGCCCATGCCGCAGTTAACCATCACCAACGCATGCTGTGCATCCAACGGCTGTGCCTCGCTGCGGGCGATATCCTCTTCAGCAGGTTCACATTCTTCCTGTTGCAGTACCGCCTGCTGGCTGGCAATCACCTGTTTCAGCAGTGTCTGAGCATTATCCAGCGGCACAACCGGCGGCACGGGCGGCAACGACGGTGCAGCAGAGGCGCGCGGCGGTACGCTGTCAGGCCGTTCATCGCCGGTTTTAAGCAGCGCCGTTTGATTATTCAGCCGCCCCTGGCGATCATCCACAAACAGCAGCGCCGCATTCAGGCCGCTTAACGATCCGCTGATCTCATTATCCGATGTCAGAGAAACGGTCATGGCATTTTTAGCCGCCGCCACCAGCGCCTGAATATCGCTTAAGTTGTCGCTGTGCGCACTGGCATAGTCATTGTTTTCATCAGCATCGGATAAGGTTATGGGGTGATCCCAGCGTTTACCGTCCAGCCAGACGCCCTCCGCTTTTGCGGCATCAAAGCTCATAATATCCAGTGCGGCTGTGCCTGCTGGCCCCGCCTGATGACGAATAACGATGCGCATATTTTCATCCACGTTACGGATATCGCAGTCGTTAAGGTTGTTACAGGTGACCTGCCACTGTTTGAAAAAACGCTGTACCGGCTCTGCTGCTGGTCCATCTGCCGCTATTGCAGCGTTCAGCCAGCCGGACAGTGCCAACAACAATAGGGTTTTACCCAATAAGGCCATATGTACGCTTCCTCTGTGTAGCGCTAAAAACAGGATTTCTTCTCAATACCCGGCGGCAAATGTCATTCATGCACTTTAGTTTGGCAAAGCCATAATATCCGGGCCAAACAACACAACAACTTTACAGGAACTACTTCACATTTTGACAACATGAATGCTTGTGTGCCGATAACCATTGGCTGTGACGTTATTTTTTAACCATATGTAATTATTAGCCTTTTTATTAACCTTAACAAGAGCAATGCATAACAAGCATCAATCGATGCGCTTTTTGCACTTATCCCGTCTTGCTGGCTGATTCATTCTTCAGCAACAGGCGCAGTAATAAGCGCCAACAATAAACTGGAGATAACCATGCAAACCGCTTCACCTCATGCTCTTACCACCCGCGAACGATTTGGCGCTATTTTTCGTGTTACCTCAGGCAATTTTCTCGAACAGTTTGATTTTTTCCTGTTCGGCTTTTATGCCACCTATATTGCCCACACTTTTTTTCCTGCCAGCAGCGAGTTCGCTTCTTTAATGATGACCTTCGCCGTCTTCGGCGCTGGCTTTCTGATGCGCCCTGTTGGAGCCATCGTGCTGGGCGCTTACATTGATAAAGTGGGAAGGCGTAAAGGGCTGATTGTTACGCTGTCGATTATGGCCGCCGGGACGTTTCTGATCGTGCTTATTCCTTCCTGGCAGAGCATCGGTTTCTGGGCCCCGCTTCTGGTGCTTATTGGCCGCTTGTTACAGGGGTTTTCTGCCGGTGCGGAACTGGGCGGCGTCTCCGTCTATCTGGCAGAGATAGCCACGCCGGGGCGTAAAGGCTTCTATACCAGTTGGCAATCGGGCAGTCAGCAAATTGCGATTATGGTTGCTGCCGGGATGGGATTCGCCCTTAACGCCATGCTTGAGGAAACGGCAATCCGTGAATGGGGCTGGCGTCTTCCTTTTCTTTTCGGCTGCCTGATTGTTCCGTTTATTTTTATCCTGCGCCGCAAACTGGAAGAAACGCAGGAGTTTAAAGCCCGGCGCAGCCATCCTGATATAAGCCAGGTTCTTAAGACGCTGATAAATAACTGGCCGGTGGTGCTGGCTGGCATGTTAATGGTTGCCATGACAACCACGGCTTTTTACCTTATCACCGTTTATGCGCCTACTTTCGGTAAAAAGGTTCTGATGCTCAGCGCATCGGACAGCCTGCTTGTCACTTTACTGGTTGCTGTCTCGAATTTTTTCTGGCTGCCCATAGGGGGCGCACTATCCGATCGATTTGGTCGTAAGCCTGTTTTAGTCACTATGGCGACGCTGGCTCTGACCACGTCTTACCCCGCACTGCACATGCTGGCCAGCGCCCCCGGATTTTCTATGATGCTGGGCGTGTTGCTATGGCTATCATTTATTTATGGCCTTTATAACGGCGCGATGATCCCGGCGTTAACGGAAATTATGCCTGGCGAAGTCAGAGTCGCCGGATTTTCTTTGGCATACAGCCTGGCTACCGCGCTCTTCGGCGGCTTTACGCCCATCATGTCCACCGGGTTGATTGAGCTGACGGGAGATAAAGCATCACCCGGTTACTGGATGAGTTTTGCCGCTATCTGCGCCTTACTGGCAACGCTGTTCCTTTATCGCCGCAGCGCCGTGCACTTTCAGCACGCCAGCAAATCATTGAGCTAAGGAGAGTTTTAATGAAGCTTCAGGTGATATGCATCCTTGTTTTTTCACTGGTCTGCAGCGCCGCCGTTCAGGCAAAAGAACTAACCGTGATGATATCAGGGGGATTTATGGCGGCGTGGAAAACGCTGGCTCCGCGATTTGAAGCGCAGCAAGGCTATAAAATTCACACTATTTCTGGCCCTTCGATGGGCAATACGCCTCAGGCGATCCCTTCCCGCCTGGCACGTGGCGAAAAGGCGGATGTGGTTATTATGGTGGGTGAGGCGCTGGAAGGCCTTGAGACGCAGGGTTGGATTCAGGCCGGTTCCCGTGTGGAACTAGCCGATTCAGTTATCGGGGCGGTAATCAAAAAAGGCGCAACGGCTGTCAGCATCAAAAACGCGGATGAATTACGTCGCGCATTGCTGAATGCGACTTCCATTGCCTATTCAGACAGCGCAAGCGGCAGATATATCAGCAGCCAGTTATTCAGCAGGCTCGGCATTGAGCGACAGGTTAAACACAAAGCCTATAAAGTTGAGCGCATACCGGTAGCGTCTTTGGTAGCAGAGGGGAAATATTCCATTGGTTTTCAACAGGTGAGCGAGCTTTTACCGGTTAAGGGCGTGGCGTTTATTGGGGAATTGCCTGACAACATGCAATATGTCACCCGCTTCGCCGGTGCGGTAGTGAGTCAATCTGTACACGGCGATGCATCACGCCAGTTACTGGCTTACCTTGCTTCACCGGGTGTGCAACAGGCGGTGCAGGCGACCGGGCTGCATTCGGTGGCGAACCAGCACGCTAATAAACCGAGCGATATTGCTCAATGATGGTGTTTTCAAGCTCTGCCGCTATATGAGAGAGCGTTCTGCCGCTTTTTCTCAGCAGGCCAACGGTGCGTTTCACCACCGGATCGGTTAAAGGCACCCGTGTCAGGGCGCTATGACCTGATGCAGGCATTGACATAGCAGGGACGGCAGCAATGCCGAGCCCTGCTTCAACCATGCCCAGCATGGTCGTCACGTGCCGGGTCTCACAAATACTGGGGGTAGCGGGGATGATATGTTTCAGCGCCCGATCGAGTAAGTTTCTGTTGCCTGAAGTTTTATCCAGTCCTACCCAGGCGTGCTGATAGAAATCACGCCAGCTGATCGATTTTTTACCGGCAATAACGTGCTCATGTCGACACGCCGCCACGTAGACATCTTCAAGCAGGGGCAAAAATTCAATATCCGGCAGCGAACGACCAGAGAAGCTGATACCAAAATCCGCCTGTCCGCCGATCACCGCGTCATAAACATTACCTGCACTGCTGTCGATAAGTTTAACCCGCACGCGAGGATAGCGGGTCTGAAAGCGGCTAATAACATTCGGCATAAAGTAATAGGCCGCAGACGGTACACAGGCTACGGTAATCAGACCGGTGCGTGCCAGACTGACTTCGCTTAAGTCCGTCATGATATTTTCTAACTCTGCAAGCAACTGCACCGATCTTTCGGCAAAAGCCTGACCTTTAAGCGTAAGGGCCACGCGGCGGGTAGTTCTTTCGAACAGTTTGATACCCAACGCATTTTCCAGCTTATCTATTCTGCGGCTCAGGGCCGGTTGTGAAAGGCAGATTGATTCAGCGGCAATACGGAAGTTCCCATACTCAATAAGTGCCCGAAACGCATATAAATCGCTGAGGTCAAAATTAACAGGCATATTTTTGGCATCCTTGAAAAGTTCAGTAGGTTCAAACGTCCTTGTCGTTGATGCTACATCAGAGAATGATTTATCTTTTTATGGCCGGGTCTGTTTTCCAACCGGGATCACAGGATCACACCTTTTTATAATTTCTCAACTCTTTGATAAGCCGCTACAGCCTGCTTAACTCGCTATCACACCCTTATTTACCTGTTTTCCAGGAGTTATTAACGCTTTCGTTAATTTTTTTCAGCGAAAGTGCAGATAAAGTGAGCAAAGGGAAAATATGAACAGGGAGAGTAAATGGCTAACCGTGATAGCGTTTTGGATGGGAAAGAAGCGCCAGGAGTGGATAGAGGTATGGTTTATTCGGAAATCCTGGGCTGAATTATTTTCCTTTTCTCAAGCTGATCAGTAAAACTGAGGCGTTAGCGCGTTGGGATCATTATGGCCCGCCGGGAAACTATAAAAACAAACTGTTTAAACCTCTGCTTTTCCCCGACCCGCAAAAGAATACGCGTGCCGTACCGCACTATGGTCAGTTGCCCAACTTTATGATGTCGGTTGAACCTTTTACCGATTTTGCCTCAGGACTTGCGCAGATAGTGACCGACAATGGCACTCAGATAAACGCATTTACCGGACCAAGAGTGTTTAATGTTAAAAAAACTCTATAGAGTAGCGACCATTATTACCGGGCTGATGGTGCTGCTGGTATTGGTTGCCGGCTATTTTATTGTGCCGGTCTGGTGGACTTCCGATGCCCAATATACCGAGCAGGACTGGCTGGAATATCATCTGCTGACTTCTGATGAAATAAAGTGTACGCCGCGCATTACTAAAAATTATGTTATTGAATACCATCTGCGAGATGGCTCTTCGCCTTATATTAGAGCGATAAAATTTACCGGTACCACAGAGACCACGCGGCTGGAGCATTACCTGCTGGCATTAGGTTATCGTCCGGCTGTTAACCCTATTCATGGCAAAATGTGGGCTTCGCCAGACGGTGAGACAACAGCTTATCTTGATCAGTATGCTGAAGAAGTGACCCTATCATTCCTGGATGTCCCTGTTATGCATGGTGATATTATTCTTTCTGAATAAAGATCCTTTATTTACAGTGGGTAAAACAGTATCAGGTAGATTTATAGATCGAAAACCATAAAAAAACCCTGCCGAGGCAGGGTTTTTATTTATGGCGCTACGTCTGACGATTACTCGTCGTCGTTACCACCGAGGCCAGCGTTCAGCAGCTCGGCCAGACTGGCCGTTGCTTCTTCTGCGCTAACCTGAGGCGCTACGGTCGGCTCGCCAGACTGACGGCGACGCATACGATCCTGGTGGTAAGCATAACCGGTACCAGCCGGGATCAGACGACCCACGATAACGTTCTCTTTCAGGCCGCGCAGTTCATCACGCTTGCCTGCTACTGCGGCTTCGGTCAGGACACGCGTAGTTTCCTGGAACGATGCTGCAGAGATGAACGATTCGGTTGCCAGTGACGCTTTGGTAATACCCAATAGATCGCGAGCGTAAGTTGCGCCCACTTTGCCGTTGGTTTCCAAATCGCGGTTGGCAATCTTCACGCGTGAGTATTCTACCTGCTCGCCTTCCAGGAACTCGGAGCTGCCTGCGTTGGCGATGGTAGCTTTACGCAGCATCTGACGCACGATAACTTCGATGTGCTTATCGTTAATCTTAACGCCCTGCAGACGGTATACATCCTGCACTTCGTTAACGATATAACGCGTCACAGCCTGAACGCCACGCAGACGCAGAATGTCATGCGGAGATTCTGGACCATCGGAGATGACGTCACCACGTTCTACGCGCTCACCTTCAAATACGTTGAGCTGACGCCATTTCGGGATCATCTCTTCGTACGGATCGCTGCCGTCGATCGGCGTGATCACCAGACGACGCTTGCCTTTGGTCTCTTTACCGAAGGAAACGATACCGCTGATTTCAGCCAGGATCGCAGGTTCTTTCGGACGACGCGCTTCAAACAGGTCAGCAACGCGCGGCAGACCACCGGTAATATCCTTGGTACCGCCAGATTCCTGCGGCACACGCGCCAGCGTATCACCAGAGCTGATTTTTACGCCATCTTCCAGCTGAACAATCGCTTTACCTGGCAGGAAGTACTGTGCCGGCATATCGGTGCCCGGGATCAGTACGTCGTTGCCGTTAGCATCAACGATTTTCAGCGCCGGACGCAGATCTTTACCACCCGCGGTACGTTCTGCGGTATCCAGCACCACCAGCGAAGAGAGACCGGTCAGTTCGTCAGTTTGACGCGTAATGGTCTGGCCGTCGATCATGTCGGTGAAACGGATGAAACCGCTCACTTCGGTGATAACCGGCATGGTGTGTGGATCCCAGTTCGCTACCGTTTCACCGGCGTTGACCTGCTCACCGTCACCTTTCGCCATGCTCGCGCCATAAGGCACTTTATAGCTTTCTTTGGTGCGCCCGAATTCGTCGATCATTTTCAGTTCAACGTTACGGGAAGTAATCACCAGCTTGCCAGCGGAGTTGGTTACCGACTTGGCGTTGGTCAGCTTGATGGTACCTTTGTTCTTAACCTGGATGCTGGATTCAGCAGCCGCACGCGATGCCGCACCACCGATGTGGAAGGTACGCATCGTCAGCTGGGTACCCGGCTCACCGATTGACTGTGCCGCGATAACGCCGATAGCTTCACCATTGTTAATGATGTGGCCACGCGCCAGGTCACGACCGTAACAGTGTGCACACACACCGAAGTCGGTTTCACAGGCAACAACAGAGCGAACTTTCACGCTGTCGACAGAGTTCAGTTCCAGGACGTCACACCAGTGCTCATCCAGCAGGGTGTTACGCGATACCAGAATGTCGGCGGTGCCCGGCTTCAATACGTCTTCTGCCGTTACACGACCGAGAACGCGCTCACGCAGCGGCTCTTTAACGTCGCCACCTTCGATAACCGGCGTCATCATGATGCCTTCATGCGTACCACAGTCATCTTCGGTCACCACCAGATCCTGCGCCACGTCAACCAGACGACGGGTCAGATAACCGGAGTTTGCCGTTTTCAGTGCGGTATCCGCCAGACCTTTACGCGCACCGTGCGTGGAGATGAAGTACTGGAGTACGTTCAGACCTTCACGGAAGTTCGCGGTGATCGGCGTTTCGATGATGGAGCCATCCGGCTTCGCCATCAGACCACGCATACCAGCAAGCTGACGAATCTGCGCAGCAGAACCACGCGCACCCGAGTCAGCCATCATAAAGATGCTGTTAAAGGAAACCTGTTTTTCCTCTTCGCCGTCACGGTTGATAACCGTTTCGGTAGAGAGGTTTTCCATCATCGCCTTAGCAACACGTTCGTTGGCTGCGGCCCAGATATCGATAACCTTGTTATAGCGTTCGCCAGCGGTTACCAGACCAGACTGGAACTGCTCCTGAATCTCAGCCACTTCCGCTTCCGCTTCGGTGATGATTTCCACTTTCTTCGCTGGAATAACCATATCATCGATACCAACGGAAGCGCCTGAACGGGCTGCGTAGGCAAAACCGGTGTACATGGTCTGGTCAGCAAAGATAACGGTCGGCTTCAGGCCCAGAATGCGGTAACAGGTGTTCAGCATTTTGGAGATCGCCTTTTTACCCAGCGCCTGGTTGACGATGGAGAAAGGCAGACCCTGCGGCACGATCATCCACAGAATCGCACGACCGATAGTGGTATCGATCAGGCTGGTCTTGGAGATGAATTCGCCCTGCTCATCTTTTTCGTATTCAGTGATACGCACTTTAACGCGCGCATGCAGCTCGGCCAGGCCAGCGCGATAAACACGCTCAGCTTCTTTCGGGCCGGTCAGCACCATGCCTTCGCCTTTGGCATTCACTTTGTCGCGGGTCATGTAGTACAGACCCAGTACAACGTCCTGAGACGGAACGATGATAGGCTCGCCGTTCGCCGGAGACAGAATGTTGTTGGTCGACATCATCAGCGCACGCGCTTCCAGCTGGGCTTCCAGCGTCAGCGGTACGTGAACAGCCATCTGGTCACCATCGAAGTCGGCGTTATAAGCCGCACATACCAGCGGGTGCAGCTGGATAGCTTTACCTTCGATCAGAACCGGTTCAAAGGCCTGAATACCCAGACGGTGCAGCGTCGGCGCACGGTTCAGCAGAACCGGGTGCTCACGGATCACTTCATCCAGGATATCCCAAACCACGGCTTCTTCACGCTCAACCATCTTCTTGGCGGCTTTGATGGTGGTAGCAAGACCACGCAGCTCCAGCTTGCCGTAGATAAACGGTTTGAACAGTTCCAGCGCCATTTTCTTCGGCAGGCCGCACTGATGCAGACGCAGGTAAGGACCTACGGTAATAACGGAACGACCAGAGTAGTCGACACGTTTACCCAGCAGGTTCTGACGGAAACGACCCTGCTTACCTTTGATCATGTCAGCCAGCGATTTCAGCGGACGCTTGTTGGAGCCAGTAATGGCGCGACCACGACGGCCGTTATCCAGCAGCGCATCTACCGCTTCCTGCAGCATACGTTTTTCGTTACGTACGATGATGTCCGGCGCAGCCAGATCCAGCAGACGTTTCAGACGGTTGTTACGGTTAATGACGCGACGATAGAGATCGTTCAGGTCAGAGGTCGCAAAACGACCGCCGTCCAGCGGAACCAGCGGACGCAGGTCCGGCGGCAGTACCGGCAGCACGGTCAGGATCATCCACTCCGGCTTGTTGCCAGACTGTACGAACGCTTCCAGCAGCTTGATACGCTTGGTCAGCTTTTTACGTTTGGTCTCGGAGTTGGTTTCGTTCAGCTCTTCACGCAGCTGCTCGCATTCCTGCTCCAGATCCATATTTTTCAGCAATGCCTGGATCGCTTCCGCGCCCATTTTCGCATCGAATTCGTCGCCAAACTCTTCCAGCGCATCCAGATACTGCTCTTCAGTCAGGATCTGACGCTTTTCAAGGTTGGTCATGCCGCCTTCAACCACGACATAAGATTCGAAGTACAGCACGCGTTCGATATCGCGCAGCGGCATATCCAGCAGCAGACCGATACGGGACGGCAGAGACTTCAGGAACCAAATGTGCGCAGTCGGCGAAGCCAGCTCGATGTGGCCCATACGCTCACGGCGTACTTTAGTCTGGGTCACTTCAACGCCGCACTTCTCACAGATAACACCGCGGTGTTTCAGGCGCTTGTACTTACCGCACAGGCATTCATAGTCTTTTACCGGCCCGAAGATACGGGCGCAGAACAGACCATCGCGCTCTGGCTTGAAGGTACGGTAGTTAATGGTTTCCGGCTTTTTCACTTCACCAAAAGACCAGGAACGGATCATGTCTGGCGAGGCCAGAGCAATTTTGATCGCATCAAACTCTTCGGTTTTAGTTTGCGCTTTCAGAAACTTAAGTAAGTCTTTCACGGATTAGCTCCCGTCGGAGTGAGACTTCTCAAGAAAGCCCGGGCAAGCCCGGACTCTCTTGTAACCAGTACGACTGCGAGTGCTACCTTGCGGTAATTACTCGTCTTCCAGCTCGATGTTGATGCCCAGCGAGCGGATCTCTTTCAACAGTACGTTGAAAGATTCCGGCATGCCCGGTTCCATCTGATGGTTGCCGTCCACGATGTTTTTGTACATCTTGGTACGGCCGTTAACGTCATCAGACTTAACGGTAAGCATTTCCTGCAGCGTGTAGGCCGCGCCGTATGCTTCCAGCGCCCACACTTCCATCTCACCGAAGCGCTGACCACCGAACTGCGCCTTACCACCCAGCGGCTGCTGAGTAACCAGGCTGTAAGAGCCGGTAGAACGTGCGTGCATCTTGTCATCAACCAAGTGGTTGAGTTTCAGCATGTACATGTAGCCAACGGTA
The DNA here is from genome assembly GCF_031457955.1 of Mixta sp. BE291. Lineage (NCBI taxonomy): Bacteria > Pseudomonadati > Pseudomonadota > Gammaproteobacteria > Enterobacterales > Erwiniaceae > Mixta > Mixta sp. BE291. The sequence continues at coordinate 13,712 of NZ_JAVDXN010000015.1, read as the reverse complement.
ACCGGACGTTCGAACTGCTCGCCAGTACGACCATCAAACAGGGTGATCTGACCAGAAGTCGGCAGATCGCCAAGCTGCAGCAGCTCTTTGATTTCGCTTTCTTTTGCGCCATCAAACACCGGCGTTGCAATCGGCATACCTTTTTTCAGGTTTTCAGCCAGACGCAGCACTTCATCGTCAGAGAAGGTGTTCAGATCAACACGCTGACGTACGTCGGCGCCCAGATCGTAAGCACGCTGGATAAACTCACGCAGTTTGGCTACTTCTTCCTGCTTCTTCAGCATGGCGTTGATCTTCTCGCCGATGCCTTTCGCAGCCATACCCAGGTGGGTTTCCAGAATCTGACCGATGTTCATACGTGACGGTACGCCCAGCGGGTTCAGTACGATATCGACCGGCGTACCGTTCGCATCGTGCGGCATATCTTCGATCGGGTTGATCTTAGAGATAACACCTTTGTTCCCGTGACGACCTGCCATTTTGTCACCCGGCTGGATCTGACGTTTAACGGCCAGATACACTTTAACGATTTTCAGCACGCCCGGTGCCAGGTCATCGCCCTGAGTGATTTTGCGGCGCTTCGCTTCAAGTTTCTTCTCAAACTCGTGCTTCAGCTCATCGTACTGCTCAGCCAGCTGCTCCAGCTGATTCTGTTTCTGCTCGTCGGTCAGGCCCAGCTCCAGCCAACGCTCGCGCGGCAGCTTGTCCAGTTTTTCCGCCTCTACGCCGCCAGAAACCAGCACGGAGTGGATACGGGCAAACAGGCCAGCTTCGAGGATCTGCAATTCTTCAGTCAGGTCTTTCTTCGCCTGCTTCAGCTGCATCTCTTCGATTTCCAGCGCGCGCTTGTCTTTTTCCACGCCATCGCGGGTAAAGACCTGCACGTCGATAACGGTACCTGAAACGCCGTTTGGCACACGCAGAGAAGAATCTTTAACGTCAGACGCTTTCTCACCGAAGATCGCACGCAGCAGTTTCTCTTCTGGCGTCAGCTGGGTTTCACCTTTCGGCGTTACCTTACCAACCAGAATGTCGCCGCCGGTCACTTCCGCGCCGATATAAACGATACCGGATTCATCCAGTTTGGAGAGCGCAGCTTCACCCACGTTCGGGATATCAGCGGTGATCTCTTCTGGCCCCAGCTTGGTGTCACGTGACACGCAGGCCAGTTCCTGGATGTGAATCGTGGTAAAGCGATCTTCCTGTACTACGCGCTCGGAGACCAAAATGGAGTCTTCGAAGTTGTAGCCGTTCCACGGCATGAACGCGACGCGCATGTTCTGACCCAGCGCCAGTTCACCCAGATCGGTGGACGGACCATCAGCCAGCACATCGCCGCGCTCAACCGGCTCACCCAGAGAAACACACGGCATCTGGTTGATGCAGGTGTTCTGGTTAGAACGGGTATATTTAGTCAGGTTATAGATGTCGATGCCGGCTTCGCCCGGGTACATCTCTTCTTCGTTAACTTTGATAACGATACGAGAAGCATCTACATACTGTACGGTACCACCACGTTTCGCGACGGCAGTTACACCGGAGTCAACCGCTACCGCACGTTCCATACCGGTACCAACCAGCGGCTTATCAGCACGCAGAGTTGGAACCGCCTGACGTTGCATGTTCGCACCCATCAGGGCGCGGTTAGCATCATCGTGTTCCAGGAACGGAATCAGGGACGCACCGACAGAAACCACCTGCTGGGTGGAAACGTCCATGTAGTCAACCTGATCGCGGCTGAACAGGCTCGATTCGCCTTTGCTACGGCAGGTCACCAGATCGTCTACGAAGTGACCTTCGTCGTCGAGGTTGGTGTTCGCCTGCGCGATAACGTAGTTACCCTCTTCAATCGCAGAGAGGTAATGAATTTCGTCGGTGACCACGCCATCGATAACGCGACGGTACGGCGTTTCAAGGAAGCCGTATTCGTTTGTCTGCGCATAAACCGACAGGGAGTTGATCAGACCGATGTTCGGACCTTCCGGCGTTTCGATTGGACATACGCGACCGTAGTGAGTCGGGTGTACGTCTCGCACTTCGAAGCCTGCGCGCTCACGCGTCAAGCCGCCCGGGCCGAGCGCAGAGATACGACGCTTATGCGTAATCTCAGACAGCGGGTTGTTCTGGTCCATAAACTGAGACAGCTGGCTGGAACCAAAGAACTCTTTCACCGCCGCGGAGATCGGCTTAGCGTTGATCATATCTTGCGGCATCAGGGTATCGAGATCGCCCAGAGACAGACGCTCTTTCACCGCACGCTCAACGCGCACCAGACCGACACGGAACTGGTTTTCCGCCATTTCGCCTACGGAACGGATACGACGGTTGCCGAGGTGGTCGATATCGTCCACTTCGCCTTTACCGTTACGGATGCCGATAAGCTTTCTCATCACTTCAATGATGTCGTCTTTGCTCAGGATACCGGAGCCTTCGATTTCATCACGCAGCAGAGAACGGTTGAACTTCATGCGGCCAACCGCAGAAAGATCGTAACGGTCTTCTGAGAAGAACAGGTTCTCGAACAGGTTTTCCGCAGCTTCACGCGTCGGCGGCTCGCCAGGACGCATCATGCGATAGATCTCAACCAGCGCGCTCAGGCGATCGTTGGTTGGGTCAACACGCAGCGTCTCGGAGATGTATGCGCCGTGGTCAAGGTCGTTGGTAAACAGCGTTTCGATACGCTTATGGCCCGACTGGCTCAGTTTAGCCAGCAGATCCAGCGACAGCTCCATGTTAGCGGATACGATCAGCTCACCGGTGCTTTCGTCAACGTAGTCTTTAGCAACCACTTTGCCTGCGATATATTCCACCGGCACTTCGATATGCTGAATACCATCTTTTTCCAGCTGACGAATGTGACGCGCGGTAATACGACGGCCTTTCTCAACGTAGACCGTGCCGTTCGATTCGATATCGAAAGAGGCCGTTTCGCCACGCAGACGCTCAGGCACCAGTTCCATCTGCAGCTTGTTGTCACGGATTTCAAACACCACTTTTTCGAAGAACAGATCGAGAATCTGCTCAGTGGTGAAGCTCAGTGCGCGCAGAATGATACTGGCCGGCAGCTTACGACGACGGTCAATACGGACGAACAGGTTGTCTTTCGGGTCAAACTCAAAGTCAAGCCATGAACCGCGGTAAGGGATGATACGTGCGTTATACAGCACTTTACCCGAAGAGTGGGTTTTACCCTTATCGCTGTCAAAGAATACGCCAGGACTACGATGCAGCTGAGAAACGATAACCCTTTCAGTACCGTTGATGACAAAGGTACCGTTTTCGGTCATGAGCGGAATTTCGCCCATGTAAACTTCTTGTTCTTTGATGTCCTTAACGGTGCCTTCCGGCGCTTCGCGCTCGTAGATCACCAGGCGCAGTTTAACGCGCAGCGGAGCAGAATATGTCACGCCACGGATCTGACACTCTTTAACATCAAATACTGGTTCGCCTAAGCGGTAGCTGACGTACTGCAGCTCAGAGTTGCCGCTATAGCTCTGAATTGGGAATACGGAACGGAATGCAGCTTCCAGTCCATATTGGCCTTCCGGATCTTGCTCGATAAACTTCTGAAACGAGTCAAGCTGGATAGAAAGGAGATAGGGAATGTCCAGAACCTGTGGACGTTTGCCAAAATCCTTACGAATGCGTTTTTTCTCGGTATAGGAGTAAACCATAGGGTTCCTCAGCTAGCTGACAAGTCGACCCACTCTGTCCGTCCTGAAGGACAGTTCATGCAACACTATTTTGTTTCCCGAAAAGTGCGAGACACTTTCCGCAATACATCTTTCTATCACTCTTAAATCATTTCATTGCTGTTGCATGGGCAGGGAACCCTGCAGGGAAGCAGTATATTAAGGCGTCGATAGAAAAAGATATTGAAGACGCTCAATGGACAAACAGTGCGAAACCCCATTGAGGGCCTGTAGCGCAAAAAGGCTGGTGACCAAAAAGTCACCAGCCATCAGCCTGACAAGTCAGGCTGCAACCTGGAGGGTTGGCTTATTTAACTTCAACTTCAGCGCCAGCTTCTTCCAGGGCTTTCTTCAGAGCTTCAGCGTCGTCTTTGCTGATGCCTTCTTTCAGCGCAGCCGGTGCAGACTCAACCAGATCTTTCGCTTCTTTCAGGCCCAGGCCAGTTGCGCCACGTACTGCTTTGATCACAGCAACTTTGTTAGCGCCAATAGCTTTCAGGACTACGTCGAACTCAGTTTTTTCTTCAGCAGCTTCAGCCGGGCCAGCAGCAACAGCTACAGCGGCAGCAGCAGAAACACCGAATTTTTCTTCCATAGCGGAAACCAGTTCAACCACTTCCATTACGGACATAGCGGCTACTGCTTCCAGAATTTGATCTTTAGTGATAGACATGACAATTGTTCCTAAGAATCAGAAAATAGTGTGTACGTAAAAGTGCGTAGTAAAAGAAGGCCTTAAGCGGCTTCTTTTGCATCGCGTACGGCAGCCAGAGTGCGGACCAGTTTGCCTGCAGCGGCTTCTTTCATGGTCGACATCAGACGTGCCAGTGCTTCTTCGTAGGTCGGCAGCGTTGCCAGACGGTCAATTTGTGCCGCCGGGATCAGCTCACCTTCAAAGGCTGCAGCTTTGACCTCAAATTTTGCATTCGCTTTCGCGAACTCTTTGAACAGACGAGCAGCAGCGCCCGGGTGTTCCATAGAGTATGCAATCAGGGTCGGACCAACAAACGTGTCTTTCAGGCACTCAAACTGAGTACCTTCAACGACGCGGCGCAGCAGGGTGTTACGAACAACACGCATGTAAACGCCAGCTTCACGACCTGCTTTACGCAGTTCAGTCATTTTATCTACGGTTACGCCACGGGAATCCGCAACTACCGCAGACAGCGCGCCTTTGGCTACTTCGCTGACTTCAGCAACAATCGCTTGTTTGTCTTGAAGATTTAATGCCATTAGCTTTTGCTCCTGGATTTTAGCCGGGGGAAAAATTCCACCGGAACTCACTTCACCTGGCGACCGAAAGGAAGCCAGGCGCTAAAACACGGTGAGCAGAATCCAGAAAATAAAAAATATTCTTCAGGCTCTGTCACCGTCTACGCAGGACGATTAAGTTTCTTTCGAAACACCTGCGGTCTTGGACGGAGGCCTGGATAAGGCCAGGCTCCAACCGAAAATCTGTTGCCTTGTTTTATTCCTCAGCGACTTTACCGCCACTAAAGAACAACATTCCGGCAAGCGTTCTGTTTAACAGAACAACGGGCGTAAGATTCTAGTAGAAACTTTCGCCCGCGTAAAGCGATTATTAATTCGCCACTGCAGTCAGACCAGCCTGGTCGATGGCAACGCCAGCGCCCATGGTGGTAGACAGGCTAACTTTCTTGATGTACACGCCTTTCGCCTGAGACGGTTTTGCTTTTTTCAGCGCAACCAGCAGAGACTCCAGGTTTTCTTTCAGTTTGTCAGCGTCGAAATCAACCTTACCGATAGTGGTATGGATGATGCCGTTTTTATCATTGCGGTAGCGAACCTGGCCGGCTTTAGCATTTTTAACTGCTTCAGCAACGTTCGGCGTAACCGTACCCACTTTCGGGTTCGGCATCAGGCCGCGCGGGCCCAGAACCTGGCCCAGCTGGCCAACAACGCGCATTGCATCCGGAGATGCGATAACAACGTCAAAGTTCATTTCGCCTTTTTTGATCTGATCTGCCAGATCTTCCATACCTACCAGCTCTGCGCCAGCTGCTTTAGCAGCTTCAGCGTTCGCGCCTTGCGCAAATACCGCAACGCGTACAGAGCGACCGGTACCGTGCGGCAGTACAGTTGCGCCACGCACGTTCTGGTCAGATTTACGAGCGTCGATGCCGAGGTTTACAGCAACGTCAACGCTTTCAACGAATTTAGCGGTAGCCAGTTCTTTCAGCAGAGCAACAGCTTCGTTGATGTCATACTGTTTGGTAGAATCAACTTTGTCACGGATCACGCGCATGCGCTTGGTCAGCTTAGCCATTTCTTAGTCCTCCACTACCAGGCCCATGGAACGAGCGGTACCTTCGATAGAGCGAGTCATCGCTTCTACGTCAGAACCAGTCATGTCCGCAGCTTTGGTTTCTGCGATTTCACGTACCTGAGCACGGGTTACTTTACCTACTTTGTCTTTGTTCGGCTTGCCGGAACCAGACTTGATACCCGCCGCTTTCTTCAGCAGTACAGCTGCCGGAGGCGTTTTGGTAACGAAGGTGAAAGAACGGTCAGAATAAACGGTAATAACAACCGGAATCGGCAGACCTTTTTCCATGCTTTCTGTTTTGGCGTTAAACGCTTTACAGAATTCCATGATGTTAACGCCCTGCTGACCCAGAGCCGGACCTACTGGCGGACTCGGGTTAGCCATACCAGCTGCAACCTGCAGCTTAACGTAGGCTTGTACTTTCTTAGCCATGATATTTCCTCTTTTGGGTATAACGCCGGTTAAGGCTTCCCGTGATTAATCTTTCACGTGGCCTTGAGACCACATAAAAACAAAAGGCGCGAAATTGTAGGGCAATTTCGCGCCTTCTGCAACCCTTAATCGAAAACTTCGATCGGGTAATTTAGCCTTTTTCGACCTGGCCGAAATCGAGCTCTACCGGTGTGGCACGGCCGAAAATAGAGACAGACACCTTCAGGCGGCTCTTCTCGTAATCAACCTCTTCTACCACGCCGTTAAAGTCGGCAAACGGACCATCGTTAACGCGAACCATTTCACCCGGTTCAAACAGCGTTTTCGGACGAGGTTTGTCGCCGACCTGCTGCAGACGGTTCATGATTGCATCAACTTCTTTGTCGCTAATCGGTGCCGGGCGATCGGAAGTGCCGCCGATGAATCCCATAACGCGCGGAACGCTGCGCACCAGGTGCCAGCTCGCGTCATTCATAACCATTTGCACCAGGACGTAGCCGGGGAAGAATTTGCGCTCGCTTTTACGACGCTGGCCGCCACGGATTTCAACCACTTCTTCAGTGGGAACCATGACATCACCAAACAATTCTTCCATGTTGTGCAATTTGATATGCTCGCGCAGCGATTGTGCTACACGCGCTTCAAAACCGGAAAACGCCTGAACGACGTACCAGCGCTTTTTTGGAGCTTCAGACATCTCAGAACCTCAGGCCAGTGATAAACGATACCAGACGGACCAGAATACCATCCAGCCCCCACAAAATCAGTGACATCACGGCGGTAACCGCGGCAACGATTAACGTGGTATGCAGCGTTTCTTGACGCGTAGGCCAAATGACTTTGCGCACTTCGGTTCTGGCTTCACGAGCGAAAGCCAGCGTTGCTTTACCTTTCGTGGTCAACAAGGCGATGCCGCCTGCGACTGCGATAAGAACAACAACAGCCAATGCGCGCAGCGGTAAGGTCACTTCGCGATAATAGAAGTTACCTACGATTGCTGCGATCAGCAAAATGGCGACGACTACCCACTTTATGGCTTCCAGGCCGCGCCCGCTTCCTTGAGCTTCGGTATTAGCACTCATAAACCAACCTGCCACATAAATCAGAAACAATTTTGCCCCGCGCATGCGAGGCAGCCAAACCGAATGCAGCTGTTGAGGCATAACTCGGTCGATTACGCCGTGCTACAGAGCCTGTCTCAGCAATGATTATGAGCAAAAAATCACTGATGAGCCAGGTTCTATGTTACAGCGTATAAAAAGGGCATCAAATGATGCCCTCTTCTTGTACGTTGCGTCAAACGTTATCGGCGATTAGCCCAGAACTTTAGCAACAACGCCCGCGCCTACGGTACGGCCGCCTTCACGGATTGCGAAACGCAGACCGTCGTCCATCGCGATCGGGTGGATCAGGGTAACAACCATTTTGATGTTGTCGCCCGGCATTACCATCTCAACGCCTTCCGGCAGTTCGATGGTGCCAGTCACGTCAGTAGTACGGAAGTAGAACTGAGGACGGTAGCCTTTGAAGAACGGAGTGTGACGGCCGCCTTCGTCTTTGGACAGAATATAAACTTCTGATTCGAACTGGGTGTGCGGCTTGATGGAGCCCGGCTTAGCCAGAACCTGGCCACGCTCGATCTCTTCACGTTTGATACCACGCAGCAGAACACCAACGTTCTCACCAGCACGACCTTCGTCCAGCAGCTTGCGGAACATTTCAACGCCGGTACAGGTAGATTTCGCGGTAGCTTTGATACCAACGATTTCAACTTCTTCACCAACTTTAACGATGCCGCGCTCAACACGACCGGTAACAACGGTACCACGGCCAGAGATTGAGAATACGTCTTCGATCGGCAGCAGGAACGGCTTGTCAATCGCACGCTCAGGTTCCGGGATGTAAGAATCCAGGTGACCAGCCAGCTCAACGATTTTTGCTTCCCACTCAGCTTCGCCTTCCAGCGCTTTCAGCGCGGAACCGCGAACGATCGGGGTGTCGTCGCCCGGGAAATCGTACTGTGACAGCAGGTCACGGACTTCCATTTCAACCAGTTCCAGCAGCTCTTCGTCATCAACCATGTCACATTTGTTCAGGAACACGATGATGTAAGGAACGCCAACCTGGCGACCCAGCAGGATGTGCTCACGGGTCTGCGGCATCGGGCCGTCAGTCGCAGCAACAACCAGGATAGCGCCGTCCATCTGAGCAGCACCGGTGATCATGTTTTTCACATAGTCGGCGTGGCCCGGGCAGTCAACGTGCGCATAGTGACGAGACGGGGTGTCATATTCAACGTGAGAGGTGTTGATGGTGATACCACGCGCTTTTTCTTCCGGCGCGTTATCGATCTGATCGAATGCACGTGCTGAACCACCGTAGGTTTTTGCCAGAACGGTAGTGATAGCTGCAGTCAGGGTAGTTTTACCGTGGTCAACGTGGCCGATAGTACCGACGTTGACGTGCGGTTTTGAACGTTCAAATTTTTCTTTAGACATCGATTGTCCCTCTAAGACACGGTTAAATCGGTGATATCACCACATCAACCAGGCATCGCCTGTGCTGTTGAATTTTTTTGTACAGGAAGAATCAGGGAGGGAGATAAAGAAGTGGTGCTGATACCCAGAGTCGAACTGGGGACCTCACCCTTACCAAGGGTGCGCTCTACCAACTGAGCCATATCAGCACATCTGGAGCGGGCAGCGGGAATCGAACCCGCATCATCAGCTTGGAAGGCTGAGGTAATAGCCATTATACGATGCCCGCAACCTGGAACTCGGCTACCTGTTCTTTCTGTAGCAAATGAATAATAAGTTAAGGATGCTTATTATTCGAGCTTCGAGCCAACTTGCGTTGCTTGCTGACTCTGACTGTGCTTGAGCTCAGTCTGAATATGGTGGTGGGAGAAGGATTCGAACCTTCGAAGTCTGTGACGGCAGATTTACAGTCTGCTCCCTTTGGCCGCTCGGGAATCCCACCTGATACTTGATGGTGCCGGCTACCGGAATCGAACTGGTGACCTACTGATTACAAGTCAGTTGCTCTACCTACTGAGCTAAGCCGGCATCAAGTGAGGCGCATTCTAGGAAGACCCGCTGACGTATGCAACAAAAAAATTGCGATAAATGTTCTATCGGCTACTATTTGTGCAATTCTTCGCAAATTTGCGTTTTTTTGAAGAAAAAACAACCATTCCTGCTGATGCGGCACGCTGATAAAAGCGCGATTGGTGTTTCATTCACTATTTTGTGCGCCATGAATTTTTACCCGCCATAGTGCGATTCCAACTTTTTCTTACGCTTAGCCTCTGCCTGATGAAACAAGATATTAAAGACTGAAGCGCATAAAACTGTTTTATGTGATGCTGATCACACTTTATTTGCAGCTATTCAAAGCGGGACGGTACGCTCCATTAAATTATCTTTTGCCATATCACTGACATTTTATCTAACCCCGCCCCGCCCTCTTTCATTACGTATTACAAAAAATTGCGGGGATCCTTCCGATTGCCTGTGATGATGCATTTTTTTCCTTCTTTTTCTCCTGTTACTGGTGTTAACCTCCTGCGCATTGTTTTCTGAAATTACCTTCAGGGCACAGGAAGATAGTTATGCTTACCTGTCGTCATTTGGTAAATATCTGCTGGCAGAAGCATGCTTATGAGTAATAAAGAGGCCTCGTTTACTACCCCGTATCTGACATTCAGTCGCCATCAATGGGCTGCGTTGCGTGATTCTGTCCCGATGACGTTATCAGAGGATGAGATCGCTCGTTTGAAAGGGATTAATGAAGATCTTTCGCTGCAAGAAGTGGCAGAGATTTACCTGCCTCTGTCTCGCCTGCTGAATTTTTATATTAATTCTAATTTACGACGTCAGGCGGTACTGGAACAGTTTTTAGGGACAAGCGGGCAGAAAATCCCTTATATCATCAGCATTGCGGGCAGCGTCGCCGTAGGGAAAAGTACGACTGCGCGCGTTCTGCAGGCGTTATTAAGCCGCTGGCCTGAGCACCGCCGCGTTGAGCTTATCACCACCGATGGTTTTCTTCATCCGAACGCCGTATTAAAAGAGCGCGATCTGATGAAGAAAAAAGGCTTTCCACAATCCTACGATATGCATCGCCTGGTAAATTTTGTGGCCGACCTTAAATCAGGCGCTACCGAGGTAACTGCTCCGGTCTACTCTCACCTGATTTATGATGTTATCCCTGACGGGGATAAAACGGTACAACAGCCAGATATTTTGATTCTTGAAGGTCTGAACGTTCTGCAAAGCGGCATGGATTATCCTCACGATCCGCATCACGTATTTGTTTCTGATTTCGTGGATTTTTCTATTTACGTTGATGCGCCTGAGCAGCTGCTGGAAACCTGGTATATCAACCGATTCCTGAAGTTCCGCAAAGGGGCTTTTACCGATCCTGATTCCTATTTTCACCATTATGCTCAGCTCTCAGAAGGGGAAGCCGTTAATATTGCGACCCAACTCTGGAAAGAGATTAACTGGCGGAACCTGAAAGAGAATATTTTACCCACGCGGGAGCGTGCCAGCCTGATCCTGAGTAAAAGCGCTAATCATGCCGTTGAACAGGTACGGTTACGTAAGTAAGGCTGAATGGGGCTTCTGGAAAGCGTTTCGCCTTACCACAAGCCCCTTTATAAGGGGTAAGCTGTTAGCTCTGCGGCCGTAGGGATATTTCACCCCCTACCCAGGATTTCGTTACGCCATCTTGCTCAAGCAGTAATCCACCCTGTTGATCGATACCGCGAGCAATACCCAGCACTTCCCGATCGCCAATCAATAGCTTAACGGGTCTGTTGATAAAATTATCCAGCCGCTGCCAACGAGGCAGGAATGGCGTCAGCCCTTCTCGTTCAAAATCGCGCAGGCTATGGCGTAATTGATTCACCAACAGGCTGACCAGCTCGTTGCGGTTGATCGTGATACCGGCCTCTTGCAGGTTAATCCAGCCCTGGTTCACCACGTTAGCATCTGGCGTGCGCATTTTCAGGTTAATGCCTGCACCAAATACAATTTGCGCAGCGTCACCGGTTTTTCCGGTCATTTCCACCAGGATGCCAGCCAGTTTGCGATCGTTTAAATAAAGATCGTTTGGCCATTTTACTCTTACACCTTCTGCGCCCAGCTTTTGTAATACCTCGGCAATAACAATACCAATCACCAGGCTTAAACCCATGGCCGCGGCAGGTCCTTGCTCAAGACGCCAGTACATAGAGAGATAAAGGTTAGCGCCGAAAGGTGAGAACCACTGGCGGCCACGTCGTCCACGCCCCGCCTGTTGATATTCAGCAACGCAGGCATCACCCGTGGTTAACGATGACATACGTTCTAAAAGGTACTGATTAGTTGAATCTATAACGGGTATTACAGCCAGACCTTGTTGCTCAAGGTTCTGATTGATTTCCGCCTCATCCAACAACTGAACAGGAGCAGGCAGACAATACCCCTTCCCTGTCACGGTAAACACATCCAGTCCCCATTCTTTTAATGTCTGGATATGTTTGTTTATTGCGGCACGGCTCATCCCAAGCGTTTCGCCTATTTGCTCGCCTGAATGGAATTCGCCATCAGCTAAGATAGCAACCAGTTTTAATGGAACGCTATTATCTTTCATGAAATGACCTCAACGGCATTTTTCTCACCATCAGCGCCGATAAAACGCACTTCAGGCTCCAGCCAGACGTTAAATTTTTTGCCCACGCGCTGCCTGATCTCATGCGCTAACGCGACGACATCCGCTGCACTTGCCTCTTCCGCATTAATTAGCACCAAAGCCTGCTGTTGATGAACGGCTGCTCCGCCAAGGCGATAGCCTTTTAGCTGGCATTGGTCGATTAGCCAGCCTGCAGCCAGCTTAACGTCACCGTTGCTTTGTGGGTAGTGTGGCGCAGCCGGGAAAGTAGCCAGCAATGACGCGGCCTGTTCAGCCGTGATAACAGGATTTTTAAAGAAGCTGCCAGCATTACCTGTCAATGCGGGATCGGGCAACTTACTACGGCGCATATGGCAGACGGCATCAAAAATTTGTTGTGGTGTTACGGTGGCGGCATCCATCTTAGTCAGATCGCCATAGCTCATAACCGGTTGCCACTGTTTAGGTAAGCTGAAACCAACGCTGACAATCGCATAACCGTGTTGCAGGCGATGCTTGAAAATGCTGTCGCGATAGCCGAACTGGCATTCTGCTGCCGTCAGCCGTTTAATCTGGCCGCTTTCCAGCTCAAGGATTTCCACCCATTCACAAATGTCTTTTATCTCGACGCCATAAGCACCAATATTTTGGATAGGTGAAGATCCGACGCAGCCGGGAATTAAAGCCAGGTTTTCCAGTCCGGCAATATTTTGCTGTAGCGTATAGGTCACCAGACCATGCCAGTTTTCACCGGCGCCAACCTCTAAATGCCAGCAATCGATACTTTCTGTGATTGCGATTCCTTTAATGCGATTTACTACAATTACGCCACTAAAAGCTTCCAAAAACAGGACGTTACTACCCTCACCCAGTAACAAAAAGGGTAAGTTACGCTGGTGACATTCGCGCCATGCAGCGAGGATCTCTTGTGGTGTTTCTGCGTATACGATTTTTTCTGCACGCGTTTCAATCGCGAAGGTATGTAATTTTTTTAGTGAAAATGCAGGACTGGACATGAAACGGCCTTTTCAAATTAACTGCGCTCAGTTTACCCGATCGATAGAGCTCGAAGAAAACTTTATCCTGCCTGGCTGGGAAGCATAGCTAAAAAGTAAAAAGCAGGCAGGGAAACAGAACTCTGTGACATCACTGAATTAGTACAGACTGAACAGAGACGATTTTGGAATGGATTTTATAAAGGGAGGTATAAAGATAAATATTCTTACGAACGGAACAGTTTTGGCAGGTGAAGTTGAAAGGGCAAACAGGCAAACAGGTCAGAAATATGTCAGTTTCTTTTGAGCGCAGAGGCATAAAAGACAAAAAATCGCCGCTGCCGGTGAGCTGCGCGCGCAGGATGATCACAAAACATATGGTGTCTGCCGGACGCGCGGGTATAGGATGCCCAAAACGTTTGCTTTTCTGTCGGGCGCGGTCGCAGACCGGATAAAAAAACGTCGGTTTTGCCGGGCGCATGGGGATACTCTGCACAAAAAGCGCTGCTTTTCTGCAGAGCACAGACGCAGGCAGACTGAGGAGCCACCGTTTTTGCCGGACCGCAGACACGAAAAAGCCCCAGCTTTCGCTGAGGCTCCGTCGTTGTTTTGATGCCTGGCAGTTCCCTACTCTCGCATGGGGAGGCCCCA
>NZ_JAVDXN010000014.1:0-75154 GCF_031457955.1 Mixta sp. BE291 | reverse complement strand
ATGCCGAACTCAGAAGTGAAACGCCGCAGCGCCGATGGTAGTGTGGGGCCTCCCCATGCGAGAGTAGGGAACTGCCAGGCATCAAACAAACGACGGAGCCTCAGCGAAAGCTGGGGCTTTTTCGTGTCTGCGGTCCGGCAAAAACGGTGGACTCTCAGCCTGCCTGCGTCTGTGCTCTGCAGAAAAGCGGCGCTTTTTGCGCATATTGTCCCCATGCATCCGGCAAAATCGGTGCTTTTTTACCCGGTCTGCGTCCGCGCCCGACAGAAAAGCAAACGTTTTAGGCATCCGATACCCGTGCGTCCGGCAGACACCGTATGTTTTGTGATCATCCTGCGCGCGCAGCTCACCGGCAGCGGCGAATTTTTGTCTTTTATGCCTCTGCGCTCAAAAGAAACTGACATATTTCTGACCTGTTTTCAGCCTGATAGCTCAAAAAAACTCCTGCCGCTTCACAAAACCAGCTCACTGAATACAAAACATTTTCTTAACATTACGCTTTAGTGCTTTACTGACTTTTTGCCCCTTGGGCAGCAAGGAAACACAGTGAGGCATAACATGACTGATGTAATAACCCGCAGCAAACCTGACGAAGAACCCAACGGAACATCAAACAAAGCCCGTATTCGCGCTATCATCGGCGCATCTTCCGGTAACCTTGTTGAGTGGTTTGATTTCTACGTCTACTCCTTTTGCTCCCTCTATTTCGCACATATATTCTTCCCAACCGGCAACACCACCACGCAGCTGGTACAAACGGCTGGCGTTTTTGCTGCAGGTTTTTTAATGCGTCCCATCGGCGGATGGCTTTTTGGCCGCATTGGCGATCGTCATGGTCGTAAAACCTCGATGCTGATTTCTGTTTGCATGATGTGCTTCGGTTCGCTGGTCATTGCCTGCTTGCCTGGCTACGCCACGTTAGGCGTCTGGGCACCGATACTGCTGCTGCTGGCTCGCCTGTTTCAGGGGCTATCGGTCGGCGGAGAGTATGGCACCAGCGCAACCTATATGAGCGAGGTAGCGATAGAAGGACGCAAAGGCTATTACGCCTCTTTTCAGTACGTTACCTTAATCGGCGGCCAGCTGTTGGCGTTACTTACCGTAGTGATATTGCAGCATCTATTATCACCGGAAGCGCTGCGCAGCTGGGGATGGCGCATTCCTTTTGCTTTAGGTGCGGTGCTGGCGATAGTGGCGCTCTTTCTGCGGCGCTCATTAAACGAAACAACCAGCGACAAAACCCGACAGCATCAGGATGCTGGCCGGTTACGCGGCCTGTGGAAACATCGTCGGGCTTTTTTAATGGTGCTGGGTTTCACTGCGGGTGGGTCGCTTAGCTTCTACACCTTCACCACCTATATGCAAAAATATCTGGTCAATACCGCCGGGATGGATGCCAAAAGCGCCAGTGCGTTAATGACCCTGGCGCTGTTTATTTTTATGCTCATTCAGCCGCTAATGGGCGCGTTATCTGACAAAATTGGGCGTCGTAATTCCATGCTTATTTTTAGCACCGGCGCTACCTTATGTACGGTGCCGATTTTGACGTTACTGCAGAACAGTGACAGCGGCTGGGTGATATTCATATTGGTGATGCTGGCACTATTAATTACCAGCTTTTACACCTCTATCAGCGGCATAGTAAAAGCAGAAATGTTTCCACCGGAAGTACGCGCGCTGGGCGTTGGTCTTTCCTATGCGCTGGCGAATGCGATTTTTGGCGGATCGGCGGAATATGTCGCGCTATCGCTTAAAGCAGCAGGACATGAAACCTGGTTTTTTTGGTATGTTTCGGTGATGGGCGTGCTGGCGCTGCTGGTATCGTTGATGTTGCACCGCAAAGGGCAGGGGATAAAACTCTAAACTATTGGCCCAGGTTCCACAAAGCGAAGCCGGCCGCAGCACCGGCAACATCCCAGCTTAGATCCTTCCAGCTCCAGCCGCTTCCTTGCGGGCGGCTGTCATAAAACTCTTTCGCCGCCCCGAGGCTTAACGCAAACATTAAGCCGAAACTGTTGCTGCGCTGTTGCGACCAGTTTTGCTGCTGCCCATACTCATTGCCTGCGGCAGTGAGCAGCGCAGAACCGATAAAATGTTGTGCCTTATCCTGACCCGTCCAGCTATCCTGCGCCATATGGCTGCAGCCTGTACAGCATACGCATAAAACCAACATGATTCGCATCGTCGCTCCTGAAGCGGCAAGTGCATCAACGCGTGTTATGCATCCTCATGCCTACAGGATGCGGCTGATAAGTCGATCGATTCTGATACGGCGCAGGCGTCGGAT
Source organism: Mixta sp. BE291 (assembly GCF_031457955.1). Taxonomy (NCBI): domain Bacteria; kingdom Pseudomonadati; phylum Pseudomonadota; class Gammaproteobacteria; order Enterobacterales; family Erwiniaceae; genus Mixta; species Mixta sp. BE291. Next base: position 72,867 of record NZ_JAVDXN010000014.1, on the reverse strand, counting down.
CAGCTTACGCACTTTTACCGGATAATCGGCAATGCTGTCGAGGTCGCGATAGTGTTTCACCACGCTGGTATGCTGACGAATCAGGCTCAGCTCCTGCTCGCGCTGCTGCGCCAGCTCCTGTAGCGGATCGTGGATCAGTACCGCATTTTCCAGATCCAGCCGCCAGGCGCGCGGATTAAGGTTATTGCCGGTAATCAGCATCCACTCCTCATCCACCCACATGCCTTTCAGGTGATAGCTGTTCTCGCCTTCTTTCCACAGGCGCACGGTAAGCTGGCCGTTACTTACATAATATTGCAGCCTGCTCAGGAAACGTCGCAGATTGATCTCGTACAGATAGGGCAGAGCACCGATGATTTTAAACGGCTGATCTTGCGGGATATAGAAGTCGTTTGCCGTTTTATCGCCGACGATAATCTCCACCTCTTTGCCACGACGCAGCAGCCAGATGATATTGCGCACCAGAATCGCAGGCAGATTAAAATAGGGCGTACAGAGCGTCAGCTTGTGTTCTGTGCAGGGCATCAAATGATAGATGGTTTTATTGAGCAGGCTACGTTTTCCCAGCCCAACCAGCGGCGTCACCGCCAGCTCTTCGTTACCGGCATTGGCGGTAAAATGGTAATCAAAGCCGCGCAGATCCTGGCGGAACTGACGCGTTTCATTTTTGATTTCCGGACTGGTAGGGCGCTCATGCTGATCAAGCCGATGCACCGCTTCCGCATTTTTCAAATTGCGATCGATCCATTCATACATGGTATCGGCCAGCTGCGGATTACGAATCAGCTGATAACGATCGTAGCGATATTTGTCATGTTGATGCAGATAGACATCATTGATGCTGGCGCCGCTATAGAGCAGCGTATCATCAATAATAAAGCCTTTCAGATGCAGCACGCCCAGCGCCTCGCGGGTATTAACCGGAATGCCGTACACCGGAATCGCGATATCCGCATGCTGGTTGGCCATATCACAATACCAGTCGGCGTTCGTCACGCCTTTCGCGTCACCAATTCGGCCGCGCTGCGCCCGATGCCAGTCAACCAAAATGCTGATATCCAGTTCCGGGCGTGCACGCCTGGCCGCGTAAAGCGCGGAGAGAACGGCGCGTCCGGCGTCATCATTTTCCAGATAGAGCGCCACAATGCAGATACGCTGCGTCGCGCTGGCAATTTTCTCCAGCAGTGTCGTGCGAAACTCGGCGGGTGAGTAAAGCGTGGTGACATCAGCAACTGACTGAGACAGTTTGGGCAGCTGTGCGAGGTGTTGTTGGTGTTTATTACGCTTAAATTTAGACAACATCACAGTGCGCTTCTTCTCTCTTCATTGAGTGGTCTTCTGCCATAAAATCATGGTTCTAACCGACAATATTAACATTAACTTGCGCCAAAGGGCGATCTTCGCGGTTAATGTTGCTCGCCAGCGTGAGTAAGCGGCAGATGCAGGCTCACGATACCGTCCTCCAGCTGCACATCCACACTGAACCCCAGCTTCTTCGCCAGGGTAATCATGCCCTGGTTATGAGGCATGGTAATACCATTTAACTGCAACAGGCCATGACTACGCGTATAAATCAGCATTTTTTCCAGCAGTTGCCTGCCAAGTCCTAAACCTTTTAGATCTGAGCGCACCAGAATAGAAAATTCCGCATCGGTGTTATCCGCATCAGAAATCGCCCGCGTTACGCCAATAATCGCTTTTTCACCCTGTTGCTCGCGAACGGCAACAAACGCCATTTCTCGATCGTAGTCGATTTGCGTCATATTGGCTAAATCCTCATGGGTAAACTCGTTGATCTCACTAAAGTAGCGATAGTAGAGATCCTCTTTCGTTACCTGAGCGATAAAGCGCTGCAGCAGCGGTTCATCTTCCGGCAGAATAGGGCGCAGCAAACAGCGCTCGCCGTTTTTCATGGTAATCCACTCTTCCAGCGTATGTGGATAAGGACGAATAGCCAGCCGCGATTCATTCACCCCGTCGAAGCTGGCCAGCGTCAGCGTGACGTCCAGCAGGGTAAACTCATCGCCCGCCGCCAGTAGCGGATGAATATCAAGCCGCTGGATCTCCGGACAGTCCACAATCAGGTTAGAAACCTGCACCAGTACCTGACTCAGCGCGGCGATATCCAGCGGTTGCAAAGCGCTACGTCCGCGAATCTTACCGCTTTTAATCGCCTGAATAACCAGGTAGCGCGCCAGCGTCATATTCAGCGGCGGCAGCGCCACGGAAGCATGTCGATCCGCCCGCCACTCGACGCCGCCTTCGCCCAGCATAATCACCGGGCCGAACAGCGGATCCTGCTCCACCACAATACGTAGCTCCTGGGCTCCCGCCCGATTCGCCATGCTTTGCACCAACAGCCCATGAATGCGCGCCTGCGGCCAGGCCAGCTTCACGCGATCGATAATGGCATCGGCGGCCAGCTGAACTTCGCCGGGCGTACGCAGATAAAGCATGACGCCCTGCACATCAGACTTATGGGGAATATCCGGCGATCGCAGCTTTAACGCGACCGGATAACCGATTTGCCCGGCGATATGTACCGCTTCCGCGCTATCGCCAGCAATCCAGGTGGGCAGCGTGGTCAGGCCATAGGCCTGTAAAATAGCCTGCACTTCGTGGGTATCCAGCTGCGTCGCCCCTTCGTCTAACGCCTGCTGGATCAGCTGGTGGGCATAAGCGGTATCCTGTTTCAGCGTGGCCGGTAGCGCGGGCGTTTCGCGCAGCTGCTTTTGGTTGCGGCGATACTCAACCATATGCATAAAGGCGGTTACCGTGCCTTCAGGCGTGCGATAGGTCGGGATCGCCGCGTCGCTGAATGCCCGACGCGCCTCCTGCGAGGAGTGCTCGCCGCACCAGTTGGTCAACAAGGCCAGATTCTTGCCACGCGGATGTTGTTTAATCAGCGCGATCAGTTGATGTGCGGTTTCGGTCGCGGGCGCAACGGCGCTGGGGGCATGAATAATCATCAGCGCGTCCAGCTCATGGCAGTCAAGCAGCGTGGAGACCGCCTGCAAATAGCGCTCTGGCGTGGCGTCATCTTTCAAATCGAGCGGATTGTCAGGAACAATTTCCACCGGCAGCTGCGCGCGCAGCGTGGTTAGCGTGGCGTCATCCAGCTGGGCCAGTTTGCCGCTGCGCAGCTGGAGCGCATCCAGCGCCAGCGCCGCAGGTGCCGCGCCGTTGCTGACGATCATCAGCCGCTCGCCGCGCAGCGGACGCATATGGCTTAAGGTTTCTACCGCCGAGAACAGCTCATGGGTATCCTGAACCCGCAGCAGACCCGCGCGTTGGATGGCGGCATCCCAGGCGGCATCCAGTCCGGCATGGGTTTTCAGCAGCGCCTGGGCCTGCGGGCTGCGACCGCTTTTGATCACCAGAATGGGCTTATTGCGCGAGGCGCTACGAGCGGCGGAAACAAAACGGCGCGCATCGCTCAGACGCTCCAGATAGAGCAGGATGGCGCTGGTTTTACCGTCACGCGCCAGAAAATCGAGCAGATCGTCAATGTCGGTATCCAGGCTGTCGCCGAGGGCAATAAACCAGGAGAAGCCGAGCTGCCGCTGCTGCGCCCAGTCAAGAATGGTATTGGAAACGGCCGCCGACTGAGAAACAAAGGCCAGCTTACCTTTTAAGATGGGAACCGGCGAAAAACTGGCGTTCAGCCCCTGCCAGGGCGCCAGCAGACCAAGGCTGTTGGGGCCAAGCAGACGGATCTGCCACTGGCTGGCGCAGGCTTTCAACGCGGGCAGCTGGCTTTCCGACGCGGAAAGAATAATGCAGGCTTTACAGCCTTTCTCGCCGAGCTGCTGTAACAGATCAAGATTACGACTGGCATTGGTACAGATCACCGCCAGCTCAGGCGCAAACGGCAAACTGGCAATATCGGGCCAGGCGAGAACGCCCGACACCGCCTTATATTTCGGCGTCACGGGCAGCACCGGGCCGCTAAAGCCACCGGCCAGCAGGTTGCGCATCATCAGATAACCCGCGCGTCCCGGTTTGATCGACGCGCCGATAACGGCGATCGATTTTGGCCGTAACAGCGCTTCCAGTCCACGTTGACTCATTTCCCATCCCTCTGGCGATAATTAAGCAGAGTCTAAACGCTTTCTGCCTGGTCTGCCGTGAGGTGAGCCGGATGATGCGGTTTTCCTGCCAGATAGCGCTGGCGAAACAGAGTGAAATGCGCACCAAGCGCCTGCGCGGCAGCCTCATCGCCCGCCTGGCGCAGCAGCTCAGCGGCCACTTCGGCGGTACAGTGCTGGCCCGCGCCGTGCGCCTCGCGCAGCGTATAGCCGGAAGGCGTACTCAGGCGCAGCGACATCACCGGCAGCGCATCCAGCCACGGACTTTTACGAAACATTTTTCGTGCTTCGGTCCAGGTGCCATCGAGCATAATAAACAGCGGCGGCTTACCGCTGAGCGGCGGGCTATTCAATACCGGACGATCGGGGTCAGCGTAGGATTCCGGGAACACCACCATCGGCTGATAGTCAGTGTTTGCTACCGCAGCAAGCAGCGCCGGATCTGGCTCGGTGCGTGACCAGCCGAAAGCCTGCGTCGCGGGAAGGATATCAGCGATCAGGCGGCCGGTATTGCTGGGCTTCATTGGCTCGGTATCAAACATCACCAGACAAAAGCGGCTGCGGGCGGATTGCGGGCGGATAGCGCTGCACAAACAGAGTTTTTGCGGCAGCAGGCAGCCCTGGCAGCGCAGCACACGATTGCCACGAGCAAGAAAAGGACGGGTAGCGCGCGCCAGGCGTTCGGCGCGCAGGCGTAAAACGGCGTTATGAGTCATGACATTGAGCTGGCAAAAACGCCATTGTAGCGGGAAGTCGGCAGGAAGCGTAGCGCGGCTGACAGGGGCAGCCGCGATTATTACAGCGCTTCGTCGAGCCACTCATTAAAGGGCGCTTTCGGCATCGCGCCGTTTAGCATATCCGCCATTTCACCCTGTTTGAACAGCATAATGGTAGGAATACTGCGAATGCGGAAGCGGGCGCTGAGCGCGGGTTCGGCTTCGGTATTCACCTTCAGGAAGCGCACTTTGCCGCTGCGTTCGCTGGCGACATCTTCATAAATGGGCGCGAAGTTGACGCAGGGGCCACACCAGGGCGCCCAGAAATCAATCACCACCGGCAGATCGTCCTGCAGATATTTATCCAGCGTCGCGGCGGTAGCGTTGACGACCTCGCCATCAAACAGTTCGTTACCGCAGCGGCCGCATTTTGCGCCATCGGCTATGCGCTCTTCCGGAACGCGGTTCGTTGCCTGACAGGATGCACATACCGTATTCATTTATCACCTCAGAGTTTATCGTTAACGGCGCATTAAACTGCTAATTTTATGCGTAAGCTTAATTATCAATCGCACGCTATTAAGCAACAACATGGAATGGTCAATGAATATAATAGTTGACGACTTTTAGCCGAAGTTGATGGCATACAACCTGGGCTTCAGGTAATCTTCGCGCTTCGCGCTCAGCAGGTGGAGGAACAGATGAACGACGAATTCAAAGGTAAAAGCGGCAAAGTCAAAGTGATGTATGTTCGCGGTGATGATAACAATGATAAACGCGGACAAAATCCCCGTACGGGCAAAGGCAGCAGGCCCGGCGCTGACCGTCAGGAAGGAAGCCGTCGTCCATCGCGTCAGTCTGAAAGCCCGGCTCGCGGCGGACGTGACGGCGGCAAGTTCCGTGGCGACCGCGAGCGTGACCGTGATGAGCTGCCGCGCGGCGAGTCGCCGTGGCGTACCGTTTCGCGCGCGCCAAATGAAGAGGCGAAGCCCGATCACGGCGGCATCAGCGGTAAAAGTTTTATCGATCCAGGCCAGCTGCGTCGTCAGCGTCTGGAAGAGACCCGCGTCTATGGTGAAAACGCCTGTCAGGCGCTGTTTCAAAGCCGTCCGGAATGCATCGTACGTGCCTGGTTTGTCCAGAGCGTAACGCCGCGTTTTCGCGATGCGCTGCGTTGGCTGGCAGCTAACCGCAAAGCCTACCACGTGGTGGACGAAGCCGAGCTGGAGAAAGCGTCCGGCACCGAGCATCATGGCGGCGTGTGCTTCCTGATCAAAAAGCGCGTGGGTACGCCGGTAAGCGAATGGCTGTCCACCGAGCGTGAGCAGGATTGCGTGCTGGCGCTGGAAAACCTGGGTAACCCGCACAACATCGGCGGCATTATGCGCAGCAGCGCGCATTTCGGCGTGAAAGGCCTGCTGGTGGATGATGCCGCGGTGCTGGAATCGGGCGCGGCGGTACGTACCGCGGAAGGCGGGGCCGAGCATGTGCAGGCGCTCAGCGCCAAAAGCTTTGTCGCCGGTCTGGAAGCGTTCCGTAACGCAGGCTACACCATTGTGACCACCTCCAGCCATAAAGGCAGCACGCCGTTAACGCAGGCGAAACTGCCGGCGAAAATGGTGCTGGTGCTGGGACAAGAGAGCGATGGCCTGACTGAATCTGCGCTGCAACAGGGCGATCTGAGCGTGTCGATTGACGGCACCGGTAAGGTTGAGAGCCTGAACGTTTCGGTGGCGACCGGTATTCTGTTAGCGGAGTGGTGGCGACAGAACCACTAAGCCGCACGCAGGCAGATAAAGAAAAACGGGCATGAAGCCCGTTTTTTTATGCCTGAAAATCAGTGCGCGCCACCGCCACCGCCACCGGAGGTGAAAGGAGGGCGGGCAAACCAAATCAGCGCCAGCAGGATCAGGAAGACCCCGGCGGAGGCCCAAAAAATCTCGTTGGCGGAGATAATCAGCCCCTGATCGGTGATCTGCTTAGCGATGTAGCCGGAAGCCTGCTGCTGCGTCATGCCCAACTGCTCCAGCTGTTGATAGGTTTGTTGCGCATTGGGGTTATAAGGATTAACCGACTCGGCGAGATAACTGTGATGCATCGACTCGCGATTCGTCCACATCGTGGTGGTAATTGATGTGCCGATCGAACCGGCCAGCGTACGCAAAAAGTTCGACAGGCTGGAGGCGGCGGCCAGGCGTTCCGGCGGCAGCCCCGATAGCGTAATGGTGGTCAGCGGCATAAAGAAGCAGGCCACCGCCAAACCCTGCACAAATTGCGGCCAGGCGGACGCACCAAAGTCCATGCCCGGTTCAAAGGTGTAAGCGCGCCAGTAGAAACAGACGGCATACATAATAAAGCTGAACGTCACCAGACGCCGCATATCGACTTTATGGGCAAACCGACCGATTATCGGCGACAGGATCACCGGGAAAATCCCGACCGGCGCGGAAGCCAGCCCCGCCCAGGTGGCGGTATAGCCGTAAACCTCCTGCAACAGCTGCGGCAGCAGCACGATGGAGCCGAAGTAGAGCATATAGGCCAGGCTTATCGACAAACAGCCAATAGTAAAATTACGCGATTTAAACAGCGTCAAATCCACCACCGGATGATCGTCGGTCATCTCCCAGACAAACAGCACCGCCAGCGCCACCACCGCGATCACCGTGAGTACGATAATTTCCGTCGAGCTAAACCAGTCCAGTTCGCGTCCGCGATCCAGCATAATCTGCAATGCGCCGATGCCGACCACCAGTAGCACCAGGCCTACCGTATCGATAGGGCGGATTTCCGTTTTGGTCTCACGGTTACGCAGCGTTTGCAGCGTCAGGATGGTCACGACAATCCCGATGGGCACGTTAATAAAGAAAATCCAGCCCCAGTGGTAGTTATCACTGATCCAGCCGCCGAGGATCGGGCCACAGATGGGCGCCACCACCACCGTCATCGCCCAGAGCGAAAGGGCGATACTGCGTTTTGCTGGCGGATAGTTACTTAACAGCAAACTCTGCGACAGCGGAATCAGCGGGCCGGCAACCAGCCCCTGAATCACGCGAAACAGAATCAGCATCGTCAGGCTATCCGCCACGCCGCACAGAAAAGAGGCGGCGGCAAAGGCGATCGTCGACCAGACAAACAGCTTCACCTCGCCAACGCGCTTCGCCAGCCAGCCGGTAATCGGAATGGAGATGGCATTCGCCACGCCAAACGAGGTGATAACCCAGGTTCCCTGCGAGTTAGACGCCCCGAGGTTCCCGGCAATGGTCGGAATGGCAACGTTGGCGATGGTGGAATCCAGCACCTGCATAAAGGTCGCCAGCGACAGCGCAATGGTCATCAGAACCAGCTGAGCGCCTTCAAGCGGCTTTTGTGCCATAACAGCCTCCCGCGTTATTCGCCCGCATTGGCGCGAATAATCTCGCTGATTAACTGATTCACCGGCGCCAGATCGATCGCCAGCGCATCACTCTGATAAGCCGGTGACTGACGCGCCTGTGAAGCCAGCACGTTGCCTTCTTTATTGGACGTATCCACTTTCACCAGCGTGGAGAGGCCAATGCGCAGCGGATGCTCGGCAACTTCTTTGCTATCCAGTTCGATACGTACCGGTAAGCGCTGCACAACTTTAATCCAGTTGCCGGTAGCGTTTTGCGCGGGAAGCAGAGAAAAGGCGCTGCCGGTGCCCATATCCAGGCCAACTACTTTGCCGTGATAAACCACGTCATCACCATAAATATCGCTGACAACCGTTGCCGACTGACCAATGCGCACGCCCGCCAGCTGGGTCTCTTTAAAGTTCGCATCAACCCAAACGCCGGTTGCCGGCACCACCGCCATCAGTGGCGTCGAGGTGGAGATTTGCGCGCCGACCTGCACGCTGCGGCGTGAAACATAGCCATCGATAGGACTGCGGATTTCGGTGCGCTGTAAGGCCAGCCAGGCATCACGCAGCGCCGCGGCATTCTGTTTTACCGCCGGTTGGTTTTCCAGCGAGGTGTTAAGAATTGCCGCCTGGTTCGCGTTATATTGCTGTATCGCCACATCCAGCTGCGCTTTGGCGGTAGCGACCGCATCGCGTGCGTGCTGCAGCTCTTCGCGGCCAATCAGGTTAGACGCGCCCAGCGGCTCGCGGCGTTTCAGATCCGCCTGCGCCTGCTCCAGCGCAGTTTGTTGCAGCTGAATCGTGGCCTGATACTGTTTACCGTTGATCATCAGCTGATGGGTCTGACGCACGCTGGTGGCCAGGGCGGTTTGCGCTTTTTCAAACGCCTGTTCGGCGTCGGTTTTATCCAGCGTGACCAGCACATCGCCTTTTTTCACAAAGTCGGTATTGTCGAAACCGATCTTGTTCACGCTACCGGACACCTGAGACATAATCTGCACCTGATTGCCTGCGACATAGGCATCATCGGTCTCTTCAAAATGACGCAGCACCAGCGCCCAGTAAATCAAATAAGCAACACCCACCAGAACAAACAAAACAGCCAGAAAAATTAACGCACCTTTGCGCTTTTTCTTTTTATTGGTTGGCTGTTGCGGTTGTTGTGTTTCCGCATTCGCACTCATGCTTTTCTCCACGTTTTCAACGTATACACCTGTTTCGGGGTGCGCCTTTCCATGTGCGCAGGGTCCCAAGCCTAAAATGCCAGCGAAAGCGCTGGCATGGATAAAAGGGGATTAAAATAACGATTTCTTGGCGTGATTGTGTCGCAGGAATTGCTATTGATGAGAGAGAGAAGAAATAACTTCCTCTGCATCCATTTGATCAAGACGGCTTAATAACTTACGCGTCAGGCTTTCCAGCTGCGCTTTTTCGCTGTTGCTCAGAGAAGACCACAGATATTGCAGGCTCTGATGCTGCGGCGGAAGCACCTGATGCAGGAAGGCGTTGCCTTTTTCCGTCAGATGCAGATGCAGGCAGCGGCGATCGTTATCGCTTTCACGGCGTTCAATCCAGCCGCGTTTTTCCAGCTCATCGGCAATGCGCGTGGCATTGGTACGGGAGGAACCCAGCGCGGCGCTCAGTTCTGAAGGCTGGATGCTCTGGTTTTCCTGCGCGTCCAGCGTAATTAACGCCATAAACAGTGTCTCGTTAATCCCCTGAGCTTTCAGCATTTTGTTGCGGTTATCCAACAACTTGCTCTGCATATGCATACACAGACGCGTCAGCACGATCTCCTGGAGTGGGAAATCTTTATGACGTGTAGCACGAATATTCAGCATCTGTTCAATGGGAGTAAACGAACTTTCCATCTTAAAGGAACCTCATTAGTTGCAACTGGTATAGTAATGGTGATGACGAAACAGACATGAACATCTTGACCAGTAGCGATAGCTCATACGATCGCAACGTCATCATCTAAGTTTTCGGCTCACTCCCTAAACCGAAGGTGGGCAGCATAACGCTCAGATGCCGCGGGTCTTATAGCATCGGAGCCTACCGGGCAACACTCACCCAAAACGCACGTTTTTTGGCGACAAATCATGCCTGTCGCTAATGTAGTAAGCGAATAATCGCCACCGTTTTCGTGCGGGCAGAGTGCCATCTGACAGCAATATTCTTTCCCTGACCTGAATAATTGCTTATGAAAAAATAACTGATATGAATAAATTTATCGCTAACCATACCAGAGTGAGTTACGGCTTTATAGCCTGTAGTTACTGAAAAAAAGGGCTATTTACACTTTGTGTATTAATTATTGTGATCTTCGTAGCGGTGGCCTTGCCACCAGCTTAACAGGTTAAGCAAAGTTAATAGCGTGCCCGCAATACAGACGCCATACCAGCCAGCAAAATGATAAGCGCTGGCGGAGATAAGCGAACCGGCAGCGCCGCCGATAAAGTAGCTGGTCATATAGCCAGCCGTCAGTCGGTTACGCGCCTCGGGCATGCGCCGGTAGATCACGCTCTGATTGGTGATGTGGACGCCCTGTACCGCTAAATCGAGCAGAATAATGCCGGCAATCAGCGCTATCAGGGAATGCGCCCCCAGCGCGGTTAAGCCCCAGGACGCCAGCATAATCAGCAACCCCAGCGTGGTGGTCAGGCGCGCTTTGCCCCGATCCGCCAGCGAACCCGCCTGACGCGCCGCCAGCGCGCCCGCCGCGCCTGCCAGTCCCAGCAGGCCGATCTCGCCTTCCGAATAGTTAAACGGCGGAGCGGCGAGTAAAAACGCCATTGAGGTCCAAAGCACGCTGAAATTAGCGAAAGAGAGGCAGCCAATCATGGCGCGGGTGCGGAGAACGCGTGACTCGGCATACAGGCGGAAGATAGAGCCCAGCAGCTGCGGATAGCTAAGCGCCACGGTTTGACGATAGCGCGGCAAGCCGCGCCACAGCGCCAGCGCCATCAATACCATCAGCACGCTGGCTACCCAGAATACCGCGCGCCAGCCGCCCAGCTGTGCCAGCGCACCGGCAACGGTACGGGCCAGCAAAATGCCAAGCAGCAGGCCACTCATCACGGTGCCCACCACTTTGCCGCGTTTTTCCGGCGCGGCGAGCGTGGCGGCCAGCGGCACCAGCAGCTGAGCAACCACCGAAAACAGGCCGGTCAACGCGGTGCCCAACAGCATCATGCCCAGGCTGGTGGAGAGCGCAGTGATCACCATGCCGCCTGCCGCCAGCAGGCTCATGCCCACAATCAGCCCGCGTCGCTCCAGGCGATCGCCCAGCGGCACCAGCAGCAGCAGTCCCGCCGCATAGCCAAGCTGGGCGGTAGTCACGATAAAACCGGCCTGATTAACCGACAGGTTAAAGCTGTGGGCAATGGTATCCAGCAGGGGCTGCGCATAATAGTTACAGGCCACCGCCAGTCCCGTGGCGATTGACATGAGCGCGACCAGCGTTGGGCTAAGCCCCTGGGTTGTTGAATTCATAAGCAATAAGCAAGGTTGATAATTCGTCGAAGCTAATAGTAACTCAAAAAACTATTTCATTGTTGGTTGTGTTTAACAGGACATACCAGTTTTGTTTACCTTTATCCGTGCCAGCGTAACCTTTAGCTGATGTAAAGAAAGAATAAATAAAAAACGGGCAACAGATGCTGCCCGCTCAAATGGTGACGATGTTGCCGTATGGGAAAGGTTAACGTTTAGCCTGTGCTACCCGTTTTTTGGGCGGGCCTCATCGGGCCAGACGCGTTAAATCCGTACTCCGCCTTATTTTGCGGCAGCTTTCGCATCCTCGACCCAGCGATCGAACTGCGCCTGATACGCTTTAATCCAGCCATCAACATGAGCGTTAATCTCCTGCTCAGAAGCGTGGCCCTGATGCATGCGGGAGTTTTGCGCATTGATGTCGGCAATCGGCAGTTTCATCTCAGCAAACAGGCGTGCCGCCGCCGGATTTTTCTCGGCCCACGCTTTGTTTGCCACGATGTGCATGGTATTCACCGGGAAACCGTAGTTAGCACCGTTCGGCAGTTGGGTATCCACCTCTTTCTGCGCGCCCGGCATGGAAGAGAACGGCACCTGCAGCCAGACGACGTCGCGGCCCGGCACCAGCACATCGCTGATCCAGTAAGGCGTCCAGGTATAATAAAGAATCGGTTTTCCCTGCTTATAGCGAGCCAGGGTATCAGCCATCATGGCGGCATAGTTACCCATGTTTGGCTCCACGGTCTTATCCAGGCCGAAGGCTTTATTCTGATGCAAGATGACTGCTTCGCAGCCCCAGCCCGGCGCGCAGCCGGTCATATCGGCTTTGCCGTCGCCGTTGGTATCAAACAGGCGCGCCAGCTTCTCATCTTTTAGCTGATCGATACGGGTAATATGATATTTCTCGGCGGTTTTCTTATCGATCAAATAGCCTTGCGCCGCGCCGGTAACATAGGTTCCCTGGCGATAAAAAGCCTTATCGCCGCCAGCGGCCTGATACATATCGTCATGCAGCGGTTGCCAGTTCACCGCGGTAAAGGTGGCGTCGCCGGAGGCAATTGAGGTATAGCCGACGTTATAATCCACTTCTTGTGGCTTCTCGACGCGGTAGCCCAGTTTCTCCAGTGCGCGGCTTACCAGTAGTGTCTGGAAGCTCTCTTCAGAAATGGTGCTTTGAATTGGCTTAACGGTCATGCCTTGACCGGGTAAATCAGCGGCGAACGTCGGCACGGCAGCCAGCGAGGTCAGAGCGGCGGCCAAAAGGGCAGTTTTACGCATAGCGGTTTCCTTATAAGTTTATTATCAGGCGATAACGGGGCGGCGTGCAGAGACGCCGCCTGCGCGTTATTTAATCAGACGGGTCAGTAAACCCAGCGGGCCGGTGGCGTACCAGCGTTGATTGCCACGGCTGCGGCTGTTGCGGCCAAAGGACTGGGTCAGGCGATCGAGAATAATGGCGAGAATCACGATACCGACGCCGCCTACGGTAGCCAGCCCCATATCAAGACGGCCAATGCCGCGCAGCACCATCTGTCCAAGGCCGCCGACCGCGATCATTGAGGCGATCACCACCATCGACAGCGCCAGCATCAGCGTCTGGTTCACGCCCGCCATAATCGTCGGCATCGCCAGCGGCAGCTGCACTTTAAACAGCATCTGTCGCGGGTTAGCGCCAAACGACTCCGCCGCCTCAATTAAATCTTCCGGCACCTGCTTAATGCCCAGCACGGTAAGACGCACAATTGGCGGCAGGGCAAAGATAATGGTCACCACGACGCCCGGCACGTTGCCGATGCCAAACAGCATCACAATCGGCACCAGATAGACAAAGGCCGGCGTGGTTTGCATCGCATCCAGCAGCGGACGAATAATGCGTCCGGCGCGTTCGCTGCGCGCCAGCCAGATACCCAGCGGCAGGCCGATAACAATACAGAACAGCAGGGCGGTTAATACCAGCGCCAGCGTGACCATCGCCTGCGACCAGGCGCCGATAGCGCCGATCAGCACCAGCGAGACCAGCGTGGCGACGCCCATGCTAACGCTGGAGAGCTGCCAGGCGATAAGCGCAAACAGCACAATCGCTACCGGCGCGGGCATGCCCAGCAGCAGCTGTTGAAACGCGCTGAGGATATAATCCACCGGAATGCGAATACCCTGAAACAGCGGACGGAAATGGCTAACGATCCAGTCGATCCCGTGTGTAACCCAGCTATCCAGCGGGATCAGCGTGTAGTGAAAAGGATCCAGCACATTAAACGATTCTGCCTGCGGCGCAGGCGCGCTGTTAAGCCAGTCGCTGCTGCTGGCGACGGCATCGTGGCCGCCAGCCGCATTGGAAGGCGAGCCCCAGGCGTCGGCGCTGCCGGTCGCGTCGGAAGGGGAACCCCAGGCGTCGGCGCTGCCGGTCGCGTCGGAAGGCGTCCCTCCGGCATCAGCGCCGCCGGTGGATTGTGTTGCCCCGTCAGCGGCAGGCTGCGCCGTGCCGCCCCAGGGATCGCTGGCGGTAGCGGTTGAAGCGGGCTGCGCTGCGCTGGTTTCCCATGGATTACTGATTGCCTGACTCATGGCTGATTCCCCTCACGATCCAGTGCCTGTAACAGCGTGCCTTTAGAAATGACCCCAATGTACTGCTGTTCTTCACCGACAATCGGCACGGCGCAGGGCGCCTGAGCCACATGCGACAGCAATTCATTCAGAGAGGTATCGCCCGTTACGGCGGCAGGCTCGGCAAGCAGGGCGGTATCAATGCCGCTACCGGCCGCCAGCGCCGCCTTCAGCGAATCGGTGGAAACTACGCCCACAAACTTCTGTTTATCCAGCACGTAGCCATATTCCCGATCTTCATCCTGCAACAGCTTAATGGCCGAGCGCGGGCCAAAACCGGGAGATTTACGGATCAGCGCGCTGGCACCGCGACGAGCAATATCTTTGGCGCTAAACACATGGCTAATATCCACGCCACGGAAAAAGGTGCGCACGTAGTCATTGGCGGGATTATTTAAAATTTCATCCGGCGTGCCGACCTGCACCACTTCGCCGCCCTGCATAATGGCGATGCGATCGCCAATACGCATGGCTTCATCAAGATCGTGGGAAATAAAAATAATGGTGCGCTGATGTTTCGCCTGTAGCTTTACCAGCTCATCCTGCATTTCAGTGCGGATTAAAGGATCGAGCGCGGAAAATGCCTCGTCCATTAATAAAATATCGGGGTTAATTGCCAGCGCGCGCGCTAATCCAACGCGCTGGCGCATTCCGCCGGATAATTCATCCGGCCAGGCGTGGGCATAATTTTCCAGCCCAACCTGACGCAGCGCCTCCAGCGCTTTTTCCTGCCGTTCCTGCTGCGGAACGCCCGCTAATTCCATGCCGAAAGCGGTATTATTCAGCACGTTCATATGCGGCATCAGCGCGAATGACTGAAACACCATGCTGATCTTATTTCGCCGTACGTCGCGCAGCTCGCTGTCAGATATTTTCGCAATATCGACGCCGTCAATAATTACCTGGCCGCGTGTCGGCTCTATCAGACGATTGAGAAGGCGAACCATGGTGGATTTCCCTGAACCGGAAAGCCCCATGATGACAAATATCTCGCCTTCTTCAATGGCCAGACTGGCATTTTTAACGCCTAAAGAGAGTCCGGTTTTTTCCAACAGCGTTTCTTTGCTGACGCCTTTATCAATATATTTAAAAGCACGCTCGGGATTTTCGCCAAATACTTTATAAAGATTCTTTGCTTCAAGCTTAATTGCCATGCAATTTAAGTTTCCTGGTTAGTTAATTATTTACAGTGAGACTTGTCCTGGTGAATTTAAAACGGTCTATACCCTATCATACTTAGCATCTCAGACAACCCTTTGCGCGCCGCGCGGCATCACACTTTGAGATGCGCATCTCACCTCAGGTCAGAAGGAGTAAGGGCTAAGGCGGAATAATCGCTGGCTAAAAAAAGATGAATTTCAGGGGTGAGAAGGGGCGTTTTTGCCATTATTTTTAGGAAAAAATCGCGAGCAATTGTGATTAATCACGCAGGATGAAATGATTATTTTTGACGAAGTGTCTGGGTTTGAATTGTGTTATTTGATCGGCATTAGCAGTGAAAAAAGAACAGGGCGCTGAAGCGCCCCGGAGATTATTTAAAAATCCCAGTCCTCATCTTCGGTATCCACCGCTTTGCCCATCACATACGAGGAACCGGAGCCGGAGAAGAAATCATGATTTTCATCGGCATTAGGCGACAGCGCGCTTAAAATCGCCGGGTTTACCTGGGTCATCTCCGCCGGGAACAGCGCCTCATAGCCCAAATTCATCAGCGCCTTATTGGCGTTATAGTGCAGGAAGGCTTTTACCTCCTCCAGCCACGGCGTGTCGCCATACAGCGCCTCGGTATAGGCCAGCTCGTTATCATACAGCGCCATCATCAGTTCAATAGCAAACTGTTGCAGCGCCTCACGGCGGGCGGAGTCAACTTTTTCCAGCGCTTTTTGATACTTATAGCCGATGTAGTAGCCATGCACCGCCTCATCGCGAATAATCAGGCGAATAAGGTCGGCGGTATTGGTGAGCTTACCGCGGCTTGACCAGTACATCGGCAGCCAGAAGCCGGAATAGAACAGAAACGATTCCAGAAAGACGCTGGCAATCTTCTTTTTCAGCGCGTCGTCGGCGCAATAGTGCTGGTGGATCAGCGCCGCTTTATTTTGCAGCGGGCCGCAGCTTTCGCTCCAGGCGTAGGCGGCGTCCACCTCGTTAACCGAACAGAGCGTTGAGAAAATCGAGCTGTAGGAGCGGGCATGCACCGCTTCCATAAAGCTGATATTCGACATCACCGCCTCTTCGTGCGGCGTCAGCGCATCGCTCATCAGCGCGGGCGCACCGACGCCGTTTTGCAACGTATCCAGCAGCGTCAGGCCGGTAAACACGCGGATGGTTAGCTGCTGCTCCGTTTTGCTCAGGCTATTCCATGCCGGTAGATCGTTCGAAAGCGGCACCTTTTCCGGCAGCCAAAAATTGCTGGTCAGCCGGTTCCAGACCTCCAAATCCTTCTCATCTTCAATGCGGTTCCAGTTTATCGCCTGGATGCGCTTAAGGTTTTGCATAGATCCATCCATTCAGTTTATAGCGAGCAGGAAACGCAGCCCTGTACCTCGGTGCCTTCCAGCGCCATCTGCCGCAGGCGAATGTAATAAAGGGTTTTAATACCTTTCTTCCAGGCGTAAATCTGTGCGCGGTTGATATCGCGCGTGGTCACGCCGTCGCGGAAGAACAGCGTCAGCGACAGGCCCTGATCAACATGGCGCGTCGCTTCCGCATAGGTATCAATAATCGCCTCCGGGCCAATCTCATAGGCATCCTGCCAGGCGGCGAAATTCTCGTTGCTCAGGAAGGGCGCCGGATAGTAAACGCGGCCGGTCTTGCCTTCTTTGCGGATCTCAATCCGCGAGACGATAGGGTGGATGCTCGAGGTGGCGTGATTGATATAAGAGATCGATCCGGTGGGCGGAATCGCCTGCAAATTTTGGTTATAGAGGCCGTCGCGCATCACCGCGTCACGCAGCGCTATCCAGTCCGCCTGGTTCGGCAGCGCGATACCCGCGTCGGCAAACAGACGGCGGATGCGCGCGGTACGCGGCAGCCAGGCCTGCTCAATATACTGCGTAAAATAGTCGCCGCTGGCGTAGCGCGACTGCGCAAAACCGGCAAAGCACTGCTGACGTTCGCGCGCCAGCTGGTTTGAGGTGCGTAGCGCATGCCAGGTAATGCAGTAAAAGTAGAGGTTGGTAAAGTCCAGCGCCTCTGGCGATCCGTAGGCGATCCCTTCCCGTGCCAGATAGCCGTGCAGGTTCATCTGCCCCAGGCCAATGGCGTGCGACTGCGCATTGCCCTGCTCGATCGACGGCACTGAATGAATATGGCTCATCTCTGATACCGCGCTCAGGCCGCGCACGGCAATCTCAACGGTACGCGCCAGATTGCCGGAATCCATCGCGTGGGCAATATTCAGCGAGCCGAGGTTACAGGAGATATCTTTGCCCACCTGGCGATAGCTGAGATCGTCATGGTAGCTGGAAGGGCTGTTCACCTGCAGGATCTCGGAACAGAGATTGCTCATATTGATACGGCCCTGTACCGGATTGGCACGGTTGACCGTATCCTCAAACATGATGTAGGGATAGCCTGATTCAAACTGAATTTCCGCCAGCGTCTGGAAAAACGCGCGCGCGTCGATAAAGGTTTTGTGGATACGCGCATCCGCCAGCATCTCATCATACTTCTCGCTGATGCTGATATCGGCAAACGCCTGGCCATACAGGCGCTCCACGTCATACGGCGAGAACAGCGCCATCGGCTGATTCTCTTTCGCCAGACGAAAGGTCACATCCGGGATCACCACGCCGAGCGACAGGGTTTTAATCCGGATTTTCTCATCGGCGTTTTCCCGTTTGGTATCAAGGAAACGCAGAATATCGGGATGATGCGCATGCAGATAAACCGCGCCCGCGCCTTGCCGCGCGCCCAGCTGGTTGGCATAGGAAAAGGCATCTTCCAGCATCTTCATCACCGGGATCACGCCGGAGGACTGGTTTTCGATACGCTTGATCGGCGCGCCCGCTTCGCGCAGGTTAGAGAGCAAAAAGGCTACGCCGCCGCCGCGTTTTGACAGCTGTAACGCCGAATTTACCGCGCGACCAATGGATTCCATATTGTCTTCGATACGCAACAAAAAGCAGGAGACCAGTTCGCCGCGCTGCTGCTTGCCGCAGTTCAGGAACGTCGGCGTAGCGGGCTGGAAGCGACCGGAGAGGATCTCTTCCATCAGCGCGGAGGCTAACGCTTCATCGCCCTGCGCCAGCGTCAGCGCTACCATGCAGACGCGATCGGGGAAATCCTCCAGATAGCGTTTGCCGTCGAAGGTTTTCAGCGCATAACTGGTAAAGAATTTCCACGCGCCTAAAAACGTCTGGAAGCGGAAGCCCCAGCCGGCCGCCCGCTCAAACAGCTGGCAGACAAACGCAAAGGGATAAGCGTTCAGCACGTCCGCTTCATAGTAGCCTTCCGCCACCAGATATTGCAGC
Source organism: Mixta sp. BE291 (assembly GCF_031457955.1). Lineage (NCBI taxonomy): Bacteria > Pseudomonadati > Pseudomonadota > Gammaproteobacteria > Enterobacterales > Erwiniaceae > Mixta > Mixta sp. BE291. The sequence continues at coordinate 54,110 of NZ_JAVDXN010000014.1, read as the reverse complement.
CGCGCCGTCAGCGAATCGAAAGGCACGCTGTTGGGGATCACCTGCTGCAAATAGAACTGGCGCGCCGCCTCACGATCTTTATCAAACTGGATATTTCCCTGCTCATCATAAAGATTGAGCATGGCGTTCAGCGCATGATAATCGGGCGCTAGCTGTGGGCTGTCTGTTGTTGCCAAAATTGGGTTACTCCCGCTTTAACGTTGGCGATATCGTCGGCGGTTCCCATTAGCTCGAAGCGGTAAAGGTAGGGAACCTGACATTTTTGCGCAATGATGTCACCGGCGAGGCAAAAGCCTGCGCCGAAGTTGCGGTTGCCTGCGGCAATCACGCCGCGCAGCAGCCGACGGTTAGTTTCATCATTAAGAAACTGAATAACCTGAGCGGGCACCGCACCGCGGGCACTGCCGCCGCCGTAGCTGGGCACCACCAGGATAAAAGGGCGATCTACTTGCAGGCGCTGTGCTTTATCGATCGGAATGCGCCGCGCGGGCAGGCCAAGTCGGATAATGAAGCGATGGGTGTTTTCCGACTGGCTGGAAAAGTAGACCAGCATCGGCTTAGCCCTGCGCCTGCGGCGCCAGGCGCATCAGCTTATCGGGACGAAAACCGCTCCAGTGATCGCCATCGGCCATTACTACCGGCAGCTGGCGATAGCCCAGCGCTTTCAGGTTCTCGATAGCCGCAGGCTCGTCGTCCAGATTAACCAGCTGATAAGCCAGACCCTGCTTATCCATAATGTTTTTGGTCGCGGTACACTGCATGCAGTTGTTTTTAGTGTAAATAGTAATGAGCATGATTCGTATTTCCTTTTATGGTCCTGAAACCCTGTGCTACATTACACGCCAGCGCATAATGCGCTGCGCCTGAATTACAAGGTGTTGTGTCTGTTTGTTGTTTTGAATACTAGATGTAGCGTTTTGGATTTTCAACCATGAAGATGTCAGGCCTAACGGCAAACCACGACGCAGGGCGCGTCAGCGCTGGGGAAATTTTTTTCAGGCAAAAAAATCCCCGCACGCGGCGGGGACAGGGAAGGCAGATCGGGGGTTAGCGACGGGAAGCCAGCAGCGCGCCGATAAAGATACCGATAGCGGTACCGACGCCTGCGCCGTGCCACGGCTTATCGCGAATCCAGGTGTCAACCTGCTGGCCCGCGTCACGCGCCGCCTGACGCACGCCGTTACGGCCGTTGATTTTCGCACGGGTCTCTTTCAGCAGCGCTTCTGCTTTGCTGCGCGCCGCGTCAATATCATCTTTGGTTTTGCTGCCATACGATTTCAGTAAGTCGTCCAGCGCATCTGCCAGTACCGAAACGTCCTGCTGCACGTCTAATTCATCATTTTTCACTGTTTGTTTAGACATTTTTCCTCTCCCTTTGCTGAATAACGTAATACTTAGTGTAGACCATTCCCGGTCAGCGAAGCGCGAAAGGGGGCCAGAGGCGGACTTTCTGGATAATTCTGAATGTCCCTGGCTGCTGCGCTGAGGTAAGGTTGCGAAGCTTTATAAGATTGAGAGGAACAAGCATGTATTTACGACCAGATGAGGTGGCACGCGTTCTGGAGAAGGCTGGCTTTGAAATGGATACCGTGACGCCGAAAACCTATGGCTATCGCCGTGGCGAAAACTATGTTTACGTCAACCGCGAAGCGCGCCTGGGGCGAACCGCACTGGTCATTCATCCGACGCTGAAAGAAAAAAGCCTGAACTACGCGGACCCGGCGTCAGATATCAAGACCTGCGATCACTATACGCACTTCCCGATGTACCTTGTGGGCGATACGCAGGATCACTACGGCATTCCGCACGGTTTCAGCTCGCGCGCCGCGCTGGAGCGCTATTTACAAAGTATGTTCGGTTAACCTTATCCGCCCGACCGCTGTTAAGCCATACCGCTTGTTACGTTGCATTCTGCCGCATGGACAGGTATAAACTTTGCCACATTTAGAAGTTTAGACGTCCATACGGATCAGGCAACCATGCAGTCAGAACAGCCGCAAGGCGGACAATTTAAACGTAGTATGAAGGCGCGCCATCTGGTGATGCTTTCTCTGGGCGGTGTGATCGGCACCGGCCTGTTTTTCAATACCGGCTATATCATTTCCACTACCGGTGCGGCAGGAACGCTACTGGCGTACCTGATCGGCGCGCTGGTGGTCTGGCTGGTGATGCAGTCGCTGGGCGAGCTGTCGGTAGCGATGCCGGAAACCGGCGCGTTTCACGTTTACGCCTCGCGTTACCTTAGCCCAGCCACCGGCTACACCGTGGCCTGGCTCTACTGGCTGACCTGGACCGTTGCGCTCGGCTCCAGCCTGACGGCGGCCGGTTTTTGTATGCAGTACTGGTTCCCGCAAACGCCGGTCTGGCTCTGGTGCCTGGTGTTCTGTCTGGCGATTTTTCTGCTGAATGTCATCTCCACGCGCTTCTTCGCCGAAGGGGAATTCTGGTTCTCGCTGATTAAAGTGATCACCATTCTGGCGTTTATCATTCTGGGCGGCGGCGCGGTATTCGGCCTGATTCCGCTCAAAGATGGCACGCCCGCGCCGTTTTTCCATAACCTCACCGCTTCCGGCTGGCTGCCGCACGGCGCGCTGCCGATCCTGATGACCATGGTGGCGGTTAACTTTGCCTTCTCCGGTACCGAACTGATTGGCATCGCCGCTGGCGAAACGGAAAATCCGCAGAAAGTGCTGCCGCTGGCGATTCGCACCACCGTTGCGCGCCTGATTATTTTCTTTATCGGCACGGTGCTGATTCTGGCGGCGCTGATCCCGATGGAGCAGGCGGGCATCGTAAAAAGCCCGTTTGTGCTGGTATTTGAGAAAATCGGCCTGCCCTGGGCGGCGGATATCTTTAATTTCGTGATTCTGACGGCCATTCTTTCGGCGGCTAACTCTGGCCTTTATGCGTCGGGCCGGATGCTCTGGTCGTTATCGAATGAAGGTACGCTGCCGCGCTGTTTCTCGCGCCTGACGCGACGCGGCATTCCGCTGGTGGCCATTAGCGCCAGTATGCTGGGCGGGCTGCTGGCGCTGTTTTCCAGCGTGGTTGCCGCCGATACCGTTTACGTCGCGCTCTCCGCTATCTCTGGTTTCGCCGTGGTGGCGGTCTGGCTCAGCATCTGCGCCTCCCATTACGCCTTCCGGCGGCAATATCTGCGCGAAGGGCGGCCGCTTGCCGGGCTGAAATTCCGTGCGCCCTGGTTCCCGCTGACGCCGATTCTGGGCTTTGCGCTCTGCCTGCTGGCCTGCGTCGGGCTGGCATTCGATCCTGAGCAGCGCATCGCGCTGTGGTGTGGTTTGCCCTTTGTGGCGATCTGCTATGGTGCTTACTGGTTAACACAACGCAAAACGCAAAACAGCGCTAAGGAAAAACAACATGTTATTTGATCCCATTGCCGATCTTTTACAGCGTCGCGATACGCTGATCCTGGATGGCGCGCTGGCGACGGAGCTGGAAGCGCGCGGCTGTATGCTTGCCGATGCGCTGTGGTCAGCCAAAGTGCTAATGGAAGATCCGCAGCTGATTTATCAGGTGCATTACGACTATTTTGCCGCCGGGGCGCAGTGCGCGATCACCGCCAGCTATCAGGCGACGCCGCAGGGTTTTGCCGCACGCGGGCTGAGCGAGCTGCAATCACGTGAGTTGATTATTCGCAGCGCTGAGCTGGCGCTGCGCGCGCGCCAGGACTATTTGACGCAGCAGCCGCAGGCCGCGCCGCTGCTGGTGGCGGGATCGGTCGGGCCTTACGGCGCTTTCCTTGCTAACGGCGCAGAATATCGCGGCGATTATGCGCTGCCGCAACAGGAAATGATGGCGTTTCATCGTCCGCGCGTAGAGGCGCTGGCGGGTTCCGGCATCGATCTGCTGGCCTGTGAAACGCTGCCTTCTTACGCCGAACTTGAGGCGCTGGTGGCGCTGCTGGCGGAATTCCCCGCCATGCCCGCCTGGTTCTCTTTTACCCTGCGCGACAGCGAGCACCTCTCCGACGGCACGCCGCTGACAAAGGTCGCGGCCTTGCTGAATGGTTGTCCGCAGGCGGTGGCATTGGGCATCAACTGCATTGCGCTGGAAAAGGTGACGCCAGCGTTAACTACGCTGCGCGGCCTGACCGCCAAACCGCTGCTGGTCTATCCCAACTCTGGCGAGCAATATGATGCGGTCAGCAAAAGCTGGCACAGCGCGCCAGCAGGCTGTTCGTTACAGGATAAGCTAAGCGAATGGCGCGCTGCCGGTGCGCAAATTATTGGCGGCTGCTGCCGCACCACGCCGCAGGATATCGCCGCGCTGGCCCACAGCTGCGCGCATCCGTAACCTTTCACACCGCCTTAGCGCCGGGAAAGGCAATCCGGCGCTAAGGAAAAGCGCCGCGTTGCCGATTACACTACTACCAAACCGTAAAATTCAGGAAAGCGTATGAAACGCCTGTTACTGGCGCTGGCGGCAGCATCGCTGCTCAGCGGCTGCGCCACCATTGTTGGCTCCGAAACGCAAAGCGTGCGCATCGATTCGATTCCGCAAGGAGCAACCTTTGTTGTACAGGATGAAACCGGACGCGCGGTAGCGGAAGGCATTACCCCGAAAACCGTGGTGCTGGAGAAATCTACCGGCCGCTATTTCGGCAAAAAAAGCTATCAGGTGATGATGGAGCGGCCTGGCTACGTTCCGCTGACGCTGCCGTTAAAAGAGAAGGCGAACCTGTGGTATATCCTCGGCAACATTCCGCTGGGCGGCTTCCCCGGCTGGCTGCTGGTGGATCCGTTTTATGGCGGCATGTACAACATTGAACCGGCCGTGGTTCAGCCGGTGATCAACCGGGTCGGCGCGCGCGCGGGCTGACCGATTTTCTGCCCGTAAGCGGTCGTCAGCGACACACCCGATCGGCGTACGGGCTGATACGCGCCAGTCACGGCAGCGCGTGAGCGTACCTCCGCGCTGCTGCGCGCCTACTGGGCGGTGGGTTTGACCATCGCGCCGGGATGGGCTTTATGCTTTTCCAGATACTGATGCTGGAAAATGCACATGCGAATGGTGTTACGGTACTCGCCGTTAATAAAGAATTCGTGCTTCAGTACGCCTTCGATCTCAAAGCCCAGCTTGCTGTAGATATGGATCGCTTTCTCATTCTCCTGATCGACAATCAAATAGAGCTTATACAAATTCAGCACGGAAAAACCGTAATCCATTGCCAGCTTCGCTGCCTGGCTGGCCAGCCCTTTGCCCTGATGCAAAGGATCGATAATGATCTGGAACTCGGCGCGGCGATGGACATGGTTGATCTCCACCAGTTCCACCAGGCCCGCTTTCTCGCCGTGGTTTTCCACCACAAAGCGACGCTCGCTCTGATCGTGTATATGTTTGTTATACAGGTCAGACAGTTCAACAAACGCCTCGTAAGGCTCCTCGAACCAGTAACGCATCACGCTGGCGTTGTTATCCAGCTGATGCACAAAGTGCAGATCTTCCCGCTCAAGCGGACGTAATTTCACGCTCATACAAACATCCTGGTAAAAAAGAGAACATATTTTAGTTGCGGCGCGCTTAGAACACAGCCTGTGGTTTGCAGGATACTATCGCTACCAGCGCCACTTTTATCATAGAGAACAAGCGCTCCTTCGGGTAACTTATCTTGTATGAAGCAGATTTTTTCAGATTTTAAGAATTTCACCAATCCGCGAGGTATGGTGCGTGGATATCGGATGTGCATTGGCTGAAATAATAGCGGGAATATAAATGAAACTTTTAATGCCGGCAGGGTTTATTAAATGTTTAGCTATAGAATTAACCGGATTCCGCTGCTTATAATACCGAAGCATCATTAACGCTAAGGAGCAGCGTATAGATACGGTTGAAGAATTAAACGGAACTTATTTTTATAATGGAATCGCTAATATTTCAGCGGGTGAGTTGTTTTTTTGGATCTTGCTGGACGAAGTTAATGATTACATTGGTGGCGTTGAAAACATCACAACGATATCATTGATTTTGCTTGGACAACCGCTAATAAAAACCAGAGGGAAACCCATGGGTACAACGCCTGGGACTTCTGTTGCATCAGTCACAGCAAGGCGCTTGCTGAATATTGAACTTCCTTATCCTCTGCCAACATTTACTAATGCCAGTATAAAAACCCTTAAACCGATGATGGTCAATAATCTGGGTGCATTTGTTGGTCGTACTGTTCCTGTTTTAGGATGGGGGTTATTGACAAAAGATGTGGCGCTAATAACCTTTAATACGTTACATAAATATAATAAAATTGTCCGTGGAGGTGACAAAATATGGTAACTGACGACGAGGTTCTTGCTTTTTTTCGTCGCGAACTACCCGTACTTGCCACGCTACGGTTTAAACCGATTCCCTTGAAACTTGATGACATATTGCAGGAGTATGCGCCAGCAGACGATCTGCTAACGGCAATTGATAAATATGACGCGGTATTTAACGTCGACGTTTCGCCATTAAATCTGGATGATTATTATCCCTGGGAAATTCCCTGGTTTTTCCGACAATGGTTTACGCAAAAACCGGTGATACAAACCCGTAAGCCCCTGAGCGTGCGTATGTTTGCCGAATCAGCCAGGGCGGGGCGCTGGCTGTATAGCTAAGCGATGAGCAGCGCTACAATCACATAGCGGAAAGCCGGTTAACAGTGATGGCAGCCCGTTGTTGGGCAGGCTGCCGGAAACTCAGCAGACGCCGAAGTCGCCATCTTCATGGTAAGGATTCACCAAGCTGGCCGGGATCTCGATCTCTTTTTGCTCTGCGTCATCAATCCGCGCGCACCACAGCGTTTCACCCTCCACGCGCACGATCTGCATTTTTGGGCCGCCGGTTTTCGCCTGCACAAAATCACCTTTCTGAAACATGCTTTTCTCCATCATTCTTCGTTAGTTACATTTTTCTCGCCGCCGCTTAACCAGCCTGTATGCGGGCTGACAGCGCGTGGCACTGTGGTGAAGAGGTTGCTGCCAGCTAATACGCAGCGGACTAACTATACTGATAGTACATTTCAGTAAAACCGGAGGAAAGATGACGATTCATAAGAAAGGTCAGGCACACTGGGAAGGCGATCTCAAACGCGGCAAAGGCACCGTTTCTACTGAAAGTGGCGCGCTGAAACAGCAGCCATACGGCTTTAACACCCGCTTTGAAGATCAGCCGGGCACCAACCCGGAAGAGCTGATTGGCGCAGCGCACGCTGCTTGCTTCTCAATGGCGCTCTCTATGATGCTGGGCCAGGCAGGCCATACGCCGCAGAGTATCGATACCACGGCGGATGTCTCGCTGGACAAACAGGGCGAAGGTTTCGCGATTACCAAAATCGCGCTCGACAGCAACATTAAACTGCCGGGCATCGATAACGCCGCCTTTGATGAGATTATCAACAAGGCAAAAGCGGGTTGCCCGGTTTCACAGGTGCTGAATGCCGAAATCACCCTGAATTATAAACTGGAAAACTAACGTTTTTTCCTGCCGCGCCTGCATCCGCAGCGCGGCTGTTTCACCTCGCTACGCTGATTACCTCCCTGTTTTTACCCGCTCGCAATAACCGCAAAAGCGCGTAGTTTTGCTCGTCATCAGCGCAGAGATCGCTATACTGCCCGCTTTGCATGCCGGAAGGGTAAGGAATCATCGCGATGATGAATAACGACGTACTGCGTAGCCTGCGCTACACGCTAAAACTCAACAACAATGACATGGTCGCGATCCTGGCGTTGGCCGATATGGCGATTCCCGTTGAGCAGATGGCCAGCTTTATGCTGAAAGAAGAGGAAGAGGGCTTTGCCGCCTGCCCGGACGTGCTGATGAGCGGCTTCCTGAACGGCCTGATTTACCACAAACGCGGCAAAGATGAGAGCATGCCGCCGCTGAAGGTTGAGCGCCGTATCACCAACAACATCATCCTTAAAAAGCTGCGTATCGCCTTTGCGCTGAAAACTGACGATATTCTGGCGATCCTGACGTCGCAGCAGTTCCGCGTCTCGATGCCGGAAATTACCGCCATTATGCGTGCGCCGGAGCATAAAAATTACCGCGAATGCGGCGATCAGTTTCTGCGTTATTTTCTGCGCGGCTTAACCGCTCGCCTGCGTCCAGCTACCGGCACCAAATAACACCACACCGATTATGACCTTCTCCGCCGCCTGGCGGGGAACGGTCCTCGCGCTATCCCGCCTCTTTACCTTTTACTGACTCTCTGCGATCGCCCGCCAGACAATTCCGTAATACGCATTTACATCCGGAATGAAAATGATTAAATTTCTCATTCTCACCATTAGCGACGAAATGATTTTTTACCTATGCATTTAATCGCTAAGCCGACATGGACGGATATCACGCCAGGCGTTCTGGCTCAGGGAAAACTGCCTTAAGCGTAGAGCTTCTGCAGATCGAGAACGCGCATACGGTCAGGCAAACGAAAAAAATAATATCTCTTGAAGGTAAACAATGTCTTTGATTTCAGTTAATAACAGGGAAAATCGCCTTGACGGCGTAGCCGCTAAACGGGCGTTAACGTCACTGGCAGCGCTGATCGCCATTGCGCTGTACGGCAACAACGCCTTTGCGGCGGCGCAGGAAAAAACGCTGGTGGTGGACGCCACCAGCGAAGAGACAGCGAACAGCGCCGAAAAGGATTACAGCGTGCCGGTTACCCAGGCGGGCACCAAAATGACCTTAACCGCGCGCGATATTCCGCAATCCGTCAGCATTGTCAGCAAGCAGCGCATGCAGGATCAGCAGATGCAGTCGCTGGGTGACGTATTAAAAAGCACTACCGGCGTAACGCAAAAAGTGGCCGATCTCGATCGCCAGACCTACTACTCACGCGGGTTTATGATTGATAACTACATGGTTGATGACATTCCAACCGTGTTTGAAGAGCGCTGGAACCTTAACGATTCCTCTTCCGATACCGCCATGTATGACCGTATCGAAGTGGTGCGCGGCGCAACCGGCCTGATGAGCGGCACCGGCAACCCGTCAGCGTCGGTGAATATGATCCGTAAGCACGCCGACAGCCGCGAGTTTGTTGGCAACGTCTCCGCCAGCTACGGCAGCTGGGACAAGCAGCGCTACGTGGTTGATCTCTCTGCGCCGTTAACCGAATCAGGCAACGTACGCGGACGCGTGGTCGCCGGTTATCAGGACAGAAACAGCTATATTGATAACTACAGCAACAACAGAAAATTCATTTATGGCGTGGTGGATGCGGATCTCACCGATTCCACCACCTTATCGGTGGGTTACGATTACCAGGAAGATAACGCCGACAGTCCGACCTGGGGCGGCTTACCGCGCTGGTATAGCGACGGCAGCCTGGTCAGCTACGATCGCAGCGACAATACCGCGCCTGACTGGGCCTATCGTAATACCGAGTCCCGACGCGTATTTGCCACGCTGAAGCAGCGCTTTGATAACGGCTGGCAGTTCACCCTGAACGGCACCCATGCGGAAACCAAACTCGACAGCAAGATGCTCTATCTTGATGGTTTCGTGGATAAAAACAGCGGGCTTTTAGTCAGCCCTTACGCAAGCTATCCAGGCTATGACGATCTCGTCGGCGGCACCGGCTATAACACCGGCACGCGCAAAGTGCATGCGCTTGACGCCTTCGCCAGCGGCCCTTATCAGCTGTTTGGTCGTCAGCATGAGCTGATGACGGGCGTAAGCTACAGCCGTCAAAACAACCGCTACCACAATGCCTACGATAACCTCTCACCGCAGGAAGCTGGCGATTACAACAACTGGAATAGCGGTTTCCCTGAAACCAACTGGGGCGCAATGACGCTGGCGCAGGCCGATACGGTGCACCAGAAATCAGCCTATCTGGCGACGCGTATTTCGCTGGCCGATCCGCTGAATCTGATTGTGGGCGCGCGCTACACCAAATGGAGCACCAGCACGGTGACCCAGGCGCTGGCGAAAAACCGCATTACGCCATATGCAGGTCTGGTGTATGACATCAACGATACCTGGTCCGCCTATGCCAGCTATACCTCGATCTTTAACCCGCAGACCAATCGCGATATCAACGGCAACTACCTGAATCCGGTCACCGGCAAAAACTATGAAACCGGATTAAAAGCGGACTGGCTGAACAGCCGCCTCACCACCTCAGTGGCGCTGTTCCGCATTGAGCAGGATAACGTTGCGCAGACGACCAATCAGATCATCCCAAACACCGCCAACGAGCAGGCTTATTACGCCGCGCAGGGCACGGTGAGCAAAGGCATTGAGTTTGAAGTTAACGGCGCGGTCACCGATAACCTGCAAATGACTTTCGGCGCCACGCGCTACGTCGCGGAAGATGGCGACGGCAAAGCGGTGAATCCGATGCTGCCGCGCACCAGCCTGAAGCTGTTTGCCGCTTATAACGTGCCTGCCTTAAAAGAGCTAACGCTGGGCGGCGGCGTTAACTGGCAGACGCATGTCTGGCAGGATGTTGCCGCGCCGCAGGGCAACGGCAACTGGCGGGCAGAGCAGGGCAGCTATGCGCTGGTGGATCTGTTTGGTCGCTACCAGTTCACCAAACAGTTCTCGGTGCAGGCGAACCTGAATAATCTGTTTGATAAATCCTACGATACCAGCGTGAGCCAGTATCAGGTTTACGGCGAGCCGCGTAACGTTTCCATTACCGCCAACTATAACTTCTGATCAACCTGATGGCTCCGTTCAGGAGCCATCGCTTTTCTGCTGCGCCTGAGCCAGGCCGCTTCTGGCTCAGGCGTGCGGCGGGTTATCCCTTTTGTGCCGCACCTCTCTGCACTGGCGACGGCTCAACGTGCATACTTCGTTATCCGACGAAGCATCGGTTCTGCGCCTGCGGCAAGCTGGTGTTCTCTGACAGAAGGAGCCGACCATGTTTGCCGTTATATTTGAAGCCGAACCTCATCCCTCGCAGCGTCAGCATTATCTGAGCCTGGCGGCGGAGCTTAAGCCGCTGCTCAGCCAGATTGACGGATTTATCGCTATCGAGCGTTTTCAAAGCCTGACCCAGCCGGAAAAAATATTATCGCTCTCCTGGTGGCGCGATGAAGAGGCGATCCGCGCCTGGCGATGTCAGGAAGCGCACGGTGCGGCCCAGCAGGCGGGGCGCGATCATATTTTTAGCCATTACCGGCTACGCGTTGCGGCGGTGATCCGTGATTACGGTAACCGCGATCGCGCTCAGGCGCCGCAGCCAAAGGGAGCAACAGATAATGGCGTTTGATTTCGCAACGCTGCTGCTGGCTGGCGTTACTTTTTTGCTGGCGGGGCTGGTGAAGGGCGTGACCGGCATGGGGCTGCCGACGGTGGCGATGGGGGTGCTGGGATCGCTGCTTTCACCGGCCATTGCCGCTGCGATGATGCTATTGCCTTCTTTTATTACCAATATTTTTCAGCTGAGCGGCGGCGGCCACTGTGGCGCGCTGCTCCGGCGGCTGTGGCCGATGCAGCTGGCGATCGTTAGCGCTACGCTGCTGAGCTGCGGGTGGCTGGCCAACGGTCACAGCGCTTATACGCAGCTGGCGCTGGGCGCGGCGCTGATGGTTTACGCGCTCTGGACGCTGAGCGGGCGCAGCCTGGTTATTGCGCCACGGCATGAATCCGTTTTATCGCTGCCGATAGGCATCCTGACCGGAATGTTGACTGGCGCAACCGGCGTGTTTGTGATGCCCGCCGTGCCCTGGCTACAGGCGCTGGGGCTGGAAAAGGATCAGCTGGTCCAGGCGCTGGGGATCTCGTTTACCAGCTCCACGCTTGCCCTTGCCGTCGGGCTGTGGTGGCATGGCGCATTGCCCTCCGTTTCTTTGGGCGTTTCAGGATTAGCGGTGATCCCGGCGCTGATCGGGCTGTTTATCGGGCAGCGGCTGCGCAGGGTTATCTCGCCGCCGGTGTTTAAACGTTACTTTTTAATCTGTCTGCTTGCGCTGGGCCTGGAGATGGTGGTGCGGGCCATCTGAAGGTAACGTATCAGCATTCGTTTTCCGGTTAATGGCAAAAGGTGAAGCAACATGGCATTACGCAGCGAAAAAAACGCCGAGGCGCAGGAGATTTGTCCGCCGGAAGATCTGCTGGCGGCGACGGCGGCCATCATGGCGGATAAGTCACGCGCCCGTATGCTGTGCGTATTGATGGACGGGCGCGCCTGGACGGCAACAGAACTGAGCGCTGCGGCAGATATTTCACCTTCTACCGCCAGCGCCCATCTGGCGAAGCTTACCGCGCAACGGTTTGTGGTTTGTCTGGCGCAGGGACGGCATCGCTATTATCGCTTAAGCAGCGCAGCAGTGGCCGACCTGCTGGAACGGCTGATGGAGATCGCCTGGGCCGGACACGCCGCGCCGCGCATTACCACGCCCGAGCATCTGCGCCGCGCCCGCACCTGTTACGATCATCTGGCGGGGGAGGTGGCGGTAACTCTCTATCAGCGGCTAACCGAGCGTGGCTGGTTAACCGGGGAGGGCAGCGGCCTGAGCGCGCAGGGCGGCATAGCGCTGGCGGCGTTAGGCATTGCGGTGCCGTCCGCTGGCATACGCAGAAAATTCAGCTGCGCCTGCCTGGACTGGAGCGAGCGGCGTTACCATCTCGGCGGGGCGCTGGGTGCCGCCCTGCTCAGCGGGTTTGAGCAGCTGCGCTGGATGGAAAAGGATATCGGCAGCCGCTGCATCCATATCACCGCCAAAGGCGCGAAAGGGCTGAAGCAGCATTTCGACATTCAGCCTGTTTAGCGATCAGGCTTTGACGCAGGTGAACTCAGCGAATCGCTGCTTTATCCGGTGGCCCACCGCTTAATTGCGCAATGCGATGCGATGTGGCCTATTGAAGGCTATTTTTCAACTCCGCCTCCAGAAAGGTTAAAAACTGCCGGTTGATTTCGCTGCGCTGCCGATGCTGCGGATAGACGGCATATAAACCCAGCGGCGCGGGCCAAAAATCATCCAGCAGGGTCACCAGCGCGCCGCGCGCCAGCGCAGGCGCGACGATAAACTCTGGCAGCAGCACCAGCCCCATCCCCGCCACGGCGGCATCGCGCAGCATTTCGCCGTTGTTGCTGATCACCGGGCCGCGCACTTCAAACAGTTTGCTTTTGCCTTGCACGCAAAGCTCCCAGCCGGTTTGGCCTTCTCGCCCGTAGCGTAAGCAGGCGTGACTGCGCAGATCGTCCGGCGAGCGCGGCGGCGAGGTGCGTTGCAGATAGGCAGGGCTGGCGCAAATCACGCGCTTCAGTTCGCCCAGGCGGCGGGCGATCAGCGTCGAATCCGCCAGCGTGCCGATACGAATCGCCATATCAAAGCCTTCGCCGATTACATCCACATAGCGATCGGCCAGCTCGGTTTGCAGCTGCACGGCGGGATGCTGCTGCAGAAACTGCGCCAGCAGCGGCGAAAGATAGCTCATGCCAAACGACATCGGCATGCTGATACGCAACGAGCCGTTCAGCGTTTGCTGCCCGCCTGAGACCGCCTGCTCCGCCTCATGAATATCATCCAGAATTCGCTGCGCGTGACCGGCGAACCGCTGTCCGGCTTCGGTCACCGACAGACGACGCGTGTTGCGCATCAGCAGCCGGGCGTTGAGCGAAGCCTCTAACGCCGCCATGCGACGGCTAACGTACTGTTTGGATAACAACAGCTGTTCGGCCGCTGCGGTGAAGCTGCCAGCCTTTACCACAGCGATAAAAATACGGAGATCTTCTATCTGCATATTGTCCACTAATTTGTGACAGTGATTGCCATTTCAGCGCATTGTTGAGCAAACAGGTTTACATGTAAGCTTCTTTCATCGCAAGGGCAAACACATTCACCGCATATAATTAAGGAACGCATCATGATTGAACAACGTCTGTCAGAACAACGTGGCCAGGGTAATCACGGCTGGCTGAATTCACATCATACTTTTTCGTTCGCTAACTACTGGGATCCTAAACAGACCGGCTTCTCCGATCTGCTGGTGATCAATGACGATCAGGTAGCGCCTTCTCGCGGTTTCGGCAGCCACGCCCACAGCAATATGGAGATTATCTCTTATGTGCTGGAAGGTGCGCTGGCGCATAAAGATTCGATGGGAACGGGCTCGGTGATTGTTCCCGGCGATGTTCAGCTGATGAGCGCAGGCTCTGGCGTAACCCACAGCGAGTTCAATCATGCTGACAACGAGTATGTTCACTTTCTGCAAATCTGGGTGGTGCCGTCAGAAAACGGAACCGAGCCGGGTTATCAGCAGATGTCGGTGCCGGAAGCGGATAAGCGCGGCAGGCTGCGTCTGATTATTTCACCTAATGGTGAAGCGGATTCTCTACGTATCCGTCAGGATGTGAAAATTTATGCCGGTCTGTTTAGCGGTAATGAGCAGGCTACCATTACGCTGGATGAAAACCGTTACGCCTATATTCACGTTGCACGCGGCAGCGTGATGGTGAACGGCATCGCCTTTAACGCAGGCGACGGCGCACGGGTACGTGATGAAAGAACGCTGACCTTTAGCGGCGGCGATGACGCAGAAGTGCTGTTTTTTGATTTGCGTCCGCTGGAAGTGAACCACCCAACGCGCTAACGCACGGAGAAAAGGGGATGCCGAAGCATCCCCTTTTTTTACTTAATGCGATTGCAGGAAAGTCAGCAGATCTTCATTCAACCGATCCTGATGCGTCACCGCGAAACCGTGCGGGCCGTTGTCATACACCTTCAGCTCGGCATTGGCGATCATCTCTGCCGCAACCTTGCCGGTGGTTTCAAACGGCACCACCTGATCGTTGCTGCCGTGAATCACCAGCGTCGGTACATCAATTTTCGCCATGTCCGGACGGAAATCGGTTTGCGAGAACGCGGTAACGCAGTCCAGCGTGCCTTTCAGCGAAGCCAGCAGCGCGATATTTAACGTCTGCGTCAGCACGCCTTCAGAAACCGTCTGCCCGGCATTGGTGCCGTAAAAAGTCGCGGCGAAATCGCTAATAAACTGTGCGCGATCTTTCAGTAAACCTTCACGAATACCGGCGAAAACGCTTAAATCAACGCCCTGTGGGTAATCTTCCGCTTTACCGAAAATCGGCGTTACCGCGCCCAGCAGCGCCAGACCCGCCACGCGCGCCGTGCCGTAACGGCCGATATAACGCGCTACATCGCCGCCGCCCATGGAAAAGCCCACCAGCGTCACGTCATGCAGATCGAGGCTGGTAATTAAATCGTTAATATCAGAGGCGAACGTATCGTAATCGTAACCCTGCCACGGCTGCTCTGAACGGCCAAAGCCGCGACGATCAAAAGCGATAACGCGATAGCCGCGCTCGGCAAGGAAATTGAGCTGGCTGTCCCACATATCCGCATCCAGCGGCCAGCCGTGGCTGAACAGAACCGGTTTGCCGGTGCCCCAGTCTTTGTAATAAATCTGGGTGCCATCCTGTGTTGTGAAAGTACTCATAGCTATCCTCATTTTGATTATTTAACAAAAATGGACTTCATCATTTGCCCGGTGCGACAAGATAACGAACGGTTGGCGGCTGTTCACCGCGATGAAAAGCCTGAACGCGCTGCTGGATCTTCAGGTCATTCATCGTATGGCGTTCATGCTGCCGGAGATGTTCAATCCATGAACCCACTACAAAGGTTTCGACAAAAATACCAGGCTGCTGCGCATCTTCATAAACCGACCAGCTCAGCGCGCCGCCGCGCCGACGTACCCGGCGTATCTCCTGAATACAGACGGTAAAGGCGTGCGCGTCCTCAGGATCAATATAATATTCAACGTTTACCATCACCGGGCCGCGCTGGTGGGCGATGGCGATCTCCTGCAACGATTCCGCCGCGCCGCTGATCTCCAGATTCAGATCGGGATCTTTATTTAAGCGCCAGCGCAGGCCGGTAACGCAGGCCAGCAACATGCCTGCCGTCGCCACGCAGAGCGAAACCTGAATCGAGAAATGTGACGCCAGCTGGCCCCAGATCGCGCTTCCGAGCGTCATCGCGCCGAAGAAAAAAGTCAGATAAACCGCCAGCGCCCGTGCTTTCACCCACTTCGCCGCGCTGCGCTGCGCGCCGAGGTTAAGCGTGGAAAGCACCGCTATCCACGCGAAACCGGTAAAAAACTCAAACGCGTTCAGCAGCCAGAAGTGGCGCACAAAAGCCAGCGCCAGCATGGTCACGGCAAACAGCAGGCTGGCCAGCAGCATCAGACGATCGGCATCGAAACGCTGACGCAGACGCGGCAACAGCACCGCGCCGCAAATCGCGCCGAGGCCGATACAGGCCAGCATAATGCCGTAGCCGCCGGGACCAAGTCCCAGCTCGCGCCGCGCCACCAGCGGCAGCAATGCCCAGCCCGCGCTGGCGAACAGGAAAAACGCTACGGTGCGCACCAGCACATTGCGCAGCACCGGCGCGGCATGCACATAGCGCAGCCCGGCACGTACCGCCGGGAAAAAATGCTCCGGCGGCAGGCGCTGAACGGAAGGCTCCGCGCGCCAGCGATAGAGCACCCACGCCACGCCAAGCACCGACAGCGCGTTCAGCATAAACACCATCCACGGCCCCGCCAGCGACAGGATAACCCCGCCCAGCGCAGGCCCGATGGCGCGGCTGATATTAATGCCCAGCGAGTTAAGGGCAATGGCGGAACCCAGCTCGCTTTTCTTCACCAGGTCGGGCACGATGGCCTGAAACGGCGGCGAACTCATCGCCGCGCCGGTACTCAGCAGAAACGCGGCGATCAGCAGGATCGCGGGCGTCACCTGGCCGGTAAGCGACAGCATGGTCAAACCGGCGGCGGCAATAAACGTCCACAGCTGGGAAAACAGCAGATATTTCCGCCGGTCGACAATATCCGCCATCACGCCGGAGGGCAGGGCGAACAGAAACATCGGCAGGCTGCTGGCCGCCTGCACCAGCGCCACCGACAGCGGATCGGCGCTGAGCGTCAGCATGCTCCAGTTGACGCCGATATCGTTCATCCATGAACCGATATTCGACACCACCGTCGCGATCCACAGCATACGGAATACCGGCTGGCGCAGCGGCTGCCAGGAAGAGGCATGCTGCGCGGGCGCGGCGGCCTGCGCGGTTAGCGCGTGAACATCATTAACCTGCGCCATCGCAGAACTCCTTATGGCTGCGCATCAAAAGGCGAAGCAGCTACAGCCGAGCGCGCCCCAGAAGGCGTTATCGTCTGAAACCGGAATCGAAGATTGTCGCGCCGTATCGTGCTGATGGCTGTGTACGCCGCACGGGCCGCTACAGTGATGCACGGCAGACATCGTGCCGACGCGGTTGGCCTGCGGCGGCGCGCTGCGATAATGTCCCGCGACGTTCACCACCGGCGACCAGTCCGGCAGTACCGGAATCGATGGCGGCGCTTCAGCGCTGAAACCGCCAGCCGCATAAACAATCTTGCCGTCTACCACCGTCAGCACCGATTCGATGCCTTTGATCTCCTCGACTGGCACGCGGAAATAATCTTTGCTCAGCACCGCCAGGTCAGCCAGCTGACCCGCTTTGATCTGGCCTTTTTTCCCCTGCTCGTTGGAGAACCAGGCGCTGCCCTGCGTCCAGAGCATCAGCGCGGTGTCGCGGTCGAGCCGGGCGTTAACGTCATACATCTGCATGCCGCCAACGGTGCGGCCGGAAACCAGCCAGTAGAGCGCGGTCCAGGGGTTATAGCTGGCAACGCGCGTGGCATCGGTGCCCAGGCCAACCGGCACGCCGGTTTCCAGCATTCGCGCCACCGGCGGGGTATGGCGGGTGGCTTCGATGCCGTAGCGCTCGGCGAAATATTCACCCTGAAACGCCATGCGATGCTGTACCGCGATGCCGCCGCCCAGCGCTTTAATACGATCGATATTCGCCTGGGTCACCGTTTCCGCATGGTCAAAGAACCAGTGCAGGCCGTTGAATGGAATATCGCGATCGACCCGTTCGAAAACGTCCAGCATCCGGCTAATGGATTCGTTATAGGTGGCGTGCAGGCGGAAAGGCCAGCGATGCTCCACCAGGTGACGCACCACGCGCTCCAGCTCATCTTCCATTCCCGGCGCCAGGTCAGGGCGCGGCTCCAGAAAATCTTCAAAATCGGCGGCGGAGAACACCAGCATCTCGCCAGCGCCGTTATGGCGGAAGAAATCGCTGCCCTGGCCCGGCGTCAGCATATCGGTCCATTTTTCAAAATCTTCCAGCTCGTGGCCGGGGCGTTGGGTAAACAGGTTATAGGCGATGCGGATGGTCATCTGCTGTTTTTGATGCAGCTCGGCGATCACCTGATAATCTTCCGGGTAGTTCTGGAAGCCGCCGCCCGCATCGATGGCGCTGGTCAGGCCAAGGCGATTCAGCTCGCGCATAAACTGGCGCGTCGAGTTCACCTGCTGTTCCAGCGGCAACGTTGGGCCTTTCGCCAGCGTGGCGTACAGGATCATCGCGTTGGGACGGGCAATCAGCATGCCGGTTGGGTTGCCGTTGCTGTCGCGCTGGATCTCGCCGCCCGGCGGATTCGGCGTCTCTTTGGTATAGCCCACGGCTCTGAGCGCCGCGCGGTTAAGCAGGGCGCGATCGTACAGATGCAGAATAAATACCGGGGTATCGGGCGCGGCTTCGTTGATCTCATCCAGCGTCGGCATGCGGCGTTCGGCGAACTGAAATTCAGTCCAGCCGCCGACCACGCGCACCCACTGCGGCGACGGCGTACGCAGCGCCTGCTCTTTCAGCATCCGCAGCGCATCGGCCAGCGAAGGCACGCCTTCCCAGCGCAGCTCCAGGTTGTAGTTCAGCCCGCCGCGAATCAAATGCAGGTGGGAATCGTTCAGGCCGGGGATCGCCGTTTGCCCCTGTAAATCGATAACTTTGCTGCCTTCGGCGTGATGCTCCATCACTTCGGCGGCGCTACCCACCGCAAGAAATTTGCCGTCACGAATGGCAACCGCCTCAGCGACCGGCTGTTCGCGGTCGATGGTATGAAATTTACCGTTAATTAAAATCAGATCTGCTTTACCGAGCGGGACCATAGATCCTCCTGTCTGAAACGTCCGGCAAAGGCGAAAAACCGCCGGACAAAAGGGCGCGCTGCTCAGGCAGAGCAGTACACGGAAGTTGCCAGGATTATGGTCGGCTGTGGAAAGCAGCGTCTATTATACGAACGTATAGTTATACACAGAGATAATAGCCCGCCCCGCCAACCCCTCTTACTATTCACTCCGACAGCGCAGCTCAGCCTTCTATCTGATGACTGTACCGGCTGTCAGCACGTTTTCCGCATGCCGTTGCGCGGACTCTTTTACTTAAACCTCAAATGGGTATTCTCATGACCAACGCTAAGCTTGAAGTTCTGACGCCTGAAAACAGCCAGCTGATTTTTATTGATCAACAGCCGCAAATGGCATTCGGCGTCCAGTCCATCGACCGCCAGGTATTGAAAAACAACGTTGTGGGCCTGGCGAAAGCGGCCAAAGTCTTTAACATTCCCACCACCATCACCACGGTGGAAACCGAGAGTTTTTCCGGTAATACCTTCCCGGAGCTGCTGGACGTGTTCCCGGAGCATGACATTCTGGAACGTACCTCAATGAACTCCTGGGACGACCAGAAAGTCCGCGATGCGCTGGCGAAAAACGGCAAGAAAAAGGTGGTGGTCGCCGGTCTGTGGACCGAAGTGTGCAACAACACCTTTGCCCTGTGCGCCATGCTGGAAGGCGACTACGAAATCTATATGGTGGCGGATGCCTCAGGCGGCACCTCGAAAGACGCGCACGACTTCTCTATGCAGCGCATGATCCAGGCGGGCGTAGTGCCGGTGACCTGGCAGCAGGTGATGCTGGAGTGGCAGCGTGACTGGGCGCATAAAGAGACCTACAACGCCGTGATGGATATCGTTAAAGAGCACTCCGGCGCTTACGGCATGGGCGTGGATTACGCCTACACCATGGTGCATAAAACCCCAGCTCGCGCAAAAGGCGCGCATCGCACGCTGGCACCGGCTCCGGCCAACAAATAATTGCCCGCAGGCTGGCCCTGTTCGGCCAGCCGCAGCAACGATAAAAGGGAGAAACATCATGACCGCAGGGCTGCTCTCCCTGGGCGCAGGCGTGGTTATTGGTTTGCTCTATGCACTGCTGAAAGTGCGATCCCCGGCTCCGCCCGCCATTGCGCTGGTGGGGCTGTTGGGCATGCTGATTGGCGGCTGGCTGACCAGCGCGGCGCTGGAGGCTTACGCCGCTCACGACGTCACGCAGGCGACGTCGCTCTATACGCGCACGGGCTGATTATGTTGAAATCTTATCTTGTTTCGCTGGCGACCGGCCTGCTGGCCGGTGTCATCTACAGCGCAATGCATGTTCAGTCGCCAGCGCCGCCGATTATCGCTCTGCTGGGGCTGTTCGGCATGCTGGTTGGCGAGCAGCTTATTCCGGTATGCCGACGGCTTATGCAGCGTCAACCGGTCACACTGGCATGGTTTCGTCATGAATGCGTGCCTAAAATCAGCGGCACTCCTCCTCCTGAAGGCGAAAGCAAACCTTAAGAAAGAGCGCCACTCACGTTCGCGTGAATTCAGACAGGGGATCACCGCATGAGGCTGTCACCGTGCATTGTCATTGTTGACGATGAACCTTCCGTGCGCAGCGGGCTATGCAATTTATTGCAGTCGGACGGTTACGAAACCGAGGCGTTTGAATCTGCGGAGGCGTTTCTGCAGGATGACAACGCGCGGGCCGACGCGGCGCTGCTTATTCTGGATGTCAAACTAAAGGGCATGAGCGGTCTGGAGCTTTATCGTCAGCTGATTGCGCAAACCACTCCGCCGCCGGTGATTTTTATCTCCGGTCACGGCGATGAAAACATGCTGTGGTACGCCATTAACCTCGGCGCGGTCACCTTTTTACGTAAACCGATTAACGTGGATACGCTGCTGGATTATATTCGTCGTGAACTCTCTGCCCGCGAGGAGCGCCGATGAGCGAGAAACTTTCCGACGCCGGAAAAATGATGGACGCCGAAGTTTTCGCCTTAAGCGATGACATTATTTTCACGCCGCTGGCGCAGGAAGGCCCGATTGCCTGGACGCTTTGCCAGCCGCTGCATGGCGCGGACCCCTTTATCATCGCCAGCGCGGCCAGCGAAGAGAGCGCGTTTCAGGCGATCCCGCTGCTGAAAAATGAGTTTTCGCTGCGCGCGCAGCTCACCCATGACTGGGCGGTAATGCCGATCGGCGCGACGCTGCATCACGGTCGTTACGCGTTGGTCTACGCCTCTTTTGCTTTTAAAACGCTGGCGCGAGTCAGAATCAGCGCGATTGCCGATTTTTTAGCGCAGGCGGTGCGCCTCTGTCAGCCGCTGCGGCAGATGCACGCGCTGGGATTGATTCATAACGATATCAAGCCGGGCAACTTTTTTATCGATCCCGACGGCGAATGGCGGTTGGGCGGATTTGGCCTCACCGTCACCGCTGAAAGCGCTGCGCAGACGCGCCTGAATGTCTCCGGCGGGACGCTGGCCTATATGTCGCCGGAACACACCACGCGCACCCGTGACGCGGTGGACAGCCGCAGCGATCTCTACAGCCTGGGTATTGTGCTCTATGAGCTGCTGACCGGCTCGCTGCCTTTTGATCTCAGCGAAGGCGGGCAGGCGGAGTGGGCGCATCACCATATCGCCTCTGCGCCCCGGCCGCCTCATCAGCTGTGCGCCGCGATCCCGCCAATGCTTTCCGTGATTATTTTGCGCCTGCTGGAAAAATCGCCCGCCAATCGTTACCAGACCGTGAGCGGACTTATCGCCGATCTGCGCCGCTGCCAGGCGACCCTTTCGCCACAGCAAGAGATCGCGGCGTTTACGCCAGGACTACAGGATCGCGTTCCCGCCCGCTGGCTGACGGATAACCTTTATCTACATCATCCGCAGGAAGGGCAACTGCTGGCCGCTTTTGAGCGGGTTGCCGCGGTGAACCGTTCCGCGCTGGCTATCGTTAGCGGGCCGCAGGGTAGCGGTAAATCCTCGTTAATCGCCTCAGCGTTAAAAAAAATTCAGCATAAACCGGCGCTGCTCGCCGTCGGCAAGGCCGATCAATATTCGCCGGTGCTGCCCTATGCGGCGATCGCCGCCGCCTTTCGCTCGCTGACGCTTTACCTGCTCGGTCTGGGCGCGGTTGAAGTCAGCGGGTGGAAAATGCGACTGCGTCAGGCGCTGGGAAGCCATGTCGGGCTGGCGGTGAATCTGGTGCCGGAGCTGGGGCTGCTGCTGGCAAGCAAGCCGCTGTTGCCTGCCGATATGCACTCTGCCGATGCGCGCCTGCGTTTTAATCAGATGGCGCACTGCCTGGTGACGGCGTTTGCCACGCCGGGGCGTCCGCTGGTGCTGATTATCGATGATATTCACTGGCTCGATCAGGCCAGTTTACAGCTGCTGGAGTATCTGGCGGAAAACAGCGCGGCGCTGCCGCTGCTGATGGTGATGTCGCACTGCGATGCGGAAAGCGGCGCTGAGCCACAGCTGACGGGACTGCGCGCCGCCGCCGGTCACCTGGTGGAAATCAGGCCGCAGCCGCTCGGCGTTAAAGCGATAGCGCGCTGGCTGGCCGAGCTGTTTCAAACGCGCGCCGCAGGCCTGAGCGAGCTGGCGGCGCTTATCCATGAGAAAACCGGCGGCAATCCGCTGTTTGTCCATGAATTTTTTCGCCGTATCGTGCAGGATGGCCTGGTTATCCACCATCCGCAGCACGGCAAATGGCATTACGACCTGGCGGCGATTCGGGCGCGTAACTATACCGAAAACGTTACCAGCCTGATGCTTCAGCAGCTGGCTGAACTGCCGTTGCCGACGCGCAAGCTGCTCGGCTGTTTCGCCAGCGTCGGCGGCAGCGGCAAGCTGGCGCTGCTCAGCCAGCTACAGAATATTTCGCTCAACTGCCTGCGGGAACAGCTCCAGCCCGCCATCGCCGCGCGCCTGATTACCCTTGCCGGAGATGAGTATGCGTTTACGCACGATCGCCTGCATAAGGCGGCGCAGGCGCTGCTGGAGCCGGAAGAGATTTGTCGGCTTAACGTTGCCGCCGCCCGTCAGCTAACCGATACGCTAAGCCAACACGATAACAACGACACGCTGTTTCTGGCGGTGCACCATATTACCTGCGCCATCGACGATCTGCGTACTACCCCGGATCGCGATCGCTATCGCGCCGTTTGCTGTCGCGCCGCGCAACGCGCTAAAAGCACCGGTGATTACGCTTCGGCGGTGCGCTATCTGCGCACGGCGAAAACACTACAGCCGGATGCGCCGCAGCCCGCATCGGATGACGCCTTTATGCTCGACTTCCAGCAGGCGGAGTGCGAATTTTTACAGGGCAACCTGCCTGCGACGCTGACGCTCTGTAACCAGCTAATGAGTATGCCCGGCAGCCGCGAGCAAAAAGCGCTGGCGGCCGGTATGCTGGCGGAAGTGCATATGCGCCAGTCGAATATGGCGCTGGCGCTGGAGACCGCGCTGGCCTGGCTGGCGGTGTTTGGTATCCATCTGAGCCGCGATACCGACGATCGACAATGCCTGGCGGCGCGTCAGGCGCTTGAGGCGCGCATCGGCGGCGATCTTGCTCTATTTCGCACGTTACCGATGGTGGAAGATGGCGAAGCAGAAGCCATTATGAACCTGATGATCAGCGCCAGCATGTTCGCCGCGTTCGCCAGCCCGCGCCTGCATTTTTTAATACTCTGTCAGGTGCTGGAGATGACGCTCGATCGCGGGCTGTGCGGCGCATCCACCACCGCGCTCGGCTGGTATGGCGTGCTGCTGGGGCGGCGTTACGATGCTTATCCGCAGGGCCTGCAATACAGCCTGCTGGGATGCGATCTGGTGATGCAGCATCCGTTTCATCGCTTTCGCGGGCGCACGCTGCTGGCGCTGGATCTCGCCAGCGCCTGGGTAGAGCCGCTGAGTCAAACCGTGGCGCATGCCAAAAACTGCTTCACCGTCGCGGTCGATCACGGCGATCTGACCGTCGCCTGTTTTATTATTCGTCACCAAACCATGAATTTTCTCACGCGCGGCGATCACCTGGACGGCATGCTGACCACCCTTGAACGCGGGCTGAGCTTTATTCGTAAGCTGCGCTTTCCCGATGTCGAGGTGCTGCTGCTGATCCAGCGGCTGTATGTGACGCATCTGCGTAATCCCTCGTCGGCGCACTTTAGCGGCGAGGAAGTGCTTCCTGATGCGCTGATCGCCCCAGAGAATGGTCGCGCGCCGATTGCGCTGACGCGCTTTTGGTTCTGGCTGTATCGCGGCATGTCCCATTTCCTGGCGGGCGAATATCCACAGGCCAGCCGTGCGCTTGCCGAGGCTGGCGCGCTGACCTATGCGGTGCCGGGCTATCTGCATCTGCTGGATTATCACTTTTACAGCGCGTTGACGCTGACGCTGCCGCTGACGCCAGAAACGTTCAGCAGCGCGCACCGCCAGGCACTGCTGACGCACTATGAAACCATTAATCAGTGGGCGCAGCATAATCCTGCCACCTTTGCCGATAAGGCCGCGCTGATTGCCGCGGAGCTGGCGCGCCTGGAGCAGCGTAATGGGCAGGCCGTCGAGCAGTATGAAACGGCGATCCGGCTCTCCGGCGAGGCGGAGTTTCATCCGATTAACGGGCTGGCACACGAGCTGGCCGGCCATTTTGCCAAAGCCTGCGGCTGGCAGGTGGCGTCAGACGCCTATTTCAAAGGGGCATTTGCCGCCTGGCGCCGATGGGGAGCGCTGGCTAAACTGCGGCAGCTGGAGCGGCTCTGGCCGCATCTGGCGCCATCGGTGCAGAGCACGCCTTACGACACCATCGCCTTTGCCCAGAATGAGGCGATCCGCGATCTGGAGAGCGTGCTGCGCGCGGTACGCGCCATGACGGAAGAGATCAACCTTGATCGGTTGATCAATATTCTGATGACGATGCTGCTGGAGCGTGCGGGCGCGCAGCGCGGGCTGCTGATCCGCATTCTGGATAACCATCTGCCGGAAATCCAGGCATGGGCGGAAACCACTTCCGATGGCGTGAAGGTGCGTATCGTCAAAGAACGACCAACGGCAACCAATATGCCGCTGTCGGTGCTGGCCGCCGTGATGCGTACCGGCCAGGAGATTCGCACCGGCAAGCCGGAAACCTTCAGCCCGTTCAGCCAGGACGCCTATCTGGTCACCTCCGGCGCGGCGGTGATGTGCGTGCCGATGTACAAGCAGGCAAGAATGGTCGGCGTGCTTTATCTGGAAAACCGTCTGATGCCGGATATTTTTACCGCCGAGCATTCGCGTATCGTCAGGATGCTGGCGGCGCAGGCGGCGGTATCGCTGGAAACGGCGCGGCTGTATGCCGAACTGCTGGAAGAGAATATTCAGCGCGGGCGGATAGAGAAAGAGCTGCGCGCCAGTCAGACGTCGCTGATGCTGGGCGAAAAGATCAGTAACACCGGCACCTGGCGCTGGGAGCTAAAGCAGGATTTGATGTCCGTTTCCGACGAGTACGCCCGGATCCTCGGCCTGCCGGCCAGCCAGCACACGCTTTCGATGGTGGATTTTTTACAGCGGGTACATCCGGAAGATCATCCGCGCATCAGCGCGCTGGTCACGGCAAGCGTCCACAACGGCGTTTCCATGCGCGCCGAGTTCCGTATTTTCCGTTCGGACGGCAGCTGTCGCTATATTTTGGGTGTCGGCAATCCGGTCGGCGAGGGCTGCGATATCGATGAATATTTCGGCACCATTACCGACGTCACCGCCCGACGGCAGTCGGAAGATGCGGTGCGCGTGGCGCAGGCGGATCTGGCGCGCGTCTCGCGTGCAACCACCGTCGGGCAGCTTACCGCCTCGATTGCGCATGAAATTAATCAGCCGCTGATGTCGATTGTCGCCAATGCGGGCGCCAGCCTGCGCTGGCTAAGCCGCGAACCGGCCATGTTAAGCAACGCGCGCAGCAGTCTGGAAGAGATCATCAGCGAAGGGGAGCGGGCGGGAAATATTATTCGCGGCCTGCAGGCGTTAACCCGCAATCAAACCTCAGGCTACGCCCGCGTCAACTTACATCATCTGGTGTGGCACATTATGGCACTTTCGCGCAGCGAGCTGGAGCGGCGGCAGATTGTGCTGGAGTATGCGCTCAAGGCGGAAGCGGCGTTTATTTATGGCGACAGCGTGCAGATCCAGCAGGTGCTGCTGAATCTGGTGATGAACGCCATTGACGCGATGTCAGATATTCACCAGCGCGCGCGCGTGCTCACCGTGAGTTCTGAAAACCCGACGGCAGGGAAGATCCGGCTGGAGATTGCTGACACCGGCATTGGCCTCTGCCCGGAGGTAAAAGCGCGGCTGTTTGATTCGTTTTACACCACGAAAGCGCAGGGCATGGGAATGGGGCTGACCATCAGCTATGGCATTATTGAAAAACATCGCGGCGAGCTCACCGCCGAATGTCGCCAGCCGTACGGCAGTTTGTTTACCTTTACGCTGCCGACCGAGAGCGAGAGCGAGAACTGAACGCCGGATGATGCCGCCAGCAGGCTAGCGGCTGCCGGTTTTCACAATATTCAGGCGCTCGGCGGCTCTGACTAAATCGGTCAGCGAGCGTACCGCCATCTTCTCCATCACCCGGCGCTTATGCACCTTAGCGGTGATTTCGCTGACGCCCAGCGCCGTGGCGATCTGCTTGTTCAGCAGCCCGCCAATCGCCAGCTGCAATACTTCGCGTTCGCGCGGCGTCAGGGATTCATAGCGGGTGCTTAGCGCCTGCTTTTCCCGCGATGCGGCAAGATTCTTTTCCGCCAGCTTAAGCGCATCGGCGACTGCCTGCAGCAGCAGGCGCGGAACGGCGGGCTTGGTCATAAACTCATACGCGCCCGCTTTCATCGCTTTTACCGTCAGCGGAATGGTGCCGTAGCCGGTAAGGAAAATCGTCGGGATCAGATAACCCAGCTGGGTCAGCGCGTCGGTAACGTCAAACCCGTTCGCCTCCGGCATATTCATATCAAGGATCAAACAGCCCGGCGTTGGGCTAAAAGGGTGAGCCAGAAAAGTTTGTGCAGAAGCGAAAGCGGCCACCTGATAATCCTCAGCCGTCAGCAGGCTAACCAGGGATTGCCGAACCGAATGATCATCGTCAACCACATACACAATAGAATCCATGATTAGCCTCTGTCATCAGGGGGAATAGTGCTGTATCGCTAACCACACTAGTTATATTAATTACAGCAATATGATGGCAACTTTTTTGCAACGAGTCTGGATGTTATCACAATAGTTATCATTATCATCTATGAAAAACCATCATAACCATGATTAGCTAAGTGCATGATGAAAAAAGAATATTTTTTGCACTATCGGTACAAGGCGCACCCGTCATTAGCGCAAACATTGTGCGTTTGTGGCCTGTGCCAAGTCGCTAAGAGGGTGAAAATTGATCATCACGGCTTATCCGTTTTTGTGATGAAACGGGTTTAATTGATCTGCCGCAAGTTCAGTCTTTTCTGACTCTGCCACAGTATGCCGCAGACGTGTTAAAACCTCGGCAAGGGTAGGGAAATAAGATGACATTGAAAATGAGTTTAACCGGACTGATGCTGGTGTGGTTGGTTTACGTAGGTTGGATGGTCAGTTATTACAGCAGCACCTTCAGCCTGTTCCAGCACTGAGATGATAACGGCCTGCGCAAAGCGGGCCGTTTTGCGCTGTAAGCATGCTCTCAGGAAATTAACGCCAGACAGGGAAGCTCGGTAGATTAATCGGCCCCCAGGGGCTGCCATGGTTTATATAATCAATTTTTATATCGGCAGGGATGGTGATTGTTTGTCTTGCGTTATCATACCCTTTGGCACCCAAGTAGCCACCTATAACAGAGCCATAAAGTCCGCCGTTCGGTATTTTTGATGCGTTTCCTAAAATTCCCCCGATAAGCGTTCCTACCGCCTGAGGTGTGTCCCTGCCTCCGGAAACAGATTTGATTTCTTCATATCCTAATAATTTCATTTTTTATCTCCTTGAAAAGTATATTTTTGTGGCTATAAATATCACGGTTGTTATAGCTGCATAACATACCTTCTTAAGCGTATTTTCAAAATAACCGTGATGAAGGTATTCAGGCAAAATATGCATTGCAGTAAAAAAAATAAAATATAAAAAAAAGGAAATGATTAAATTTTTTTTCATTACGCATCTCAGGTTAATGTTTTTTTATATGTACATTATGTTTTTATTGGGATCAATATGTTTTTAAAGTCAGTTTTTTGCTTTTGGTTAATTATTATTTAAATGAATTTATTTGACTGGTTTATTGCCGGAAGTTTTCTGTTTACGGTTATATTAATCGTCTCCTTGACGAACGATATTGCTTTAAACGTATTTTCTGCTATTTTTTTTCGCCGCTATTAATTTTTCATTGCACTATTTTCAGTATACAAAAATAAAATTGGGTTTGGTGCGGGCCATCTATTACTGGAGTTAGTTGGTACTGAAGCTGATGCAACACCGCTTACTCCTATCCCTTTCTCTGCTCCTGGATCAAGATCGATCTGTAAAAAAAACAGGCAAAAAATACCTGTACAGCTTTCGATTTTTTGTATAGCTTAGGCTGCATCAACTTAGCTTATTTTATAATCTGACCACGAGGGCGCCAATGATGCAGCAGCAACGATGGACACCTAAAACCGATAAAGCACTTGCTCAGCGTTTTGAAATGGCAGATATGGATATCCCTACTCAGCAGGAAACGCTGGGGCAGATTGTCGCTGATATTTTACGGGCGGGACAAACGGTAAATCGCAAGGCGATTTGCGCCAGGCTGCTAACCAAGCTGGATGGCGCCGCCAGCAAGGAAATGGAAAAGCATTACCATGCACTGCTGGCTCTGGCGCTGGGAAGAGAGTAACTCCCTGCTTGATGACGCTCTCCGGCTTGGTTTGTTGACATTAATAATCTGTATTTACGTTATGTATACCCGCAGTAAAACTCTCCTGATTCTGGCGTAGCTGTTGCCGCAAAGAACAGCTACGCCTGGAAAGCGCATCCGGTTATTCCGCTTCGTCTGAATGATCGGTTTCCTTTAACATCAGCACAGGAGAGAGTTTGGATAAAGAAGATTTTAAGAATGTGCATGTAGCCCTTGGCGAAGCGGTGATGTCCATTCTGGACAGTCAGAGTGCTTTAAGTAATCACGCCATCATGGATAAATTACAGCAGCTTGCGGAACACGAAAGCGATGAAGAAAAAGTCATGGCTTACTGGGAAGCAAGAAAAGCATTCAGACATATTCCGCAGTCAGTGACGGGGCTCCGTCGAAAAGACGCCGACAACACTGACGCTAAAACAGTCAAAATCCCACAGCACCGCTTCGGATTCAGAAGAGCGCGAAGTGAGAATCGTGAGGAGAATGACTAGATAAGATACCGGCAGGCTGCAAAGCAGCCTGTCGGTATCTTTGTTACCCGATCTGTTTATTCCTGCCCGCCAGCGGCGCGATCACCATCTGCAATACTGTCATTCCCAGCAGCGCCAGCAGCGCGCTATTCCAGCTGGCAAAAATTTCATGCAGCCAGCCAAACGCCAGCGGACCCAGCGCCGCCAGCCCATAGCCTACGCACTGCGCCATTCCGGAAAGCTGGGAAGCCTGCTGATG
This sequence comes from Mixta sp. BE291, assembly GCF_031457955.1. Classification (NCBI taxonomy): domain Bacteria; kingdom Pseudomonadati; phylum Pseudomonadota; class Gammaproteobacteria; order Enterobacterales; family Erwiniaceae; genus Mixta; species Mixta sp. BE291. The sequence goes on along the minus strand of NZ_JAVDXN010000014.1, from coordinate 24,515 downwards.
ATTGGCGGCTCTGAGGCTGAACAGCGCCAGACAGGTTACCATTGATGCGCCCGCGCCCAGCCCGGCGCTGATCAGCCAGAGCGCCGCCAGCTGCGGCGCCAGCAGCAGCCCGGCGAGGCCGATAAAAATAGCCAGCGACGCGACAAAACCAATCAGCCGCTGATCGCGCTGTTTTTTCAGCGCCGCCATGCAGCCAAGGTTGGCGGCAACCGCAATCACTTGATAGAGAAACAGCAGCCAGCCTGCCGTTAGCTGGCTAAAGCCATGCGCCTGCGCATAGGGCGTAAACCAGGCGATCAGGGTATAAAACACCATCGACTGCAACGCCATAAACAGTGAAACCTGCCAGCCGAGGGGCGATTTCCACGGCGAGGTTAACCGCACGGTGTTGGCGCTATGCGGCTGCGGGCGCGGCGTGCGGGCGTATTTAAGCGGCGGCAGCCAGGCCACCAGCGCAATCAGCGCGGGCACCAGCCAGATGCCCAACGATAAGATCCATCCCGCCGACGTCGCCTGCGCCAGCGGAACGGCGGTGCCGGAAGCCAGGCTGGCGGTAATCGCCATCGTTGAGGCGTAAAGGCCAATATATTTTGCCGTATGTTCCGTGAAGTCGCGTTTAATCAGCGGCGGCAGCAGCACGTTGGCGATGGCGATACCCGCGCTGAGCGTCAGCGTACCCAGCCAAAGACCGCTCTCATAGCCCATAATGCGCCACAGCGATCCCAGCGCAATCAGCCAGACCGCGGCCCATAGCGCTTTTTCCAGCCCCAGCCGACTGCCCAGCCAGGAGGCGCAGGGTGCCAGCACGGCAAACATGCCCAGTGGAATAAAGTTCAACAGGCCCGCTTCAGAGGCGCTCAGGTTAAATGTCCGGCTGATATTTTCCAGCACCGGGCCGGTAACGGTAATCGGGGTACGTAAATTGGCTGCGGTTATCAGCAATACAAACAGGAAAAAAAACGGGGAGGGGGATATCGACGATCGCATAATACCTACGCACAAAAAGCAGAAAATCTGCTGATAGTGCGTTGGTTAACGTTAACGCTTACGCAACAGGGCGCGGCCCTGATGTCTGCGCGCCATACTATCCAACCGCATCGAGGCTGTAAAGCGGCGGCATCGCTGACCAGGCCAACAGAGATACCTGACTGGCTAAAAAACAGATAAGGTAAATAGCGGGACTGGCAAATTGTCAGACGATTTAACGAGCTGGACGGAATGCCAAATGCCAAAATCCGTAAGCAACGACTGGATAAACTTGCAGCGCGACCATGAAACCGGCATCGAAAGCGTGCATGCCCATTTTTACGGCCATGCTTACGATCCGCACGACCATGACGAGATGCTGGTGGGCGTGACGCAAACGGGGCTACAGCGTTTTCACTGTCATCGTACGCTGCATACCAGCAGTCCAGGCCGGGTGATCCTGATTGAGCCGGGCGCGGTACACGATGGTCACGCACCGCATGAGGAAGGCTTTGCTTATACCATGCTCTATCTGCCGCAGGCGTGGCTGACCACTATGCTGCAGCGCCGCAGCGCAGGCGATATTTCCACGTTACAGGCCGCTTTTCAGCATACGCTGACCGACGATCCGTTACTCAATCACGCTATTTCGCAGGCCTTTCACGCCATACATTTTCATGAAGGCAAACTGGCGCGCGACCAAAGCCTGGATAGATTGATCGATCTGCTTTCACGCCACCTTTCCCTTCGTCCCGCGCTGGAATTGGGCGAGTCGTTTAACCAGATGTGTCGGGTGCGGGATTATATGCATGACGGTATGGCAATGGATATCGGTCTTGACGAGTTGGCAAACTATGCTGGTATCGATCGCTTTCGTTTGACCCGTCAGTTTCAAAAAGCGTTTGGTCAGTCGCCCCACGCTTATCTGGTGCGGCTACGGTTGCGTACCGCCCGGATGCTGCTGGTGCAAGGGTTCCATCCCGCCGAAGCCGCCGCGCAGGTCGGTTTTGCCGATCAAAGCCATTTTGGCCGCTGGTTCCGGCGCGCTTATCGCATTACGCCAGCTGAATATCAGCACCAATGCACAAACGTTCTATACGCGCGTAGCCCCTCTCTTTGATGATGGCCTCTGTTGTTAATTACCGGAGAGCCTGATTGATGTTTGATACCAAAGTCGCACTGATTGTTCGTCATGACCTGGCAATGTGGCAGCGTCTGAACGTGGTGGCGTTTCTTGCCAGCGGCGTGGCTTCCGCCGCGCCGGAAATGATGGGTGAACCCTATAGGGATGCGCATGGCAATCGCTATGGCAATATGCTGGGCCAGCCGATGCTGGTTTTTGAAGCAGAGCTTAACGGCTTGCAGAATGCGCACCGAAAAGGGCTGGAGCGGGAACTCACGCTGATCCCCTATGTATACGCCATGTTTTCTACCGACCATGACCAGGCCAACCGCGATGTTTTTCTGGCCGAGGATGCGGATAACCTGGATTTAGTCGGCCTGGCGTTACGCGGCCCGAAAAAGGCAGTAGATAAAGCGATGAAGGGGCTGGCGCTGCATAAATAGGCCGCAACGGTTTATTGCCTCTGGCCCGCCCGTTTCCCTGCGTCAGATAAATGGAACTTGCGTTTAGCGGCAGCCACTCAAGGATCTTTATCTGACGGAAGGAAAAACGATGCGCCTCTCTGGGTTTTCACCATCAAACTTTACCGCGCCGCGCGAACCTGCGTTGCCCGATGCGGGAACGCCAACGGCTAAGCCGCCTGAGGCGAAAAGCGCTGGCCTGGCTCCCCTCTCTTTTAACCGCTCGACGCTGTCGGGCCAGAGCAATCTGCCGCTAGTCGGGCAACCTGGCCGACAAACCACACCGCCGCTTGCACAGCTACTGTCGAGCCTGATCGGCAACCTGCTGTCGGAGCTCACCGGCTCCGGCGCGATGACCGGCGCGCTGCCGCTCACCTCCGCCGCCAGCGGGCAAATGCCGTTTGAGCAAGTCATCACCACGCTTGGCAGACATGAAGATCTACTGAAAAAGCCGCTCGATCGGGCTGGCGTGGAAAAGCTGCGTAACGATCCTGCAACCCCAAGCGATGCCAAACAGGCGCTGGACGCGCTGGCAAACAATCCCGCGATGTTTGATGCCATTGACCCGGCGAAGAACGGCAAAAGCGACGGCAAGATCAGCGCAAAGGATATTCAGAAGTGGCAGCAGAATCCGGCGATCAGGCAATATGCCGATGCTAAAGCGGAAACCTATACCCATGATTATGTGCCGTCAGACTCTGCGCCCGGCTCGCCTGCGCGTGAGATGAACGCGAATGACGCCATGCGTGAGCTTTATCTTTACTCTGAAAGCCTGCCGAAGAAAGTCAGCCTGGAAACCCTGCAGAAAATTGCCGATGGCTCGCAGGATATGGGCAAATGCCCGCCGCAGGTGGCCGCCGCGGCGAAATATTACACCAGCCATCCCGAACAGTGGCAGCAGCTTACCGGTAAGGACGATCCCGGCGCGAGCGTGTCACGCGATCGTTTATGTGATGTCGCCGCTTACAATGTGAAACTCTCACCGCAGGAGAGCAAAGCGCTGGAAACGCTGCAAAACAATAAAGATATTTTCTTCAAGGGCGGCGGCATTAAGCCCGACAAGCTGACCAACATTGCCAATGACACCCATAACAGTCAGGAAGTGCGCGATGCGGCCAACCTGCTTAGCCAGCCGAACTCAATGCTGTTTTCCATGCTGGATAACGGTAAGCATGGCGCGGGCGGCAACTTCTTTAATAAAGCCAATGACAGAAACATCGGCAAAGGCGATCTGGATGCCTTTATACGTAAAGGCTCCAACCAGGTTGCCTCGCCACCTCAGTTAGCCAACGCGCCCACCACGCTGAAAGAGCTGAGCGCGCAGGATGATATGGCAAGAGGGCAGGAAACCCAGCCCGATCAGAAAAAGCAGAAGGGCGGCGGCATCTTTAAGCTGCTTGATATCCTGAGCTATGTGGCTACCGGTTTGAGTATGCTGATCCCCGGCGTCGGGGCGGCGGGCGTCGCGGCAACGGCGGGACGCGCAGCGCTGACGGCAGGACTGAAAGAAGGCCTGAAGCAGGGCGTGAAGGAGGGGGTGAAAGAGGGAGCCGGTCAGGCGATGAACGCGGCGTTAACGGCACAGTCGGGCAATCAACAGGTGAGCGCGCCACGCGTCTGGGCACAGAGCTAAGTCGCTGCGGGAGAAGAACAATGTATATCTGTGCAGGCGAGCGCGGAAAATCCTTTCTTTAAGCTGAATGCAGCTAACCAGCGCAGGCTCGGCTGCTGCGACAAAATCCTTTGTGCGGGCGAGGCCCGCTGCGTCAATAAAAAAGGCCGCGTTTGCGGCCTTTTCTCAACTAAACGCGATTATTCAGTAACTTTGTTTTTAAGCTCGCTGGCGCCTTCTTTGGTTTTGTTCCAGCCTTTCTCAGTGCCTTCTTTGGTGGCGTTCCAGCCCTTTTCGGTGCCTTCTTTGGTTTTATGCCACGCTTTCTGCGAGCCTTCGCTGGCTTTGCTGCTCAGATTATCGCTTTTACCTTCAGCGGCATGCTCTGATTTCAGCTTCATCTCTTCGCCCTGATGCTGCGTCTGATGCAGCTTTTCTTTGGCGGTATGCGCCCCTTCATGCGCGGCGGCAACGGTATCATCCGTTGCGTGGGTGGTGGCCGCGAAAACCGGCGAAGCCAGCATTAAAGCAGACAGTGCGATGATAGTCTTTTTCATATTCCCTCACTCAATAAAGGTTAGCAATCTAATAGTATAGTTAACAATGGCACGATTAGCGGAGGTTCGCCTTCAGAATAAACTGTAAAAATCAGACGTGACCAGGCCCGTTCAAACATGCGCCTCCTGCTACACTCTGTCCGTGATTTTCAGGAGGGAGGTCAAATCCGGTTAGGGCATTCCGGCTTACTATTTGCTAAACCCACCCGCTTTTCTTTAAAAACTGAGGCGCCGTTTAATGTTTTCCCGCTTTTTTATTTATCGCCCGGTGTTTGCCTGGGTTATTGCCATTTTGATTATGCTTCTTGGGGCGCTTTCCATTACTCAACTGCCGGTGGAGCAGTATCCGGATGTGGCGCCGCCTTCCGTTAATATCAGCGCCACCTATACCGGCGCATCCGCCGAAACGCTGGAAAACAGCGTGACGCAGGTGATTGAGCAACAGCTGACCGGGCTGGATAACCTGCTCTATTTCACCTCCAGCAGCAGCTCGCGGGGAAGCGTTACCGTAACGGTGACCTTTAGCCAGGGCACCGATCCCGATACGGCGCAGGTGCAGGTGCAGAATAAAGTGCAGCAGGCGCTGTCGCGCTTGCCCAGCGAAGTACAACAGCTTGGCGTGACCGTAACCAAATCGCAGTCCAACTTTTTGCTGGTGATGGGGCTGTATGACACCAGCAATAAAAGCAGCAGTAACGATATTGGCGACTGGCTGGTGAGTAATATGCAGGAGCCGCTTGCCCGTACGGAAGGGGTGGGGGATATTCAGGTGTTTGGCGGTCAGTACGCAATGCGCATCTGGCTGGACCCTTACAAGCTGGCCTCGTTTTCGCTACAGCCGGCGGATGTCTCCGCGGCGATCCAGGCGCAAAACATTCAAATTTCCGCCGGTAAAATCGGCGGGCTGCCTTCGCCAGATAATCAGCAGCTGACCGCCACAGTGCGCGCGCAGTCGCGCCTGCAAACGCCGGAACAGTTTCGCAATATCATCGTAAAAAGCGATCGCAACGGGGCGATTGTGCGCGTCGGAGACGTGGCGCGCGTTGAGCTGGGCAGCGAGTCTTATGATATGTCTACCCGGCTGAACGGTCATCCGGCTGCGGGCGTGGGCGTGATGCTGGCGCCGGGCGCGAACGCGCTGGATACCGCCACGCTGGTTAAACAGAAGGTGGAAGAGTATCGCCATTCCATGCCTGCAGGCTATGAAGTGGCTTACGCGCTGGACAGCACCGACTTCATTAAGATCTCCGTGCAGGATGTGGTGGTGACCCTGATTGAAGCGATCGCGCTGGTGATCGTGGTGATGTACCTGTTTTTGCAGAACATGCGCGCCACTATTATTCCGGCACTGGCGGTGCCGGTGGTGCTGTTGGGCACCTTCGGCGTGCTGGCGCTGTTCGGTTATACCATTAACACGCTGACGCTGTTCGCGATGGTGCTGGCGATCGGCCTGCTGGTGGATGACGCCATTGTGGTGGTAGAGAACGTCGAGCGCATTATGCATGACGAAGGCTTACCGGCGCGGGAAGCCACCGAGAAGTCGATGGGCGAGATATCCGGCGCGCTGGTGGCCATTGCGCTGGTGCTTTCCGCTGTGTTTCTGCCGATGGCGTTTTTTGCCGGTTCAACCGGCGTTATCTACCGCCAGTTCTCGGTGACGATTATTGCCGCGATGGTGCTTTCGGTGGTGGTGGCGCTGACGTTAACGCCTGCGCTTTGCGGCATGCTGCTTAAGCCGGTAAAACCGCATCGCCGTGGGTTTTTCGGTGGGTTTAACCGCTTTTATGCGGCGACCGAGCGTAAATATCGCCATAAGGTTCTGGCAACGCTACGCCGCCCGCTTATCCTGATCGCGCTGTATGGCGCGATAGGCGTTGTGCTGTTCGTGATGTTTACCCGCCTGCCGGGCAGCTTTCTGCCTACGGAAGATCAGGGCAGCATTATGCTACAGGCGACCCTTCCCGCAGGCGCAACGTCGAACCGTACGGAGGCGGTTAACCAGCAGATCATCGACTGGTTTCTTAGCGAGGAAAAAGAGAATGTTGATGTGATATTTACTATCAACGGCTTTAACTTCAGCGGCGCAGCGCAGAACGCCGGAATGGCTTTTATTAAATTAAAAAACTGGGACGAGCGCGAAGGCACGGCTAATTCCGCCGGGGCGATCGCCGCCCGCGCCACGGCTGCGCTTTCTTCGATTCGTGACGCGCAGGTGTTTGCGTTGACGCCGCCTTCCGTTCCGGGTTTGGGCCAGAACAACGGCTTTACCTATGAGCTGCTGGCCAGCGGCGGCACTACCCGCAGCGAGCTGGCCTCATTGCGTGACCAGCTGTTGCAGAAAGCGGCGCAAAGCCCGGCGCTGACCGCCGTCAGGGCTAATATTCTGCCGCAGACGCCACAGTTGCAGATCGATATCGATACCAGTAAAGCGGTCGCGCTTGGACTTCAGCTGAATGATGTGACCAGTACGCTGACCAGCGCCTGGGGCGGCGCTTATATCAATGACTTTATCGATCGCGGACGCGTTAAACGCGTTTATATTCAGGCCGATGCGCCTTATCGCTCTGCGCCGTCTGATTTAAATAACTGGTATATCCGCAACGCTGATAACGGCATGACGCCATTTTCAGCTATCGCTTCGACCCGCTGGACCATGGGGCCGGAAACGCTGAATCGCTATAACGGCTCCGCCTCATTTGAAATCCAGGGGCAGAACGCCGAAGGTTACAGCTCCGGTGATGCGATGAATACCATTGAGCGGCTGGCTAACCAGCTGCCGGCCGGGACGACAGGCGCATGGAGCGGGCTGTCGCTGCAGGAGAAACAGGCGGGAGGGCAGTCAACCGCGCTGTATGCCATCTCGGTGCTGGTGGTGTTTCTCTGTCTGGCGGCGCTTTATGAGAGCTGGTCCATTCCGTTTTCGGTACTGCTGGCGGTGCCGCTGGGCGTACTGGGCACTTTGCTGGCCGTTAGCCTGCGCGGGCTGAGCAACGATATCTATTTTCAGGTGGCGCTGCTGACCACGGTTGGCCTGACCTCCAAAAACGCTATTTTGATTATTGAGTTTGCTGAGGATGCGGTCAAACAGGGGCGCTCGCTGAGTGCGGCGACGTTGCAGGCGGCGCGCACCCGCCTGCGCCCGATTATCATGACTTCGCTGGCCTTTATCGCAGGCGTGACGCCGCTGGCGGTAGCGACTGGAGCGGGCGCTAACAGCCGTATCGCCATCGGCACCGGTATTATCGGTGGTACGCTGGCTGGCACGGTGCTGGCGCTGTTTTTTGTGCCGCTGTTTTTCGTGCTGGTGAAGCATTATCTCACCAGCCATCGCGCCACGCGCCAGCAGCACGCTAACTCCACCGCCGACCGTTAAGCGCTTTTACCTGACACTGCCCGCGGCCTCGCGCCCGGGCAGTAAAAAAGCACGCAGGGTTAATGCGTGCCGCCTTTCTGGTTTTTTAGCTTTATCTTACCGTCACGCTCCCGAGGTACACTATCCGGCCTGGTATTCAATAAAGGTGGAGAAACGGTGTCCAGAGCCTGGTGTTATCTTTTTCTGGCGATAGTGGCAGAAGTGAGCAGCGTTGTAGTGATGAAGTTACTTTCCAGAGAAGCTAACTGGGCAGGCATGGTGCTGATGTATTTTTCCATTGGTCTTTCTTTTACTTTTATGGCGCTGGCGCTGAAAAAAATTGCCCTGGCGGTCGCCTATGCCACCTGGGAGTCGCTGGGGCTGTTAGCAGTGGCGGCGATCGGCAGCATTTTCTTTAAAGAGCAGCTTAGCGTAATGCAGTTTGTCGCGATTCTGCTGTTATTGGGCGGCGTGCTGCTGGTAAACATTGCTGAAAACGAACACGGAGAGTGTTGACGATGGCTGCTTATTTTTATCTGGCCATCGCCATTGTGCTGGAAGTGACCGCCAACGGTTTTCTGCAACGCTCAGAGGGTATGGCGAAAAAGCTGCCTGGCGTGGTGGGGTTACTGTTTATTTTTGCCTCGTTTACCGCGCTGTCGCAGGCGCTGAAAGGGCTGGATATGGCCACCGCTTACGCCATTTGGGGCGGCTGCGGCATCCTGCTGACAGCCTTAACCGGCTGGATTATTTTCAAACAGCCCCTTGGTAAAAAAGGTTGCGTGGGGCTGCTGATGATTACCGCAGGAATGGTGCTGCTGAAGCTTGGCTGACTGGCGTATTGCCGCGCTGGGTTATTGTTTGAGGTTTCGGCTGTTTAAATCGCCGGAACCGCTAGCGGGGTATGACTATTTATTATCGTTGTCGGTAACGCTTTGCGTTAATAATTAATGGTGTAGAAATGAAAGCACAATATTAATGATTTTATTTTTTATCATGTTTTTTAATATATATAGCATGGTAACGATGTGCGGCGTTTTCTGAAGTTTTCGCTGCAATGTCTGTCATTTCAGTTGCTATTTTCGATGGTCTTCTCATTTTTAAGTTTTCCTGCATATTTTCATGGATATCAAATTAAACGATAGATTATTCTATGCGGCGTAACGTTCATTCGCTGAGGTATATCATTTACCTCGCAAGGTTAGGTCGAAATGGAATTCAATCTACTATTTCACAGGAATATATATTTCCTGTTCGCGCTATTTTCCGGCGTGGCTTTTTCTGCCGCTCCCGGCGACGAGCAGTTTATCCTGCAGCAGCAGCGCCAGCAGGCCTTAAAAGAGCAGCTGACTCCGCCCGTCCCCGATGTGCGCTTATTCCCGCCAGCGGCAATGTCCGGGCGGATTACCTTTCCCAGCGAGAGCCCCTGCTTCACGATTAATCAGGTAACGCTGCAAGGCCAGCAGGCGCTTCCTCACTGGCTGCCGTTGCAAAAGCTGGCGGATCGGGCGATCGGAAAGTGCCTCGGCACGCAGGGGATTAACCTGCTGATGAGTTCGCTGCAAAACCAGATTATCTCCCACGGCTGGACAACCACCCGCGTGTTGGCTCCCGCGCAGGATTTAAAAACCGGCCAGCTGCGGCTGACTATCGTGCCGGGCCAAATCCGTTATGTGGTGATGACGCCGGACAGCAGCCGCTGGTTCTGGCCGTATGGCGCTTTTCCTGCCCATGAGGGTGATTTACTTGATCTGCGCGATATCGAGCAGGGGCTGGAAAACCTGCAACGCCTGCCGACCGTGCAGGCGGAAATGGAGATAGTTCCGGCAGCGCAGCCGGGCGAGAGCGATATTATTATTACTCGCCAGCAGCGTAAGTTTTGGCGGCTGGGGATGTCGCTGGATGATGCTGGTACTATCGCCACCGGACGCTATCAGGGCGGTTTGACGCTCTCGCTTGATAATCCGCTAGCGCTCAGCGATCTGTTCTGGTTCTCACTAACCCACGATTTACAGCCCGGAAGGGAAAAAAGTAACCAGAACCTCAGCGCCTGGTGGTCTGTGCCGGTTGGCTGGTGGTCACTCTCATTAACCGGCAGCGACTATCACTATCATCAGACGGTAGCGGGCCTGACGGAGGATTACCGCTACGGCGGCAAAAGCAGGACGCTAAGCGCACAGCTCAGTCGGGTATTACACCGCAGCAGCGCGCAAAAAACCACGCTCACCTGGGACGTACAAACCCGTACCACCCGTAACTATGTCAACGATACCGAAGTCACCGTTCAGCGTCGTCACATCTCCTCATGGAAAGCGGGGCTTCAGCATCGCCACTATATCGGTTCGGCGACGCTTGATGCAGGCATCAGCTATCAGCGTGGTACCCGCTGGTTTGGCGCGCAGCCCGCGCAGGAAGAGTTGTTTAATGAAGGCACGGCGCTGAGCCGCATTCTGCACACCGATGCCCGCCTGAGCCTGCCTTTTACGCTGGTCAGAGAAAACTTCCGCTATGACGTGGCCTGGCAGCGCCAGACCAGCAATACGCCATTAACCACGCAGGAGCAATTCTCTATCGGAGGGCGCTGGACAGTGCGCGGCTTTGACGGTGAGCGCACCCTCAACGCCGATCGCGGCTGGATGGTGCGCAATGATTTATCCTGGCGTTTGCCGCTGTCGGGAGGCGAATTTTACCTTGCCGCCGATTATGGCGAAGTGGCCGGTAAAGGGTCGCAATCTCTGGTAGGCAACCATCTGGCTGGCGGCGCGGCAGGATTGCGCGGCAGCCTGTGGCGGGTAAGTTATGACCTGTTTGCCGGCGTGCCGTTTTCGCGTCCACCCGGGTTTAAAACCAGCCCGGCGACCTTTGGTTTCAACCTGAATATGGATATCTGACCATGCGCTATAAGGGATTTACCGTGCATGCGCCGCTGCTGCTGGGCGGAGAAGATGGCGAGGCCGAAATATTGGGCGCCGCCGTCTGGCTGTGGATGCATTCGGACATGCATCGGGATGCGCCGCTGCATGTGCTGCCGCTGGTACTGCTGCCGGTGATAAAGCGCCGTCAGTACGTACTGGTTCAGGAAGGCGACCGCCCGGTCTGTTTTCTGAGCTGGGCGTGGATGGATGAAAGTATGGAGCGGCGCTATCTGAATCACGGCGTTCTCTCCCTGCCGGAAGCCGCGTGGTGCTGTGGCGAACGCATGTGGTTTCGGGACTTTATCGCACCGTTTGGCCATGTCCCGCAGATGTTCCGCCTGCTGCGCGAAGAGATATTTCCTCATCATATTGCCCGTTTGCTTTGGCATCGGGGCGGAGACAAAGGCCGACAGATTAAAACGTTTTATGGTCGTCGGGTTACCGTTGACGAGATCCGGCAATGGAAACAGGCGTATCCGTTATCGCAACAGTGATTGTCCCGGATCCTGCAATACCCGGCTGATTTAGCAGATTCAGAAGAAAAGGAATTCAACAATGAACAGGCTCTTGTACCGCGTGGTGTTTAGCAAAGTTCGTGGCATGCTGCTGGTGGTAGCGGATATCGCGCGCGCCTGCTCGGGGGGAGCGCCTTCTTCCGCTACAGGTCATAACCACCGTCGCCTGGTCGCCCGTCCGGGCGTGCTGAGCTTTAGCCTGTGGCTGGCGCTCGGCGTCGTGCAGACGGCGCAGGCTACGATTGTGGCCGATAAATCTGCGCCGGGAAGACGGCAACCCACAATAGTGGTTAGTGCTAATGGTACGCCACAAATTAATATCCAGACGCCGTCCGCTGGCGGCGTCTCTCGCAATAGCTACAGCCGGTTCGACATCGATAAAAAAGGCGCGATTCTCAATAACTCTCGCACGCATGCTTCCACCCAGCTGGGCGGCATGGTGGCCGCTAATCCTTGGCTGGCAAAGGGTGAAGCCAAAATTATTCTCAATGAGGTTAACGCCCGCGATCCAAGTCGGCTGAACGGCTATATCGAGGTGGCAGGCCGCAGGGCGCAGGTGGTGATCGCCAGCCCGTCGGGTATTACCTGTAATGGCTGTGGCTTTATCAACGCCGGGCGTACCACTCTGACCACCGGCACGGCGCAGATGCGTAATGGCAATCTGATCGGCTATCAGGTGGATCGGGGTGAAATAGTGATCGAGGGCAGAGGGCTGGATGCTTCACGCCAGGATTACACCGATATCATCGCCCGCGCGGTAAAGGTGAACGCTGCAATTCACGCCCATGATCTAAACGTTACCGCCGGGCGTAACCAGGTGGACGCCGCGCATGATAAAACCACGGCGCAGAGCGATAACGGTTCGCTAAAACCACAGCTTGCCATCGACGTCGCGCAGGTTGGCGGCATGTATGCCGGAAAAATTCGCCTGCGCGCCACGGAACAGGGCGTTGGCGTGCGCAACGCAGGCTATGTTGGCAGCGAGGCGGGTTTGGTAACGGTGACGGCTGACGGACGTATCGAGAACAGCGGTGAACTCAGCAGCTATGGTGCTCTGCAGCTGAGTTCCGCCAGCGGCGTGATCAACAGCGGCAGGATGCTCAGCCAAGAGAGTTTGACGGCGAAGAGTGGCGGAGATTTCAGCAACAGCGGCAGCATTTGGGCATCGGCTGACGCCAGGGTAACGGCGTCTGCTGCGGTGCAGAACAGCGGCTCTGTGGCCGCTCGCAATAACGTTACGCTGTCAGGTTCGACGCTGACCAGCAGCGCCAAAAGTGCGCTGGCGGCGGGCGTACAGCCTGATGCTGGTCTGGGCAACAGTGGCGATCTCACGTTGAACGCCTTCGGCAAACTTGAGATGAATGGCCTGAGCCTGGCTGGCGGCACGCTACGCGCAACAGGGCAAGGGCTGGATGCAGCGGGCAGCCAGACGAAGGCGAACAATATTATCCTGGATGCCCGGCAGGGACGCCTCAGCACCGCTTCCGCATTGGTAATAGCTGATGACACGCTGACCGCGACGACGGCCGGAATGCTGGATAACGCCACTGGAAAAATAGCCGCAGATAAACTTTCGCTTACCGCCAGGCGGTTTGATAACCAACAGGGGCAGCTGATTCAGAGCGGCGCGCAGGCGCTAATGCTAAACCATCGGGATGGCATTAATAACCGCAATGGAAAGATAGCCACCAACGCCGTCGATCTCACGCTTCAGTCTGCTTCGCTGGATAACCGCGACGGGGAAATCACGCACGTCGGAAGCGGAACGTTATCGATCGCCGCCGCGACGTTGCAGGGCGATCACGGCAATATGCTCTCTTCCGGTGCGCTGAAGCTGGGCGGTAAAAAGCTGGTGTTGGATGATGCCGTCACTGCGGCAAACCATATCAGCATTGATGCCGGAAACCTGTCAAATCGCGCCGGACAACTGATACAGAATGGGCAGGGCGCGATGACGCTGATCGTGCGAGAGAAGACCGATAACCAGCGCGGGCTGATAGCGGCTAACGGTGCGATATCGTTGAATACTATGCACTTTGGCAACCGCAGCGGCCGGATTCTGGCGGCTGAAAATGGTAGCCTGACGGTAACCGCATCCGGGCAGGTCGACAATCATGACGGCATGCTGGCGGCGGCCAATAACCTCACGGTCAACACGAATCGGCTTAACAATGACGGCGGTCAGATCAGTACGCAGCAGGGCGCGGCGCGGCTGTCCAGCAGCCAACAGATGAGCAATGTTGCCGGGCAGATTGCCGCCGCGCAGGCGTTGCAAATAACGGCGGCTGGCCTGGATACCCGCCAGGGCAAACTCATCGGGAACACGATCTCACTGCTGTTGGGCGAGAAGGCTCTGAATAATCGCGATGGCGTGATGGCGGCGCAGAATGCGCTTACCGTCAGCAGCGGCGAACTGCATAACACTAACGGGCTAATGCAGTCCGGCGCGGCGATGCGGATTGATACGCATGGTTACAGACTCAACAACAGCCAAACCGGCGAGAGCGGCGGCATTCAGGCTGCAGGTTCGCTGGCGATAAACGGCGGAAATCTTGATAACGTGCAGGGCCACATCGTGGCAGACGGCGATGCCATACTGACGATTGAGCAATTGAATAACCAGGATGGGCTGCTGGCTGCCCGGCAGCAGATGACGGTTTTGGCCAGCGGCGCAGTGAATAATGACCGTGGACTAATACAGTCTGGCGGCAGTATGCGCCTGGACGCGCAGCAGAATGCTCTGAGTAACCGCAACACGCAGGATGGCGGCGGAATTATCAGCTTCGGTAGGCTAAACGTGACCGCTGGCGCGATAAGCAACCAGAACGGGATGCTAGGCGCTGCCAGGGCAGCCGACGTTCAGGCAACGGCGGTGGATAACCGCAAGGGCATACTGGCCTCCCAGTCTGGCATGCAGCTGAGCGCGCACGCCCTGAATAACCGTGACGGCACGTTGAGCGCCGGGCAGAAGATGGCGCTAACGCTCGACGGCGAGCTTGATAATAACGCGGGCCAGGTGAGCGCCGGTGGCAGCCTGAACGCTATCGCCGGGCAGTTGCAAAATGCTCGGGGCATGATGGTGACCGGCGGCGAGGCACAGCTGAACATTGGGCAGATCGATAACCGTCATGGGCAGCTGGTGGCGCTGGGCAACTTCACCTTACGCTCAGTATCGCTGAATAACGACAGCGGCCTGCTGCAGAGCGGCAGCGCGCTGATCTTGAACGCCGGACAGATCAGTAATCGGGAGAGCGGCGAAACCGGTGGTATCACCAGCCAGAATGAGATGCAGATTAACGCCTCAGCGCTGAATAATAACGGCGGCATGCTGCTTGCCGGAAAGCAGGCTACGCTGGATACAGCCTCGTTCAGTAATATTGCCGGTACCCTGGCGACGCTGGGCGCCCTGAAGCTAAGTGTGCAGAGCGATACGGATAACCAGCACGGGCTGATCCAGGGCAATGGCGTAGTGCTGGATAGCGCTGGACACCAGCTGGATAACCGGGAAGGCACAGTTAATAGCCTGGCCGCCATGCAGATGGTTATGAGCGGGCTGAACAACCAGAGCGGTACGCTGGGCGCAAAAAGCGACATCAACTTACAGGCCGCCTGGCTGGATAACCGCAATGGCGGCCGCGTGGTGGGTGAAGGTCATGCCGATGTCACCCTGGAAAGGTTGCTGAACAACGGCGGGCAGATACAAACCGTTGGCAACCTGCTGGTCAGCGCGGCACAGGGCGTGATTGATAATATGTCAGGGCTGCTGCGCAGCGGAGCCACGGCGACGCTGAATGCCGCATCGCTGATTAACCGCGACACCCTGAAGAGCGAAAAGGGCATTGAAGGGCGGGATATCGTTATCAACAGCCGTGAGCTGGATAACGCCGCAGGCAGCGTGCTGGCCGGGCAGAGTCTTTCCATTATCAATCACGCAAAACTTGATAACCGCAGCGGTGACCTGGCGGCGGGCGGCGCGCTGGCGCTTAGCGGCGCATCTTTGAATCTGGTGAACACCGCCGGGATCGTGAAGGCGGGCCAACAGGTAACCGCGCAGGTTGACCGCCTGAGCGGAGACGGTCAGCTGTTGTCACTTGGCGATATGATGCTGAGCAGCCGTGAAGCGATCAATAACAGCGGCGACATGATTGCCAACGGCAACTTCACGCTGACCACGCCGGGAAGCATCACCAACCATGGCCGACTGCTGGCGGGGGCGAAGCTTGATCTTACCTCAGGCAAACTGCTTAACGCCGCTAGCGGCGAAATCGTCGCCGGTTATACCTGGCTGACGGTAGCGAACGCGTTAAACAATCAGGGCCTGATTAACGGCAGCGGGACGCGGCTGCTGGCCGATACGCTGACCAATAGCGGCACCGGCCGTATTTACGGCGATTATTTGGCTATTCAGGCCAGCACGCTGAATAACCGTGCGGCAAACGGCGTCGCTGCGACGATTGCCGGACGCAAGCGTGTAGATATCGGTGCTGGAACGATTAACAACCTCGATCATGCGCTGATTTATAGCGATGGCGAACTGGCGCTGGGTAGCAGACTTAATGAGAATGGGGTGGCTACCGGGCAGGCGGACCAGCTGAATAACCACAGTTCAACGATAGAATCTGCCGGAAGTATGGCGCTGGCGGCGAGGCAGCTTAACAATATCAACGACCGCTTCGCCACTGAAGTGGTGCAGATTTCCACCGAGCAGATAACCGAATATCAGCACCGGGGCTCCCCAACTCGGTGGTCGGCGGACGAAGCGGGTGTGTTTGTTGACCGCAACTCGTCCGATCGCCTGCTGAACCTCAACACGCCGGATAAGACCGGACATAACAACGACAATTTCTATCAGTACGACTACACCCGTATCACGAAAGAAGACGTTATCAGGGAGAGCGATCCCGGGAAAATTTTTGCTGGCGCAAGCCTGGCTGTCAGCGCGGATCGGGTGCTGAATGATAAAAGCCAGATTGTGGCGGGCGGCACGCTGGGGATAGCGGCGAATAGCGTGGATAACGTGATGCCGGAAGGTAGCCGCTGGATAAGCGATAAAGGTACCGTCATTCACTATTCCCGTAAATCGCGTAAGGGAAAAGACAGCCAGAGAAAAAGCAGCGCTGAGTATGTTCCGCCTACGGTGATCCAGTCTATTACCCTGAAGCCGGGAAGGCTGGAGGGCGGTAGTCAGCCGGAGGGCAGCGGTCTGCAGATAGCAGCAGCGCAGCAGCAGGGAACCCATGTCGCTATTGAGGACACCGGCAGCGTATCGGCAACGGTGGTGGGTAGCGATATCCATCCCGGCTTGCAAAATATTGCGCATGTGGATAGCCCGTCCCTCGGAGAGATGGCCGAGGTGAACCGTCCGGTGGTGTTAAAACCAGGTCAGCAGTATGAGGTGCCGGGTAAAGGCGAGCAGGCGACGGTAGTGCGCGTCAGCGGGCCGAACACACGCCTGCCGGATACCAGCCTGTTCAAGACGCATCCGGAGCCGGAGGCGGGCTATCTAATCGAGACCGATCCGCGTTTCACCAACAATAAGAAGTGGCTCGGCAGTGATTATATGCAGAACGCTTTCTTGCATGATGGCGACAACCTGCATAAGCACCTTGGCGACGGCTATTATGAGCAGCGACTGGTGCGGGAGCAGGTTATCGCCCTGACCGGTGGGCGCTATCTGGCTGACTATCGCGACGACGAAGCGCAGTTTAAAGGGCTGATGAATGCGGGGATTGCTTTCGGTAAGCAATATAACCTGATCCCTGGCGTGGCGCTGACCGCAGCGCAGATGAGCCTGCTGACGGAAGATATGTTGTGGCTGGTGAATACCGAGGTGGAACTGGCAGACGGAACGCGGCAGACGGTGCTTGTGCCGCAGGTATATGCGCGCGTGAAGAAAGGGGATATCGACGGTTCGGGCGCGCTGCTGGGCGGGCAGAACCTGGTAATGAACCTGAACGGCGATCTGCTGAACAGCGGTACGATAAGCGGGCGCGAGGTGGTGCAGCTCAGCGCGGAGAATATCACCAATCAGGCGGGAGCTATCCAGGGAGCGGATATAAGCCTGCTGGCGCGCACAGATATCAACAATGTCGCGGGTGCGATTGCGGGAAGTCATTCGGTGCTGGCCAACGCCGGGCGCGATATCAATATTGTTTCCACCACCCACAGCGCCGGGCAGGACAGTTTTGAACGCACCACTCTTAACCGTATCGCCGGGATTTACGTGCAGGGCGAAGACGGCAAACTGTCGCTCAGCGCCGGGCAGGATATCACTCTGGCAGGCGGGCAGGTGATTAACAGCGGTGCCCTGAGCCAGACGGTACTCAATGCCGGGCGCGACCTGAACCTTAACGCAGTGATGACCTCGGCCAGCGATAATCTTACATGGGATAAAGATAACTGGCTGAAGCAGTCCGTTACGCAGCACGCTGGCAGCGAGGTTACCGGGGCGGGCGCCGTGCTGCTGCTCGCCGGGCAGGATATCAAGGCGCAGGTCGCCAGCGTCTCCGCAGGCGACAGCCTTGGCGCAGGCGCGGGGCGTAATATCACCATCAGCGCCGTAACGGACAGCAAAAATTTTGAATCGCACCATAAATCCACCGGCAGCAATGGCGCGTTCTCTAAAACGACCATTACCACTCACGATACGTCCACCAGCGAAACGGCACGGGGCTCGCAGTTCAGTGGCGACAGCGTGACGATGCAGGCGGGCAATAATCTGCTGGTGCAGGGCAGTAGCGTGGTGGGTAATAACGAGGTGCGCCTGACGGCCGACAATAACCTGACCATCACCACCGCCGAAGAACATGGCAGGGAAAGCCATCAGCGTCAGGAGAAAAAAGCGGGTCTGTCGGGCACCGGCGGTATTGGAGTGACCTATGGGACGCAGCAGCTGAAGGTGACGGACAGCGCACAGGAGGTGACGCATCGGGGCAGCACTGTTGGTTCGGTGAATGGTAACGTCTCGCTGAGTGCAGGTAATTCACTGACGGTAATGGGTTCAGACCTGGTAGCCGGAAAAGACATGGCGCTGGCGGGTAAAGATGTGTCGATTGTGGTGGCGGAAAATAACAGTACGCAGACGCATACAGTGGAGCAGAGAACGAACGGTCTGACGCTGGCGCTGTCGGGCACGGCGGGAAGTGCGCTGAACACGGCGGTGACGCAGGCGAAATCAATAAAGGATGAGGGTAACGGACGGATTCTGGCGCTGAAGGGAGTGCAGGCCGCGCTGAGCGGCGTGCAGGCGGGTCAGACGGTGATGCTGAACCAGGCGCAAGGGGGCTCACCGGGCAGTATGGTGGGGGTGAACCTCTCCTACGGCAGTCAGTCGTCAAAATCGGAGCAGACGCAGAGGCAGAGTATCTCACAGGGAAGCACGCTGACGGCGGGGAATAACCTGAGCGTGAGTACCTCGGCAGGGGATATTCGCGTGCAGGGGAGCCAGCTGAAGGTGGGTAACGATGCTGTACTGAGCGCCAGCCGGGACATCATCATGACCTCCGCGGAGAACATCTCCTCGCTGACCGGGAAGAATGAGAGCCACGGGGGGGCGTTGGGGGTGGGGGTGAACGCTGGCGGCGGCGCGAACGGGATATCGCTTAACGCCAGCGTGAACAATGCCAGAGGCAAGGAGAACGGCAACGGCACCACGCATACGGAGACGACAGTTGATGCAGGCAACCATCTCAGCATCGTCAGTGGTCGCGACACCACGCTGACGGGTGCCCAGGTGAGCGGGAAGAGTGTCACCGCCGACGTGGGGCGCAACCTTCTGCTTGCCAGCGAGCAGGACACCGATAAATACGACAGCAGACAGCAGAGCGCCAGCGCGGGAGGGAGTATCAGCATGGGCGGCGGCTCAGGCAGCCTCAGCCTGAGCAGGGACAAAATGCACTCAGATTATGCGTCGGTGCAGGAGCAGACGGGTATTTTTGCCGGTGAGGGTGGCTTTGACGTCACCGTTGGAGCGCGCACGCAGCTGGACGGCGCGGTAATTGCCTCAACGGCGGCAGCGGAGAATAACCGTCTGGAGACGGGCACGCTGGGTTGGCGTAATATCCGTAACGAAGCGGAATATAAGGTTGAACACCAGAGCGTGGGTGTGAGCACCGGCGGCAGCGTGGGCAGCCAGTTTGTGGGGAATATGGCAAATGCTTTGCTGAGTGGCCTGAACGGCAGCGGCAGCGCCAGCTCGACCACACAGGCGGCGGTGAGCGAAGGCCGCATTGTCATCCGCGACAACGCGAATCAGCAGCAGGACACGGCAGGCCTGAGCCGGGATACGGAGAACGCGAATCCGGGGCTGGCACAGATATTTGATAAAGAGCGTGAGCAGCAGCGGCTGCGGGAAGCGCAGCTGATAAGCGAGATTGGCAGCCAGGTCGCAGATATCGCCCGGACGCAGGGGAAAATAATCGCAACGAAGGCCGCAAATGAAAAGATGGCGAGCGCCACGCAGGCTGACCGTGACAGGGCGCTGGCGGAGCTGAAAAAGCAGGACCCGACGAAGCGGTACAGTGATGATGACGTCACCAGTCAGGTTTACAATCACTTCTACAACCAGGCGCTCAGCGAAAGTAAGTCAGGCACCGGCGGTGCCGTACAGCAGGCCATTCAGGCGGCGACGGCGGCGATACAGGGGCTGGCGGGCGGTAACCTCGGGCAGCCGGTGCGGTGAGCGGTGAAGTGATGGCGCAGCTGATGATGGAAAAGCTGTATCCGGGTAAGAAAGTCAGCGAGCTGACGGAAACCGAGAAGCAGACCCTCAGCGCGCTGGGTACACTGGCGGCAGGTCTTGCGGGCGGCCTTGCGGGTAACAGCACGGCGGACGTGCTGGCCGGAGCGCAGATTGGGAAGAATGCGGCTGAGAATAACTTCCTGCTCCCTGCCGCGCCGGTTGCGCCCGTTGCGCCGCCTGCTGGCGGTAATGGTGAGGTGAATCCGGGCAACGGCTGCAACGGCGCATCGGTCTGCGTGATGACGAAACCGGACGGCAGCGTTGAGGAGACGCCGCCGATTACCGACGGACCGTCCATCGTGGAAGCGCGCGATGAAGCCGCAAAATCCCGCGACCCGAACGTGGCGAAAGATCTTACCGATGCGGAAAAAGCTGAGCTGGGCGGTTCAGGATCGGGAACGCCGGGCGGCTGGGAACCGCAGGACGAGGAGAATGGGCGGAATCAGGAGTCTCAGGCCAGTAACTCAGAGAAATTATCATGGGAGTCGTGGCAAAATTATCCTAAGAAGACTATAGATGGCCGCCAGTATGCACAGATTGGAGATCGTTTATATTCACAACATGCAGTTGATAGGATGCAACCTTCAGGCTTAGGTTCTCCGGCTGGAACTTCAGGGCCGGGCAGAAACATAACGCCTAATATGGTTGAACATGTAATAAAGAATGGCTCACCACAAAATAGCGTTGTTAATGGCGTTACCCGAACTACCTATTGGAGTGGTGATGTAGGAGTGGTTACTGAAAATAATGGTAACGTAATCGTGACAGTCCTACGGAGAAGTGGGCAATGATTAATTGGATTTACCCAGAGGTTATAGCTGATCTCATTGAAGCTTGTAATGATTTTATTAATGGAAAAATTACAGCACAAGAGATACAAAGTAAAATTTATGGTGCAGAAAATCAAATAGTTGCTATTGATGAGAAATGGTTGAGAGAACTATTATTTAATGCAGAAAATGAAATTGAACTGTTGATTTATACAGTTGATGAAGGACAATTACAAAGCTCAGTAATGCCGATAGTTCAAAATATTTTGAGTAAAATTAAATAGTGAAATCCCGCCCTTTACCGGCGGGATTTTTACTTTAAACCCCGTCAGCTACTTCTCCCCGGCCAGCCGGATGATCAGCTGCCCCGGTCCGGTGATCACTTCGATCTTCTGTCCGGTCTCAAACCCCAGTGCCGTTATCCAGCGGCCTTTAAGGGTAATTGAGGGCGACGGCTTAAACTTCCGCTGATCCCGGATATAGCCCACGGTATAGCGGCAACAAAGTCACGGCGGATATTGGGCGCGACCTGCTTATCCGCAGCCAGCAGGACAGCGATCGCTACGACTCGAAGCAGACCAGCTTCGGGGCGGGCGGTAGCTATGGCTTCAGCACCATGCCGGTATCGGGCTACCTCAGCCTCAGCCAGGACAAAATGCGCAGCCGCTACAGCAGCGTGCAGGAGCAGAGCGGCATTTTCGCCGGTGAGGGCGGTTTTGACATCACCACCGGCAACCACACGCAGCTGGACGGCGCGGTAATCGCCTCCACGGCGGAGGCCGGTAAAAACCATCTCGACACCGGCACGCTGGGCTTCAGCGATATCGGCAACGCGGCGGATTATAAGGTCAGCCACAGCGGCATCAGCGCCGGGCTCTCCAGCGCCGGTCCGCTGGGCGGTCAGCTGCTGTCGAATGCACTTTCTAACGCCACCGGCACGCTGCTGGCGGGGCTGGGCGGTAAAGGCCATGCGGAAGGCACGACGCAGGCGGCGGTGGCTGACGGCACCATTACCATCCGTAATCAGCAGCAACAGCAACAAAACCTGAATGACCTGAGCCGCGACACGGAACACGCCAACGGCAGCATCAGTCCGATATTCGACAAAGAGAAGGAGCAGAAGCGGCTGCAGATGGCGCAGATGGCGGGCGAAATCGCCGGTCAGATGAGCACCATCGTACAGACGCAGGGCGATATCAACGGCCTGGAAGCGGCGAAGAAAGCTGGCGTTAAGGGCACGGCGAACGAGCTGCGTGATAGCGACGCCTATAAAACCGCGCAGCGCGATTTCGGTACTGGCGGTAAGTGGCAGATGGTGACGCAGTCGGTGAGCGGCATCCTCAGCGGGCTGGCGGGCGGCAACGCGATGCAGGCGGCGGCGGGCGCGCTGAATCCGTGGGTGGCGCAGGTCATCAAACAGCAGACCACTGACGCGAAAGGCAACGTGAACGTAGCGGCGAGCTGGCGGCACGCTATATCGCTGAGCAACGCTTTGGCGCGGACACGCAGGCGAAAATTGATGCGCTGAGCGAGGACCAGCGCCAGGAGCTGAGCCTGATGAGCACGCTGGCAGCGGGGCTGGCAGGTGGCCTCGCCGGTAACAGCACGGCATCCGCCACCACCGGCGCGCAGGCCGGGAAAAATGCGGCTGAGAATAATGCGCTGGGCGCTATGGCTGGCTCAGGTCTGGGGTTCTGGTTAGGGAAAACACCTGACGCAACAGCAGCTGATAAAGCGAAAATGGCTGGCGATATAGCGAAGGGAAATGCGATTGTCTCAGCAGGAGTAGCCAGTACAGTAGGGGTTGGTGCCTTAACGGCGGAACAGGCTGCGATGTGGGCGCTGGGCGCGGGTGCAAATGCGGGAGTGCAGTATTTAGATAACGGGGAAGTGAATCCGGTTAACTCAGTAATAGCAGGCTGGGTAAATGTGGCGACTATAGGGCAGGGCTGGAAGGGGACTGTAGCCTGGAACAGTGCGGGGGGTGCTTTGACTAATACTATAAATGGTGATGATCCACTGACCGGAGCTATAACAACGGGGGCAGGTGCTTGGGCTGGATATGGTGTTGGTAACTATATTGTGAAACCGGCAGCAAATACGGCGGGTAAGTGGTTAACCGGTGGCTGGAATCCGAAGTTTGATGCTAACTTGTTGAAATACAGTGAGGTGAAAGGTCAGTTCGGTATTTCGAAAGAAATGTTGCCGAGTCGGATCCCTGGCGCAATAGGTAATGCCAGCGGCAGCTTAACATCTGAGTTTGGAAGTATTTTAATCCAGGAAAAAAATAATGGGATGGAGGGAGGGGAATGAAGAGCCTTCTATTCTTAATTACCATAATAATACTCTGCATATTAGGGATGTTTACTATTGGTGTGATATTTTATATTTCTATGGAGGTTTTTTTCTATATTTACGCCGGTGTGCCGTTATATTTTGAAGTTTATCAATTTAAGAGATTGTTAAAAATGAGTGTTGGTGGTGGTGGTATTTTAGGCTTAGGGGTTGGTATGCTTCATTTATTCAAAGTTAAAGGTTTTTAATCCGAAAAGGATACATCACAAGTGTTTTTGTACCATATACTGGTTGAGAATAATGCGCTGGGAAGTGTTTTGCAGCAGCGAATAAGCAGCAATCTGGCACAATAGAGAATTACGAATCAGGAACACAGGCAGCAATAAAAGAAGCCTGTAGTGGAGGAACGCCAGTGTCCTGTGAAACGGCGATGGCTGCGGTAGAGAGTGTAATACAATGGGGGCAGGCGCCTGGGCTAGATATGGTGCTGATAAATATATTGTGAAGCCGGCAACCAATTTGGCGGGTAAGTGGTTAACTGGTGGCTGGGATCCTAAATTTGATGCTAACTGGTTGAAATACAGTGAGGTGAAAGGTTAGTTCGGGATTTCGAAAGAAATGTTGCCCAGTAAGATACCTGGGGCAGTAGGTAATATGGGAGCTTCCATTACATCAGAAATGACTAAGACTGAACTACAAAAAGGCATTAATGATAAATTTAAGAAAGGAGAGCGTGAATGAAACTATTTATTTCCAGCCTCTTCATCATGGCTACTTCCATGTTTTCAGGGATTGCAATTGCTGAGTTTTCTTATTTTATATTGCTTATCATTAAATATTTTGCATATGGGGAAGTCGATTTTAGATGGTCAGAAGTTTTAAGAGGCCTAAGGATGGGAGGGGCAGGAGGAGGAATACTGGGTTTTGGTATAGTTTTGTTTCACTTCCTTGGCATAAAAGGATTTTAAGTAAAGATAAGGGTAAATTTGTTATTGAGAATAACTCGTTAGCCCATGTACTGGCAGCAGCGAACAAGCAAAAACCCGGCACCACGGCAAATTATGAATCAGGAACACAGGAAGTAATCAGGGAAGCCTGTAGTGGAGGAATTCCAGTATCCTGTAAGACGGCAATGGCGGCGGTTGGGAGCGCAATAGCCTGGCCGTTTTTGCCGGGAGCGACCGCAGCAACCAGCCTGATAGGTGCGGG
>NZ_JAVDXN010000013.1:0-86406 GCF_031457955.1 Mixta sp. BE291 | reverse complement strand
TTCACCTTAGTGAACCGCTCAACACCGCGTGGCGTAAGCCGTTGTGCCGTGTCGATGGAGGCGCATTATAGGGAGTTCTCGACGCCTCGCAAGTGTTTATTTCAAAAAAATGATCGTTAGGTTTATTTTCCAGCAACTCGTTTCTTTTTAGCGCGATTTGCCACTTATTTGCACAAATTCTTTCGCGAAACGCTCTACCTGCTGCCAATCGGTATACTCAACTTCTTTGCGCGCATCGGTTTCGCCGCCCGTCATACGCATAATAAACTGAATCATTACGCGGTCGAACCAGCCGTAGCGTGGATAACGCAGCGCTCCGGCAAAAACGGCGCAGCTATCCGGCTGCCACGGCGACTGCAGCAAAAACTTACGCGTATAGGCATTCGTTTGTGGCGTACGCTTTTCTGGCTTACGCGCCGTCAGGTTAACGGAAAAGAAACCGCTCACACGCTGTTGCAGTTCAGCCAGATGCTTTTTCACAAAACGCGCCACCGCTGGCTGAAAATGCCCATAGCGAATCGATGCGCCTATCAGCACGCGATCGTACTGCGTCCAGTCGATATGCTCCGCATGCAGAATGTTCATTACGTCGCATTCCTGCTGCGCTTTTAGTGTGTTCGCTATATAAGATGCAATTTCCTGCGTTTGTCCGTCACGGCTGGAAAACAGAATCAGCGCTTTCATTATTCTCTCCTTGGGTTTACTCACGCCAGAAGGTCGGAGTAAACAAGACCAGTAACGTAAAGACTTCCAGACGACCAAAAAGCATGGTCGAAATCAAAATCCATTTTGCGACATCATTCATAGATGTGAAATTATCTGCCACCACACCCAAGCCAGGGCCGAGGTTATTTAGCGTAGCGGCTACGGCGGCGAAGGCTGAAAAATCGTCAACGCCGGTGGCGATGATCGCCAACATGCTCAGTAAAAACACCAGCGCATAGGCGGAGAAAAACCCCCATACCGCTTCCAGGATACGTTCCGGCAACGCGCGGTTCCCCAGCTTAATGGTATAAACCGCATTAGGATGGACCAGCCGTTTCAGTTCACGCGACCCTTGCTTAAACAGCAGCAGAATACGAATAACCTTCAGCCCACCGCCGGTTGAACCGGCACAGCCGCCAATAAAGGCGGAACACAGCAGCAATACCGGCAGGAAAAGCGGCCAGCGCGCAATGCTGTCGGTAGTGAAGCCTGCCGTTGTCGCCATGGATACCACCTGGAAAAAGGCCTGGTTCAGCGTTTGCAGCCCGCTGGCGTAAACGTTATGGAACCACAACACCAGCGTACATATCGCCACCAGCGTCAGCTGCACGCCGATAAACATGCGAAACTCCGGGTCCCGCCAGTAGACGCGCAGGTTACGTCCGCTCAATAGCGAGAAGTGCAGGCCATAGTTACAGCCCGATATCAGCAGGAAAAGCGCGATAATGGTATTAATTGTCGGACTGTTAAAATAGCCGATGCTGGCATCATGGGTAGAGAAACCGCCGATCGCGATAGTTGAGAAGCTATGGCCGATGGCGTCAAACAATGGCATTCCTGCCATCCACAGCGCCACGGCACAGGCGACGGTCAACAATACATAGATAAGCCACAGCGTCTTGGCAGTTTCAGCAATACGAGGACGCATCTTATTATCTTTTAGCGGACCGGGCATTTCCGCCCGATACAGCTGCATCCCCCCTACCCCAAGGATAGGCAGAATGGCCACCGCTAATACAATGATCCCCATGCCGCCGAGCCATTGCAGCATCTGGCGATAAAAAAGAATCGCTTTTGGCAACGCGTCCAGGCCCACCAGCGTGGTAGCGCCGGTGGTGGTTAAGCCGGAAAACGATTCAAAAAACGCGTCGGTAACGGAGAGGTTAGGATGCTCGGCAAAAATAAAGGGCATTGCCCCGACGCTGCCCAGCACCGTCCAGAACAGCACGACAATCAAAAAACCTTCGCGCGGTTTCAGGTCGTTCTTCTGTTTACGGTTAGGCCACCACAATACAGCGCCAATCAGCAACGCCATGATAAATGTCTGGCTGAATGCGCGCCCTGCGCCATCGCGATAAATTAACGCCACTAAGCCGGGCACGATCATTGTTCCGGAGAACAGAATCACCAGTAGCCCGACAATTCGGGTAATGGCACGAAAATGCATTCTGCCGTTTCCTTAAGATAAAATTAGGGGGTTACCGGCTCGAGCGCTAAGGCTCCGCGGCTAATGTCCGTTAAATTTTGCGTGAACCCAGCGATTTGCGCATGGGGTAATGCCAAAGTTAGCGAGACAACATCCAGAAATTCCGTCTTAAGCAGTTCTCCTTCAAAACGCTGAACCAGGCGCTCTACATCACCGAGCTGGGCATAATCGCAGCGTAGCTGAAAACGACGCATCGGTATCTTTTGTTTACGGGCCAGCTGTTTCAGCGCCTGCTGCACGCCGCCGCCATACGCTTTAACCAGCCCGCCGGTACCAAGCATAATGCCGCCGTAGTAGCGCACCACTACGGCGGTGATTTCACCTACCTGACTGCCCATCAGCTGCGCCAGCATCGGCTTTCCTGCCGTGCCGGAGGGCTCTCCGTCGTCAGAGAAACCCAGCTGCTGTGAATCATCAGGCGATCCGGCAACGTATGCCCAGCAGTGATGGCGCGCCGTCGGATGCTGCGCTTTTATCTGCTGCACAAACGCTTTCGCCGCCTCAACGCCTTCGGTATGCGCCAGCAGCGTAATAAAGCGGCTTTTTTTAATGGTTTCTTCACTGAGACTCAACGGCTCAGCGGGAATATCATAAGCGTCCATTAGTCCAGATGCAGATCGCGCGTCATGTTCTCAACACGGTTAGCATAGATCACCACGTTATCTTCAATACGAATGCCGCCATAAGGCTGTAAGGCGTCAATCGCCTGCCAGTTAAAGTGCTGACTATGTTTTCCGTCCCGCCATGGCGCCAGCAGCGATTCAATAATATAGAAGCCAGGCTCGATGGTGAGCACCATACGCGGTTCAAGCACGCGCGTGCAGCGCAGGAAAGGATATTGCTGAGGCGCAGGCAGATGCGTGCCGTTATCATCCTGCATAAAGCCCGCCACATCATGCACCTGCAACCCAAGCGGATGGCCTAAACCGTGCGGCATAAACGGCCCGGTAAGATTTTCCGCGACCATCGCGTCTTCACTGATTCCACGCACCAGATCAAACTTCAGCAAAAGCGCGGCGATGCGCTGATGCATTTGAAGATGGTAGTCGCTATAGCGTACGCCCGCTTTTAACGTATCTATCAGCGCCAGCTCGTGCTGATTCATCTCACGCACAATCTGGGCAAACAGCGATTCGCTCTGAGCGGCATAGGTACGTGTCAGATCGGCGGCGTAGCCGTTGTACTCGGCACCGGCATCGATTAAAAAGCTGCGGCGCTGCGACGGCGTTTGATGGTCGAGTTTGGTGTAGTGCAGCACGGCGGCATGTTCATTCAGGGCGATAATATTGCCGTAGGGCACGTCGGTATCGCGATGTCCGGTTGCCGTCAGATAGGCGAGATTAATATCGAACTCGCTCATGCCGGAAAGAAACGCCTCTTTCGCCGCGCGATGCCCGGCAACGGCCAGCTTTTGCGCCTGGCGCATACAGGCCAGCTCATAATCGGTTTTGTAGGAACGATGGTAATGCAGAAAATCGATCGCGCCCTGTGGATTAATATGCTCAGCGCGGATACCCAGCTGCATGGCGCGCTGCGGTACCGGCCCAATATAAGCAACGTTCTGACGCGGCTGCGGCAATAGCGAGCCGATATCATCCGCTTTTCTCAGCGGCACAATCTCAATTTCATCGGTCCAGAAGCTATGCGGCAGCGGCTCTACGCTGTGCCAGTAATCAACCGGCGAATAAAACCACAGCTTCGGCTTATTCACACCATCCACCCACAGCCAGCAGTTCGGCAACTGCGTCACCGGCACCCAGGCTTTAAAGTGAGGATTGACCTTAAAAGGGTAGTCATGGTCGTCAAGAAACACCGTCAGCAACTCGCCAGAATGTATCAGCATGCCGTCAAGCTCAAAGCGCGTCAGCATCTGCTGCGCCCGTTGCTGTAAAGTCGCGATATGATCTTTATACAAGGTAACCAGGGTATCCATTTCCGTACTCCGCGTCAGAGAATTGACCGCATCTTATCACAGCGGGATGGCGGATGCCGTGTCGCCGCCGCCTGTGATCTTGTTTGCAAATGAGCAATATTTCATTTGCAAATAATTAACACCAATCCCACACTCCGATCATCTGGTACGACCAGATCCCCTAAATGCGGTTTCAGGAGACGGACATGCTCTACCGAAGCGACACACTTTCCCTGAACTGGCTGGACGATGGCATCGCCGAGCTCACTTTCGATGCCCCCGGTTCGGTCAACAAGCTGGACACACAAACTGTCGCCAGCCTGGGCGAAGCCATTGCCGTGCTGGAAAAACAGACGGCGTTGAAAGGCGTTCTGCTCAGCTCATCGAAGCCAGCTTTTATCGTTGGCGCGGATATTACGGAATTCCTGTCATTGTTTAACGCGCCAGCAGACAAGCTGACGCAATGGCTGACCTTCGCCAACAGCATTTTTAATCGTCTGGAGGATCTGCCGGTGCCCACCCTTTCCGCCATTCAGGGCTATGCGCTGGGCGGCGGCTGCGAATGCGTGCTGGCGACGGATTTCCGCATCGCTACGCCAGATGCGCGCATTGGGCTACCGGAAACCAAACTGGGCATTATGCCGGGCTTTGGCGGCTCGGTACGTCTGCCCCGCTTGCTGGGTGCCGATAGCGCGCTGGAAATCATTGCCGCCGGGAAGGATGTGGATGGCAAAAGCGCGCTGGCGCTCGGTCTGGTCGATGCTATCGTACCGGCGGAAAAGCTGCGCGCCGGTGCTATCGCCATGTTGCAGATGGCGATAGCCGATGCGCATTTCTGGCAGCAGCGCCGTCAGCCGAAGCTACAGCCGCTGAAGCTCAGCGCCATTGAGGCGGCAATGAGCTTTACCATTGCGAAAAGCATGGTGCGGCAAACCGCCGGAAAACATTATCCGGCGCCGATGATGGCGGTAAAAACCATTGAGGCTGCCGCTGGCTTAGGCCGCGACGACGCATTAAAACTGGAAACCAACGCCTTTGTTCCGCTGGCGCAGTCGAAAGAGGCGCGGGCGCTGGTGGGTATCTTCCTTAACGATCAATACATCAAAGGCAAGGCAAAAAAACTGGCGCAGGGCCAGCCGATAGCGCAGCAGGCGGCGGTGCTGGGCGCAGGGATTATGGGCGGCGGCATTGCTTATCAATCCGCGTCCAAAGGCGTGCCGGTCATCATGAAAGATATCAGTGAGAAATCCCTGACGTTGGGCATCAGCGAAGCGGGCAAACTGTTAAATAAACAGCTGGAACGCGGCAAAATCAACGCGCTACAGCTCACCAGCATCATATCTACCATTCAGCCGACCCTTTCCTTTAGCGGCTTTGAGCGCGCCGATATTGTTGTTGAGGCGGTGGTGGAAAATCCGCAGGTCAAAGCCAAAGTGCTGGCGGAAACGGAAGCGCAGGTACGGGAAGATACCGTGCTGGCGACCAATACCTCCACCATCCCGGTAAATCAGCTGGCCCGCGCCTTAAAACGCCCGGAAAATTTCTGCGGCATGCACTTCTTTAATCCGGTACATCGTATGCCGCTGGTAGAAGTGATTCGCGGCGAACAAACCTCAAAAGCGACGCTGGCGAAGGTGGTGGCCTGGGCCAGCAAAATGGGTAAAACGCCCATCGTGGTCAATGATTGCCCTGGCTTCTTCGTGAACCGCGTGCTGTTCCCCTATTTCGCTGGTTTTAGTTTGCTGCTGCGTGACGGCGCGGACTTCCGCCAAATCGATAACGTCATGGAAAAGCAGTTCGGCTGGCCGATGGGTCCGGCAACTCTGCTGGATGTCGTGGGCATTGATACCGCGCATCATGCGCAAAGCGTGATGGCAGATGGCTTCCCGGCGCGCATGAAAAAAGATTACCGCGACGCCATCGATGTGCTGTTTGCGGCACAGCGTTTTGGTCAGAAAAATCAGCGTGGTTTTTATCGCTGGGAAACTGATGCAAAAGGCAAAACCAGAAAAGTGGCCGATGTGGAAACCGAGACGCTCTTGCAAAGCGTTAGCGCGCCGAAGCGTGATTTCACCGATGAAGAGATCATCGCGCGCATGATGATCCCGATGATCAATGAAGTGGTGCGCTGCTTTGAGGAGCAGGTGATTGGCAGCGCAGCGGAGGCTGATATGGCGCTGGTGTATGGTCTGGGTTTCCCGCCGTTCCACGGCGGCGCGTTCCGCTATCTGGATACGCTGGGCAATAGCGCTTTTATCGCCCAGGCGCAGCAGTACGCCGACCTTGGCGCGCTCTATGCGCTGCCGCAGCTGCTCTCTGAAAAAGCACAGCGTAATGAGAGCTGGTATCCGCCTGCTGAACCAATTAATGAGGCCGCGCTGGCAACGGCGTGAGGAGCAAGATAATGGAAAATGTCGTTATTGTTGATGCTATCCGCACGCCAATGGGCCGTTCCAAAGGCGGCGCATTTCGTCAGGTTCGCGCTGAAGATCTTTCCGCTCATCTGATGCGCAGCCTGCTCAGCCGCAACCCGGCTTTAGAACCCACGGCGCTGGATGATATTTACTGGGGCTGCGTACAGCAGACGCTGGAGCAGGGTTTTAATATTGCGCGTAACGCCGCGCTGCTGGCGGAAATACCGCACAGCGTACCGGCAACCACCGTAAACCGCTTGTGTGGCTCATCGATGCAGGCGCTGCACGACGCCGCGCGCGCCATCATGGTCGGCGACGCGCACGCCTGCATTATCGGTGGCGTAGAGCATATGGGCCACGTGCCGATGAACCACGGCGTGGACTTTCATCCAGGCTTAAGCCGCACCGTGGCGAAAGCCGCGGGCATGATGGGCCTGACGGCAGAGATGCTGGCACGGATGCACCATATTAGTCGCGAAATGCAGGATAGCTTTGCCGCACGCTCGCATCAGCGCGCCTGGGCAGCCACGCAGGCGGGCCATTTCCGTAATGAAATCGTCACGACCAGCGGTCACGACGCCGATGGCGTTCTGAAACGTTATGACTTCGATGAAGTGATTCGTAGCGATACCCGCGTTGAAGGGCTGGCGACGTTAAAACCGGCGTTCGATCCGGTCAACGGCACGGTTACCGCAGGCAGCTCATCTGCGCTGTCGGATGGCGCAGCGGCAATGCTGGTGATGAGCGAATCACGCGCACGCGCGCTGGGGCTGACGCCGCGCGCACGTATTAAGGCGATGGCGGTCGTGGGCTGCGATCCTTCTGTTATGGGTTACGGGCCAGTGCCAGCCTCACAGCTGGCGCTGAAGCGTGCGGGATTGAGCGTCAGCGATATCGATTTGTTTGAATTAAATGAAGCGTTCGCCGCGCAAACGCTGCCCTGTATCAAAGACTTAGGCTTACTGGAACAGATGGATGAGAAGGTTAACCTGAATGGCGGCGCGATTGCGCTGGGGCATCCGCTGGGCTGTTCCGGCGCACGCATCAGCACCACGCTACTGAACCTGATGGAACGACGCGATGCGCAGTTTGGCCTGGCGACCATGTGCATCGGCCTCGGTCAGGGTATCGCTACCGTTTTTGAACGCGTTTAAGCGTTATGGTGTTCCCGCCGGTCAACGGTGGGCTTAGTGAGCGAGGGCGGCAACGATGCCGCCCTTTCGCTGCGCTTAAATAAAGGCGAAAGCATCGCCATAAATATGCGCTTCCTGCGCGCCGCGCTCGGCACAAAACCGCTCGCGCGCGATTTTTGCCATTTCAAAGCGCCCGGCGATATAAATATCATGCTCAGCAAGGGTGCCGAAATCCTGCATCACCGCCGTCAGGACAGTACCGCTGCGCCCTTGCCACTCGGCACCGGTCTGTTCAACAACCGGCACCACTTTCAGATTGGCATGACGCACCGCCAGCGCGTTCAGCTCTTCCAGATCGTACAGGTGATGGCTTTCACGACCGCCCCAGTAGATAGAAATATCGCGATCCGGCTGCTGCGCCAGCGCCGTCAGCAGGATGGAACGGGCGTAGGAAAAGCCGGTGCCGCCAGCAATCAAAATCATGGGACGCTGGCTCTCTTCACGCAGCCAGGCGTCGCCGTGCGGAATATCCACCACCACTTCCCGCTGCTGCTGAATGCGTTCCATTACCGCCATCGCATACAGATTGAGTTCCGAGGCCCCAATATGCAGTTCGATAATATCTTTTTCCATCGGCGTCGACGCCAGAGAGAACGGGCGCTTATCGCGCTCATCCATCACTACCATCAAATACTGTCCGGCGCGGAAGCTAAAATCCGCCTCCGGCACCAGTCGTACCCGATAAACAGTATCGGTAATCGCTTCTACCGAGGTCACTTTACAGCTTAACGTTGTCATGCGTTCCCTCTGTCGGGTCGTCATTGCGTAATTTGCGCCCTTAGCGTGGCGGCAAATCGTTAAAAATCCCCAACCGATCCCAAATGGCATCGACGCGCGCCGTCACCGCCGGATCCTTCACAATCGGACGGCCCCATTCACGCTGGGTTTCGCCCGGCCATTTGTTGGTGGCGTCCAGGCCCATTTTAGACCCCAGCCCCGAAACCGGAGAGGCGAAGTCAAGATAGTCGATCGGCGTGTTTTCGATCAGTACCGTATCGCGCGCCGGATCCATACGCGTGGTAATCGCCCAGATCACATCATTCCAGTCACGCGCATTCACATCGTCATCGCACACGATCACAAACTTGGTATACATAAACTGCCGCAGGAATGACCAGACGCCCATCATCACGCGCTTGGCATGACCGGCGTACTGTTTCTTCATGGTCACCACCGCCAGTCGATAAGAGCAGCCCTCCGGCGGCAGATAGAAATCGACAATTTCCGGGAACTGTTTAATCAGAATCGGCACCAGCACTTCATTCAGCGCCACGCCCAGCACCGCGGGTTCATCGGGCGGACGGCCGGTATAGGTTGAATGATAGATGGCATTACGACGTTGCGTAATATGGGTCACGGTAAATACCGGGAAGTCATCGACTTCATTATAGTATCCGGTGTGATCGCCATACGGCCCTTCCGGCGCCATGTCGCCAGGCTCGATATAGCCTTCCAGCACAATTTCCGCGCTGGCGGGCACTTCCAGATCGTTGGAAAGGCACTTCACCACTTCCGATTTGGTACCGCGCAGCAGGCCAGCGAACGCATATTCCGATAAGGTATCGGGCACCGGCGTCACCGCGCCAAGAATAGTGGCCGGATCCGCGCCCAGCGCCACCGCAACCGGGAAACGTTCGCCAGGGTGAGCTTTGCACCACTCCTGAAAATCAAGCGCGCCGCCGCGATGGGAGAGCCAGCGCATGATCAGACGATTTTTGCCAATCACCTGCTGACGATAAATACCCAGATTCTGCCGTTCTTTATGCGGGCCGCGCGTTACCGTTAATCCCCAGGTTATCAGCGGCGCGGCATCGTCCGGCCAGCACTGCATGACCGGAATGCGCGATAAATCCACTTCATCGCCCTGCCATACCTGTTCCTGACAGGGCGCGCTGCGCAGCCGTTTGGTCGGCATATTCAGCACCTGCTTAAAGCGCGGCATTTTATCGAACAGATCGCGGAACCCTTTTGGCGGCTCCGGCTCTTTCAGAAACGCCAGCAGTTCGCCGACTTCGCGCAATGCGCTGACCTCTTCCTGGCCCATGCCCAGCGCCACGCGTTTGGGCGTACCAAACAGGTTGCACAGCACCGGCATGTCATAGCCTTTCGGGTTTTCAAACAGCAGGGCCGGGCCGCCCGCGCGTAAAGTGCGGTCAGCGATCTCGGTCATCTCCAGAATGGGATCGACCTCCAGCGTTATACGTTTTAACTCGCCACGCTGTTCAAGCAGCGCAAGGAACTCGCGTAAGTCGTGGTATTTCATCAGATTCATTATTCAGGCCGCAGAATCAGCCATTATAAGGAGGATTCAACGGCTATGCTGAGGTTTGTGTGCCTGCTACCAACATGGAAACAACACCTGTAGCGCAGAGCCCGTTGAGTCAGTCACGTTTCATTAACAGGTTGCGCTGCGAGTCTGAACCACGGACGCCGCCTTCGTCAATTTTCAATTCTAAAATTTGTGCCTGATAACCGCCGATAGCGCGCGTTTTTGCCTCTTACAGGCACGCCCTGCGCCAACAAACCCGCTTTGGCGCTGGCCCTGATAGATAGTTAACCCGCTATCGATTTGAAAGCAGTTTTGCTATTCTTAAGCTTCAATAATTGGAAAGTGACATTATGGAATCCTGGTACCTTCTTTACTGTAAACGTGGTCAGTTATTACGCGCGAAAGAGCATCTGGAGCGGCAGGCGGTAAATTGCCTTAGCCCGATGATTGCTATGGAAAAAATTGTGCGCGGCAAAAGGACCACGGTAGAAGAGCCGCTGTTCCCCAATTATCTTTTTATTGAATTTGATCCGGAAGCGATTCATACCACCACAATCAGTGCCACGCGCGGCGTAAGTCACTTTGTGCGTTTCGGTACGCAACCGGCCAACGTGCCGCCCGATGTGATTGATGCGCTACGCACCGAGACGCCGGAAACGATGGTCGACCCTGACACGCCAGGCCCGGGTGATAAAGTGGTGATCGTGAAGGGCGCGCTGGAAGGACTGGAAGCGATTTTCACCGAGCCTGACGGCGAAGCGCGCTCAATGCTGCTGCTTAACCTGCTGAATAAGCAGGTTAAACAAAGCGTGGAGAACAGCCTGTTCCGCAAAGCCTGAGGCTGTTACCGCCTCGCCTTTCAGCCTGTCGCTTAGAGGCGAAACAGACGGCGGCTGTTAGCGTCCGTTTGCTGTGCCAGCCAGGCGGCCTCTTCTCCGCGCCATAGCGCCACCTGCTGCACAATGTGCGGCAGAAAACAGGGCTCATTACGACGTGACGTTGGCCTTGGGCGCATATCGCGCGGCAGCAGATAAGGCGCATCTGTTTCCAGCAGCAGCCGCTCTGCCGGGATCTGCGGCAACAGCTCGCGCAGCTGCATGCCGCGACGTTCGTCGCATACCCAGCCGGTAATACCGATTGATAATCCTGCCGCCAGGCACTCCGCCAGCTCATCCGCCGTACCGGTAAAGCAATGCACCACCGCGCCAGACAAACGCGGCAGCCACGGTCGGAGCACCGCCATAAAGCGTTCATGCGCGTCGCGACAGTGCAGAAACACCGGCATTTGCAGATCGGCGGCCAGCGCCAGCTGCGCGTCGAAAGCGTATTCCTGCTGATTATGCGCAGAAAAGTTACGGTTAAAATCCAGCCCACATTCGCCGATAGCCACCACCTGCGGGCTTTCCGCCAGCCGCCGCAGCGTTGCTGCGGTATCCGCCGACCATTCGCTGGCGTGATGAGGATGGATCCCTGCCGTTGACCAGCAGAAATCGGGATGGCGCTGCGCCAGGCTTTGTGCCTGCTGGCTTTCCAGCGCGTTGGTGCCGGTAATCAGCATGCCGGTGAGGCCTGCTTCGCGCGCGCGCGTCACAACCTGTTCCCGATCTTTCGCAAACTGCGTGCTGGTCAGGTTTACACCGATATCAAACATGGTATGTCCTGAAAATAATAACCGCCCAAATGGGCGGTTAGCGATGAATTTTCCCCGCCGCAGCGGGCCCTGCGCTGAGCGTCAGGATTCGGTTTCGTGCTCTTCTTCACTCGCCTGACGCCCTTTGCCAACATAGAAGCGCGAACAGAATACGCCAACCTCAAACAGGCAGTACATCGGAATAGCGAGCAAAGTTTGCGAAAAAACATCGGGCGGGGTTAACAGCATACCGACAACAAACGCGCCGACCAGCATATAAGGACGCTTCTGCCGCAGCATTTCCGGCGAAGTAACGCCGGTCCAGCACAGCAGAATGATCGCCACCGGCACCTCGAAGGCAACGCCGAAGGCCATAAACAGCGTCATCACGAAGTCGAGATAGCTGGCGATGTCGGTCGCCATGGTGACGCCCTGTGGCGCGGTTTTCGCAAAAAAGCCGAACGCCATCGGGAACACCACGAAATAGGCGAAAGCCACGCCGATGTAGAACAGCATGCTGCTGGAGAACAGCAGCGGCATCACCAGGCGGCGTTCATGACGATAGAGCGCGGGCGCCACGAAGGCCCAAATCTGATAGAGAATCACCGGAACCGCAAGGAAAACGGAAACGATAATGGTGAGCTTGATCGGCGTCAGAAACGGCGAGGCGACATCGGTGGCAATCATGCTGGCGCCAACCGGCAGCTGCCTGATAAGCGGTTCTGCTACCAGCTGATAAATATCGTTAGAGAAGTAAACCAGCGCCAGAAAAATCACCAGCACGGCAATAATGCAGTTCAGCAGCCGCTTGCGTAGCTCGATCAGATGGCTGATCAGCGGTTGGGTATCTTCAACGGCCATGGTTATCATTCATTGTTGGTTGAGAAGACGCCGCAGACGTCTCGGGTGAAACCTTTGGCGCAGCGGCGGCAGCGCTCGCCTGGCCAGCGGGCATTGGCGGCATGCTCGGCGCAGAAGCGGCCGCCGCAACCGGTTTTACTGCCGGAGCGATTTCTTCGCCTTCTGTCGTGGGTTTTTGCTCCGGCGCGCTGGCCTGATGATCCGCCGTGGCTGGCGTTACGCCGGTATGTTCATCCTGCGGATGCTTAATCAGCGGGTTATGAATGGTATGCGCTTCGTCATCGGCCTGTTCATTTTCGCCCAGATAAGAGCGACGCATAGAATCTGCGGATTTACGCAGCTCTTCCATCGACTCTTTCAGTTCCGGAGAAAGGGTATTCTTGCTGGCCTGCTCGACTTTTTTCAGGCTGTCCTGCAGCTCCTGTAGCTTTAGCTCTTGCGCCAGCTCGTTTTGCACGTTGGCCGCCAGCGAACGCATGGCGCGAATCCAGCCAACCACCGTTTTCACTGCCACCGGCAAACGCTGCGGCCCAAGCACGACCAGCCCAATAACGAACACCAAAACCAGTTCGCTAAAACCTATGTCGAACACCTGTTATACCTGCTCTTTATCTTTTTTGGCTTCTTCTTTGTTTACCGTGGTCGCCTGCTTATCAGTTAGCGGCCGGGCTTCAAATTCTGCATCCTGCTGTTTAGACGCGTCTTTATCTTCATCGCCCATCGCTTTTTTAAAGCCTTTGATGGATGAACCCAAATCAGAACCAAGCGTACGTAATTTATTGGTACCGAAAAGAAGAACCACGATCACGGCAATGATAAGTAACTGCCAAATGCTAATACCGCCCATGAGTATGCCCCTGATGAAAAGTCTAAAACATGTGAAAAGGCAGTATACCCCAGCTTATGGCCCGGTGACGATGCGTAAGCCCGCCGCCCTGACCACAAAAAGGAATTTTACCTTTCCTGACAAACGATCACGCTGAACGCCGCCAGCCAATAACCCAGGCCAACAAACCGGCGACGATCATCACCGTCGGCAGCACTTCCATGCCGGGACGCGTAATCACCAGCGCCGTGCCGCCCAGCAGCAAGGTTGCGCCGATACCGAACAGATAGCGCGACTGATGCTGCCTTTCACGCTGCACGCTCAGCTCGTTAGCCAGCCGATCAACGCTGAACTGCAAACGCTTGTGCTGACGCAGGCTGTCATAAAACAGATCCGGCAGCTCCGGCAGGCGTTCGGCCCAGAACGGCGCTTTCTCTTTAACCGAACGGATGATCGCCGGGATCCCCACCTGGTCTTTAATCCACTCTTCCAGGAACGGCTTCGCGGTTTTCCACAAATCGAGCTGCGGATAAAGCTGACGGCCTACGCCTTCGATATAGAGCAGCGTTTTCTGCAGCAGCACCAGCTGCGGCTGCACTTCCATATTAAAGCGGCGCGCGGTATTGAACAGGTTCAGCAACACATGCCCAAACGAGATCTCTGCCAGCGGCTTTTCAAAAATCGGTTCGCAAACGGTACGAATCGCAAATTCAAAATCTTCAACATTGGTATTGGCGGGTACCCAGCCGGAATCGACGTGCAGCTCGGCGACTTTACGGTAATCGCGGTTAAAGAACGCGATAAAGTTTTCCGCCAGGTAGCGCTTATCGGCTTTGTTCAATGAACCGACAATGCCGCAGTCGATACCGATATAGAGCGGATCGTGCGGATGTTCATAGCTAACGAAAATATTACCGGGATGCATATCCGCATGGAAAAAGCTGTCGCGGAACACTTGGGTAAAGAAGACCTGAACGCCCCGCTCTGCCAGCAGCCGCATATTGACGCCATGCTGTTCCAGCGCCACCACATCATTAATGGGAATACCGTAGATGCGCTCCATCACCAGCATCGTTTCGCTACAGTAGTCGGAATAGACTTCCGGTACGTAGAGCAAATTGCTGTTTTCAAAGTTACGGCGCAGCTGGATTGAGTTTGCCGCTTCACGCAGCAGATTCAGCTCATCAATCAGGGTTTTTTCGTAGTCCGCCACCACTTCCACCGGACGCAGACGGCGGCTTTCCGGCATCAGACGCGGCAGCCAGCGGGCCAGACGGTAGATCAGGCGCATATCCGCTTTGATCACCGGCAGAATATCGGGGCGAATCACTTTGATCACCACCGCCTTGCCATTCTCTTTCAGCGTTGCGGTATGAACCTGCGCGATAGAGGCAGAGGCCAGCGGCGTGATATCAAAATCATCAAACCAGGCTTCCAGCGGGCCGCCCAGCGATTTTTCAATCTGCTCTTTCGCCAGCTTGCCGTCAAAAGGCGCAACGCGATCCTGTAAAATCGCCAGCTGATCGGCAATCAACGGCGGGAACAAATCGCGGCGGGTAGACATCATCTGACCGAACTTGATCCAGACCGGCCCTAATTCCTCCAGCGCCATACGCAGGCGCACGCCCAGCTCCAGCTCTTTGTGTCGGTTAGGCAGCCAGAAGATACCGCGACGCCAAAGGCGAATCGGCAGCGTAATACGCAGGCGGGGAATCAGCTCATCCAGGCCGTAGCTCAGGAAGACTTTGATAATGAAGTAGAGGCGGCGCAGTTCTCCGGGCGTCATTTAGCCTCCAGCTGTTGCAGACGTTGTTCCAGCAGGCTGGCCTGACGCGCCAGCGCGTCAACTTCTTCGCCATACCAGGCCATTTCCAGCTGACCTGGCGCCACGCGCCACTCTTCGGTCAGGGTTTCCGTCAGGTAGCGCTGCTTGCGCTGAAGATCGCCACGCAACAGTTGTAGCCCACGGCGCGCGACGTTGCTGATGCCCTGCGCGACGATATCGCCGGTCCAGGGCGCCAGATATTCCGCCGGATCGAGTTCGGCCATATCAACCAGCGCGGAAAACTGCTGCACCACCTGCAGATCGCCCTCGACTTCCAGCTCGCCGCTGCGGATCATGCCGGTCAGCTGCTGGCGGTCACGCAGTTTCGGCAGCAGCGACAGGCGGGTGGTCACCGTGCAATCGCAGCGGTCCTGCCATTCGCCCAGCACGTCCACCTGATGTTCGCTGAACACCAGCGTCACCGGCTGCGACAGCTCCTGTAACCGGAGCTGTAAAACCTTACCATTCAAACGCTGCCGGGCCGCTTTCAGGCCGCGATCGCGATAAAGAATTCGATTCAGTGCGGTCTCCAGACCGGCGGTTAACAGCGGGGTTAACGTCATTCGCTTTCCTGCTTAAAACTTGAACCCACGGTGCAGAGCGACAATCCCGCCCGTCAGGTTGTGATACGAAGTGTTTTCGAAACCGGCATCCATCATCATCGACTTTAACGTCTCCTGATCGGGATGCATGCGGATCGATTCCGCCAGATAGCGATAGCTTTCAGCATCTTTCGCCACCAGCTCGCCGATACGCGGCAACACATGGAATGAGTAAGCGTCGTACACTTTACTCACGGGTTCCAGTACCGGTTTAGAAAACTCCAGAACCAACAAACGTCCGCCTGGCTTCAGAACGCGAAACATCGAGGCGAGCGCCTTCTCTTTTTCCGTTACGTTACGCAGGCCGAAAGAGATGGTGATGCAATCGAAATAGTTATCCGGGAAAGGCAGCGCTTCAGCATTCGCTTGTACATAATTGACGTTGCCGATAACGCCGTTGTTGCGCAGCTTTTCACGGCCCATTTTCAGCATGGAACTGTTAATGTCCGCCAGCACAACCTGCCCGGTATCGCCAACCAGACGGGAAAATTTTGCGGTTAAATCGCCGGTGCCACCGGCCAAATCCAACACGCGTTGCCCACGGCGCACGCCGCTGCAATCAATAGTGAAACGCTTCCAGATACGATGGATACCCATCGACATCAAATCGTTCATCAGATCATATTTGGCGGCAACGGAATGAAATACGCCCGCTACCATGTCCGCTTTTTCGTCTTTAGCTACGGTACGAAAACCGAAATGTGTCGTGTCCCTGGATTCATCTGCCATCTGCTTCACCTGCTCCACAATCAAATATCTTTGCAGTGTAACAGAGTACCCGTAGTCAGGCACGTGAGCCCGGCGTTATTCATCGTTGCCGAATGCTGTCGTGCCACGCCACAGCGCCCTGTTGCGGCGCGCTTTCCGCCCCGATGCGCGCCGACTCTTCGTCGTCCGCGCTTCCGGCCTCCGGCAGCGCCTGCTCCACCAGCCTTGGGTTAATACTGCGCTTTATTTCCACGCCCAGATGCCGAAAACCTTCGCTCTGGGCAATCAGGTTGCCACGCCCCTGCGAAAGCTTTTTCATCGCCTGATTATAGCTTTCCTGCGCTCTGTCGAGATGCTGTCCCATGCTGGTCATATCATCCACAAACAGCCGCATTTTATCGTATAACCGCGCGGCGCGATCGGCGATACGCTGCGCGTTGCGGCTCTGATGCTCATAGCGCCAGAGGTTATTAATGGTACGCAGCGCCACCAGCAGCGTGGTTGGGCTAACCAGCATAATATTGTGCTTCAGGGCTTCGCTAATCAGCTCCGGCTGACGATCTATCGCCAGCAAAAAGGCAGGCTCAATAGGGATAAACATCAACACATAATCCAGCGAGCGTAAACCGGGCAATTGTTGATAATCTTTACGGCTGAGCAGACGAATGTGGCCGCGAATAGCGGTGATATGCTCGCCGATCGCCTGCTCACGCGTGGCTTCATCATCGGCGTTAAAATAGCGCTCATAGGCGACCAGCGTCATTT
This sequence comes from Mixta sp. BE291, assembly GCF_031457955.1. Classification (NCBI taxonomy): domain Bacteria; kingdom Pseudomonadati; phylum Pseudomonadota; class Gammaproteobacteria; order Enterobacterales; family Erwiniaceae; genus Mixta; species Mixta sp. BE291. The sequence continues at coordinate 69,210 of NZ_JAVDXN010000013.1, read as the reverse complement.
TCGCGTCGATCACCACATCTTTGCCCTGTGGCAAACGCACAATCACGTCCGGCTGCATGCGGCTTTGCGCATCAACCTGAATATTCACCTGCGTTTCATATTCATGCCCGTCGCGCAGGCCGGAAGCCTCCAGCACGCGGCTCAGCACCACTTCGCCCCAGTTTCCCTGGGTTTTATTGTCGCCTTTCAGCGCTTTGGTGAGATTGATCGCCTCCTGCGCCATTTGCGCATTCAGCTGCTGTAGGTTGCGAATTTCATGCGTCAGCGTATGACGCTCACGCGCTTCCTGACCAAAGCTTTCCTGCACCTGACGACGGAAGCCGTCCAGCTGCTCACGCAGCGGCGTAATCAGCCCGTTCAGGCTTTGACGGTTTTGTTCATCAACGCGACGGCCGCTCTGTTCAAAAATTCGGTTGGCGAGATTCTCAAACTGCGCGCTCAGACGCTGTTCGCTATTGGTTAGCAGACGCTGTTTCTCTTCAGCGGCGAGGCGGGTCTCTTCGAGGCGGATAGTGACTTCACGCAGTTCCGCTTCCTGCGCGCTGTTGACCTCCAGCTGATTACGCAGTTCACGGCTGAGCTGTTCGCTCTCATTACGCCAGTAGTCAAAATGCTGGAGCTTTTCCTGGGCGGCGGTCAGCGCGCCATGCAGCTGACGCAGCTCTTTGTCGCGCAGCTGTTGCTGCTGTTGTTCCGCCTGACGCTGCTGCTGCTGTTGCGCTTCCTGCTGCTTTGCCTGCGCCAACGCCTGCTCCAACAGACGCCGCTCCGTTTCCTGCGCGGCCAGCTGCCCGGCAATGCGAAAATGCGCAAACAGCCAACCGGCCAGCACACCGGCCAGCGCCAAAGCGATCCCAACAATAAGCTGGTTATCCACCGCACCCTCTCCTTCCTGCTACAAACAGAGCCAAGGTAGAGGCGCACTGTATCAATGTCCAGATAAAAAACGGGCTGACAATAAGCCAGCCCTGAAAACACCGTTCGCCCTTCACCGGGGCGGCGTAAACCTTTCGCCACGGCGCGGAAAATTACGCCAGCAGGCGGCGCGCGGCATCCACCACAATCGCTACCGCGTTACTTTCGGTCTGCTTCATGGTCGCGGCGTCAGGAATCTCTTTTTGCGTACGGTTAACGATCACGCCAGCTACCATCCCGGCGCGCAGGCCCTGGCTGGCGCACATGGTTAACAGCGTCGCGGACTCCATCTCATAGTTCAGCACGCCCATCTGCTGCCACTCTTTCATGGAGCCCTGGAAACGGCTCACCACGCGACCCGAGAAGGTGTCATAACGCTCCTGGCCTGGGTAGAAGGTATCAGAGGAGGCGGTCACGCCAATGTGCGGCGTGTTGCCAGCGGCTTTCGCCGCCTCAACCAGCGCGGTAGTACAGGCGAAATCGGCAACGGCTGGAAACTCCATCGGCGCAAAGTGCAGGCTGGCACCATCCAGACGCACCGCCGCCGTGGTCACCAGTACATCACCGACATTAATATCGGGCTGGATCGCGCCGGTGGTACCAACACGCAGGAAAGTACGGATGCCCAGCTGGGCCAGTTCTTCCACGGCAATAGAGGTCGAAGGGCCGCCGATACCGGTTGAGCAGACAATCACCGCTTTGCCATCCAGCTCAGCACGCCAGCTGGTAAACTCACGGTGCGAAGCCAGCGCCTGGGGATTATCCATCAGCGACGCAATCTTTTTCACGCGCTCCGGATCGCCCGGCACAATCGCCAGCGTCGCGCCCTGCAAGTCTGCTTTAGTTAGTCCTAAATGAAACACATCTGACTGGGCCATAACCCCTCCTGAGAAAATTCACCTGTTGGCGGCTACTCTACGGTAAGCCCGCTAAAAAATATGTGAGATTAATCACTTCAGAAAATGAAAGTTACATTCACCTTAAAAAATAACGTGATAACAATCACATTAAAGCACTCTGCTTCACCGGTTTGCTACAAGTTGCTGTGTGTATTTATCCAGCAGAATGTTAAAGAGAAAGCGGACATGCAGGCCGGAGCCTTTGGCTGATTTTGGCTATAGTTACCGGATTGCGCTAATAGCAGCACGGAGATAACAATGAAAACCGAAAACAACCTGGGCGAAAAACAGGGCGATAACGGGTTCGCCCCGGCCGTATCGCCAACCGCCGCGACAACCATTATTACGCACAACGACGCCATCCAGGGCGGCGAAACCACCATCAATACGCAGGGCGAAAATATGCCCGCCTGGTATGCGCGCCCGAAAGAGGCCAACGGCCCGCTGCCGGTAGTGCTGGTGGTACAGGAGATTTTTGGCGTACATGAGCATATCCGCGATATTTGCCGTCGTCTGGCGGCGGAAGGCTATCTGGCGGTGGCGCCGGAGCTTTATTTCCGCCAGGGCGATCCCAGCGAATATAGCGACATTCAGCAATTACTGAAAAACATCGTCAGTAACGTGCCTGATGCGCAGGTGCTGGCGGATCTCGATCACGTTGCCAACTGGGCGGCAAAACATGGCGGTGATATGCGCAATATGGCAATTACCGGCTTTTGCTGGGGCGGCCGCATTGTCTGGCTTTATGCGGCGCACAATCCGCAGCTGAAGGCGGGCGTCGCCTGGTATGGCCGTCTGACCGGCGAAAAAACCCTGAAACAGCCAACGCACCCGATTGATGCTGCCGTTGATTTAAACGCGCCGGTGCTGGGCCTGTATGGCGCAAAAGATGAAGGTATTCCGCTGGAAAGCGTTGATTCAATGCGGCAGGCGCTGCATGCGGCTAACGCCACGGCGGAAATTATCGTTTACCCGGAAGCCGGACACGCGTTTAACGCCGATTATCGTCCGAGCTACCATGAAGAATCAGCCAAAGATGGTTGGCAACGTATGCTCGCCTGGTTCCATCAATATGGCGTGAAGCCTGCCGATCGGTAAAAAAAAGGGGCGCTTAGCGCCCCTGTTGGTATCAACACGTTGAAATCAACGATTTTCCGCACGCAGTTTCTGCGCTGCCTGCACCATATTCGCCAGCGCCAGGCGCGTTTCGGTCCAGCCACGGGTTTTCAGGCCGCAGTCCGGGTTCACCCACAGACGCTCTACCGGAATACGCTGCGCCGCTTTACGCAGCAGCGCTTCCATCCATTCGACGTCAGGCACGTTCGGCGAGTGAATGTCATACACGCCCGGGCCAATTTCATTCGGATATTCAAACTCTTCAAAAGATTCCAACAGTTCCATATCGGAACGTGACGTTTCGATAGTAATCACATCCGCATCCAGCGCGGCGATGGAATCCATGATGTCGTTGAACTCGCAGTAACACATATGGGTGTGGATCTGGGTATCATCCTGCGCCACGGCGGCGTTAAGGCGGAACGCGTCCACGGCCCAGGTCAGATAGGCGGCCCAGTCAGACTTACGCAGCGGCAAGCCTTCACGCAGCGCCGGTTCGTCAATCTGGATAATCCCGATGCCCGCTTTTTCCAAATCTGCCACTTCGTCACGCAGCGCCAGCGCAATCTGTTTGGCGATGGTTTCACGTGAAACGTCCTCACGCGGGAAAGACCAGCAAAGAATGGTGACCGGGCCGGTCAGCATGCCTTTTACCGGCTTGCTGGTCAGCGACTGGGCATATTTCGCCCACTCAACGGTAATCGCTTCCGGACGGCTGACATCGCCAATAATCACCGGCGGCTTCACGCAGCGGGAACCGTAGCTCTGTACCCAGCCGTTTTGCGTAAAAACAAAACCGTCCAGATGCTCGCCGAAGTATTCCACCATGTCGTTACGCTCAGCTTCTCCATGCACCAGCACATCCAGCCCCAGACGCTCCTGCTCGGCGATCGCCTGCTTAATATGCTCAGCAATGCCGGTGCGATAGTGATTGCCGTCAAGGCGTCCCTGTTTGAAATCAAGACGCAGGCCGCGGATCTCGGTGGTTTGCGGGAAGGAGCCAATGGTGGTGGTTGGCCATGCCGGTAGCTGGAAACGCTGGCGCTGTGCCTGAGCGCGCTCGCTATAGCTGCTTTGACGCTCGCTGTCCTGAGCGTTGATCGCTGCCAGTCGCTGTGCCACCGCCGCGTTATGCACGCGAGAAGAGTGACGGCGGGCGCGAATCGGTGCGCTCCAGGCTTCCAGCGCGGCCGCATCATTATTGTTCAGCGCCTGGCTCAGCAGCGCCAGCTCGCCGCACTTCTGCAACGCGAAGGAGAACCAACTTTTTACTTCCTCATCCAGACGGGTTTCGCTATTGAGATCGATAGGGCTGTGCAGCAGCGAGCAGGAAGAGCCGAGCCACAGCTGCTGACGCTGGCTTACCAGCGGTTGCAGGCGCTCGAACCAGCTGCTGAGATCGGCACGCCAGACGTTACGGCCGTTGATCACGCCCACGGAGAGCAGCCATGAGGCGGGAATCTGCTGATTCAGGCTGGCGATATCGTCCTGCCCATGAACCAGATCCACATGCAGGCCCTGCACCGGCAGCGCACGAATGGTATTGATGTTCTGACCAATACTGTCGAAATAGGTGGTTAACAGCAGTTTGCTCTGCCCCTGCAGCGCCTCATAAGCCGGTTTAAAGGCATCCAGCCACACCTGCGGCAGCTCCAGCACCAGCGCGGGCTCATCAATTTGCACCCATTCAATGTCACGCTTCGCCAGCTCAGCCAGCACCTGCTGATAAACCGGCAGGATATCGTTCAGCAGCGTCAGACGATCGAACTGCTCGCCTTTGACTTTGCCCAGCCACAGATAGGTCACCGGCCCCAGCAGCACCGGCTTCACTTTGTGACCCAGCGCCAGCGCCTCATCCACTTCATCCAGCAGCTGCGTCCAGCTCAGGCGAAACTGCTGACCTTTACTGAATTCCGGCACCATGTAGTGATAGTTGGTGTTAAACCATTTAGTCATTTCAGCGGCAGCGGCAGGCTCGCCGGTTGGCGCACGACCACGGCCGATACGGAACAGCGTGTCCAGATCCACCGAACCGTCCGTGTTCTGATGGCGCGCCGGAACGTTACCGAGCAGCAGGCTGGTGGTCAGAACATGATCGTACCAGGCGAAATCGCCTACCGGCAGCAAATCCACGCCCGCTTCTTTTTGCTGTTGCCAGTGGCGAGCGCGCAGTTCGCGGCCCACTGCCAGCAAATCTTGCTGGCTGCTGTTACCAGCCCAGTAGCTTTCCTGCGCTTTTTTCAGTTCACGGCGCAGGCCGACACGAGGAAAGCCGAGCGTATGATTCAAAATGGTCATGCTGTTTCTCCATTAAAGCGTAATGAGTTGGCGGTATCGGCACAGCCAGTTTACGTACGACCAGCGCATCAACCGGGGCGCGGTGCCGTTTCTCGGGTTACAAACCCTGCCCGAACGTAAAATGGCGGGCCGATCAAGATGTTTAGCCGTCCAGATGTTTACACCGCTATAATCTGCAGGTAGTGTATATTCCTCAAGCGCAAATTGTTCATTATCGATGTGAAGGACTCTCATGATCGAAATCAGGCACCTGCGAACGCTGCAGGCTCTCAGGAATACCGGCTCTCTGGCCGCAGCGGCGGCGCAGCTTCATCAGACGCAGTCGGCGTTATCTCATCAATTCAGCGATCTGGAGCAACGCCTCGGTTTCCGCCTGTTTGTACGCAAAAGTCAGCCGCTGCGCTTTACGCCGCAGGGAGAGATATTGTTGCAGCTGGCGGAACAGGTGCTGCCGCAGATTCAGCAGGCGCTACAGGCCTGCCATGAGCCGCATCAGGCTACGCTGCGCATCGCCATTGAATGTCACAGCTGTATTCAGTGGCTGACGCCCGCGCTGGATACTTTCCGGCAAAGCTGGCCGCAGGTGATCATGGACTTTAAATCGGGCGTCACCTTCGATCCGCAGCCTGCGCTACAGCAGGGCGAGCTGGATGTGGTGCTGACATCAGATATTCTGCCGCGTAGCGGATTGCACTATTCGCCGATGTTTGATTTCGAGGTGCGTCTGGTGCTGGCGCCGGATCATCCACTGGCGAAGGTTGCCACCATCACGCCGGAAGATTTAGCGCATGAAGTGTTGATGATTTATCCGGTGCAGCGTCAGCGGCTGGATATCTGGCGACATTTCTTGCAGCCCGCAGGCGTCAGCCCGGCGCTGAAAAGCGTCGATAACACGCTGCTGCTGGTACAGATGGTGGCGGCGCATATGGGCATCGCCGCCCTGCCGCACTGGGTGGTGGAAAACTTTGAGCGTCAGGGATTGATCACTACCAAAACGCTGGGTGCAGGTTTATGGAGCCGTCTCTACGCGGCGGTGAGGGATGGCGAACAGCGCCAGCCGGTGATTGACGGATTTATTCGCTCGGCGCGCCAGCACGCCTGTCAGCATCTGCCGTTTGTGCGCGATGCCTCGCGTAGTGCGTTGCCAACAGGATAAATTTTCATGTTGGGCGGCCCGCTAACCCGCCCGCTGCGGTTGCCTTTTCAGTCAGCTAATTAATAAAAATCTGACCCACACCGTAATCCGCATAATCCTTTTCAAGAGAAAAGCATACCGGCGTAATGGTTAACGCCGGTCGTTTCGCTTAGCGCACCCAGCGTCGATGTATCCACAACGAGGCGACAATCAATCCGCCGCCAACAATGAATGACGGCCAGTCCGGCCGCTCCTGCCAGATAGCCAGGTTAACCAGCAGCCCCGCCGGAACATGCATATTATTCATAATGCCCAGCGTACCGGCATCAACCTGCGTCGCGCCGTAGTTCCACATAAAGTAACCCAGCCCCGATGCGGCGATGCCCAACCAAATCAGAATGCCCCATTGCAGATGGGTAGTAGGTAACTTCTGCGGATTGCCCCACAAAAACCACGCCACGATCGCGACCAGCACCGCGCCCATATAGAACCAGGAAAAAGCGGTATGCTGCGGCATCGGACGCGTTTCCTGCAGGCGTTTATAGCCCACCATGCCGATAGCAAAACAGATATTGGCCAGCTGTACCAGAATCAAACCCGTCCAGAAGTGGTCGCTGATTTGGTCATAGCGAATAATTGCCGCACCCAGCACCGCTAACAGCGCGCTAAACAGATAGCCGATGCGTACGCCCCGCCCGCTGAGCAGATCGTAAATCAACGTGACGTAAAGCGGCGTCATGACGGTGAACAGCAGGAATTCCGGCACGCTCAGATAGAGATAGGCTTCAAAGCTCAGCAGATACATAACGCCCAGCTGCATCATGCCCACCAGCATATAGAGCATCAGCGTCGAGGCGCGATACCCGCGCCAGCGCAGAAAAGGCAGAAACACCAGCGCCGCCAGGACCAGGCGCACCAGCACGGAAAATACGCTGTCCACCTGCCCCGCCAGGTAAACCCCAATCAGGCTGAATGAGAAGGCCCACAAAATAGTGGTGATGATCAGTAACGCCACAAGAGAGATCCCATAATTAAACAGAGCGCCATTGTAACGGAATGCGCTTGTGCGTTAGTGACTATCTGGTTGACATCTGTTTATTTATCCGCCGACTACTGCTTTTCATTGGGTGATACGCGAAAGCGAAAAAGTTTCCCGATCAAATAAACCCGCTCCTTTGCGCTGCTAAAGCGCCACTAAAAGCGTTTTTTGTGACATATCCATAACACATCGTCATAAAAATGTAACATTTGCGCCCTTCCTCACAACCGCCGTTTTCGCCAGTGCCTATCCTTTGCGCGAAATAGAACATCCGTTAGTCAAATATCTCTTTTTGCTCATTTCATGGGCGTTTAAAACCATTTTGTGTCTCTGGAGACCTTTTTATGCTTAGCGTTTTTAAGCCAGCACCGCATCAATCCCCTGTGGCGGCGGATCGCACCGATCCGCTTTACCGCCGTTTGCGTTGGCAGATTTTCATCGGCATCTTTTTTGGCTATGCCGCTTATTATCTGGTGCGCAAGAATTTTGCGCTGGCGATGCCCTATCTGGTGGAACAGGGCTTTTCGCGCGGCGATCTCGGCTTTGCGCTTTCCGGCATTTCTATCGCCTACGGCTTTTCAAAATTTATTATGGGCTCAGTCTCTGACCGCTCAAACCCTCGCTTTTTCCTGCCTGCCGGGCTGATTTTGGCCGCGCTGGTGATGCTGGTGATGGGCTTTGTCCCCTGGGCGACCTCCAGCATTCTGGTGATGTTTACGCTGCTGTTTCTCTGCGGCTGGTTTCAGGGCATGGGCTGGCCGCCCTGCGGACGTACCATGGTTCACTGGTGGTCGCAGAAAGAGCGCGGCGGCATTGTTTCCGTCTGGAACTGCGCGCATAACGTTGGCGGCGGTATCCCTCCTCTGCTGTTCTTGCTGGGGATGGCGTGGTTCAACGACTGGAAAGCGGCGTTCTATATGCCCGCGTTTACCGCTATCGCTATCGCCCTGATCGCGTTTGCGTTGATGCGCGATACGCCGCAGTCTTGCGGCCTGCCGCCGATTGAAGAGTACAAAAACGATTACCCGCCCGACTACAACGCGCAGCATGAACAGGAGTTAACGGCGAAACAGATTTTTATGCAGTACATCCTGCCGAATAAACTGCTGTGGTATATCGCGTTGGCTAACGTGTTCGTTTACCTGCTGCGCTACGGTATTCTCGACTGGTCACCGACTTATCTGAAAGAGGTGAAGCATTTCGCGCTGGATAAATCCTCCTGGGCCTATTTCCTGTATGAATATGCGGGCATCCCCGGCACGCTGCTGTGCGGCTGGATGTCGGATAAAGTGTTTAAAGGCAATCGCGGCGCGACCGGCGTGTTCTTTATGACGCTGGTGACCATCGCTACGGTGGTTTACTGGCTCAACCCGGTCGGCAACCCAGGTATCGATATGGCCTGCATGATCGTTATCGGCTTTTTGATTTATGGGCCAGTGATGCTGATCGGGCTGCACGCGCTGGAGCTGGCACCGAAAAAGGCGGCCGGCACCGCAGCGGGCTTTACCGGCTTGTTCGGCTATCTTGGCGGTTCGGTCGCGGCCAGCGCGATCGTTGGCTATACCGTTGACTATTTCGGCTGGGACGGCGGTTTTCTGGTGATGATCGGCGGCTGCGTGCTGGCGGTTATTCTGCTGTTGCTTACCATGTTTAGTGAAAACCGGCATAAAAAACAGCTGCAGCAGGAAGGGAACAAATGAAAGGGTTACTGTTCGGCGCGCTGTATCACCCGGCGCAGGTTGAAGGGCTGTTTACTGATTTCCCCGATAAGGCGCGACGGTTTTTAGATGGTTAATCATCACTGCCGGGGCGGCCGCTGAGACCGTCCCGGCAGTGATCGACCGATCAGCCTAAAAAGAGTTCACGCAGCTTATGCGGCACGGCATCTTCCGCATTGCTGCCAATCACTTCCATTTCCGGCAACAGATCTTTCAGGCGCTGATGCGCGTTGCGCATGATGTAGCCTTTCCCGGCCATGATCAGCATCTCTTTATCATTCATGCCGTCGCCAAAGGAGATCGAGGATGCCAGCGAGTAGCCCAGCAGTTTAGAGACCTCTTCCAGCGCGTGTCCTTTTGACACGCCGCCCGCCATCACTTCCAGGCAGGTGGGGAAAGAGAAGCTAACGTTAACCCGATCGCCCCAACGTGCCAGAATCGCTTCTTCCAGCGGCACCAGTTTTTCCGCATCGTCACAGATAAAAAAGACTTTGCTGATGCCGTCAGTGGGCAACAGGCCCGGCTGATAAACCTGATAGGTGAAAACGGATTCGCGGAAGTAGCGCTCTTCTTCGGGGCGATGACGGTTAAGGAACCACTCATCATCACGGTAGACGTTGGTCAGAATATCGGGATCGTCATACTTAAGCGTGTAGAGTTCACGCGCAATATCTTCATCCAGATTATGGCTGAAAATCAGCTCACCGGCGGTGTTGTGTACGCGCGCGCCGTTGGAGGTGATCATATAAGCTTCAATTTCCAGGCTATCCCGCATCTGTGAAACATCGACATGATGACGACCCGTGGCGAAAACAAAGTGTACGCCGCGCGCGGTGAGCAAGCGCAGCGTCTCTTTCGTGTAAGGCGTTAAGCGATGATCGGGAGAAAGCAGGGTGCCATCCAGATCGGAAGCGACTACGTGGTACATGAAAACCTCTGGTTAGGAAGAGAGTGATAAGGTTCTGAGTGGTGCAATTTATTCATGCCGTGCAAAGAAATCGACGATGGCATGTAAAGCTTCGGCGCGCATAGCGTCTTTTTCAAACAGGATCTCATGACGCGCGCCTTCAATAATATAGGGTTTGCCGCCTTCACAGGGATGACCGGCCGCCTGCATTGCCGCGCAGAACAGGTCCTGCGAACGGTTATCCACTACTTTGTCGTCCCCGGCCTGCAGCAGCAGCAGCGGCGTGCTGATGGCGGCCGCTTTGCTAAGGATGTTTTGTCCTGCCTGAATGCCTTCGCGCACCCAATGATAGGTTGGCCCGCCGACCCGAAGCGCGGGATCATCCGCATAGAAGCGCAGGCTGCGTTTGTAGCGTTCGCGGCTGTGCGTTAGCACGTTAAGGCGGAACGGACGCACGCGCCATTTGCCGGTTCCCAGCGCATAGCCTTCGCGCATGGATGGCCGTTTTTCCGCCCAGTTAAGGATGCGGTGCGCCATCCAGTCCGGCATCGGCAAATAGATGCCAAACATAGGCGAAGCCAGTACCGCGGCATTGAATGCGGCAGGATTGCGCGCCAGCAGCAGCGTCAGGATCGCGCCGCCCATGGAGTGCGCCAGCGCATAACGCTGCCGATAGTGCCCGGCAATCACTTCTTTCAGGTAAAGCGTTTCAAGATCATCCACATAATGATCGAAGTGAACCACATGACCGCGATGCGCATCTTGCAGTAGCCGACCTGAGCGCCCCTGCCCACGATGGTCAACAATGATGACATCGTAGCCGCAGTGCCAGAGATCGTAGGCCAGTTCAGGATATTTGACGTAGCTTTCGATGCGCCCCGGCACGATAAGGATGATTTTGTCGTGTTGTGGCGAGGTGAAGCGCACGTAGCGAATCGGCACATTTTCTACGCCGATGAATTCACACTCTTCGCGCTGACGCCAGAAATCAAGCAGCGGCCCGGTAGCAAAGGCGGCAAACGCCTGTTCGCGTGTTGGCCAGTGATGTTTATGACTGGTCATAGCTCGACTCCCTTAACGCTTCCGGCATTTTGCCGCCGTAGCGCAACCGCTGGCAATGGCGTATTGTGGCATAATTCTGCATGTTCAGGGAGCCTTACCATGACTATCGAGTGGTGGATGACGTATCTGTTAACTACCGTGATTCTTAGCCTGTCGCCCGGTTCAGGGGCGATAAATACCATGAGTACCAGTATTAGCCATGGCTATCGCGGCGCAGCGGCGTCGATTGCCGGTCTGCAGGTTGGGTTGGGCGCGCATATTGTGCTGGTGGGGATTGGCCTGGGCGCGTTGTTTTCCCGTTCGCTGTTGGCGTTTGAGGTTTTAAAGTGGGCGGGCGCGGCCTATTTGGTTTGGCTGGGTATTCAGCAGTGGCGCGCGGCCGGGGCGATCGATTTGGATGCGGTGTCGCAGGCTACGCCGCGCCGTCGTTTGTTTCAGCGCGCGGTGTTGGTGAATTTGACCAATCCCAAGAGTATTGTTTTTCTCGCCGCGCTGTTTCCGCAGTTTGTTATTCCACATCAGCCGCAGGCGATGCAGTATTTGGTTTTAGGCGTGACGACGGTGGTGGTGGATGTGATCGTGATGATCGGTTACGCCGCGCTGGCGCGCCGCATTGGGGTGTGGATTAAGGGGCCGCATCAGATGAAGTTGTTGAATCGGGTGTTTGGCGGGCTGTTTGTGGCGGTGGGCGCGCTGTTGGCTTCCGCACGGCGGATGGCTTAGCGGGCGCTTTGGTGTACTAGTTGCGGTCAGCGGCGATTGCGCTGGTGTATTGGTTGCGGTCAGCGGCATCAAGTCTGGCGCTTTGTTTCCGCTCAGCGGGGGCAGGCTGCTACGTAAAGACGCCGTGAATCCATCCCTGGAGGCTCCGCCGCGTCATCCATGACGCGGAGGCTTTACTCCGCAGTCTGCCCCCGCTTCCCTGGCTTTCGTGTTTGCCGCTTCCCTGGCATTCGTGTTCGCCGCTTCCCTTCCTTTACTACTCGATCAAAGGCCGCACCTAGCGAGAAAGGATCAGATGGATGCCGAAACCGGCGAAAAGCACGCCCGCCATACCGTCGATCCATTTCGCCATGCGCTGATATTGGCGGCGCATCCAGGGAAGCGCAAACACCGCAGCCACCAGGGTAAACCAGGCGAACGTTTCGCTGATAATCAATACAAACAGACCCCAACGCGCTCCGGCGGCAACATCGTCGCCGACAAACAGAGAAAACACGCTGCCGAAATAGATAACCGCTTTAGGGTTAGAGAGGTTGGTCAGGAAGCCTTTCAGGAAACTGTGCCCTTTTTTGGCCAGTTCCACCTGTACTTCCGCGTTGTCCGCTGCCGGTTGAAGATGCTGACGACGCGCCGAACGCATAAGCTGCCAGCCCAGCCAGGTGAGATAAAGCCCGCCGCACACCATAATCACTTCGTGCAGCCACGCCATTTTTTGCAGGATAAGATGTAACCCCATCAACGCGACGCCAGCCCAGATAACAATACCCAGCGTAATACCCAGCACGCCCATCATCGCCTCTTTACGAGAACGGCTGGCGGCGGTTTGCGAAACAAAAAAGAAGTCTGGCCCCGGGCTCATCAGTGCGACTAAATGCACTGCGGCGACGGTAAGAAAAAGCGCGAGCATAACAGTTTCCTTGCCGATAGTTGAAACGGGAGAGCCAGTTGGCTATCCCGGGAACCGGTGATTATTACGCTAAAGGCTTTTTAGGTCATCTGCTATTTGCGGCGAGCACTTTGCGTGCAGTAGGGCGCGGTTTTACTCTTCGCCATCCACATGTTCGCGGATCATCACCAGGAACGGCTTACCAAAACGTTCCAGCTTACGGTGCCCGACGCCGTTGACGCTGAGCATTTCCGATGCGGTAATCGGCATCTGCTCCGCCATCTCAATCAGCGTCGCATCGTTAAACACCACGTAAGGCGGAATATTCTCTTCATCAGCAATCGCTTTACGTAGCTTACGCAGCTTGGCGAACAGCTTGCGATCGTAATTGCCGCCGTAGCTTTTCTGGTTGTTATATTTCGCCTTCACGGTAATCAGACGCGGCACGGCCAGCATCAGCGGCGCTTCTCCGCGTAAAATCGGACGCGCCGCTTCGGTAAGCTGTAGCGCTGAATGTAGCGTGATGTTCTGCGCTACCAGACCTAAATGGATGAGCTGACGCAGCACGCTGACCCAATGTTCGTGGCTTTGCTCGCGACCAATACCGTAAACCGGCAGCTTATCGTGCCCCTGATCGCGGATGCGCTGGTTGCTGGCGCCGCGTAGCACCTCCACTACATAGCCCATGCCGAAGCGCTGGCCGACGCGGTAAATGGTAGAGAGCGCCTTTTGCGCCTCAACCAGGCCATCGTAGCGGCGCGGCGGATCGAGACAAATATCGCAGTTGCCGCACGGCTGCTGACGGCCTTCGCCAAAATAGTTCAGCAGCACCAGGCGACGACAGGTTTGCGCCTCAGCGAAAGCGCCCATCGCATTCAGCTTATGGCGTTCAATATCCTGTAGCGGGCCGGGCGCTTTCTCTTCCAGACAGCGGCGCAGCCAGGCCATATCCGCCGGATCGTAAAGCAGCATCGCTTCGGCAGGCAGGCCGTCACGTCCGGCACGTCCGGTTTCCTGATAATAGGATTCGATATTACGTGGAATATCAAAATGCACCACGAAGCGGACGTTGGGCTTGTTGATGCCCATGCCGAAGGCCACGGTCGCCACTACGATCTGCAAATCGTCGCGCTGAAACGCTTCCTGCACCTGGGCACGATGCGCGTTGTCCATGCCAGCATGGTAGGCTCCCACGCTCAGGCCACGGCTTTGCAGGCGAGCGGCGGTATCTTCAACTTTTGCCCGGCTGTTGCAGTAAATAATGCCGCTTTTACCGCGCTGATCCTGCACATAACGCAGCAGCTGCTCGGTTGGCTTAAATTTTTCCACCAGCATGTAGCGGATGTTGGGCCGGTCAAAGCTGCTGATTTGGATCAGCGGGTCGTCCAGCTGTAGCAACCGGACAATATCATTACGGGTGGTTTCGTCGGCGGTGGCCGTCAGCGCCATCACCGGCAGCGCAGGAAAGCGCTGACGCAGCTGGCCCAGCGCGCCATACTCAGGACGGAAATCGTGACCCCACTGAGAAATACAGTGTGCTTCGTCCACCGCCAGCATCGCCGGATTCCAGCGCGTCAGGCTGTCGAGGAAGTTATCCATCATCAGACGTTCCGGCGCGATATAGAGCAGGCGCACCTCGCCGCTGCGGCATCCCGCCATCACCGCCTGCTGCTCTTCGCGCGTTTGCGAGGAGTTCAGGCACGCCGCCGCCACGCCGTTCGCCAGCAGCTGATCGACCTGATCTTTCATCAGTGAGATCAGCGGCGAGACGACCAGCGTCAGGCCTTCGCGTAGCAAAGCCGGAATTTGATAACAGAGCGATTTCCCGCCGCCGGTGGGCATCACCACCAGACAATCCCGGCCGCTCAGCGACGCCTGAATGATGGTTTGCTGCCCGGGGCGAAACTGCTGATAGCCGAAGGTATCGCGTAATACCTGTTCAGCCAGCGCTTCGTGATTGATTACTGCCGCCGTAGACACGTCTTCCCCGTATTGCACTGCATAATGATGACTTGACGGGCGGCGTGCCGCCCGAAGAGAGAATAGCGATATGACAGGCCCGTCAGGCGGGCCCGGATCAGAACATATCGTTTAAGGTTACGCCCATGCCAACGCGCGTCTGGCGGTGATTATAATCGATTAACGATTCGCCATAGCCACTAAATACCTGCGTATAAAAACGCACATGTTCGCTGATCGGATAGCTCCAGCCCAGCTCCGCGCCGCCGTAACCGCTGTTCCAGTTATAGTTGCCCTGAATGCTGAAAATGCTGTCGCCCATCTGGTAACCCAGCTTGGCGCGATAGTAACCCATGTATTTGGTGATATCAGAGTTATCATCTTTATCGGCATTTTCTGACAAACGAAACCAGGGCTTAATTTCCGCAAGGAAGTTGCCGTTTTTCGCCATTAAACGCGCATAAACGCGGTTCCAGCTGCGGGAAGTGGGATCGGAGCGTCCGTTCGACTGATGGTTAAAGCCCAGTTCCACATCGCGCAACGTCCAGCCAGCGAACGAGTAATCAGTGGCCCATCCGAGAAAAATTTGTGGTTCGTAGTTGGTTTCACGGAAAGGCGAAGACTCGCCGCTATTAGAGAGCTGCCAAAAAGAGCGTTGCGTATAAGACGCAGCCAGCACCGAATTGTCGCCCAGAATCCCGCGCCATAAAGGAAACGCCAGGCTAATCTGGAATTCTACCTCATCCTTTTTCGCATTATCAGCCCAGTCATAGGATTCAATGCCCTCTTTATTGAGGTCGCTGGTCCATGTATAGAGCAGATAGTTACGTTCATAAGGATAAAGCACAAAAGGATTATCGTGTCTTTCCAACAGGTTAGCGATAATACTGCCGCTTACTGCGGGGGCGTCATGCACATCCTTGATTGTGGCCTCTTCTGCCTGCGCCAGGGCGGGCACTAATAAAGCCGCCGCAACTAATCCTCTTAGCATCCGCATACTGTCTGTTCTCCGGTAAAGCGCTGTGTCATATAAAGGCTATTACGTAAAAAGCAGGCCATTCTACACACAATTCACCGATGAATTCAGCGCTGTTTTCTGAAAGTGGAAAGCAGGTTCCTGGCAGCATAGAATACACAACTTGTTAACATCAGTGCATATCACGATCGTGCTTCAGGAAAACCCTTTTATGTCAGAGACTCAGTTAAATTCAGCGGCGGCGCGTCAGCTTATTGGCGAGATTTTTGTTTATCACATGCCTTTTAATCAGGCGCTGGGCCTGGAGCTGAAACGCCTTGAATCCGATTACGCTGAACTGCGTTTCGCCAATAAAACCATGCTGGTCGGCAATGCCGCGCAGCAGATTTTACACGGCGGCGTTATCGCCTCGGTGCTGGATGTCGCGGCCGGTTTGGTCTGCGTCACCAGTTCGCTGACGCGGCAGGAAAGCATCACCGAACAGGAACTGCGCCAGCGGCTGGCGCGTATGGGCACCATCGATCTGCGTGTGGATTATCTGCGCCCCGGACGCGGCGAGCACTTTATTGCCGCCAGTAGCCTGTTACGCGCTGGCAACAAAATATCCGTGGCGCGCGTGGAGCTGCATAACGATGCGGGCGTCCATATCGCCAGCGCCACTGCAACCTATCTGGTCGGCTAATTTTCACCGCCGCGTCAGCTTTTCCTTTACACTGACGCCTTTACCCCGAGAACAACGTGATGGATACACAACAAACGCGCCAGGGCATTCTGTGCGCGCTCTGCGCTTATTTTATCTGGGGCATCGCGCCCGCCTATTTCAAACTGATTCAGCAGGTTGCGCCTGGCGAGATCATGACGCATCGCGTGATCTGGTCGGCGCTGTTTATGCTGGGGCTGATTTCCGCCACCCGCAGCTGGCGGCGCGTGAAAACAGTGATCCAGCAGCCGAAGAAAGTGCTGTTGCTGGCGGTTTCCGCCACGCTGGTCGGCGGTAACTGGCTGCTGTTTATCTGGGCGGTGAATAATCACCATATGCTGGAAGCCAGCCTGGGATATTTTATTAATCCCCTGCTTAACGTGGTGATCGGCATGCTGTTTCTTGGTGAGCGCTTTCGGCGCATGCAGTGGATAGCGGTGGCGCTGGCAACCTGCGGCGTGCTGGTGCAGCTGTGGAAATTTGGTTCACTGCCGGTTATCGCGCTGGGGCTGGCGTTGAGCTTTTCCCTGTACGGTTTGGTGCGCAAGAAAATTGCGGTAGATGCCCAGAGCGGAATGTTGATTGAAACGCTGTGGCTGTTCCCGCTGGCGTCGCTTTATCTGTTTGGCATCGCCGACAGCGCCACCAGCCATCTCGGCAACAATAGCGCTTCGCTGAACCTGCTGCTGATCGCTGCGGGCGTGGTGACCACCATCCCGCTGATGCTGTTTACCGCTGCCGCCACGCGCCTGCGCCTTTCGACGCTGGGCTTTTTCCAGTATCTCGGCCCGACGCTGATGTTCCTGCTGGCAGTGCTGTTTTATGGCGAGATCATGACGCCAGATAAAGCGGTTACCTTTGGCTTTATCTGGCTGGCATTGGCGCTGTTTATTATCGATGCGCTCTATACGCTGCGTCGGTCAGGCGCGCGCAAAGCGTGAGATAAAGCGCGCCAGCGCTGGACCGGTCATTAAAATGGTAAACAAACGCAGCGTTTGCAGCGCCATGACGAAAGCCATATCGACGCGGCTTCCCGCCGCGATAATCGCAACGGTGTCCAGCCCGCCAGGGCTGGTTGCCAGATAAGCGGTCATCAAATCAATCGGCAGCAGCTGGGTTAGCACCCATGCCATTGCGCCGCATAACAGCATCAGCCCGATAATCGACGCCAGCATCTGCGGCAACGTGCGCAGCGCCAGGCGGAAAATCGGCCGGGTAAAGCGCAGGCCCGCCGTCCAGCCGATCAGCGCATAGGCACCCGCCAGCAGCCACTCCGGCACCTGTAACATCACCGTACCGCTGCTTTGCAGCGTCGCGCCTAACAGCGCAGGCAGCAGCAATGCACCGGAAGGAATGCGAAACAGCTGCCCCAAAAACGCGCCCAGTAACATCACGCCCAATGTGATAACGAAACGCATATCCAGCGGCGGAAACCACTCCAGCGCCGCGGCGCTTTGCGCGTTATCGCCCAGCCCGGCGCGCGCCACCAGTGCCGCCGCCGTCGCGACAAACAGCACGCGCAGGTATTGCATAAAGGCCACCAGACGCACATCGGCGCCGTAGTCGCCCGCCATCGCCACCATTGCCGACGCGCCGCCGGGAGAGGAGCCCCAGGCGCCGGTCGGGCCCGGCAGATCGCTGTAACGCACCAGCAGAAAACCAGAAAGGCCGCTGGCCGCCAGGGTCATCAACAGTACCGCCAGCACTACCGGCCAGTCGGCAAGCAGCGTATCGATAATCGATGGCGAGAGGCTCTGACCAATCATGCAGCCCAGCACCGCCTGGCAGAGAATAACCAGCCGTTTATTGATACGCAGCGTAGTGCCCAGCAGGCCCATCGCCACGCCGACGATCATCGGGCCCAGCAGCAGCGCGGCTGGCACATGAAAGTATTGCAGGATAAAACCCAGCAGCAGAGATGCGCTAAGCAGGAAGGTCCATTGCAGCTTCGGTGAAAGGTGTTCCATAGCGCAGAGAGGTCGCAGCAGGTTGAAAAACGTAAGGTTACGCACAACCCGGCAGGAACGCCAGCGCAAACCGGCCGGGACAGGCGCCCCGGCCAGCAAAGGTTACAGCCAGTTTTTACGCTTGAAGTAGAGGTAAGGCGCCAGACCGGCAAGGATCATCAGGCCGATCGCGCCCGGATAACCAAAGCTCCATTTCAGCTCAGGCATAAACTCAAAGTTCATGCCGTAACTTGAGGCCACCAGCGTCGGCGGCAGGAACACCACCGATACTACCGAGAAGATTTTGATAATGCGGTTCTGCTCGATATTGATAAAGCCCATCGCCGCCTGCATCAGGAAGTTTACCTTCTGGAACAGCGATTCGTTATGCGGCAGCAGGGATTCGATATCGCGCAGGATCTCACGCGCCTGCTCCAGCTGATTATTCGGCAGACGCGCCTTACGCACCAGGAAGTTCAGCGCGCGCTGGGTATCCATCAGACAGAGGCGCACTTTCCAGCCGATATCTTCCAGCTCCGCCAGCGTTGACAGCGCCTGGTCGAACTCGTCGCCCTGCTGCCCTTCCATAATCACCCGGCTCAACTTTTCCAGATCGCTGTAGATATTTTCAATCTCATCCGCCAGCTGTTCGATTTTGGTTTCAAACAGATCCAGCAGCAGCTCATAGGCGTTGCCGTCAATCAGCGTCTGGCTGCGGGCGCGCATACGATAGAGACGAAAAGCCGGTAGCTCACGTTCGCGCAGCGTATAGAGACGGCCTTCGCGAATGGTAAACGCGACGGTGGCGTTGCCCGCATGATCTTTGGCATCTTCATAGAAAAAGAAGGAGTGGATATGCAGGCCGTCTTCGTCCTCAAAAAAGCGGGCGGAGGCTTCGATATCTTCCAGTTCGGGACGGGTCGCCAGGCTTTGACCCAATTCATTTTGCACGCGATCGCGTTCTGCTTCTTCAGGTTCGATTAAATCGACCCATACCGAAGAGACCAGATCTTCCGGCGTCTCTTCCAGCTCCATGCGTGCAAGGCGGCTGTGATCCAGTTTAAAAGCGCTCAGCATAGCAGTACTCCCAATCGGTCATTCAGATGGGACAATACGCCAGAACACAGAAACCTGAGTTTCAGTCGGTGATAAACGCTAACTCGTGCGACGGGAAATGCGGTCGCTGACAACCACAAAGGCTATCAGCATAAGAGGATGGCCTTAGGGGTTGTACCTGTTGATAAGGTGGGTGAGCCAGCATCGACTGGGAGTGTCCAAGGCGAAAGTCCTCTTAGGGTGATGATGCGCGCATGTTACGCTGAGACGAAAAAGGCGTCAAGCGAAGCAGGACGCCGCTCATCGCCGCGTCCCGACTTTTCACCGGCGGAGGAAAGCCTTGCCTGGCGCGCATATGGCCAGGCGAAACCCGGTCAGGCAAGGTTACCGAACGGCGACAGCTATACCGCTTCCAGCCGCGCGTAGGCAGCAACCAGCCATTTGATCCCCTGCCCCTGAAACGCCACCTGCAGGCGACTGTGATCGCCACTGCCTTCCAGGTTAATAATCGTGCCTTCGCCAAACTTGGCGTGGCGCACACGCTGACCCAGCGTAAAGCCGCTGTCGTTTTGCGCCACCGGCGTGCCCATGCGCTGATGACTGACCGGGCGGCTGATGCTGGCGCGCAGGCGCACTTCATCCACGCACGCTTCCGGCAGTTCGCCGATAAAGCGCGACGGGCGATGATAAACCTCTTTGCCGTACAGCCGACGCGTTTCCGCATAGGTGAGCGTCAGCTTTTTCATTGCGCGGGTGACGCCAACGTAGGCGAGACGGCGCTCCTCTTCCAGCCTGCCGCCCTCATCAAGCGACATCTGGCTGGGGAACATGCCCTCTTCCATGCCGACAATGAACACCTGGCTGAACTCCAGCCCTTTGGCGGCGTGCATGGTCATCAGCTGGGCGGCGTCCTGCCATTTATCGGCCTGACCTTCGCCCGCCTCCAGCGCCGCGTGCGACAAGAACGCCTGCAACGGCATCAGATCTTCGTCTTCGTCCTGATAGCTGTACTGGCGCGTGGCGTTCACCAGCTCTTCTAAGTTTTCGATACGCGTCTGGCCTTTCTCGCCTTTTTCCTGCTCATACATCAGCCACAGGCCGGAATCTTTAATCACCCGGTCGGTCTGGATATGCAGCGGCAGCTCGGCGGTTTCCTGCGCCAGCGAATCCACCAGCTCGGTAAAACGCTGTAACGCCGCAGCGGCACGTCCGGCCAGCGCTTTTTCCTGTAACAGTTCACGGCTCGCCTGCCACAGCGTTAACTGGCGATCGCGCGATGTCTGGCGCACCACATCCAGCGTACGATCGCCGATGCCGCGCGTCGGCGTATTCACCACGCGCTCAAAGGCGGCGTCATCGTTGCGATTGGCGATCAAACGCAGGTAGGCCAGCGCATCTTTGATCTCCTGACGCTCGAAGAAGCGCATGCCGCCGTAAATGCGATACGGCATGCTGGCCTGCAACAGCGCCTCTTCCAGCACGCGTGACTGGGCGTTGCTGCGATAAAGAATCGCGCAGTCATTAAGCGCACCGCCGTTCTCCTGCCACACTTTGATGCGGTTCACCACAAAACGCGCTTCATCCAGCTCGTTAAAGGCGCAATAAAGGGAGATCGGCTCACCGTCGCTGCCGTCGGTCCACAGCTCTTTCCCCAGACGGCCGTTGTTGTTGGCAATCAGGGCGTTGGCCGCTTTCAGAATGTTATTGGTGGAGCGATAGTTCTGCTCCAGACGGATGGTCTCCGCGCCGCGAAAATCGTTCAGGAAGCGCTGGATGTTTTCCACCTGCGCGCCGCGCCAGCCGTAAATGGACTGGTCGTCATCGCCGACGATCATCACCCGACTGCTGTCGCCAGCCAGCATACGGATCCAGGCGTACTGGATGTTGTTGGTGTCCTGGAACTCATCCACCATGATGTTGGTGAAGCGCTCACGATAATGGTTAAGGATGTGCGGTTTCGTCAGCCACAGCTCATGGGCGCGCAGCAGCAGCTCGGCAAAATCCACCAGGCCTGCACGATCGCATGACTCCTGATAGGCCTGGTAAATTCGCAGCCAGGTTTGCTCCACCGGATTGTTATAGCTTTCAATATGCTGCGGGCGCAGGCCTTCATCTTTTTTGCCGTTGATGTACCACATCGCCTGACGCGCCGGCCACTGCTTCTCATCCAGATTCATTGCCTTAATCAGGCGCTTCAGCAGGCGCAGCTGATCTTCGCTGTCGAGAATTTGAAAATCCTGCGGCAGGCGCGCGTCGAGGTGATGCGCGCGCAATAAACGATGCGCCAGGCCGTGGAAGGTGCCGATCCACATGCCGCCCTGACTGGTGCCGATCAGCTGCTCAATACGATGACGCATCTCCGCCGCGGCTTTATTGGTAAAGGTGACCGCCATAATCGAATAGGGCGAGCAGTTCTCTACGGTAAGCAGCCAGGCGATACGATGCACCAGCACGCGTGTCTTGCCGCTGCCCGCGCCTGCCAGCACCAGCAGGTTATTGCGCGGAGCCGCCACGGCTTCACGCTGTTTATCATTCAGGCTGTCTAGCAGGTCAGAAACGTCCATAAGCACCGTCAGTCAGGAAAAACGATCCAGCAGGTTACTGGATATTTGTACAGAAGATTATATCAGCGCGGTCAGCGATGCCAACTGCGTAATTTCTACATGCGGTAATAGTCGCGCGTCATTAATCTGCATCAGGTTGCCTTCACGCAGATTAATCCAGCATGCCTGCATCCCGCAGCGCACCGCGCCCGCCACGTCGGTGGTTAAATCGTCGCCAACGTGCAGAATATTTTTCGGCGCAAGTTTTAACCGCTGCGCCGCCAGATGATACATATCCTGATAGGGTTTCGCACGCCCGTGCGGGCCGGCACGCAGCACAAACTGAAAATAGCTATCCAGCCCGAACAGGTGCGGCTCGGCGTTGCCGTTGGTGATCGCCACCAGCGGAACCCGCTCTGCCAGCGCCGCCAGCGCAACATGCGTTTCCGGCGGCACGTCCACCTTGCTGCGCCAGTGAGCAAACACCGCCATCACCTTATCAGCGCCTTGCTGCGCCTCGGCGGGCGTCAGGCCGATGTTCAGCATCGCCAGTTCCACAGTGCGCCGCCGCCATTCCGTGACATCATGATAAATATCAGGTTCCTGCGCTAATAATTGATTGCGCAGCTGCTGATAAGCTTCCACTGAAAAATCATGCAGATCGGGATGCGAAGACTGTAAAAAGCGGTGTGATTCTTCCGTGGTTTTAAGGATCACCGGATAGTTATCATACAGCGTGTCATCCAGATCGAAGGTGATCGCTTTGATCGGCTGTAGCCGACGGTAAAAATGCATCAGGATTTTCCTCGTTTGGCGCGTGGATGCGCCTCATCATACACCGACGCCAGGTGCTGAAAGTCGAGATGGGTATAGATTTGCGTGGTGGAGAGGCTGGCGTGACCCAGCAGTTCCTGCACCGCGCGCAGATCGCCGCTGGACTCCAGCATATGCGTGGCAAAAGAGTGGCGCAGCTTATGCGGATGAACGTGACTGCTGACGCCCTGCTTCACGCCCCATTCGGCGAAGCGTTTCTGCACGTTGCGCACTGAGATACGCTTGCCCGCTTTAGAGATAAACAGCGCATCGCTCTGCGGCGCGAAACCGGCACGCAGCAGCAGCCATTTCTCAACCCATTCGATTGCCGTGCGGCCAACCGGCAGACGGCGCTCTTTGCTGCCTTTGCCGGTCACCCAGACCTCGCCCACCTCGCGATCGAGATGGCGCAAATCGATACCCACCAGCTCAGAAAGACGCAGGCCCGCGCCATACATCACTTCCATCATGGCGCGATCGCGCACCGCCAGCGGATCGCTTTGGTCAATGCTCAGCAGCTGGTTAACTTCATCGACATCGATATTTTTCGGCAGATGCCGCGGCGCGCGCGGCGTGGCGATACCTTTGGCGGGATTCGCCTTCAGCACGCCCTGGCTGACTAGCCAGTCCAAAAAACTGCGCAGCGCGGAGAGGCGCAGCGCCAGGCTCGCGGGCTGTAATCCAGCGCGACGCCCTTTTGCCGCCAGCGAACGAACATGCGCCGGTTCCAGCTGCGTCCAGTCAGTGAGGTTCATTTCGCCGACCTGCTCGGTCAGCGCCGCCAGCTGGCGCGCATAGTTTTCATGGGTGAGCGGGCTAAGCTGGCGCTCGACCTGCACATAACGCAGAAACCCCTCAACGGCGGCCTGCAACGCTACGCGCTCACTCATGCGCGCGCTACCCAGCGGTTTAACAGTTCCGGCAGCATCAGCGCCAGATAGTGCAGCAACAGCGTGCCCTGCCCGGTTTGATAATGGTGCATATCGCGGCTGCTGAAGATCAGCACGCCCAGGTCGCCCCGTTCACCAAACAGCGACATCGCCACCGACCCCACCGAACGCGCCTGCGGCAGTAACAGCAGCAGCTCCGGCCCGTTCAGGCTGCCCAGATAATGCTGCTCTTTGCCCAGCAGCTGAATACGCACCGGCTCAAATGCCTGACGCGATAGCGCCAGCTGCGTAAAGCTTGACGGCGCGCCCAGCTGCCAGCGGTCGCTGAACAAACGGACATCGGCACCGGCCAGCCCTAAATCCCGCGCCCAGCGCTGCAGGCGATTGAGCATATCCTGTAAAGAAGGCGCGGAGGCCAGATGACTTTGCAGGCTGAGCAAGCGGTCAAACAGCTGATGGTTGGCCGAGGCCTGCTCCATGAGCTGCGTGATCTCCTCTTCCAGCTGTTGGATATGGTTGCGCTGGCGCGCCATATGCCATTCCACCAGCGATACCGTGCCGCGTACCGGATGCGGCACCGACATCTGCTCAACCTGACGCGCGTTGCGAATAAAAAAGTCTGGATTTTGCCGCAGGTAATCACCTACCGCTTCGTCGTTCAGCATCAGCGCCGGAGCAGTCTCTTCGACATTTTTCATAAGTGAATAAACCCATCATAAACATGCGTGGCCGGTCCGGTCATATAGAGCGGACTCCCCGGCCCTTTCCAGGCGATATGTAGCGTGCCGCCGGGCAGATCGACGCGTACTTTCTCCGCCAGCAATCCCTGTTGGATGCCGCTGGCGACGGCCGCACAGGCGCCGCTGCCGCAGGCCTGGGTTTCTCCCGCGCCGCGCTCGTAAACGCGCAGGCGAATGTGCTCCGGGTTCACCACTTCCATAAAGCCGACGTTTACCCGCTCCGGGAAGCGTTCGTGGCTTTCCAGCAGCGGCCCGAGGGTTTCCACCGCCGCCGTTTTCACGCTGGTGACCTGAATGACGCAGTGTGGATTGCCCATCGAGACCACGCCAAACATCAGCGTCTGTTCCGCGACGCGCAGCAGATAAAGACTTTCCGCTTTATTGGCGCGAAACGGCACCTGCTGCGGCTCAAAATTGGGTTCGCCCATATTTACGCGCACCAGCTCGTCGCTGGTCACGCTCAGTACCATCCGTCCGGTTTGCGTACTGACGCGAATCTCGCTTTTGTTGGTGAGCCCTTTCAGCCGCACAAAACGCGCAAAGCAGCGCGCCCCGTTGCCGCACTGCGCCACTTCGCTGCCGTCAGCGTTAAAAATACGGTAGTGAAAATCGAGATCGGGATCGTACGGCGGCTCGACGATCAACAGCTGATCGAAGCCTACGCCCAGATGACGATCCGCAAGGCGGCGGATCAGCTCCGGCGAGAAATAGACATTTTGCGTGACGGCATCAACGACCATAAAGTCATTGCCAAGACCGTGCATTTTCGAGAACTGCATTTTCTGCTCCGCCGGCTGGGCCATCATAATTACTGCGTCGCTTGCATATCCGCATCCGGGCTGGTCAGGTTAGTGTCCTGTTGGCCATCCGGCTGGGTCGCCGTGGAAGAAGAAGCGGGCTGCTCTGCCGCGGGCTGCGGTGAACTCTGTTTCGGCTTATCCTGCGGCGGAAAATAGAGCGGCCCTTTCAGTCCGCAGCCGGCCAGGCTGGTTAACGCCAGCGCCATTGCCAGCCGACAAATGGTTTTCTTCATGGTATTCCTGCTTATGATTAATGCATATTCCTGGTTGCTTATCATCGCAGCTGACTTCGGAAAAGCAACAGGAAAAGGTGACGTGATGTGCGACATCTCACTCTTATCAGACGATGTTGCAAAGGCGCCTGGCACGTTATACTCGAGCAAAACGTAAAGGAGGCAACGATGCAAGACAGTGAATTTCACCAGTTAGCCGACGACCTGATGTTAGCGCTGGAAGAGCAGCTTGACGCGTACCAGGGCGACAGCGATATCGATTATGAAATCCATTCCGGAATCATGACGCTCACGTTTGAGAACGGCAGCAAGATTATTATCAATAAGCAGGAGCCGCTGCATCAGGTGTGGCTGGCGACCAAAGGCGGCGGCTACCATTTCGATTATCAAAACGGCCGCTGGATCTGTAACCGCAGCGGCGCAGAGTTCTGGCAGCTGCTGTCCGAGGCGTGCAGCACGCAATCGGGCGAGCCGGTTACGCTGCGTTGATTGCCTGCCTGAATTCTGGACGGTTGACATCACAAAGCCCCGGCGGGGCTTTGTTTTAAAAGCTATATTTGGTTAAGCAGATGGTCTGCTGCTCTTTATTTTGCTCTAAAGAAAATTCCGTTTTCCGCTGGCCTTCTCTTTCCCAGTATCCGCCCCCCTCATCGTTAAGGACATAATGATATCCCAAAGCCGTCAGGTAGTTTTCTAATGCCGCCGTTTCTGTTGCGCCATTAAAAACAACCCTGCTCATTTCTGGTGAGGGGCCGTCCATCATTCCAAAGAGAAAGTAATAATCATCCGAAATACGCGGCGCATTTTTGATATCCTCATCAACGAAAGAATAATAAAGCCACCAGTCGCTCTGTTTAAACCCTGGACTCTTGTCTGCTACGCCCATCATTTTACAGTCAGCTAAAATCAGGGCGATAGCCATCACCATCGTTAGCCCTAGCGTGCGCGTTAGCCATTTCATTTTCATTATTTATCTCACTTAGCCCATTACCTGTGCTGCCTGTATCAACCTGACAGACAATCTGGGCATCCTTTTCTGGCTGACAAATGAGCCGGTGGTAACCTGTAGCGTGCAATCGGGCGAGGCGATTTTTTGCGTTAACTGCCAGCCGGAATCTAAGGAGACCCAGACGACAAAACCTCTATAGTGCTTTGTTTACAGTGAGTATTTGGTTAAAGAGATCGTCTTACTCGCGGTGTCGCGCCATATATAAATGTTGGGATTGGGACGACCATCCTTTTCCCAACGTTGACCAATCTCATCATCAGAGACGTGCTGGTATCCCAAAGCCGTCAGATACTTTTCTAATGCCGCCGTTTCCGTTATGCCATTAAAGACAATCCCGCTGATTTCAGCAGAAGGGCCGTCCATCCTGCGGTATTGAAAGTAATAGTCATCCGAAATACGCGGCACATCTTTGATATCTTCATCAACGTAAAAGCGATAAAGCCCCCATTCGCTCTGTTTGAAACCGGAATTCCGCTCCGCTGCATTTATCATCTTTTCATCGATCAAAAAAATGATGACAACAGTAATTACCAGAAGTCCCAGCGCCCACTTAAGCCATTTCATTTTTTCTTAACGTCCCATCCGACGGTGACCTGCGCTCCGGCATCGATACGACGAACGATATCAGAATCAAACTGGGTAAACGGCCTAATCGACATCATAAAATTTGGCAGCCGGCCTTTATAAGGAATATGAGGAACATGTGTATCAGCGGGATCCGGGAATAGCAGCGGATTAAATCCTCGGTTTTTAAAACTGCCCAGCGCGCCATAATAATCCCAACGCCGGAGCGCTGCCTCTTTACTGACGATTTTCAGCCACGGCCAGTAATTTTGCGGACGCACGACTTTATAAAAGCCCAACAGATCGGAAACCAAATCTTCTGCGCTAAAGCCGCTGTCGGTGTACCAGCTAAAAAAAGGCATCGACTGCCAGTTCTCAAACGCAATCGCTGTTTCCATCATCAGCGCCAGCGTAATGCTGTGCCTTTCGGCAAGCGTTCGCCCGCGTTTGATATTCCAGCGCGAACAACGGCCAGTAGTAATTTTTATACGCGTCATCGTTTGCCGATACTTAACCAGGTAATAGGGCTGCCCGCTGGCCTCGCCCCTCTCCATTTGCCCCAGGCAATCTGTTATATCACCGCCGCGTGCGTGCCCTAAATCTATCCAGCCTAAAACCTCTGAATAAACCAGCCCAGACTCATTTTTCCTTGGTGCCCACGGGTCAATCACATCATCACGTTTGCTCATAGCCATCCCTGCACAGTGACAAGAAATTACTGGCGAAAAAACAACCTGCTCGCCATGAGCAACATAAAGCAGTGGCGCAGCCGCGCACTTAAGACCTGTCTCGAAAACGGGGAAAAGAGAGGGCGATGGCTACATATCGGCGGGCAGACGCCAGTAACCCGCGGCCTGAAACGGCGTCAGGCGGCGAACTTAATAAACCTGGAAGCGCTGCGGATAGTCGGTGCTTTCCGGCGGGTTAGCGCACAGCTGGGTCAGCGTCTGGCTACGAAAGGGGATCACCTGAGTGCGATTGTCCAGGCTGACCAGTTGATAAAACTGCGGCAGATTGAAGTTAACGAAGCTGGAGCCGTAGGTAAAACGATCGTGCGAAGAGGAATAGAAGCGGCTGACATCGCGCACCAGCTCTTCCTTACTGCCTTCACAGTGGTGATAGACCTCAATGCGGTTCGCTTCATCCAGAATATAGATATTAAAGCCGCTGTCGTTATTGGTGTCTTCAAAAAAGAACTGAATGATCCCTTCGCTGGCGTAGCCGTTGACCACCGGCGGCAGCTGTACCTGCTCGGTCTCGACTTTAATCGACAGGCCGTGCAGCTTGTTGTTGGAGATCGCGCCGTAAAACTCCACCGCATTTTCCAGCTTCTGTACCGACACGCCCAGGCGTTCAAAGAACAGTCCCCAGGTCTGTCCGGCAACGCGCAGCGCTTTAAATCGGCCCGGATCCTGGCGCGTACTGGAAAGACGCAGCTCAATGCATTCAGAGACCAGCTGCTGCACGCGCGTACGGATCAGGCCGCGCAGATGCTGGCTATAACAGAACACCTCAACCGCATCGGGCGGTGAGGCATCCTGATGCATCTTGCCGAGAATGGTTTTTAACGCCTCCAGCACCGCCTGCTCGCCGCTGAAATGCAGCGTGCGCACTTCATTCCACGAGTTGCGATACAGCAGATCGATACTGCCAATCAGGCACTGCTGCTGCTGACCAAAACTGAATACGTCCAGCTTACGGAAATCGAAATGCACCACCTGATTACGGAACGCGGCGGTCGGGTCATATTCCAGATTGACGATCAGCGCCAGATGGCGAATTTCACAGGGGCTATACAGCGCCTTCGCAGTGGGTGAAGGCAGCCGCAGCGGGAAATGGTGCGAAACGTCCGCCACCAGCTCCTGCAAGCGCGCCAGATCGCAAGTCTCGTTGCCTTTAATATGCAGCCGGGTTCTTTCCGTCAGCAGCCCGTTAAACCACGCCCAGGCCACCAGCTTATTCAGATAGCGGTTATATTCCAGCGGCTGATGGCTGATAATCGAATCCATGTCCGGCGCCTGGTTATAAAGATACCAGCCAGAGCGGTTCGCACGTCCGGCCGGAACGTGGATAAAGGTTAAATGCGTTTCCGAAAGATCGGGCGAAATCTGCGGATTAACCAGCGTCACCTTGCCAGGCAGCGCTTCAAAGGCGGCATACAGCTTACGCGTCAGCACGCCAATATCCTGTGGGCTGGCGCTGACGCTTAAGTTGTTACGGCGGGCAAAACGAATCAGATTGCGATAGCTCTGCATCATCGCATCCAGCAGTTCATTATGCGCT
Source organism: Mixta sp. BE291 (assembly GCF_031457955.1). Classification (NCBI taxonomy): domain Bacteria; kingdom Pseudomonadati; phylum Pseudomonadota; class Gammaproteobacteria; order Enterobacterales; family Erwiniaceae; genus Mixta; species Mixta sp. BE291. The sequence goes on along the minus strand of NZ_JAVDXN010000013.1, from coordinate 40,000 downwards.
TCCCGCACGCGTTCGATTTTCCAGTCGGCGCGGCTGTCGAGCACCGCAAGACGCGCCTCGTCCCAGCCCCATTCGCTGACCAGCTGCGCCAGTATTTCGCGTCGCCAACCGGAGCGATGAGCGTTGCCGTCCTGCGACAGCTTTTCACACACCTTCAGGTAAAAACAGCGGCGCACCAGATCGAGCCGGGCATGATCGTCGATGCTGATAAGATAGTGCGTGACGCGTTCCAGCATCATGCAATAAGGATCCAGACCGAACGACACTATCTCGCCATCGTGCAGGCGCTGTTTGATATCCATCGCCAGCAGACGCGTCTGGGGATATTCCCACGAGTAGGCTTCCAGCAGCAGGGTTTTCAATACCGCTTTATAGGGCGAATCGATGCTTTTATAGAGCTGCCACAAACTGGCACCGAAATACTCTTCAGCGGAAAGCGTACTTAGCCCGCCCAGATCGAGCCATTCATTCGGCGTTAGCACCCCTTGCGCATAGAGCGACATCACGTAGTCGTCGTAATGCTCCTCTTCTTCGCCCGGCACCATGTTCCACAGAATGCGTTTGCCCGCCATACGCACGGCGGTACGGTAAAACTCATCCAGCAGTAAAATATGCTGCGTTGAACCGCAATCTTCGCCGCCCAGGCTGCCGCTTTCATTATGACGGAAGCGATTTTCGTCAATCAGAAAGAAGCTGACCTCAACACCCATCGCCGCGCACCACTTCTGCAACAGCTGACATTTTTTCTGCAGCGCCAAACGCTCCTCGCCATCCAGCCATGACTGGTGGCACACCCAGATATCCAGGTCAGAGGTGCTGTTTTGCCCAACGGAGGAGGTACTGCCCATAGAATAGAGGCCGGTAATCGGCATCTCTCCTTTAGGCGGTACGGCGACAAGCTGGTTCGATTTACGCTCGATATCCTGCAGATAATGCAGTTGGTTTTCATCAGACGTGTAGAAGCTGATGCCGCAGGGAACGTTACCTTCAAGGTAGCCCGGCATCAGAGGGTGATGATGATGTAATAAGGTTGGCAGCAGACCGTAAACCTGCTGGAAAGCAGGGCCCATAGCAGCCAGTGCGCGATCGACACGCAGTTGGTTGATGGCATCCAGTCTCTGTTTCAGTGTCTCAATGTAGAGGTACAAGACGTCTCGCCTGATTATCCCAGTGCTTATAAATAACCCTGTTTCCCTTGATCCGCCGCTTGGTTAAAAAAGTTTTCGGGCAGATTACTGCTGGAAACGTGATCAATCTAACACCTGGCAGATTGACCGTAAAGAAAGTTGCGCTACTTAACAGTTTAGCACGCTTTATCCCCCGATCGATCTGTCCCGTCCCTTTTACGCTTTCCTTTACTTGTCTAAAAATCGTGGAAACTGACAGCCTTCCTGTATCAATGATAGGATAATCAATGAACGATCAAAACGGTATCAAGCATGTTAGATAAAATTTTAAGAATTGCCACCAGACAAAGTCCGCTGGCGTTATGGCAGGCACAGTATGTTCAGCAGCGCCTGATGGCCTGTCATCCGGGGCTACGCGTGGAGCTGGTGCCGATGGTCACGCGCGGCGACATTATCCTCGATACGCCGCTGGCCAAAGTAGGCGGCAAGGGACTATTCGTCAAAGAGCTTGAGCTGGCGATGCTTGAAGACCGTGCCGATATCGCGGTGCATTCGATGAAGGATGTGCCGGTAGAATTTCCGCAGGGTTTAGGTCTGGTCACCATTTGCGAGCGCGAAGATCCGCTGGACGCGTTTGTCTCCAACCACTACGCCACGCTGGATGCGCTGCCGCAGGGGGCGATTGTCGGCACCTCCAGCCTGCGTCGTCAGTGCCAGCTGGCTGAGCTACGCCCTGACCTGAAAATTCGCTCGCTGCGCGGCAATGTTGGCACGCGGCTGTCAAAACTGGACGCCGGTGAATATGATGCCATTATTCTGGCTGCCGCTGGTCTGAAACGTCTTGGCCTGCAGGATCGCATTCGTTATGCCATTCCCGCCGAAGTCTCTTTACCTGCCGTGGGCCAGGGAGCGGTCGGCATTGAGTGTCGCCTGGATGATGAGCAGACCATTATGCTGCTGGCGGCGTTAAATGATGACGATACCGCAACGCGGGTGAAAGCGGAGCGCGCCATGAATACGCGGCTGGAAGGCGGCTGTCAGGTGCCGATTGGCAGCTACGCGGTGCTGGAAGGCGATGATATCTGGCTACGCGGCCTGGTGGGCGCGCCAGACGGTACGGTAATGATTCGTGGTGAACGCCGCGGTCCGCGCAGTCAGGCAGAGCAGCTGGGCATCTCACTGGCTGACGAGCTGCTGCATAACGGCGCGCGCGACATCCTGCGCGAGGTTTATCAGGGGAATCCTCCGGCATGAGCATCCTTGTCACCCGCCCTTCTCCCTCAGGCGATGAGCTGGTGACGCGCCTGTGCGCGCTGGGTCATACGGCCTGGAGTTTTCCATTAATTGAGTTTTCGCCTGGCCGCGAACTGGCGCAGCTGCCGCAACAGCTGGCCGCGTTGTCGCCAGGCGATCTGGTTTTTGTCCTTTCTCAGCATGTCATGCAGTACGCGCAACCCTGTATGCAGCAGGCAGGTTTAACATGGCCCGCTGCGCTGGACTATTATGCTATAGGTCGCAGTACCGCTTTGGCGTTGCATCGTGCCAGCGGGCTGAACGTTATCTGGCCGCCTGAGCGTGAAACCAGTGAAATGCTGCTGCAATTGTCGACGCTGCGGCGGCTAAAAGGGAAAAAAGCGTTAATACTGCGTGGCAACGGCGGCCGTGAACTGCTTGGCACAACGCTGGCGCAGCGCGGCGCCGATGTTCGCTTTCTGGAGTGCTACCAGCGCTGTGAAAAGTTTTATCACGGCCCCAGCGAAGGCAAACGCTGGCGCGACCGCGGTATTGATACGCTGGTGGTCACCAGCGGCGAAATGCTGCAACAACTTCATCGGCTATTTCCTGCGATCGATCGTGAGGAATGGCTGCTGGGCTGTCGGCTACTGGTCGTCAGCGAACGTTTGGCTACCCTGGCCCTGGAACTTGGCTGGAAGAATATCAAGGTAGCTGATGGTGCTGATAACGACGCGCTGCTGCGCGCGTTACAAACAACTTGAAAATGGGATGTGCCACAATGACGGAACAAAAAGATTCCTCCGCCATGGTTGAAGAGACTACGCCTGCGGTAGAGACCAAAACCCCGCCGGTAAAAAAGCCGGTGCGTAAATCTGGTCAAACCGGCACCGCGCTGGGCGCGCTGGCGATCGTGATTGCGCTGGCGATTGGTGCCGGGCTGTGGGTCAATGCGCGTCATCAGGCGCAGCAACAGGCGCAGGTCAGCCAGACGTTAAGCGAACAGCTCTCCGCGCTGACACAGCAAAGCGAGCGCGAAAAAGCGCAGCTGAAACAACAGCTCAGCACGCAGAGCGACGAACTGCAAAGCGCGCACGCGCAGCAGGCGGCGCTGGGTCATCAGCTGGATGAGCTAAAAGAAAAAGTGGCCACCATTTCAGGCAACGATTCGCGCACCTGGCTGCTGGCACAGGCCGATTATCTGGTGAAACTGGCGGGACGTAAGCTGTGGAGTGATCAGGATGTGACTACCGCAGCCGCGCTGTTAAAAAGCGCCGACGCCAGCCTGGCGGATATGAACGATCCCAGTCTGGTGCCGGTGCGTCGGGCGATCACTCAGGATATCAGCAACCTGTCGGCGGTGAGCCAAGTTGATTACGACGGCATTATTTTAAAGCTGAATCAGCTCTCTAACGGCGTCGATAATCTGCGTCTGGCGGACAACGACAGCGATAGTGCGCCAATGGATGCCGACAGCAATGAGCTAAGCTCTTCGCTGCGCGAATGGCGTCAGAACCTGGTGAAAAGCTGGCACAATTTTATGGATGATTTTATTACCATCCGTCGCCGCGACAATACGGCGCAGCCGCTGCTGGCACCAAATCAGGATGTCTACCTGCGTGAAAACATTCGTTCGCGTCTGCTGATTGCCGCGCAGGCGGTGCCACGCCATCAGGATGAAGTCTATCGACAATCGGTGGATACCGTCTCGACCTGGGTACGCGCCTGGTTTGATACCAGCGATGCCAGCACCAAATCTTTCCTGGCGCAGCTGGATGAGTTGAGTCAGCAGAATGTTTCCATGGAGGTGCCGGAGTCGCTGGAAAGCCAGCCGCTGCTGGACAAACTGATGCAAACGCGGGTGCGTAACCTGCTGGCGCAGCCCGCTGAACCGGCAGCACAGCCGCAGCAGGGAGAGTAACAATGCTAAAAGTCTTTATACTGTTTCTCCTGCTGATTGCGGGCATTGTCATCGGCCCGATGATTGCGGGCCACCAGGGCTATGTGCTGATTCAGACCGATAACTGGAATATTGAAACCAGCGTAACGGGCCTGGCGATCATGCTGATTATTGCGCTGTTGGTGATCCTTGCCGTGGAATGGCTGCTGCGTCGCCTGTTTCGTACCGGAGCCAAAACCCGCGGCTGGTTTATGGGACGCAAGCGTAACCGCGCGCGCCGCCAGACTCACGAAGCGCTGCTCAAGCTGGCGGAAGGTGATTATCGTCAGGTAGAAAAACTGCTGTCACGCAATGCCGATCACGCGGAACAGCCGGTGGTGAATTATCTGTTGGCGGCGGAAGCGGCCCAGCAGCGCGGCGATGAAATGCGTGCGAACCAGCATCTGGAAAGAGCCGCCGAGCTGGCGCATAACGATCCGATTCCGGTGGAAATTACTCGCGTGCGTCTTCAGCTGGCGCGTAATGAAGATCATGCCGCCCGTCATGGCATCGATCGCCTGCTGGACGTGGCGCCGCGTCATCCTGAAGTGCTGCGCCTGGCGGAACAGGCTTATGTGCGCACTGGTGGCTGGAGCGCATTAATCGATATCCTGCCAACCATGGAAAAAACCGGCGTCGCCGACGAAGAGCATATCAAAGCGCTACGTCAGCAGGGCTGGCTTGGCCTGATGAATCAGGCGATGGCGGAACAGGGCAGCGAAGGCCTGAAACGCTGGTGGCAGAGCCTGAGCCGCAAAACGCGTCACGAAACGGCGCTGCAGGTGGCGATGGCGGATCACTTAATCGCCTGCGACGATCATGATACCGCGCAACAGATCGTGCTGGATGGTCTGAAACGTCACTATGATGAGCGCCTGATCCTGTTAATGCCGCGTTTGAAAACCGGTAACCCGGAACAGCTGGAAAAAGCGCTGCGTCAGCAGATCAAACAGCATGGCGCGACGCCGTTGTTGTACAGCACGCTGGGACAGCTGTTGATGAAGCACGGTGAATGGCAGCAGGCAAGCGAGGCGTTCCGTGAAGCGCTGAAACAGCGTCCGGATGGGTTTGATTACGCCTGGCTGGCCGATACGCTGGATAAGCTGCATCATCCGGAAGAGGCAGCGCAAATGCGTCGTGAAGGGTTATTGCTCACGTTAAAAAACAACCGCTAACCACAGCGCTGATGACAAGCCGGGCTAACCACCCGGCTTTTTTTATGGGCGCGTTCCGGGCGTCACCCAACGCAATGCGAATAATCCCCCGGCCGTGCCGACGCAGCCCACCTGATTTTTTGTAGGCAGATCGTTTATTAACAGATAAAAAAACGCCTGCCTAAAACAGGCAGGCGTAAAGATCAGGTCGGTAAGACAACCGGATTGGTACCCGACTCAACGTAGTGCCCTGAGACCCAATAAGGCGAACGATATTGGCTGGCTGGACAACGGGTACCCTAATTTGGCTCTGCATCATTCCTGAGTTTATGAGGCCGAAGCGAACATAAGAGGTGGAATGAGCATCTACCCCCAGAGTATTGCACAAGATGTGCCAGGCTGCGCTTGTCTTTCCCATTATTTTCTATCTGCTTGAATGAAAAGCCCTCTTTATGCTCGCAGCGACATCACGCTTTGCTGTTGTCATTAACTGGCGACAAACCGGCTCCAGCTTGTCGCCACCTTGCGACAACCCAAAGCCATCAGGCGTAATCTGATAATAATCAATTAATTATATGTCGCCAGCCAGAGACACAAGGCGCAAAAAAGCGACGCCGCTGTACAAAGGGCAAGATTAGGGTTTGGCATTGATTTTGATAAGGCAGATACAAACAGAAAGGATGATAAAAAATACATCAAACAGGAGCAGGAGCAGAATAGCAGATACAAAAAAACCTGCATAAGCAGGTTAATAAGATGGTCGGCGAGAGAGGATTCGAACCTCCGACCCACTGGTCCCAAACCAGTTGCGCTACCAAGCTGCGCTACTCGCCGACGTATACTCTTATCTTACTTCTTTCTTTTGCCTGGTGCGAAGAGAGGGACTTGAACCCTCACGTCCGTTAAGACACTAACACCTGAAGCTAGCGCGTCTACCAATTCCGCCACCTTCGCATGTTCCAGCAAAAGTTGGGGTGGCTAATGGGACTCGAACCCACGACAACTGGAATCACAATCCAGGGCTCTACCAACTGAGCTATAGCCACCATTACTTCTTACTACTAACGCGGTAAATGTTACCACCGCAGCTCTTGCGCCCGATTAATGGCGCGCCCGACAGGATTCGAACCTGAGACCTCTGCCTCCGGAGGGCAGCGCTCTATCCAGCTGAGCTACGGGCGCGTAGCGCCGTTGCGGATGGGGATACTACGGATTTGCACCTAACCTGTCCAGTGCTTTTTTAATAAAAAAACGCGTTTGATTACGCTTTGTGCATTCCGTCTAAACAAACGCCACTTCCGGACGGCAAGCGGATAAAAATCCACCATTTAGCCCTTTACCGCCCGGAAATGGCCGTTATTTACAGCTGACCGCGATAATAATAGCCGAGAAATTTTATCAGCCGCAGCTGACGGCGCAGACGGCTGGGCTGGCTTAGCAGACGATAAAGCCACTCCAGCCCCAAACGCTGCCAGATAACCGGCGCGCGCTTAACGTGTCCGGTGAACACATCATAGGTGCCGCCCACGCCCATATAGAGCGCCTGCGGCCAAACTTCGCGGCACGCCTGCATCAGCAGCTCCTGCTTTGGCGACCCCATCGCGACCGTGACAATCTGCGCCCCGCTCTGCGCAACACGCGCAAACAGCGTTGCGCTGTCGTCGGCGTTGAAATAGCCGTGCTGCGTACCAACAATATTCACCTGCCACTGCTGACGCAGTTTCGCTACCGTCTCTTCCATCACCTGCGGCTTACCGCCAATCAGGAACACCGGAATCCCCTGCTGCCCGGCGCGCGCCATTAACGCTTCCCATAGATCGGCACCGGCGATGCGCGTCACCTGCGCCTGCGGATACTTTTTACGAATCGCGCGCACGATGCTGATGCCGTCAGGGTATTTGATCTCCGCCGCATCAATAAGCTGATGCAGCGCCGCATTCTCCTCATAGGCCAGCACTTTTTCCGCATTAATCGCCACCAGCGTGCCGCTGCGTGCCTTGCCTTGCGGGCAGAGATAGTCCAGACATTCAGCCATGCCAGAAAAGCCGTGCAGCCTGATGCCACGAATCTGATAGGGAGGTGCCTTCGGCGTGACATCCATTTTAATATTCCTCACATCTTTCCGGCGTCGCGGGGGGCGCTTTAGCCAGCACGGCAGCGCGGCGACGCGGGCGAATCAAACCGGCGCTGTCGAGCAGCCAGAACAGTAACTTGGCGATCATCACGCAGGCGGCAAAAATCAAACAGAAGAACACCACCCGACTGACAAAGGCATCCAGACCTTCACGCGCCAGCACAATGATGTTAAACACCGCGCCAAAGCAGAAGCTCTGCAAAATAGCGGACTTATAACGATTTGAGTGCTGCTTACCGCGTTCATAAAGCCAGTCGAACCATTTGATAATCAGGCCGACCGCAACCGCACCAACCGGAATAAAGGCCGCGCCGCCCATTACTACCAACGATCCCAGTAACGTCGGGGAGATCGCCAGCCCCGAATGGTTGTTCAGCACTTCCCAGGTAAAATAGTTTGCGCTATTCAGCACCAGCGAAGGTCGGTTCGGCCACAGCCAGCTGGGTATAAACACGTAAAAATCACGCGCAATCGGCGCCAGCCCCTGAAAATGGATGTTGTCGTAGTTTTGCAGCAGCAGCGCCAGGTTCTCCCAAGGCGAAAAGGTATCGCGCGTGAGATAAAGAAAGGTGTACAGCGCTTCTGCGCCACTGACGTCGAGGTTATAGCGTCGCAGCGCCAGCCAGAACATCCCCACAATGCCGAACGCCCCGGCGGCGAACAGCATCCACAGCGTGATCCAGCCGCGAATAATGCCGATAAACAGAAACAGGGCAAAAGCGATAATAATATTGGCGCGCGTGCCGCCAACAATGGCGTAGGTCAGCAGGCCAAAGGCGACGGTGCTGGCGAGAAAGCATAGCCAGGCGCGTTTTCCCGGCTTCAGGAAGTAAACCACCAGCATTGCCGGAATAAAGAAATAGAAGAAGCGTTTGAGCGCTACGCCTGAAACTTCGCTGGAAAATATCTCGCTGTAGGCATGCAGGCGAAACAGCAGGAAACCGTTACGCATAAAGAATATCGCCACGGTCACCAGCGCCAGCAGCGCTAACATGCCCCAAATCAGATGCGCTTCCACCCGGTTGACGTTAAACAGGTCGCGCCCGCTCTCCGCCCGGCGCGCCCGCAGGCGTGTTTTGTAGCTGACATAGTAGATCGCATAAAAGCTGCTGGCCGCCAGCAGCGCCTGCAACAGAAATGCGGGCGGCACCACGGCGACATCAAACCGGAACACCAGCAGGCAGGTCAAAGGGAAGCCGAAATAGAAGGTCAGCAAAAACAGCAGCGAGAAAAAGACGTTGAAGTTAAAGCGCACCCGACGGAACTCACGCCACGTCAGGGTCAGAATAAAGCCCAGCGAAACCAGCCAGACCAGCAACAGGCCACCAAACTGCGCGAGACTCATTGCGCTTCTCCTTCTGCCAGCGTGAGCGCCTGCTGCCAGCCGATAATAAAGGCCGGATCAAAAAAGGCGATCGCGCTTTTATCGATGCCGGAGAGTTGCTGACGCGCCTGAGCGACAAGCTCCATACTCAGCGCATCGTTATCAAACAGCACGGGAAGCTGTTGCTCCACCATATCCTGCCAGAACGGGTTTTTGCGGTTTAACACCACCGGCACATTGGCCTGCATCAGCAGACAAAGCGTGCCGATGCCCTGCTGACGTTCAAAAACGAAATAGCCTAAATCACAGTCGGCGATCAGTTGCAGATAGTCGTCAAACGCCATCTTATCGGTGAGCAGCGCGACCTGGCCCGCGGGAAAAAGCAGGTTTGCCGCCGCGCTGACCTGGCTGATATAAGCCTGATTATTTGGCGGGTAACCGAGCGGCACCACCACCCTGACCTGCTCGCCAAACTGCTGGCGGATGGCGTGCAACGCCGGAATATGGCGGTTGCTGGGATCGCCGGAGTTGCCTAACAGCAGCGTAAAGGTTTTATCCTGCCGCTGACGCGCGGGCATCATCTGATGCATACGCGTGGGGAAATAGAGCAGCGAAGCCGGAACATGCCGGTGACGCTGCTGATAGTGGCTGATATCGCCGCGCGTCGCGAAAAGGCGCGCTACCCGCCCCTGCGCCAGACGCCGCAGCTGATAAAACAGACGGAACTTCAGGCTGCGCGACTCTTCATAGAGATCCGCGCCCCAGGCATGCCAGTAAACCTGATGGCGCCGCAGGCCGCCGTTCAGCAACGCCAGCCACAGCCAGGGATTAAACTGCCCGTGCAGGAAAAAGCGCATTTGCCGATCGCGCGCGCGTTGTAACACCGCCTGCGCCAGCGCTTTTTTGCTGGCAAAAATCTCTACCTGCAATGCGGGCCAGGCGGCGGCCAGCGCCCGATCCTGGCTCACCACCATAAAGGTACGCGGCGTCAGGCAAGGCTGCGCCTCATGCATCACATCATTAAAAAAGCGCAGGATAGTCTGGTTATGATGCGGAATATCCGAACCCAGTACATGGATCAATTTCGTCATACTCTTCGGCGATAAATCAAAAAAGCGCATAAACAGAGCGCAAAATAAACAATATAGGTAGCCATATAGGCCTGCGCGGCGCCAACTGCGCCATAAGGCGGAATCAACCAGCGCGAAAAAGCTGTCAGCAAAAGAAACTGGCTAATCTCGGCGGCAATATAAAAACGCAGCGACGCTTTCGCAATCACCAAATAGCCGAAAACGTAGGCCCCGACCTTCAGCACATCGCCCACCAGCTGCCAGATAAACAGATCGCGCATGCCGACAAACGCACTGGAAAACAGCAGCCAGATCGCCACATCGCGCAGCAGCCAGACGCAAACGCCCACGGCGGCTACCGCAGGCAGCACAAAGCGCAGCGTACGAAAGATTTCCCGTGAGATTTCCGCTTTGCTGTTCAGGCGCGAAAGGGTCGGCAGCAGCCAGACGCTAAAGGTCGCGGTAATAAACTGTAGCCAGGCGTCGGAAATAGTGGTGACGCCCTGCCACAGCCCGACCTCTTGCCAGCTATAGCGCGCCGCCAGCAGGTTACGCATCATCATCCAGGCGATGGGCAGCGTGGCGGAAGTGATCAGCGCCATCAGCGTGAACTTAGCCAGCTGACGGGCCAGATCGCTTTGCCAGCGCGGTACCAGCGCCCGCAGCGGCAGGTGATCGCGTTTTACCAACAGCAGCAGCGCCGGGATCGCGATCAGCGCGGGCACCAGCGCCAGCCCGACCAGCGCGCCGCGATAGCCGCCCAGCCAGTAGCAGATAACATACCCGATCACGCCGATAACGCTGCCCGCCATCAATGAGAGCGCATTGCCCATCGCATCGCGAAAGCCTTTCATAATCGCCAGCGCCAGATTGGCCCAGGCGATGCCCATTTGCAGGAAAGCCACAATGCGAATCACCTGCTGATAGCGCTCGTGACCAAACAGCAGCTGGCTAATGGGCGCGGCAGCCAGCAAAAACACCACCGCTAACAACGTGGAAAAACCCAGCACCATGCTGGAGGCAGTGCCGGTGACGGCAGCCAGCTGCGACGGCTGCTGCTGGTACTGCGCGACATATTTGGTGACGCCGTTAAAGATACCGGCTCCCGCCAGCACGCCCAGCACGGTAATCAGCTGACGGAAGTTACCCGCCTGGCCAACCCCTTCCGGCCCAAAGCTCACCGCCAGCAGCTTTACCACCAGCAAACCGGCAGCAATTTTTACCAGCGTGGACGCCGCCGTCCACACCGAGGCTTTTGCTAATGACATATCAGGAAAAGAAGCTCAGCAGAGAGTTAATAACGGTGCTTTGGTTGTTCTCTGACAGGTTATAGAACAGCGGCAAACGCAGCAGGCGCTCGCTTTCAGCGCTGGTATAGCGATCTTCGCCCGCAAAGTGGCCAAACCGTTCGCCCGCAGGCGCGCTGTGCAGCGGAATGTAATGGAACACCGCCAGAATCTCCGCTTCTTTTAGCCAGTTAATCAGCGCCGTTCGATCGTCAGCATCGCGCAGCTTGATGTAAAACATATGCGCGTTGTGTTCGCAATGGGCCGGGATCACCGGCAGTTCAATACGGCCGCGCGCCGCCACCGGCTTCAGCGCATCATAATAGCGCTGCCAGAGGTGCAGCCGCTGCTGATTGATACGCGTTGCCGCTTCCAGCTGCGCCCAGAGATAGGCCGCCTGCAAATCTGACATCAAATAGCTGGAGCCGATATCGCGCCAGGTATATTTATCCACCTGACCGCGGAAAAACTGGCTGCGGTTGGTGCCCTTTTCGCGGATGATCTCCGCCCGCTCCACCAGCGCGCTGTCATTAATCAACGTCGCGCCGCCTTCACCGCCTGCGGTGTAGTTTTTCGTTTCGTGAAAGCTGAAACAGCCGATATGGCCGATGCTGCCCAGCGCGCGTCCTTTATAGGTGGACATCACGCCCTGCGCCGCATCCTCGATCACATAAAGCTGATACTTCTGCGCCAGCGCCATGATGACGTCCATTTCACAGGCCACGCCCGCGTAATGCACCGGCACAATAGCGCGCGTTTTTTCCGTAATCGCCGCTTCGATACGGGTTTCGTCCATGTTCATGGTATCCGGGCGCACATCGACAAAAACGATTTTCGCGCCGCGCAGTACAAAGGCGTTGGCGGTGGAAACAAAGGTATAGCTCGGCATAATCACTTCATCGCCGGGCTGGATATCGATCAGCAGCGCGGCCATTTCCAGCGATGCGGTGCAGGAGGGCGTCAGCAGGACTTTTTTACTGCCGAAGCGTTGCTCCATCCACTGCTGACAGCGACGCGTAAAGCCGCCATCGCCGCACAGCTTGCCGCTGCCCATGGCGGACTGCATATATTCAACTTCGGTTCCCACCACCGGTGGCGCATTAAATGGAATCATGACATTACCTGTATAACCAGTAGGCGGTGCTTTCAAGCGTGGCACCGCAACGAAGATAGAGCCGCATGGCGGCCAGATTGCTGAGCTGTGTCGCCACGCGCAGGGTGTTTCGCCGCCGCGCCCGACACCAGTCCAGCGCCGCCAGCATCAGTCGCGTGCCGACGCCCTGTCCCTGCGCCGTGGGCAGCGTAGCCAGCAGGCCGATACGCGCCTCATCGGCGCCCAGCTCGCGCAGCGAAACAAATCCCTGTAGTTTGCCCTGCTGGTCATGGGCGATCAGACACTGGTTATCGAATGTGCCGCGCACCGCGTTTTCAATCCATTGCGCATAGAAGCGGGCGCTGTCGTGCGGCTGATACCAGGGCGCGCGAAAACGGCTGTGGGCGAAAGCGGCTCCGGCGGCGGTACGCAAGGCGGGAATATGCTCCGGACGCGCGATGCGAATCCCGCTCTGCCGCTCACCGGCGGTGACCGCCAGTTGCAGATCCGCCTCCCCTTCCACCAGGCGAAAACCCAGCTGCTGCAGCGTATCCAGCAGCATTACCTGCTGGCTGGCGACTTTGGCCTGCACCAGATCAAACGCCTCAAGCTGCGCCAGATCGAGCGTGGCGGCGTCATCCCATACCAGCTGCGCGCCGTGGCGTTGGAAAAAGGCGTTTTCCCAGTCGAGCGGTTTAATACTGGCGTGGACGCGCATGTAAAATATCCAGCAGATACTGGCCGTAGCCGGTTTTATGCAGAGCCTGAGCCGCACGGCGCAGACCATCATCGTCCAGCCAGCCGTTGCGCCAGGCGATCTCTTCCAGACAGGCGATTTTAAAGCCCTGCCGTTTCTCAACCGTTTGCACAAAGGTGCTGGCTTCAATCAGGCTGTCATGCGTGCCGGTATCCAGCCAGGCGAAGCCGCGGCCCAGCAGTTCAACGTTCAGCTCGCCCTGCTCCAGATAGCGCTGGTTGATCGAGGTGATCTCCAGCTCGCCGCGCGCCGAAGGTTTTACCTGGCGTGCGAAATCCACCACCTGGCTGTCATAAAAATAGAGGCCGGTAATCGCCCACCTGGATTTGGGGTTGGCGGGTTTTTCCTCCAGCGAAATCGCGCGGAAATCGTCGTCAAATTCCACCACGCCAAAACGCTCTGGATCCATTACCTGATAGCCGAAGATGGTTGCGCCCTGATTGCGCGCCGCCACTTTCTTCAGCTTAGGGCTGAAACCCTGGCCGAACCAGATGTTATCGCCCAGCGCCAGGCAGCTCGGTTCGCCGTTGAGAAAGGTTTCGCCAATGATAAACGCCTGCGCCAGCCCGTCCGGGCTGGGCTGGGCCGCATACTCCAGCCGGATGCCGAACTCGCTGCCGTCGCCCAACAGGCGTTGAAAGTGCGTCATATCATCCGGCGTGGTAATAATCAGAATTTCCCGGATGCCCGCCAGCATTAATACCGACAGGGGATAATAGATCATCGGCTTGTCATAGATGGGCAGCAGCTGTTTCGAGATCCCACGGGTAATGGGATGCAGCCGCGTGCCGGATCCACCGGCCAGAATAATGCCTTTCATTGTGATTCGCCTCAGTGAGAGGAAGAGAGCCCGAGCCGCTCGCCCTGGTAGCTGCCGTCAAGAATGCTGCGCCACCAGGTCTCATTACTCAAATACCATTGCACCGTTTTCCGCAGGCCGCTGGTAAATGTCTCCTGCGGACGCCAGCCCAGCTCGCGCTCGATTTTACCGGCGTCGATGGCGTAGCGCTGATCGTGGCCAGGGCGGTCGGTAACAAAGGTAATCAGATCGCGGAAGTGCGCAATGCCCGCCGGTTTAGCGGGTGCCAGCTCCTCCAGCAGATCGCACAGCGTTTCTACCACCTCGATATTACGCTGTTCGTTATGGCCGCCAATGTTATAGGTTTCCCCGGCTTTCCCGCGGCTTACCACGGTGACCAGCGCCCGCGCGTGGTCTTCCACATAGAGCCAGTCGCGAATTTGTCCGCCGTCGCCGTAGACCGGCAGCGGTTTGCCTGCCAGCGCGTTGATAATCATCAGCGGAATCAGCTTTTCGGGAAAATGATAGGGACCATAGTTATTGGAGCAGTTGGTCACGATCGCCGGCAGGCCATAGGTGCGCATCCAGGCGCGTACCAGATGATCGCTGCTGGCTTTGCTGGCGGAGTAAGGGCTGCTGGGCGCGTAAGGCGTGGTTTCGGTAAAGAAATCATCGCTGCCGTGCAGGTCGCCAAACACCTCATCCGTGGAGATATGGTGGAAAACAAACGCCGCCTGTTTTTCCACAGGCAGGCTGCGCCAGTAATGACGCGCCGCTTCCAGCATCTGCCAGGTGCCGACAATATTGGTTTCCATAAACGGCCAGGAGCTGTCGATGGAGCGGTCAACGTGACTTTCCGCCGCCAGGTGCATAATGCAGTCGGGCTGATAGTGCGCCATCAGGCGATCCAGCGCGGCGCGATCGCAGATATCCACCTGTTCAAAGGCGAAGCGATCGCTCTTTGCAACCGGCGCCAGCGAAGAGAGATTCCCGGCGTAGGTCAGCTTATCGACCACCACCACACGGTGTTCTGTATCCTGAATAAGATGGCGCACCACCGCTGACCCGATAAAGCCCGCGCCGCCGGTAACCAGAAACTGTTTCATCGCCAGACTCCTTTGGTGTCCACCACCCAACGCTGAGCGACCTGTTCACCGCTCACCGCTTTAAAGGCGCGGTGGTCAACCAGCATCACCAGCACGTCAGCCTGCTCCAACGCCTGCTCCAGCGTGACCAGCGTCGCTTCATCAGCCAACGCCGTCGGGATCTGCTGCACGTTAGGCTCCACCACCCAGGTAACGCCGCTGTGCCAGGAAGCGACCAGATGCGCCACTTCCATCGCCGGGCTTTCGCGCAGATCGTCGATGTTGGGTTTAAACGCCAGGCCAAAACAGGCGATGGTTAACTCGCTGGCGCGTTTGCCGCTGTCGTTCAGGCAATCGGCCACCGCCGCTTTCACCTGATCCAGCACCCAGTGCGGCTTGGCATCGTTCACTTCACGCGCGGTGCGGATCAGCCGCGCCAGCTCCGGGTTTTGTGCGACGATAAACCAGGGATCAACGGCAATACAGTGCCCGCCAACGCCCGGCCCCGGTTGCAGAATATTGACGCGCGGATGGCGGTTAGCCAGCGCAATCAGTTCCCATACGTTGATGCCCTGCTGCGCGCAAATCAGCGACAGTTCATTAGCAAAGGCGATATTGACGTCGCGGAAGCTGTTTTCCGTCAGCTTGCACATTTCCGCAGTGCGGGCATTGGTGACCACGCATTCGCCTTCCAGAAAGATGCGATACAGCTCGCTGGCGCGCGCGGAGCAGGCGGGCGTCATGCCGCCGATCACGCGATCGTTTTTAATCAGCTCAACCATCACCTGGCCTGGCAATACTCGCTCAGGACAGTAGGCGATATGGATATCAGGATTTTCCGGCTGCTGCTGCGGGAACATGAGATCCGGGCGCGCCTCGGCCAGCCACTGCGCCATCTGTTCCGTTGCGCCGACCGGCGAGGTCGATTCCAGGATCACCAAATCGCCCCGCTTCAGCACCGGTGCCAGCGACAGCGCCGCTGCCTGCACATAGCTCATATCCGGCTGGTGGTCGCCTTTAAACGGCGTTGGCACAGCGATCAGAAACGCATCGGCGGCAGCCGGCTGCGTGGCGGCGCGCAGAAAACCCTCCTGCACCGCCTGGCGGACCACCGTATCCAGATCGGGTTCGACAATATGGATGTCGCCACGGTTGATGGTCTCAACCGCCCGCGCATTAATATCAACGCCCACTACCTGCTGCTGACGCGATGCAAACGCGGCGGCAGTAGGCAGCCCGATATAGCCAAGGCCGATAACCGAAATCGTTTTAAAACTCATAATGTCACTCTGTGATTTTTTAACGCCTGCAGAATGCGGGCGCAGGCATGACCATCGCCATACGGATTGTGCGCATGGCTCATCGCCTGCCAGGCTTCTTCGTGGGTGAGCAGATGGGTAACCTCTGCCACAATATCCTCTTCGCGCGTGCCGACAAGGCGCACCGTTCCGGCGTCAATCGCCTCGGGACGCTCGGTGGTTTCGCGCATCACCAGCACCGGTTTGCCCAGCGAAGGCGCTTCCTCCTGGATGCCGCCGGAATCGGTCAGAATCAACCATGCCCGATTCATCAGCCAGACAAAGGGCAGGTACTCCTGCGGCTCAATCAGAATAATATTGTCGATGCCGCTCAGAATACGTTTTACCGGCTCGCTGACGTTGGGATTCAAATGTACCGGATAGACAATCTGAATATCAGGATGCTGGCGCGCCAGCGTCGCCAGCGCGCTACAGATGCGCTCAAAACCGCCGCCAAAACTTTCACGTCGGTGGCCGGTAACCAGAATCAGCTTTTTTGTCGCATCAAGAAACGGATAACGCGCCGCCAGGCTCGCATCGTGCTGAGGATCGGAAAGAATGCGATCGCGTACCCAGAACAGCGCATCAATAACCGTATTGCCGGTGACGAATATCTGTTTATCCGCCAGGTTTTCCCGCAGCAGGTTCTGACGGGAATATTCGGTGGGGGTAAAGTGCCACGTCGCCAGATGCCCGGTCAGCTTACGGTTCGCCTCTTCAGGCCACGGCGAATAGAGATTGCCGGTACGCAGCCCGGCCTCCACGTGCCCGACCGGAATGCGGTGGTAGAAAGCGGCCAGGCTGGCGGCGAGCGTCGTGGTGGTATCGCCATGCACCAGCACCACATCAGGTCGGAAGGAGGCAAACACCCCTTTTAGCCCTTCGAGGATGCGGCTGGTAATTTCCGTCAGCCCCTGCTCCGGGCGCATGATATCCAGATCGTAGTCCGGCTTGAGCGCGAAAAGGTGCAGCACCTGATCGAGCATCTCACGATGTTGAGCCGTCACACACAGGCGAGCCTCAAAAGCGGCATCGTTCGCCAGCGCATGCACCAGCGGCGCCATTTTGATAGCTTCCGGTCTCGTGCCAAAAACGGTAAGTACTTTCACTGTTTTTCTCTTCGTTCGTTAGCCGTGTCAGTCACAGCGACACTTGCAACGCGCATATCAGGCACGACCACGGCGAATGAGGGCAACGCCTGCGCCAATTAACGCGCCAATGGCGCCCCACATGATCATAACGAATACCCGACGCGGGCTGTCACGCTTCACCGGCTCTTCCGGGGTACGTAAATAGCGGTAGGTCTGGAACTTGCGTTCAAGCGTAGGGCCAACGTTCAACGTATCGAGCATGGCCCGATTTTGATCATAGTCCAGATCGTAAGTTGGCCCATTGGCCTGCAGGTTTTCCAGCCGCGCCTGCAGCATCGGCCTGCCCAGCAAAAACAGCTCTGAATCGGGAAGCTGCTCCGACGGCGTACTGGTTTTTACCTGGTCGATTCCCTGCTGCTGCGCGATTTTCAACGCCTGCTCCACGCTGTGTAGCTGTCGCTGGTAGACCGCACTCGCTACCTTTTCCTGCCGTTGAACCTGCGCTTTCATCTGCACGGTACGCGCCGCCCAGGCCGCCTTCAGCTCCTGATTTAAATGCCGCGCCGCACGCTCGCTGGCAAAGGCAACATACTGACGCAGCAGATTGTTGGCATCCGCCGCGGTTTCCGCCACCAGCCTGACGCTGTCGCTTTGGTTTTTCGCGCTGTCTGCCGGGCTGAACTGGATATTGCTGACCATTTCATCCAGCAGCGCGGCGTCCTGATGAACGTTGCCGCTTTTGCGATGTTTGTAGTAGTCCGTCTGCAACCAGAATTCGCGCCGCGTATCCCAAGAGGAGAGCTGCATGATAAATTCCTGATAAGCATCGTCCATTACCGACGGCTGCGGTACGGCCAAGGCTCCCGCGTTATTACGGCTGTCGAGGTTGCGTAAGAATTGCTGCTGCGAATAGTAGCCGCCAATCATATTCACCGTCGGGCGATCGGTCACCGCCGTGGTGCTCCACTCCTGTTTAACCAGCAGGGACCAGATCCAGGCCAGCAGCATGCCCAGTAGCGCCAGGGCGATAATCCAGCGTTTACCGCGCCACAGCGCGCAAAACAGGCCACGAATATCTAATTCGTTTTCCACGAAGTCAGAGGTCATATGCAGGTTATCCTTGTCCAAAGGGCTTGTTAGCCCGTGAGCTTATTTTTATTAGCGCGACGCAGGCGGCGCTTGAGACGTTTAATCATGCGGGCGACGCGCCAGGCGCGCTTGATGCAGTAGCCATAGAGGATGAAGGCAAACAGAAACAGCAGCAGCATCACCCATTCAGGAATAAAGGCCAGGTATTCACCTAATACGCCAACGCCCGCCAGCAGCGCAGCGGCAAGCGTGATCAGCACAAACGCCTGGCGGGAAGTAAACCCGGCGCGCATGATCAAATGATGAATATGCTGCCGATCGGCAGAGAAAGGGCTCATGCCTTTACGCAGGCGGCGGTACATAATCGCCACCATATCCATCAGCGGGATGGCAATCAGCCACAGCGCCGTGACCGGTGTAATGGGATGGGTAACACCTTGCGTGGTTTCCAGCAGAATCCAGATAATGGTAAAGCCGATCAGCGTGCTGCCCGCATCGCCCATAAACACTTTGTAGCGTTTACCGAACACGCCCAGGTTCAGCAGGATATAGGGAAGCGTGGCGGCAATCATGGCAAAGCACCACATTGCCAGGCTGTGCTGGCCGTCGAAAAACAGGATGATGCCCATTGCGCCGAAGGTTACGCAGGATAGTCCGCCCAGCAGGCCATCAATACCGTCAACCATATTGAAGGCGTTGATCGCCGCCCAAACGGCAAACAGCGTCAGCACGTAGCCAAACGGCCCGACCACCAATTCCATCGGCCCAATAATATAGCCAAGGCTCAGCAGATAGAGCTTGCCCACCACCATCATCACGATCGCGATCGCCGCCTGCACCACCGCACGGATTTTGACGCTAATGTCAAAACGGTCATCCAGCGCGCCAACGAACACCAGCACGCCTGCGCAGATCAAATAGAGTATCGCGTGCGGCAGATAATAGTTGGTGATAACGAAAGTAAAACAGATGCCCGCATAAACGGAGATGCCGCCAACCAGCGGTATTAACCCCTGATGACGTTTACGGTAGTTCGGTCGGTCGACCAGGCCGACTTTTTTAGCTGCTTTGCGCGCAAAGAAAATAAACGCCAGCGAAAACAGAAAAATAAGACCAAGCTCGGTACTCATGGTGAGTAAATTCACATTAACAGCTCTCAGC
Organism: Mixta sp. BE291; assembly: GCF_031457955.1. NCBI lineage: Bacteria > Pseudomonadati > Pseudomonadota > Gammaproteobacteria > Enterobacterales > Erwiniaceae > Mixta > Mixta sp. BE291. The sequence continues at coordinate 20,360 of NZ_JAVDXN010000013.1, read as the reverse complement.
TAAGACACCGGGTAAATATAAGCAATAATTATGCCTGCCACCCTGACTGACGTCTTGATAACGCGATTAGGCCGCACGACCGCTGGTTATTTAAGCAAAAGAGCCTGCTTTTATTACACTTAGCGACCGGGGACGTCCGACAGTCGCTTTATCCTATAGCCCAAAAATAAAAAACGCCACGTCTGAGCGTGGCGTTACCCGAGTTTTCTTACCGTAATAAAGGCCCCTTAACTAAGCGGGTCCAACGGCTGAAAAATTATGAACGTTTCATCATATCGAAGAATTCATCGTTGGTCTTGGTCATGGCCAACTTGTTAATGAGGAATTCCATGGCGTCGATTTCACCCATCGGGTGAATGATTTTGCGCAGGATCCACATTTTCTGCAGCTCTTCCTGAGAAGTGAGCAGCTCTTCTTTACGCGTACCGGAGCGGTTGTAGTCAATCGCCGGGAAGACGCGTTTTTCCGCGATTTTACGGGCGAGATGCAGCTCCATGTTACCGGTGCCTTTAAACTCTTCGTAAATCACTTCGTCCATTTTCGAGCCGGTATCCACCAGCGCGGTGGCGATAATGGTCAGACTGCCGCCCTCTTCCACGTTACGCGCCGCACCAAAGAAGCGTTTCGGACGATGCAGGGCATTGGCATCCACACCACCGGTCAGCACTTTACCGGAAGCCGGTACCACGGTGTTGTAGGCACGCGCCAGACGGGTGATGGAGTCGAGCAGGATAATCACGTCTTTTTTATGCTCAACCAGGCGCTTGGCCTTTTCGATCACCATTTCCGCAACCTGAACGTGGCGAGACGCTGGCTCATCAAAAGTAGAAGCAACCACTTCGCCTTTAACCAGACGCTGCATCTCGGTTACTTCTTCCGGACGCTCGTCAATCAGCAGCACCATCAGCACGCAGTCAGGATGGTTGTAGGCGATGCTCTGCGCGATGTTCTGCAGCAGCATGGTTTTACCCGCTTTCGGCGGCGCGACAATCAGGCCACGCTGGCCACGGCCAATCGGTGAAGCGAGATCCAGCACGCGTGCGGTCAGGTCTTCTGTTGAGCCGTTACCGCGCTCCATGCGTAAACGTGAGTTCGCATGCAGCGGCGTCAGGTTTTCGAACAGAATCTTACTGCGCGCATTTTCCGGTTTGTCGTAGTTGACCTCATTAACCTTCAGCAGCGCAAAGTAACGCTCGCCCTCTTTCGGCGGACGAATTTTGCCTGAAATGGTGTCACCAGTGCGAAGGTTAAAGCGGCGAATTTGGCTGGGGGAAACGTAGATGTCATCAGGACCGGCGAGGTAGGAGCTGTCTGCGGAGCGGAGGAAACCAAATCCGTCCTGCAGTATCTCCAGCACGCCATCACCGAAGATATCCTCACCGCTTTTCGCGTGTTGTTTGAGGATAGCAAAAATGATGTCCTGCTTGCGCATGCGCGCCAGGTTTTCCAGCCCCATGTTCTCGCCAAGAGTAATCAGCTCTGAAACCGGCGTATTTTTTAGTTCGGTAAGATTCATAATGGTGGGTTCTTAAACTCGGGGTATATCTCGAAAAGGTTGTCGTGAATGGTATGGCAAAAGAAGGTCCATGCCCGTTAATGGCTCCGTTTCCGTGTCTGCTCGATGATCTTATGCGTGAATGCCGATCTGAAAACGAGGAGACGGTTGAAAACAGATACCGGAAATTGTGATGCTAACCGTCAGATTGTTGAGGCACTGTGAAGATAACGCCAGCGTTCAACAAGGGAAACAAACTACAGGTAAGTTCGTAATGCAGTAGATTTAACTTAGCACGCTTCATGCCGGGCGTCTAGCGGTCTGGCAAAAATTACTCTGACCGCCAGCGCCGGCAATGAATCAGCTCAGATTCGCGTTCAGGAACTCTTTGAGCTGGCCTTTCGACAGTGCGCCAACTTTGGTCGCCGCGACTTCGCCGTTTTTAAACAGCAGCAGTGTTGGGATGCCGCGAATACCGTATTTCGGCGCCGTTTCCGGGTTCTCATCGATATTCAGTTTGGCAATGGTCAGCTTACCGTCATACTCTTCTGCTACTTCGTCGAGGATCGGGGCGATCATTTTGCACGGACCACACCATTCTGCCCAGAAGTCCACCAGCATTAAACCTTCGGCTTTCAGCACATCGGTTTCAAAGCTGCTGTCGGTTAGATGAACGATTTTATCGCTGCTCATGTCTTACTCCACAAGATTATGCCTGGCTGGTTGGCGTAAAATCTGCCAACGTAGGTTGACTTTATTTCACCGGATACGCTTTCGTAAAGCAATAGTAAGCTGATATTCTACCACACTATGAGCAAAACACACTTAACCGAACAGAAGTTTTCCGACTTCGCCCTGCACCCTCAGGTTATCGAAGCCCTTGAAAAGAAAGGCTTCCATAATTGTACGCCGATTCAGGCGTTAGCATTGCCCCTTACACTGGAAGGGCGCGATGTCGCGGGCCAGGCGCAAACCGGAACCGGCAAAACGATGGCGTTTTTAACGTCAACGTTCCATTACTTGCTTTCTCACCCCGCAGCCGAAGGTCGTCAGATTAATCAGCCACGTGCGCTGATTATGGCGCCGACCCGCGAGCTGGCCGTACAGATTCATGCCGATGCTGAGCCGCTGGCACAATCCACCGGCCTGAAGCTTGGCCTCGCCTATGGCGGCGACGGCTACGACAAACAGCTGAAAGTGCTGGAAAAAGGCGTTGATATTCTGGTCGGCACCACCGGTCGTCTGATCGATTACGCGAAACAGAACCATATCAATCTGGGCGCGATTCAGGTTGTGGTACTGGATGAAGCCGATCGCATGTTTGATCTCGGCTTTATTAAAGATATCCGCTGGCTGTTCCGCCGTATGCCTGCGGCTAATCAGCGTTTGAGCATGTTGTTCTCCGCCACGCTTTCTTATCGCGTACGCGAGCTGGCGTTTGAGCATATGAACAACGTCGAGCACATTGAAATCGAACCGGATCAGAAAACGGGCCACCGCATTCAGGAGGAGCTGTTCTATCCCTCTAATGAAGAAAAGATGCGCCTGCTGCAAACGTTGATTGAAGAAGAGTGGCCGGATCGCGCCATTGTTTTCGCCAACACCAAACATCGTTGTGAAGATATCTGGGGCCATCTGGCAGCAGATGGACACCGTGTCGGGTTGCTGACCGGCGACGTGGCGCAGAAAAAACGCCTGCGTATCCTGGAAGATTTCACCCGTGGCGACGTCGACATTCTGGTCGCAACCGATGTTGCCGCTCGCGGCTTGCATATTCCCGCGGTAACCCACGTCTTTAACTACGATTTGCCTGACGACTGCGAAGATTACGTGCACCGTATCGGTCGTACCGGACGCGCTGGCGCCAGCGGTCACTCCATCAGCCTCGCCTGTGAAGAGTACGCGTTGAATCTGCCTGCTATCGAAGAGTATATCGGTCACGGTATTCCGGTAAGTAAATATAACAGCGACGCGTTGATGAGCGATCTTCCGCCGCCGAAGCGCCTGGCGCGTACCCGTCCGGGTAGTGGCCCACGTCGTGCTGCCGGTAATAACCGTCGTAGCGGCCCGCCGCGTAACAACAACCGTAAACGTTCAGGCTAATCACACCATGTTCAGCGCGTCGTCACTTTATGCTGCGATTGATTTAGGCTCTAACAGCTTTCATATGTTAGTGGTGCGTGAGGTCGCGGGAAATATCCAGACCGTGGCCCGCATCAAGCGTAAAGTGCGCCTCGCCGCCGGTCTTAACAGCGCCGGCGTGCTTTCTGAAGAGGCGATGGAGCGAGGCTTACAGTGCCTGAGGCTCTTTTCCGAGCAGCTACAGGATATCCCTGCCGATCAGATTCGCGTGGTGGCGACCGCCACGCTGCGGCTGGCAACCAACGCGAAGCAGTTCCTCACGCAGGCGGAAGCCATTCTCGGCTGCCTGGTTAACGTGATCAGCGGCGAAGAAGAAGCGCGGCTGATTTATCAGGGCGTGGCGCATACCACCGGCGGCTCTGATGAACGTCTGGTGGTGGATATCGGCGGCGGCAGCACCGAACTGGTGACCGGCACGGGGGCAAAAACCACCGCGCTGTTCAGCCTGCATATGGGCTGCGTAACCTGGCTGGAACGCTATTTCGCTGACCGCCATTTAGGCAGAGCGAATTTCGAACAGGCGGAGCAGGCCGCGCGCGATATTATTCAGCCTGTCGCCGGGCAGTTGCGCGCGCAGGGCTGGCAAATTTGCGTGGGCGCTTCCGGCACCGTGCAGGCGCTGCAGGAGATCATGGTGGCGCAGGGCATGGATGAGCGCATTACGCTGGATAAGCTGCAACAGCTTAAGCAGCGCGCCATTAAGTGCGGCAAGCTGGAAGAGCTGGAGATCGAAGGCCTGACGCTGGAACGGGCGTTGGTTTTTCCCAGCGGGCTGTCGATTCTGATCGCCATTTTTGAAACGTTAAATATTGAAAGCATGACGCTGGCGGGCGGCGCGCTGCGCGAAGGCCTGCTGTACGGCATGCTGCACTACCCGGTCGATCGCGATATTCGCAGCCGAACCATCCACAATATTCAGCGCCGCTTTATCATTGACGTTGAGCAGGCCGAGCGTGTGCGTCAGCTGGCGATGAATTTTGTTCAGCAGGTTAGCCCGCACTGGAAGCTGGATGCCTATTGTCGTGAACTGCTGGAAAGCGCCTGTTTAATTCATGAGATCGGCCTGAGCGTGGATTTCCGGCAGGCGACGCAGCACGCCGCTTATCTGGTGCGCCATCTCGATCTGCCAGGCTTTACCCCGGCGCAGAAAAAGCTATTGGCGACGCTGTTGCAGAATCAAAGCAACGGCATCGATCTGGCGCTGCTTAATCAGCAAAACGCCGTGCCGACGCGCGTGGCGGAACATATGTGTCGGCTGCTGCGTCTGGCGGTGATTTTCGCCAGCCGTCGTCGTGACGATATTTTGCCGGCCGTCTGTTTGCACGGTGATGATGAAGCGCTACAGGTGCTGTTGCCGCCGGGCTGGGCGCAGGCTCACCCGCTGGGCGCGGAAATGCTGGAGCAGGAAAGCCGCTGGCAATCCTATGTCCACTGGCCGCTGACGGTGGTTTAGTACGTTGGGCTGCATCCTCACAGACGCAGCCCCGCTTTCTCAGGCACCTTTCTTTGCTTTATCCAGCATGGCGCGCAAACCGGCGACCCGACTCTGCCCGGTTTTCATACGCTCTTCGGCGCTGACCACTTTGCGTTCGGTTTCCCACATCACATCATCCTGCGGCAGCTCAAGCAGAAAACGGCTCGGCTCCGGGCGCACCAGCTCGCCATATTGCCGACGCTCGCGACAGAGCGTAAAAGTCAGCTCTTTCTGCGCGCGGGTAATGCCCACGTAGGCCAGCCGACGCTCTTCCTCAATGTTATCTTCATCGATGCTGCTTTGATGCGGCAACAGCCCCTCTTCCATGCCGACCAGATAAACATAGGGGAACTCCAGCCCTTTCGAGGCATGCAGCGTCATCAGCTGAACCTGATCCAGCTCTTCATCGCTTTCGCCGCGCTCCATCATATCGCGCAGCGTAAAGCGCGTGACCACCTGCGTCAGCGTCATGGCTTCATCCAGCTCGCTGCCTTCCAGCATCTCCGTCATCCACTGAAACAACGTATTGACGTTTTTCATGCGCATTTCAGCCGCTTTCGGGCTGGCGGAGGTTTCAAACAGCCAGCTTTCATAATCGATACCGCGAATTAAATCACGTACTGCATCGATCGGCTCCCGCTCCGCCAGCTGGGCGATCTCCTGCAACCAGCCGGTAAAACGCTGGAGGTTCTCCAGGCCGCGGCCGGTGAGCGTTTGCCCCAGCCCTAAATCGAAGCTGGCGCTGAACAGGCTTTTATTACGCTGATTGGCCCACTCGCCCAGTTTTTGCAACGTTGCCGGGCCGATTTCACGGCGCGGCGTGTTAATGATGCGTAAAAACGCGCTGTCATCGTCGGGGTTGGTTAATATGCGCAAATAGGCCAGCAGATCCTTGATTTCCGGGCGGGAAAAGAAGGAGGTTCCGCCGGAGATACGATAAGGAATGCGGTTCTGCATCAGCATCTTTTCAAATACGCGCGCCTGATGGTTGCCGCGATAGAGAATCGCGTAATCTTTATACTGCGTTTTATTAATAAAGTGATGCGCGATCAGCTCGCCGGTAACGCGCTCCGCCTCGTGATCTTCGTGATTCGCGCTCAACACTTTTAACTCTGCGCCATAGCCCAGCTGAGAAAACAGGCGCTTTTCAAACACGTGCGGGTTATTGGCGATCAGAATATTGGCCGCCTTCAGGATGCGCTCGGTGGAGCGGTAATTTTGCTCCAGCTTAATCACCTGCAACGCCGGAAAATCCTCTTTTAACAGCACCAGGTTTTGCGGACGTGCGCCGCGCCAGGAGTAGATCGACTGGTCGTCGTCGCCAACCACGGTAAAGCGCGCCCGCGCGCCAACCAGCAGTTTCACCAGCTCATATTGGCTGGTGTTGGTGTCCTGATACTCATCCACCAGCAGATAGCGGATGCGCTGTTGCCAGCGTTCACGCACTTCCTGGTTGCGCTGCAACAACAGCGTCGGCAGCAGAATTAAGTCATCAAAGTCCAACACGTTACAGGACTTAAGATGCCGATCGTACAGCTCATAACAGTGGGCGAAAATACGATCCCGTTCTGACTGCGCCTGCGCCTGGGCGTGCGCCGGATCGATCAGATCGTTTTTCCAGTTGGAAAGCGTAGAGATCAGCTGCTGTAGCAGGTTCTTGTCATTTTCCAGCCACTGTTCGGTTAAATCTTTCAGCAGCGCCAGCTGGTCCTGATCGTCAAACAGGGAAAAGTTAGATTTCATTCCCAGCGCGGCATATTCGCGTTTGATAATTTCCAGCCCCAGCGTATGGAAGGTGGAGATCATCAGCCCGCGCGCTTCTTTACGACCCAACGTCTGCGCCACACGCTCTTTCATTTCGCGTGAAGCTTTGTTGGTGAAGGTGACCGCCGCGATATGGCGAGCCTGATAGCCGCATTCGCGGATCAGATGGGCAATTTTATTGGTAATGACGCGCGTCTTGCCGGAACCCGCGCCTGCCAGCACCAGGCACGGGCCGGTGACAAATTCGACGGCTTGTTGTTGGCTGGGATTCAGACGCATAGAAGTACTCAGTGAAAAGAAGGAGGGTTAACTAACAGCGTGGTAGTATATCCAGCAGTATCCACACGACTCAAGGCACGATCATGGCAAAAACCGCAGCGGCAATGCATATCCTTGTAAAAGAAGAGAAACTGGCGCAGGAGCTGTTAGCGCAGCTGGAAAAGGGCGCCGACTTTGAAAAGCTGGCGAAAAAGCACTCAACCTGTCCGAGCGGACGCAAAGGCGGACATCTGGGCGAGTTTAAAAAAGGGGCAATGGTGCCCGCTTTCGATAAAGTCGTTTTCTCTTGTCCTCTGCTGACGCCTTACGGACCTCTGCATACCCAATTCGGCTATCACATCATCAAGGTGCTGTACCGCAACTAATAAAAAAACCGGTGTCTGCAACACCGGTTTTTGTTTGCGCTTCGCTTGCCTGGCATCTTCTGTCGCGATGCCCGGCAAGTAAGTAAGCCGCTCCCCGGCAGCACAAAGAATTATACCGCCAGGACATGCTACGTCAGCCAACGCATCGGCAGGCGGCAACAGAGAGCATCAGCCCGCGACGGAAATACGCTTCATATCGGTCATATAACCGCGCAGCTTACGTCCCACCGCTTCGATCGGATGATTGCGCACCGCTTCGTTGACATCACGCAGCTGAGCATTATCGACCGCCGCAGGCGCAACCTCTTTGCCTAAGTCCCCAGCCTGCAGCGTGGTCATAAACTCTTTCAGCAACGGTACGGCAGCGTTAGCAAACAGATAGTTGCCATATTCCGCGGTATCCGAGATCACCACGTTCATTTCATACAGGCGCTTACGGGCGATGGTATTGGCGATCAGCGGCAGCTCATGCAGTGATTCGTAATAGGCGGACTCTTCGATAATGCCGGAATCAACCATGGTTTCAAATGCCAGCTCAACGCCCGCTTTCACCATTGCCACCATGATGACGCCGCGATCGTAGTATTCCTGCTCGGAAATTTTGCCTTCATACTGCGGCGAGTTTTCAAAGGCGGTCTGGCCGGTTTCTTCACGCCAGGTCAGCAGCTTTTTATCGTCGTTGGCCCAGTCAGCCATCATGCCGGAAGAGAATTCACCGGAGATGATGTCATCCATATGCTTCTGAAACAGCGGCGCCATGATGGTTTTCAGCTGTTCGGAAAGCGCGAAGGCGCGCAGCCTGGCGGTGTTGGATAAGCGATCCATCATCAGCGTGATACCGCCATGCTTCAGCGATTCGGTGATGGTTTCCCAGCCGTATTGCAGCAATTTGCCTGCGTAAGCGGGATCGGTGCCGTCAGCCACCAGCTTGTCGTAACAGAGCAGCGAACCGGCCTGTAACATACCGCAGAGAATGGTCTGCTCGCCCATCAGGTCAGATTTCACTTCGGCAACGAAAGAAGATTCCAGCACGCCTGCGCGGTGACCGCCGGTCGCCGCAGCCCAGGCTTTGGCGATCGCCATGCCCTCGCCTTTCGGATCGTTTTCCGGGTGTACCGCAATCAGCGTCGGCACGCCGAAGCCGCGCTTATACTCTTCGCGCACTTCAGTACCCGGACACTTCGGCGCCACCATCACCACGGTAATATCTTTACGGATCTCTTCACCCACCTCAACGATGTTAAAACCGTGCGAATAGCCCAGCGCCGCGCCCTCTTTCATCAACGGCTGCACCGCCTGCACCACCGCCGAGTGCTGTTTGTCCGGCGTCAGGTTAACCACCAGATCGGCCTGCGGAATCAGGTCTTCATAAGTTCCAACCTGAAAACCGTTTTCGGTGGCTTTGCGCCAGGAAGCGCGTTTTTCGGCAATCGCTTCGGCACGCAGCGCGTAAGAGACATCCAGACCGGAATCACGCATGTTGAGGCCCTGATTAAGGCCCTGCGCACCACAACCAACGATGACGACTTTTTTCCCTTTCAGGTAGCTTGCTTCATCAGCAAATTCATCTCGCGTCATAAAGCGACATTTACCTAATTGCGCCAGCTGCTGACGCAGGTTCAAAGTGTTGAAATAGTTAGCCATGGGCACTCCGTTTTGAGGTTGTGTTTACCGTTATTTTTTACGCGAAACCTGTTACAGCCTCGCTTTCTATAGCCCCATCATATGACAGGAAATCCGTTGCTTAAATTGATATATTAACAACGTCGCATTGCAATAATTGCAACGTAAAAATGAGGCCTGAATCGCATGGATTTACGAGACCTGAAGCTTTTTTTACATCTGGCGGAGAGTCGGCATTTCGGCCGCACTGCCCGCGCCATGCACGTTTCGCCCTCCACGCTTTCGCGCCAGATACAGCGGCTGGAAGAAGATCTCGGCCAGAGCCTGTTTTTACGTGATAACCGCACCGTTACGCTGACCGACGCCGGTGAGCAGCTGCGCCAATTCGCGCAGCAAACCCTGCTGCAATATCAGCAGATGCGTCATGCTATGGGCCAGCATGGCCCTACCCTGAGCGGCGAGCTGAAACTGTTCTGTTCCGTTACCGCCGCTTACAGCCACCTGCCGCCGATCCTCGATCGCTTTCGCGCTGAACATCCGCAGGTAGAAATTAAACTCACCACCGGCGACGCCGCCGACGCGGTAGAAAAAGTCCAGACCGGGGACGCCGATCTGGCGATTGCCGGTCGCCCTGAAACGCTGCCCGCCAGCATCGATTTCACTTCGCTGGGTCATATCCCGCTGGTATTGATCGCGCCCGCTCTGCCTTGTCCGGTACGCAGCCAGGCAACGCAGTCTGAACCTGACTGGGCGAAAATACCGCTGATCCTGCCAGAGCAGGGCCCGGCGCGCCGTCGCATCGATCTCTGGTTTCGGCGCCTGCGCATCGCTAATCCGTTGATTTACGCCACCGTCTCCGGTCATGAAGCGATTGTATCTATGGTGGCCCTGGGCTGCGGCATTGCCCTGCTGCCTGCGGTGGTGCTGGAAAACAGCCCGGAACCGGTACGCAACCGGGTGCTGGTGCTGGAAAATGTTGATGCTGTCGCGCCCTTTGAGCTGGGCGTTTGCGTGCAGAAAAAGCGGCTCGGCGAGCCGCTGATTAAGGCGTTCTGGCAGCTGCTGTAACTAGCCCGCCAGGAAAAAGCGAAATGCCGGGTTCTGGCTTTCATCATGAAAATCGTAGCCCAGCGCGGTGAGATGCTCCTCAAAGCGCGGCTCATTCTCACCCAGTTCAAACGCCGCCAGTACCCGACCGTAGTCGGTGCCGTGGCTGCGATAGTGAAACAGCGAAATATTCCAGTAGGTGCCCAGCGTTTGCAGGAACTTCAACAGCGCGCCGGGCGCTTCCGGGAATTCAAAGCTGAACAGCCTCTCGTGCAGCGGCTTGGAAGGACGACCGCCCACCATATAACGCACATGCAGTTTGGCCATTTCATCATCGGAAAGGTCAACCACCTGATAGCCGCCCGCGGTTAACTCCTCGATGATTTCCCGCCGCTCTTCCCGGCCACGCGTTAAACGCACCCCGACAAATATGCAGGCGTCTTTGGCATCGGCGTAGCGGTAGTTAAATTCCGTTACCGCGCGTCCGCCCAGCGTCTGGCAGAACTTCAGGAAACTGCCCTGCTGCTCCGGGATAGTGACGGCCAACAGCGCTTCGCGCTGCTCGCCAAGCTCACAACGTTCCGAGACGTAGCGTAGCCCGTGAAAGTTAACGTTAGCGCCGGAAAGCACATGCGCCAGCCGCTCGCCTTGCAGATTATGCTGCTGGATATATTTTTTCATGCCCGCCAGCGCTAACGCGCCGGAAGGTTCCGCCACGGCGCGCACGTCTTCAAACAGATCTTTCATCGCCGCGCAGATGGCATCGCTGTCTACGGTAACAATGTCATCAAGGTATTCCTGACACAGACGGAAGGTCTCGCTGCCGATGCGCCTTACCGCCACGCCTTCGGCAAACAGCCCGACGCGCGGTAAATCTACCGGCTTGCCCGCTTTCAGCGCCGCCTGCAAACAGGCTGACTCGGCGGCTTCAACCGCGATCACTTTAATCTGCGGCATCAGCTGCTTGATTAATACCGCCACGCCCGCCGCCAGCCCGCCACCGCCGACCGGCACAAAAATGCGATCGAGATGCGCATCCTGTTGCAGCAGTTCCATCGCCAGCGTTCCCTGACCGGCGATCACCGCAGGATGATCGAAGGGCGGAACAAAGGTATAGCCCTGCTGTGCCGCCAGCTCGATCGCTTTCGCTTTCGCCTCGTCAAAGTTGGCGCCGAACAGATAAGCCTCACCGCCAAACGCGCGTACCGCCTCGACTTTAATATCAGCCGTGGTAACCGGCATCACAATCAGCGATTTGATGCCCAGTCGACTGGCGGAAAGCGCCACGCCCTGAGCATGATTTCCCGCCGAGGCGGTAACCACGCCGCGCGCCTTTTGCTCCTCATTCAGGCCTGCGATCATCGCGTAAGCGCCACGCAGCTTAAAGCTGTGTACCGGCTGGCGATCCTCGCGTTTCACCAATACCGTGTTGCCAAGGCGGGCAGAAAGCTTTTCCATTTTTTGCAGCGGCGTGACCTGCGCCACTTCATAAACCGGCGAACGCAGGACGGCGCGCAGATATTCAGCGCCGCAGGGCGCGTTGGATAACGGTTGAGACTCAGCCATCCTTAGCCTCCCAGCTTCGATTTATCGCGCACTGCGCCTTTATCGGCGCTGGTTGCCAGCGAAGCATAGGCGCGCAGCGCAAAGGAGACCTGACGCTCGCGCGCATGCGGCGTATACGCGGCATCGCCACGCGCTTCTTCCTGCTCACGGCGCGCATGCAGTTTGTTGTCCGGCACATCAAGCCGGATGCCGCGGTTCGGGATATCGATTTCAATGATGTCGCCATCCCGCACCAGCGCGATGGTGCCGCCGCTGGCCGCTTCCGGCGAGGCGTGACCGATAGAAAGCCCGGAGGTGCCGCCGGAGAAACGTCCGTCGGTGATCAGCGCGCAGCTTTTCCCCAGCCCCATGGATTTCAGATAGGTGGTTGGATAGAGCATCTCTTGCATGCCCGGCCCGCCTTTCGGCCCTTCGTAGCGAATCACCACCACGTCACCGGCCACCACTTTGCCGCCCAGAATCGACTCAACCGCATCTTCCTGGCTTTCATACACTTTTGCCGGGCCACGGAAAGTCAGGATCTCTTTGTCTACGCCTGCGGTTTTCACAATACAGCCATCTTCCGCCATATTGCCGTACAGCACCGCCAGCCCGCCGTCCTGGCTGTAGGCATATTCGCGCGCGCGGATACAGCCTTCCTGACGATCGTCATCCAGCGTGTCCCAACGGCAATCTTGCGAAAACGCCTGGGTGGTGCGGATGCCTGCCGGTCCGGCGCGGAACATTTTTTTCACCGCTTCATCCTGCGTCAGCATGATGTCGTAGTTATCCAGCGCATCGCGCAGCGTGGTGCCCAGTACGTTGTGTACGTCAGTTTGCAGCAGTCCGGCACGATCCAGCTCGCCGAGGATGCCGATCACGCCACCTGCGCGGTGAACATCTTCCATATGGTATTTCTGCGTGCTGGGCGCGACTTTGCATAAATGCGGCACCTTGCGCGACAGGCGATCGATATCGGAAATATTGAAATCGATCTCACCTTCCTGCGCCGCCGCCAGCAGGTGCAGCACGGTATTGGTCGAGCCGCCCATGGCGATATCCAGCGTCATCGCGTTTTCAAACGCGGCTTTATTGGCGATATTGCGCGGCAGTGCGCTTTCATCGTCCTGCTCGTAGTAGCGTTTCGCCAGGCTCACGATGCGTTTACCGGCGTTCAGGAACAACGCTTTACGATCGGCATGGGTCGCCAGCAGCGAGCCGTTGCCCGGCTGCGAGAGACCCAGCGCTTCGGTCAGGCAGTTCATGGAGTTGGCGGTAAACATGCCGGAACAGGAGCCGCAGGTAGGACAGGCGGAGCGTTCAATCTGATCGCTTTCGGCATCGCTGACGTTAGGGTTGGCGCCCTGAATCATCGCGTCCACCAGATCCAGCTTGATGATTTTATCGGACAGCTTGGTTTTGCCCGCTTCCATCGGCCCGCCAGAGACAAAAATGGCCGGAATGTTGAGGCGCAGCGCCGCCATCATCATCCCTGGGGTGATTTTATCGCAGTTGGAAATACACACCATCGCATCGGCGCAGTGCGCATTCACCATATATTCTACCGAGTCGGCAATCAGTTCGCGCGACGGCAGAGAATAGAGCATGCCGCCATGACCCATGGCAATCCCGTCATCGACCGCAATCGTATTGAATTCTTTCGCCACGCCGCCCGCAGCTTCGATCTCCTCGGCAACCAGTTTCCCCATGTCGCGCAGGTGCACGTGACCCGGCACGAATTGGGTAAAGGAGTTAACGACGGCGATAATCGGTTTGCCGAAATCGGCGTCGGTCATTCCTGTGGCGCGCCACAGGGCACGGGCACCGGCCATATTACGGCCATGAGTGGTAGTGGCGGAACGGTACTTAGGCATGCTCTGTTTACTCCAGTCGGGATAAAGACGCGGGCCGATCAGCGCACCCGCAAAATCAAGGTGTTATGGGTTTACCGGATCCAGCCAGCCCCATTTATCTTCAGTTTCGCCGGTGAACAGGCCAAAGAATGCCTGCTGCACGCGTTTCGTTACCGGGCCGCATTTGCCTTCACCAACCTGAATGCCGTCGACGCTGCGCACCGGGGTGATTTCAGCTGCGGTGCCGGACATAAACACTTCATCAGCCAGGTAGAGCGATTCACGCGACAGCACCTGCTCACGCACTTCAATGCCCGCGTCTTTCGCCAGCTTAATAATCGCGTCGCGGGTAATGCCCGGCAGCGCGGATGAGGAGAACGGCGGGGTAAACAGAATGCCGTCTTTTACTTCAAACAGGTTTTCGCCTGCGCCTTCCGAGATATAGCCGTTGGTATCCAGCGCGATACCTTCCTGATAACCGTGACGGCGAGCTTCGCTGCCGACCAGCAGGGAAGAAAGATAGTTGCCGCCCGCTTTAGCCGCAGTAGGGATAGTGTTTGGCGCGACGCGGTTCCATGATGAAACCATCGCATCGATGCCCTGCTCCAGCGCTTCTGCGCCCAGGTAAGCACCCCACGGGAAGGCGGCAATAATCACATCGGTGCCGTAGCCATCCGGCGGATTAACGCCCAGACCGACATCACCCACAAAAGCCAAAGGACGGATATAAGCACTTTGCAGCTTGTTCACTCGCAGCACGTCACGGCAGGCGGCCATCAGTTCGTCCACGTTATATTTCAACGGAAAACGATAGATTTTGGCCGAGTCGTGCAGGCGCTGCATATGTTCACGATGGCGGAAGACTACCGGGCCTTTGTGCGAGTCGTAGCAGCGGACGCCTTCAAAAACCGAGGTGCCGTAATGCAGGGCGTGAGACATGACGCTGACCTTCGCCTCTTCCCATTTCACCATCTCACCGTTGAACCAGATAAAGTCTGCTTTCTTCGTACTCATTCTTATTTCCTTTCGCGACTAGGCGCGGATTTGTTGTGTTGTCTGTTGTTGAATCTGGACGCAAGCGACATCCATCAGTTTACTCAGCTGTGTTGACAGTAAATCGACTGAGCGCTGACTGGCAACGGTCATCTCAATATTAATATTCTCTGCGCTGGTTCCGCTGGCCATATTCATCGCACAGACCTGAAAGCCGCGATGACGAATCACGCGCAAAATACGCTCCAGAACTTCCGGCCGGAAACGCGCTTCGATAGATAACTGGTGCTGGTTCATACGGTTTTCTCCATCATGTTTGCGTTGCTGGCACCGGGCGGCACCAGAGGCCAGACGTTTTCAAGCTCATCAATCGCCACATGCAACAGATAAGGGCCTTCACTGTTCAGCAGCGCGTCTAATGCGGCGTCGACCTGGTCTTTACGGGTGATTCGCTGGCCAGGAATATCAAAGGCGTTTGCCAGCATCAGAAAATCGGGATTGTCGGACAGGTTGGTTTCGCTGTAACGCTCGGAAAAAAACAGCTGCTGCCACTGGCGCACCATGCCTAAGCGTTGGTTATCCATCAGCACGATTTTTATCGGCAGCTTTTTGCGCTTGATGGTGCCCAGCTCCTGCACGTTCATCATGAAAGAGCCATCGCCGGATACGCAGATCACGCAATCGTCCGGTCGGGCTACCTGGGCGCCCACCGCCGCTGGCAGACCAAACCCCATCGTTCCCAGTCCGCTTGAGGTGATAAAGTCTTCTGGCGCGCTGAAAGACATATGCTGCGCCGTCCACATCTGGTGCTGCCCAACATCTGTCGTGACGATGGCGCGTTTCGCTTTGCGATCGGACAGCTGGCGCAAAAACAGCGGCGCATAGATCGCCTCGCCCGGATGATCGTAACGCCAGCTGTGCTCAGCTTTCAGCGTGATAACCTCGGTACGCCACTCATCAATCTGACACGGCTGCGCCAGTTCAGGCAGCAGCGCGTTAAAATCGCCTTGTAAGCCAACGTGCGCCCGACGCAATTTGTTCAGCTCAGCAGGATCGATATCCAGATGAATCACGCTGGCGTGCGGTGCGAAGGTATCAAGTTTGCCGGTAACCCGATCGTCAAAGCGCGCGCCGACAGCAATCAGTAAATCGCACTGTTGTACCGCCAAATTCGCCGCTTTGGTGCCGTGCATGCCTAACATTCCGAGGTAGCAAGGATCGCTGGCAGCGGGCGCGCCCAGACCTTTCAGGGTCGCTACGGTGGGGATACCGGTCTGCTGAACAAAGTCGCGCAGTGCCGGTACGGCCTGTGCGATACCCACGCCGCCGCCGATATACAGAATGGGTTTTTTCGCCTGCGCAATCAGCGCGCGCGCCTGCTGTAATTCCTGATGGGGATGCTCTACGGTCTCGGCAACCGGCAGCAAATGTGGTGTTAAATCGCCGCTGGCGACCTGAATATTTTTAGGGATATCAACCAGCACCGGGCCTGGACGCCCCGATTGCGCAATGGCAAACGCCTCGGCCATCACTTCAGGCAGCGTCTCTAACGACTCAACCAGAAAGCTGTGCTTGGTGCAGGCCAGCGATAAACCCAGTACGTCAATTTCCTGAAAGGCATCGGTGCCGATCAGCGGGGCGGCAACCTGCCCGGTGATGGCGACAACGGGAACAGAATCCATCATGGCATCCGCCAGGCCGGTAATCAGGTTGGTGGCGCCCGGCCCGGAAGTGGCGATACAGACGCCGACGTTGCCGGTAGCGCGCGCATAACCGATAGCCGCCATCGCAGCGCCCTGTTCGTGACGGCACAATAGGTGTTCAACGCCTCCGTCATACAGCGCGTCATAAACCGGCATAATCGCACCGCCCGGATAACCGAATACGGTTTTCACCCCTTGCGCACGCAACGCTTGAACCACCCATTGAGCACCTGTCATCGTTATTCACCTGCCTGATAGCGGGAACAACAGCATTTTATGCTACTGTGCATTGTTTGTTCCTCTTTCATTGACTGTCCCGATACCTGACCATAAAAAAACCCCCGGACCTTTCGGTGCGGGGGTTCTTTTAGATTCAGGCTTGATTTTTAAGCCTTTCTTCCTCCGAGCGCAGCCCCGCACGGTGTGATAATAATCACCACCACGCTAATCACGACTAGGCTAATCACTCGTAGAAGGGTTTTCATATGCTGTTCAAAATTTCACTTATTCGAAGTAATGCCTAAAGAGGTATCACAGACAGCTATGCCACGACAACCTTTTTCATCAGAAAATTTTATAGCTGCTGCCACTCTGCTTAAAAATAACCTTCTATTTCAGCAGGTAACCATTATTGAAAGTTATTCATTACGCACCTTGCGTAACGGATTAAATGTGCCATGAGTGTTTTTTCAATCCGGCTGTTTTTACTTTTTTGCCAGCGGTAAAAAGATATTTTTCGAGAAGCCGCGCAGTTTTATTCACTGAGCGTCGCTTCATTACCGCACCCTACGCATACTTCTTCGAGATAATACAAGGAGCGAGTATGTCTTTATCCCGCGTTATGACACGTGCGGCGTTGGGCGTGGAAGCGCCGCTGGTAACGGTAGAAGTGCATATAAGTAACGGGCTACCCGGCCTCTCTCTGGTGGGTTTACCGGAAAAGACGGTGAAAGAAGCGCGTGACAGAGTACGTAGCGCCATGATTAACAGCGGTTTTACTTTCCCGGCAAAACGCGTCACGGTGAATCTGGCACCCGCTGATTTGCCCAAGGAAGGCGGCCGTTTCGATCTTCCTATCGCTATCGCCATCCTTGCCGCTTCAGAGCAACTCCCCGACGTAAAACTGGCACAGTATGAATTCCTGGGAGAACTGGCGCTTAGCGGCGCGCTCAGGGGCGTACAGGGCGCGATTCCCGCTGCGATGGCCGCGACAGAGGCAGCAAGAAGGTTAATTTTGCCCGCCGAAAACGCTGCGGACGTCGGTTTAGTGCAGCAGGGGGAAGCACTGGTTGCCGACAATTTAACGGAGATCTGTGCTTTTCTTTTACAGCAGCGATCGCTGTCAGCAGGCCGGGCCGACGTGATTTCTCTCGAAGAGAAAAGTGAAGATCTGCGCGATATCATCGGCCAACAGCAGGGAAAGCGTGCGCTGGAAATTGCGGCAGCCGGTGGACACAATCTGCTGCTTATTGGTCCGCCGGGAACAGGAAAAACTATGCTGGCCATGCGGCTGACGGGGCTGCTGCCTCCGCTGACCGAGCAGGAAGCGCTGGAGTGCGCCATTATCGCCAGTATCGTAAAAAGCGGTGATGTACATAAGCAGTGGCGAAAGCGGCCGTTTCGCCTGCCCCATCATAGCGCAACGCTTTATGCGCTTATTGGTGGGGGAAGTATCCCGCAGCCGGGAGAAATCACGCTGGCGCATAATGGAGTGCTGTTTCTGGATGAGCTACCGGAGTTTAATCGTAAAACGCTTGATGCGCTGCGTGAGCCGCTGGAAACCGGAGAAATTACCATTTCCCGTGCCCGGGCAAAAGTAACCTGGCCTGCGCGTTTTCAGCTGGTTGCGGCGATGAATCCCAGCCCGATGGGACATTATCAGGGCAGTCATAACCGCAGCTCGCCGCAGCAGACGTTGCGCTATTTGAATCGTTTATCAGGGCCTTTCCTCGATCGTTTCGATCTTTCTCTGGAGATCCCATTGCTGCCAGCTGGCATGTTAAGCCAGCCGCAAAAAAATATGGAAGGCAGCAATGAAGTGCGATTACGGGTAGTGAAAGCACGCGAACGCCAGCTGGCACGCCAGGGTAAGGTGAATGCGCTCATGAGTAACGCAGAAGTGCAGCAATGGTGTGAGCTGCAAAAGGCGGACGCGGAATGGCTTGAGTCGGTTTTGGTTAAGCTGGGGCTTTCTGTGAGGGCGTGGCAGCGCTTGTTAAAGGTCTCTCGCACCATTGCGGACTTAGCGCAAGACGAAACGCTTAGCCGTGCGCATTTGATGGAGGCGTTAAGCTATCGCGGTATGGATCGTATGCTGGCTCATTTGCATAAAAGCCTGGAATAGAAATGGGGCCGTAGCCCCATTTTAACGTCAGATGTCAGCTTTTCTTTTAAAGAAGATTTTGCTTAATCATCGGAATCGCTATAGTCTTCAACGCCTTCCATTTGTGGTTTACCACCTGAAAGAGTATGAAAGCGCTTTGGACGCTTGATGCGCGTCATATACTTGCTCCAGACACGCTCAGCTTCAGTTTGTGGTTCACGTAAACCGCGACATACTTCTATAAACTGACGTTCTTCTTCTGTCGCAGGCTCACGTCTGGACAGATCAAGCTCATTAAACGCGTAACCGTGTCTCTCAAGAAGCTGAGCTTCTTTAATAGTGAAGTCACCATGACGCGAAAACCCACGCGGGTAGTGTTTGTTATCAAAAAAACGATTATTTGTTGCGAAGCTATCCGCCATTTTACACGCTCCTAACTCTTCTATGGCCGTGCGATTTATGGCGCGGAGTATTAGTTAGGCTTGACAGAGTGTAAAACAAAACATTTAAATCATTACGACAAACAAATTTTTGGGAGTGGCTGTGGATACGGAATTATTGAAGACCTTTCTTGAGGTGAGCAGAACGCGCCATTTTGGTCGTGCAGCAGAAGCCCTCTACCTTACGCAATCGGCAGTAAGTTTCCGCATCAGGCAGCTGGAGAACCAGCTGGGTGTGAATCTTTTTACGCGTCATCGTAATAACATCCGGCTGACCTCTGCCGGTGAACGTCTGCTTCCCTACGCCGAGAGCCTAATGAGTACCTGGCTGATGGCTAAAAAGGAGGTAGCGCATACTCAGCAGCATCATGAGCTATCGATTGGTGCCAGTGCGTCTCTTTGGGAGGCTTATTTAACGCCATGGCTGCAAACGCTGTATGAAAAGCGTGAAAGCCTGCATCTGGAAGCACGCGTCGCGCAGCGACACCTATTGGTTAAACAACTGCATGAGCGTCAGCTTGATCTGTTAATTACCACCGAAGCGCCAAAAATGGATGAACTGACCAGCCAGCAGATTGGTCATATTTCGTTGACGCTATTTCGTTCGCGCAAAAGTGAAAAGCGCGAAAAATATGACTATATCAAGCTGGAATGGGGCGCGGATTTTCATCAGCATGAGAGTTACCTGGCCGGTGCAGACGATGTTCCGGTGCTTACAACCACATCCGCACAGTTAACAAGACAGCTGTTGCACACTACCGGTGCCTGCGCCTTTTTGCCGGATAACTGGGTTCAGCTTTATCCCGATTTGACTGTTATTCCTGATACGCCGGTTGCCGTCAGACCACTGTATGCCGTGTGGTTACAGAACAGCGATCAGCAGTCTCATATTCGTCAGTTACTCAAATTCCCGGTTCTGGTTCCGTCATAATTGTTTTTAAAACAAGAAAATAGTTTTCTAAAAGAATAAGGGTGAGGGGAGTTTTCCGTTCATCCTGCCATTATGGCAACGGTAAAGCGGTTACTACGTTGAGGGGCTAGATTATTTGGTTATCTGATTATCCAGGTAGCTTGTTGGCTTGTTGGCTTGTTGCAGGCAAAAAAAAATCCTTTGCGTTAGCAAAGGATCTTTATCTGGCAGGGGCGGAGGGACTCGAACCCCCAACACCCGGTTTTGGAGACCGGTGCTCTACCAATTGAACTACGCCCCTAAATAAGGGTGGCGGTGCGGACGGGACTCGAACCCGCGACCCCCGGCGTGACAGGCCGGTATTCTAACCGACTGAACTACCGCACCACCGAATACTGCATTAC
>NZ_JAVDXN010000012.1:0-102767 GCF_031457955.1 Mixta sp. BE291 | reverse complement strand
CGGCCCGAACCTGCTGCAGGTTCGCTTCCTGCCGATTACGCATAGCAAAAAGGCGCCTTTAGGGCGCCTTTCTACATTGGTGGGTCGTGCAGGATTCGAACCTGCGACCAATTGATTAAAAGTCAACTGCTCTACCAACTGAGCTAACGACCCGATGGTGGGTGATGACGGGTTCGAACCGCCGACCCCCTCCTTGTAAGGGAGGTGCTCTACCAACTGAGCTAATCACCCATTTCGGTGCGACAAAGTATAAAAGATGGTGGGTGATGACGGGTTCGAACCGCCGACCCCCTCCTTGTAAGGGAGGTGCTCTACCAACTGAGCTAATCACCCATCTTTTATCATCTGTCTTACACTGCGGGCCATCTTAGAGATGGTGGGTGATGACGGGTTCGAACCGCCGACCCCCTCCTTGTAAGGGAGGTGCTCTACCAACTGAGCTAATCACCCCCGCTGTGTGGAGTCGCATTATAGGGAGTGTTCGCAACGAGTCAACGCTTTTTAAAACGAAAATGTTTGTTCGTATTAAAATTAGGCAGCGTGTCGCGCTTTTAACCGAAACCAGGCGGGGTATGCATGAAAATTCAGCAGCATGCCGCATCAACGCCGGGTTTGCCGTTGAGGAATCAGGGGCAGGTGATAGAATATGCGCACTGAAACAATGCATGAAAATCATCTTTTCTGTCATTCCGCAGAAAATCTGCGCACTAAGGCAAGCTCAATGAAAATCAAAACCCGTTTCGCGCCCAGCCCAACCGGCTATTTACACGTTGGCGGCGCACGTACCGCGCTCTATTCCTGGCTGTTTGCTCGTAATCAAGGCGGTGAATTTGTCCTGCGCATTGAAGATACCGATCTGGAGCGCTCCACGCAGCAGGCTATCGACGCCATTATGGATGGCATGAACTGGCTGAATCTGGACTGGGATGAAGGCCCTTATTATCAGACCAAACGCTTCGATCGCTATAACGCCGTGATCGACGAAATGCTGGAAGCGGGTACCGCCTATAAATGCTATTGCTCTAAAGAGCGTCTGGAGCAGCTGCGCGAAACACAAATGGCGAACGGCGAAAAGCCGCGTTACGACGGACGCTGCCGTGACAGCCATGAGCATCATGCTGATAACGAACCGCATGTGGTGCGCTTCCGTAACCCGCAGCAAGGTTCGGTGGTATTTGACGATCAGATTCGTGGTCCCATCGAGTTCAGCAACCAGGAACTGGACGATCTGATTATTCGCCGCACCGACGGCTCGCCCACTTACAACTTCTGTGTGGTGATTGATGACTGGGATATGGGCATCACCCACGTTATCCGTGGCGAAGACCATATCAACAACACGCCGCGTCAGATTAATATCCTGCAGGCGATCGGCGCGCAGGTGCCGGTTTACGCGCATGTCTCCATGATCCTTGGCGACGACGGGAAAAAGCTCTCCAAGCGTCACGGCGCGGTGGGCGTAATGCAGTATCGCGACGACGGCTATCTGCCGGAAGCGCTGCTCAACTATCTGGTGCGTCTGGGCTGGTCCCACGGCGATCAGGAAATTTTCTCAATTGATGAGATGAAGCAGCTGTTCTCGCTGGATGCGGTCAGCAAATCCGCCAGCGCGTTCAACACTGAAAAACTGCAGTGGCTGAATCATCACTATATTAATAGCCTGCCGCCGGAGTATGTGGCTACGCATCTGCAGTGGCACATTGAACAGGCGCAGATCGATACCCGTACCGGGCCGGAACTGGCACAGCTGGTACAGCTGCTGGGCGAGCGTTGTAAGACGCTGAAAGAAATTGCCGCCAGCTGTCGCTATTTCTATGAAGAGTTCGACGCCTTTGATGCGGATGCGGCGAAAAAGCACCTGCGTCCGGTTGCGCGTCAGCCGCTGGAAGTGGTTCGCGATAAGCTGGCAGCAGTAAGCGACTGGACGGCAGAAAACGTTCACCACGCGATTCAGGCCGCGGCGGACGAGCTGGAAGTGGGTATGGGCAAAGTCGGTATGCCGCTGCGCGTTGCGGTAACTGGCGCAGGGCAGTCACCGGCGCTGGACGTAACGGTGCAGGCGATTGGTCGCTCGCGTGCCGTGGCGCGTATTGAAAAAGCGCTGGCCTTTATCAGCGAGCGGGAAGCGCAAGGCTAACGCTCTGTTATAGCCATAAAAAAACCGGAAGCATGCTTCCGGTTTTCTTTTTACTTACTGTCAATCCCCAGCCGCTTAAGCAGCCCCTGAACGCCTTCACGTAGCAGAAGGTTCTGCAGATTTTGCTGTTCTTGCGGCGTCATCTGCTGAACGAACGAGGTCAGCAGCCCGGGCAGCGTATTGGCGCTGGTGTAATAGTTCCCGGCCGGTTCCGCAGCATGGCGCGTCTCATGCAAAAAGGCGGATACCCTTTCATCGATTTTTACCACGCGCGCTTTGCCACCCTGTACACCGGGCTTGGGCTTTGTTGTCCAGTGCTCGCGCTTAATCCATTTATTAATCGTCTGACGCGTATAGCCTGTGCGTTTAGCAAGCTCGTCCGGCGTTAACCATTCCTCTTTCACGTTTTCATCCCTGTAAACTTAAGCAAACAGGCAAATATATTACATGAAAACGTCACGTGATTAACTAACCAGGATCACTAACAGAAAAGGTGAAGCCCTCTGCCCGCAGGCAAAGGGCTGGTTGAATCAGCGCGTAGTGGCGGCGCTTTCTACTGCAGGACGGTAGGCCAGGAAGTAGGCGAGGGCAACGAAAACCGCACCGCCAACGCCGTTGCCAAGGAAAACGGCAATAAAGTTCGGCAGGTATTCAGCCCAGGTAATCTGACCGGCAAAGATCGCTGCCGGTACGATAAACATGTTGGCGACAACGTGCTGAAAGCCGATAGCAACAAACGCCATGACCGGGAACCAGGCACCGAAAATCTTACCGACCATATCTTTACTGGCGAAGGCCAGCCAGACGGCAAGGCAGACCAGCCAGTTACAGCCGATGCCGGAAATAAAGGCGTGCATAAAATCTGCATTAACTTTTGCCGAAGCAATGGCCACGGTTTTATTCAGATAATCGCCTTCGGTCATACCAAGCAGGTGACCAAAAAACCATGCCACGGCGATGCTGCCGATAAAGTTAGCAATCGTGGCCCAAAACCAGTTACGCAGCACGCTGAAGCCGCTGATCTGACGTGCGAACCAGGCGATAGGCAGTGTCATCATATTGCCGGTCAGCAGTTCGCCACCGGCCAGAATGGTCAGGATCAGACCTACCGGGAATACGGCTGCGCCAAGAAAGCCGCCAAAAGAACCCCAGTCTGCGGGCAGTTTATTAATCACATGTAAATCCAGCAGAAAACCGACCGCAATAAATGCGCCCGCCATAAAGCCAAGAATTAACAAGGAAGTAATAGAGAGACGACTTTTCGCCACGCCAGACTGAATAGCAATGGCGGCGATTTCTTTAGGTGAATACAAGGACATAATGGCTCTGGTGTTAGTCAAAGTGTAATAATGGTTTTCGCTTCTCGGCGACAGCAGGAAGCCATCCGCGCGGATTCGATCAACCGATAGATTAATTAGCGTGCGAAGTTTTGCATAGCAAATTAACAATAACAAGCATCATTTTATAAATGCATTAACGCAAAATTAACAACGAAGCGCTCTCCGCCAGTGGCGGCCAGTAATATATCTTTCCCCAACCCCAACCTGCGCGATTGAAGGCAGTTCAACCACTGTTTTAAGGAGGATTATCTGGTTACTGGCCAGCAAAGCGCGGATGCGGTTAAATGTTGTTTGACGTCTTTTTCAGCGATCAAACACAGATTTTGAATTTGCCGTTGACACCCTGGAGGCGGTTTCATATTATGCGCTCCGTCAACACGACACGATTATCCGGTATGGGGCTATAGCTCAGCTGGGAGAGCGCTTGCATGGCATGCAAGAGGTCAGCGGTTCGATCCCGCTTAGCTCCACCAAATCTTATCCCAACAGGTTTGGACAGGGTAATCATCTGATGTGGGGGTATAGCTCAGCTGGGAGAGCGCTTGCATGGCATGCAAGAGGTCAGCGGTTCGATCCCGCTTATCTCCACCAATCTCTTTTCTGTTTCTCTCTCTCTTTGTTATTATTATTTGCTTATCTGCTTATCTGCTTATCTGCTTATCTGCTTATCTGCCTATCTGCTTATCTGCTTAATGCAAATGCATCTGCCGCCAGCGGTTATATGCCGTCACGCGCGCATAAAAAAACCGGGCCAGGCCCGGTTTTTTCAATGCTGATGCGATCAGGAAAGCACCAGACCGGCGATCGAGGCAGAAAGCACGCTGACCAGCGTTGAACCATACAGCAGCTTCAGGCCAAAGCGGGAAACCACGTTGCCCTGTTCTTCATGCAAACCTTTAATCGCACCGGCCACGATACCGATAGAAGAGAAGTTAGCAAAAGAGACCAGGAACACCGACAGGATGCCTTCACCGCGCGGCGAAAGCTGCCCGGCGATTTTCTGCAGATCCATCATGGCGACAAACTCATTGGAAACCAGCTTGGTTGCCATAATGCTGCCCACCTGCAACGCTTCGCTGGCCGGAACGCCCATCACCCAGGCAAACGGGAAGAAGACGTAGCCCAGCACGCCCTGGAAGCTGATGCCGAAAATGGCGTCAAACAGCGCGTTAATCGCGGAAATAATCGCAATAAAGCCGATCAGCATCGCCGCAACGATAATCGCCACGCGGAAACCGGCAAGGATATATTCGCCCAGCATCTCAAAGAAGCTCTGCCCTTTATGCAGATCGTTCAGCTGCAAATCTTCTTCGCTGTCGACGCGGTAAGGGTTAATCAATGAGAGCACGATAAAGGTACTGAACATATTCAGCACCAGCGCCGCGACCACATATTGCGGCTGCAGCATCGTCATATAGGCACCCACGATCGACATGGAAACGGTAGACATTGCGGTAGCGGCCATGGTGTACATGCGGCGCTGCGACATCTGACCCAGGATATCCTTATAGGCGATAAAGTTTTCTGACTGTCCCAAAATCAGTGAGCTGACCGCGTTAAAGGATTCCAGCTTGCCCATGCCGTTAACTTTTGACAGCACCGTACCGATCGCGCGAATCACGATCGGCAGAATACGGAAGTGCTGCAGGATACCAATCAGGGCGGAGATAAAAACAATAGGGCAGAGAACATTCAGGAAGAAGAACGCCAGACCTTTCTCACTCATACCGCCGAATACGAAGTTGGTCCCTTCAGCAGCGTATTTCAGCAGGTAGTCAAACAGGCCGGCAAAGCCTTTTACGAATCCCAGGCCAGCTTGTGAATTGAGGAAGAACCAGGCAAGCAGAACCTCAATCACCAATAGCTGTACGATAAAACGGACGCGGATATTTTTACGATCGCGGCTTACCAGCAATGCCAGTAACGCAACCACCACCAGCGCCAGAACAAAATGCAAAATGCGGGACATGTATGCTCCAAATTTGAGGCAGATTATATTTCGCTGCGTATTCTATGTAACGCCGGGCGTAAAAACGAGATCAAGTCCACAATATAACAATTGCCTATAGCAGGCTGCGTCAGAAAACGCACCCCGATCACAACTGTAACACTGAACAAAAAAAACACATGCGCATTGTTAACATTTTTGCGATGGCCTACAGTTAGTGGGTTGATGCGTTGTAAACAGTCAGTTATTGTAAATAATAATATAGCATTTGCTATACTTTATAGCGCGAGCTATCACAGCGATAATGATAATCACATTTTACCTTGGCTTACGTTCCTTTACGCTGTAAGGGCGACACCACTTTTAGACAGGATAATGACTATGTTAGAAAGCCGCACCGCGGAACGCGCAGCACGCGGAGCCCGTAAGATAAAGCTGGCGCTGCTTGGGCCGGCCTTTATTGCGGCGATTGGTTATATCGATCCGGGTAACTTCGCGACCAATATTCAGGCAGGTGCCTCCTACGGCTATAAGCTGCTGTGGGTAGTGGTATGGGCCAATATTATGGCCATGATCATTCAGCTGATGTCTGCCAAGCTGGGCATCGCCACCGGCAAAAACCTTGCGGAACATATTCGCGATCGCTTTCCGCGCCCGGCGGTATGGTTTTACTGGGTTCAGGCGGAGATCATCGCCATGGCGACCGATCTGGCGGAATTTATCGGCGCCGCGCTTGGTTTTAAAATGCTGCTGGGCATCTCGCTGTTAGAGGGCGCAGTGCTGACCGGCATCGCGACCTTTTTAATTCTGATGCTGCAAAGCCGTGGCCAAAAGCCGCTGGAGCTGGTCATCGGCGGGCTGCTGCTGTTTGTTGCCGCCGCCTATATCGTTGAGCTGTTTTTCTCTCAGCCGCAGATGAGCGAGCTGGCGCTGGGCATGGCGGTGCCTTCACTGCCGACGGCTGACGCGGTATTCCTGGCCGCAGGCGTACTGGGCGCAACGATTATGCCGCACGTGATCTATCTGCACTCTTCGTTGACGCAAAACGGCGGACGCGGCAACTCGCGTAGCGAGCGTTACTCGTCCACCAAGCTGGATGTAGCGATCGCCATGACCATTGCCGGTTTTGTTAACCTGGCGATGATGGCGACGGCGGCGGCGGCCTTCCACTTTAACGGTAATACCGGCGTGGCGGATCTCGATCAGGCCTACCTGACGCTGAAGCCGTTACTGAGCGATGCCGCCGCGTTTGTCTTCGGCCTGAGCCTGGTGGCTGCGGGGCTCTCTTCCACGGTGGTGGGGACGCTGGCGGGGCAGGTCGTGATGCAGGGCTTTATTCACTTTCATATTCCGCTCTGGCTACGCCGGACAATCACCATGCTGCCTTCTTTTATTGTGATCATGGCGGGCTGGGATCCCACGCGGATTCTGGTGATGAGTCAGGTACTGCTGAGCTTTGGGATTGCGCTGGCGCTGGTTCCGCTGCTGGTGTTTACCGGCAAGCAGGAGCTGATGGGCGACATGACTAACTCACGTATTATGCAAGGCATCGGTTGGATGATTGTTGGGCTGGTGGTCGCATTGAATATTTACCTGCTGGTTGGGGAAGCGATCGGACTGGGTTAAAACAGGCGCCGTAGCAACGGCGCCTGGGGTTTCAGGCGTGGGCATCGGTTCCCGCGCTTAATCGCCTGCCGATTAACCTGCGCAGGCGATCAGTCACGATGATGCTTTTCCCACTGTCGATGTTCGCGATCCAGATGTTTTTCCCACTGCCGATGATCGCGTTCACGCTGTTTCTCCCAGCGGCGGTGATCGCGCTCACGGGCGCGTTCATGGTGTCGCCACTCCCGCTCCCGCTGCCATTCGCGGCGCTGCCATTGCTGGCGTTCCCAGTCGCGATGGCGCCGCCATTGTTCATGACGCCACCAGCGACCCTGCTGCCATTCATAGCGATTGTGCCACCAGCGCCCGTCGCGCCAGCGTCCGCCATCCCAGTATTGACCCTGACGATCGCGATCGCCCAGCTGTAGCGTCACGCCTGGCGCCAGGGTAATTGTGGCGCCATCTGCCTGTGCTGTGTGTGTAACAAAAGGGGACAAGCTTGCCAGCAAAGCGGCAAAAATAAGGGCACGTTTCATATTTCTCCTTATCAGTGCGCAAACAGCAGCACTGTGGCGGCAGCATATAAATAAAGTCTGGAGATAACATCGGCGGCGGTCTGAAAAAGTTAAGGATAATCTGAATTGGGAGTTTTCTGGCTGCGCCTGGGCAGCCAGAGAAAAGGTTAACGCAGTATGCTTTCGATTTCCTGTAGCTCTTCCGTGCTCAGGCGGCTTTGCTGCAACATCGCTACCGCGTCATCGATCTGGCTGGTTTTGCTGGCGCCGATCAGTACGCTGGTCATGGCAGGCTGGCGCAGTACCCAGGTCAGCGCCATCTGCGCCAGTTTCTGGCCGCGCCGCTGTGCGATGGCATTGAGCCGCTGTACCTTCTCCATTTTCTCCGTGGTGAGCTGCTCGGCATTCAGGAAGCGACTACCGCTGGCGGCACGGGAATCTTCCGGTACGCCGTGCAGATAGCGATCGGTCAGCACGCCGCCAGCCAGCGGTGAAAAGGCGATGCAGCCCACGCCATCACGCGCCAGCACATCCAGCAGACCCTGTTCCGGCTGACGCTCAAACAGCGAATATTTCGGCTGATGAATCAGGCATGGCGTACCTAGCTCGCGCAGAATGCTAATCGCTTCTGCCGCGCGCTCGGCGGGATAGTTAGAGATCGCGGCATACAGCGCTTTGCCCTGACGCACCACCTGATCCAGCGCCATCATGGTCTCTTCCAGCGGCGTTTCCGGGTCGGGACGATGATGATAAAAGATATCTACGTACTCCAGTCCCATGCGCTTCAGGCTCTGATCGAGGCTGGAGATCAGATACTTACGTGAACCCCAGTCGCCGTACGGCCCATCCCACATGGTATAGCCCGCTTTGGTGGAAATGATCAGCTCATCGCGCAAGGCGTGAAAATCTTCCCGCAGAACGCGGCCAAAATTCTCCTCGGCCGATCCCGGCGGCGGGCCGTAATTATTTGCCAGGTCAAAATGGGTAATGCCTGCGTCAAAAGCGTGACGCAACAGCGCCCGGCTGTTATCGACGCGTGTGCTGTCGCCAAAGTTATGCCACAGGCCCAGAGAAATGGCGGGCAGCTTAAGGCCGCTGCGGCCAGAACGGCGATATTCCATCTGCTGATAACGCTCAGCGGCGGGTTGATAGTGCATGAAGGTTCCCTGTAGAAATAAGCGGTTAAACAGGCAGCTTAGCAGTGTATACGGTTACACCAGTTGAAAGCCGCAGGGCGGATCGCAATTACAGAAAAATCCTCAGGCGTAACGCGCGCTTGCCACGTTGCGCCAGCAGATAACAATATCGTATGTCGACGCGATGGCAGAATAATCAATACTGATATGACGTGATGATGCAAGGAGTCTGCTATGTCTGGCTTAACAGTTAGTGATTATCTGCTACAGCGGCTGCATGAAATCGGAATCGATCATCTGTTTGGCGTGCCGGGAGATTTTAACCTGGCGTTTCTCGATCGGGTTATCGCCCATCCGCAGCTGGCCTGGGTAGGCTGCGCCAATGAGCTTAACGCCGCTTACGCGGCGGATGGCTACGCACGCAGCGGCCGTCCCGCCGCGCTGCTCACCACGTTCGGCGTCGGCGAACTGAGCGCCATTAACGGCATCGCAGGCAGCTACGCGGAATATCTGCCGGTGATCCATATTGTCGGCGCGCCCGCGTTAGCGCAGCAGCAGCGCGGCGAGCTGGTGCATCATTCGCTTGGCGACGGGGATTTCGCGCATTTTTTGCGTATGCAGCGTGAGGTAACCGTCGCTCAGGCCGCGTTAACCGCCGACAACGCCTGTGAAGAGATCGACCGGGTGATTAGCGAAGCGCTGACGCAGCGGCGGCCTGGCTATCTGCTGCTGCCGGTGGATGTCGCGGGTGCGCCAGCGGGCCTGCCCGACGCGCCGCTGACGCTCCAGACGCCGGCCGATCCGCAGGCGCTGCAGGCGTTTCGCCAGGCGGCGGAGCGGCTGCTTTCCGGCGCGCGCAGCGTATCGCTGCTGGCAGATTTTCTGGCCGATCGCTTTGGCGTGCAGCAACAGCTGGCGCACTGGCTGGAGGCGGTGCCGCTGCCGCATGCCACGCTTCTGATGGGAAAAGGGGTGCTGGATGAACAGCGGCGGGGTTTTGTTGGCACTTACGCCGGAGAAGGCTGCGCCGCCGAAACGCGGCGGGTAATAGAGCAGGCGGATGTTATTCTCACTATCGGCGTACGCTTCACCGATACCATCACGGTAGGCTTTACCCAGCAGATTGCGGCGGCAAAAACCATCGACGTACAGCCTTTTAGCGTAACGGTCGCCGGGCAAGTTTTTGATGCGCTGCCAATCTCCACGGTGATTGCGGTATTGCAGGAACTCTGCCTGCGCTACGTTGCCCGTTGGACGCTGGACAGATGTCAGCCCGCGCCGCTGGCGGCCAGCGATCGGCCTGGCCTGACGCAAAATGCTTTCTGGCAGGCGATGCAGGATTTCCTGCGCCCGGGCGATCTGATTGTGGCGGAGCAGGGCACGGCCGCGTTTGGCGCGGCGGCGCTGCGCCTGCCCAGCGGCGCGCAGCTGATCGTGCAGCCGCTGTGGGGATCTATCGGCTATACTTTGCCAGCGGCCTTCGGCGCCCAAACCGCGCAGCCGGAACGGCGGGTGATTCTGTTGATTGGCGATGGATCGGCGCAGTTAACGGTGCAGGAATTGAGTTCAATGATGCGCGATAATTTGAAGCCGCTGATTTTTCTGTTAAATAATGACGGCTATACCGTTGAACGCGCCATCAACGGCGCCAACCAGCGCTATAACGATATTGCGGCCTGGAACTGGACGCAGATACCGCAGGCGCTCAGCACCGCCTGTCCGGCGCAAAGCTGGCGCGTGCTGGAGACGGTGCAGCTGACGCAGGTAATGACGTTGATTGCCGATGCGCGCCGCCTTTCGTTGGTTGAGGTGGTGCTGCCGCGTCTCGATATGCCGCCGCTGCTGCAGCAGGTCTCCGCTTCGCTGCATCAGCGCAATTCAACATCATGATTTCAGAAAGATGGTGCTGTTCAGCATCGGCTTTCACGGTTAAGGTAACGGGCAATTTGGCAACGCGCTCTTTTGATGGGCGTTGTTGTTTTACCGGGGGAAATTTATAGTGTCCCGTAGTGAATTGACATAAGCGGAGCAGCAGAATAATGACTAAATACGCTTTGGTGGGTGACGTTGGCGGTACCAACGCGCGCCTGGCGCTGTGTGAAGTAGAAACCGGCCTGATTTCTCAGGTAACGACATATTCCACCTCAGAGCATCACAGCCTGGAAGAGGTGATCCGTCTGTTTCTCACCGAACAGCAGCAGGATATAAAAGATGGCTGCATCGCCATCGCCTGTCCGATTACTGAAGATTGGGTCGAAATGACCAACCATGACTGGGCGTTCTCTACCAAAGCGCTGAAAGCCAGCCTGGCCTTCGATCACCTGGAGATCATTAACGATTTTACCGCCGTCTCCATGGCGATTCCGATGTTAACGGAAAATGACGTCATCCAGTTTGGCGGCGGTTCGGCGGTAAAAGATAAGCCGATCGCCGTGTATGGCGCGGGCACCGGCCTTGGCGTGGCGCACCTGGTGCATGTCGATCGCCGCTGGGTAAGCCTGCCGGGCGAGGGCGGTCACGTTGATTTCGCGCCCAACAGCGTTGAGGAAGATCTCATTCTGCGCGTGCTGCGTGAAGAGCTGGGCCATGTCTCCGCCGAGCGCGTACTGTCAGGCGCCGGTCTGGTTAACCTTTATCGCGCCATTGTGAAATCTGACAAGCGTGAGCCGGAAAATCTGAAGCCGAAAGATGTTTCTGAACGCGCGTTGGCCGATAGCTGTATCGACTGCCGCCGTGCGCTGTCGCTGTTTTGCGTGATTATGGGCCGTTTCGGCGGTAACCTGGCGCTGACGCTGGGCACCTTTGGCGGCGTTTATATCGCCGGTGGGATCGTACCGCGCTTCCTTGATTTCTTTACCGCTTCCGGTTTCCGCGCCGCGTTTGAAGACAAAGGCCGCTTCCGCGATTACGTGCATAATATTCCGGTTTACATGATCAGGCACAATCAGCCAGGGCTGCTGGGCGCGGGTGCGCATCTGCGCCAGACGCTGGGACGCGTGCTGTAATCCTGCCACCGTTTTAGCCTGCGCGTACGCAGGCTAAAACGGTTAGCGCTGGCTCGCCTTACAGGCGCATCAGCTGGCGAAACGCTTTGACTTTACTGCGGCTTACCGGCACCTGAAAATCCAGATCGCGTAGCCGCAGCAGATAGGTGTTATTAAACCAGGGTTCGATTTCACGGATCTTGTTCAGATTGACGCAATAAGAGCGATGGCAGCGGAAAAACTGGCTCTCCGGCAGTCGGCTGCAAAACTCGCTCATCGCCACCGACATCACATACTCCTCACGCCGCGTATAGACAAACGTCAGTTTTTCATGCGCTTCCAGATAATAGATCTCATTGATATCCGTTACGATAATCCGCTCGTCCCGCATCAGGTTAACGGTTTGCGCCACCGGACGCAGCGTGGAGGCATCCGGCGCGGCGGGCTGCTGTTGCCCGTGCGCTTCCAGCTTATGCAGCATGCTGACGATACGCGATTCGTGGTAGGGCTTCAGAATGTAGTCAAAGGCTTCCAGCTCAAACGCCTGTACCGCATGCTCTTTCCAGGCGGTAATAAAGACGATTTGCGGCTTATGGGCGAATTTGCTGATGTTTTGCGCCAGCAGCACGCCATCCAGCGACGGAATATTAATATCCAGAAAGATCACGTCGACGTCGTTATGTTGCAGAAACTTCAGCACGTCGAGGCCGTCATCGAAGCAGGCGACAATATCGATGCTGCTGTGCTGCTTAATCATCCAGCTCAGCTCCTGCTGCGCCAAAAACTCATCTTCCACAATGATGGCTTTCACTTGCCTCTCCTCTTCAGGCCGTCAGCGACAGCGTTTTTTCCGGCAGTTTTTCACCGTTCTTGCTGATGAAAAAGGCAATTTCGGTGCCCGGATGCAGCTGCGTAATCTGTAGCCCGCCGCCATACAGCAGCTTAACGCGATGATGCACATTCAGCAGGCCAATCTTATTGCCCGGCATTTCGTTACGCTGCACGCGGGCGATGACCTCATCGCTGATGCCGTTGCCGGTATCGCGCACCGCGATCCGCACCCGATCGCCAAGATCCTCAACCGACAGCGTCACCACCCCTTTACCGCGGCAGGGCTGGATGCCATGCACAATCGCATTTTCCACCAGCGGCTGAATCAGCAGGCTGGGCAGCACGCAGTTTAACTCTTCGTCGATGTGATAAATCATGGTCAGCTTATCGCCAAAGCGCGCCTGCTCGATGGCGATATAATCTTTCACCTGATAAAGCTCTTTTTTAATATCGATCGGCTCGTCATCGTTCAGCTCAAGGTTATAGCGTAGATAGCGCGATAGATTAATAATCAGCTGACGCGCAGTATCGGGATTAAGGCGAATCGAGGAAGAGATGGCGTTCAGCGCGTTAAACAGAAAATGCGGGTTAATTTTGCTTTGCAAGGCGCGCAGTTCCGCCTTGTTGGCCATTTCACGCAGCTGCTCGGTACGCGACACTTCCAGCTGGGTAGAGATAATCTGTGACAGGCCGACCGCCATCTCCTTCAGCGACCAGGTAATACGGTGCGCATGGCGATAATAGATTTTCAGCGTGCCGGTGACTTCCCCTTTTTCCCACAGCGGAATAACGATCATGGAGTGAATATCGCGCGTACGGTAGGCCTCATCATTGTTTTTAATAATGATTTTGCCGTAATTGATCGCCTGACGGGTGGTGGGACTCAGGCTGTCGTCGCCCTCACGATAATGCTGTTCGCCGTAGCCGACATAGGCAAGGATCTGATGCTTATTGGTCATTGCCACGGCGTCGGCGTTGATGTCGTTGCAAATAATTTCACACACCTGACGCAGCGAGTCGCTGTTAACCTGGCGGAACAGCGGCAAGGTTTTATTGGCGATATCCAGCGCCAGCTTGGCGTGACGCGCGGCAACTGCCTCTTTTTCCCCTTCCACGCTCTGCACCAGCAGCACAATCAAACCGATGCTGACCGCGCCCAAAATCATCGGAATCGAAATCTCAGAAACAATCTCAATGCCCAGCGCCGGAGGCCTGGCCCAGAGCAGAATCAGCAGCATGGTCAGTGCTTCGCACAGCATGCCGCCGAGAATGCCGAGCCGCCAGCGCTGCGCCTTCGGCACTTTCAGGTTAATCCAGCCGGAGACCACGCCAGCGATGATGCTGGTAATCAAACAGGGCACCGACGAGACGCCGTGAATATCGATTAAAAATCGATGCAGCCCGGCGATAATTCCGGTAACGATGCCCACCCACGGACCAAACAGAATGCCGCCGGACATCACGGCAATGGTGCGCACGTTCAGCAGCGAACCTTCCACATTCACCGCCGACCAGGTGCTGAACAGGGCAAACAGGGAGAAAATCGCGGTCACCGCCAGCAGCTCCTGGCGCGAGTGTTCATCTTTTTGCAGTAGCTGGCGAAAGTGGCGCGTGCGCGTCAAAAAAAACAGGCAGATCAGCATCAACGCGGCGCGGTCAAACACCGCCAGCAGCATATCGAATATAGATTGCACAGGCATCTCATGGCGTGATTAAGAGGCCACATGATAAAAAATGCGGCCACAGGGCGCTACGATCTTCGCACTTTTCCGCCCCCCGCTCGATAAAAGTTTATTTTTTCTGCGTGCTCGACAAGCGCGTGGCGGCCAGGCTATGTTGATTATTCGACCGTTTTGCGGTCAGCGTCGCTCGGACGGTCCGGGCGCTTACGTCTATTCAGAGGATGCTATGGCTGATAACAGCTCATCTCGTCGTTTCTCTCGTATTGAACGCCTTCCCCCTTACGTGTTTAACATTACCGCTGAATTGAAAATGGCGGCGCGTCGGCGCGGTGAAGATATTATCGATTTCAGCATGGGTAACCCGGACGGCGCGACGCCGCCGCATATCGTGGAAAAACTGTGCCAGGTGGCGCAGCGTGACGATACGCACGGTTACTCCACCTCACGCGGTATTCCGCGCCTGCGTCGGGCCATTTCGCGCTGGTACGCCGACCGCTACGCTGTCGACATCGATCCCGAATTAGAAGCCATTGTCACTATCGGCTCAAAAGAGGGGCTGGCGCATCTGATGCTGGCAACGCTCGATCACGGCGATACCGTGCTGGTGCCTAATCCCAGTTATCCTATCCATATTTACGGCGCGGTGATCGCGGGCGCGCAGGTGCGTTCGGTGCCGCTGGTGGCCGGGGTGGATTTTTTTAACGAGCTGGAAAGGGCGATTCGCGAGAGTTACCCCAAGCCGAAAATGATGATCCTCGGTTTTCCCTCTAATCCTACCTCTCAGTGCGTCGAGCTCGATTTTTTTGAACGAGTAATTGCGCTGGCGAAGCAGTACAACGTGCTGGTGATCCACGATCTGGCCTACGCCGACATTGTATACGATGGCTGGAAAGCGCCTTCGATTATGCAGGTGCCGGGCGCGCGCGACGTGGCGGTTGAGTTTTTCACGCTGTCGAAAAGCTACAACATGGCAGGCTGGCGCATCGGCTTTATGGTAGGCAACAAAGATCTGGTGGCGGCGCTGGCGCGCATTAAAAGCTATCACGATTACGGCACCTTTACGCCATTGCAGGTGGCGGCTATTGCCGCGCTGGAAGGGGATCAGCAGTGCGTACGCGATATCGCGCAGCAGTATAAGCGTCGCCGCGACGTGCTGGTAAAAGGGCTGCATGAGGCGGGCTGGATGGTGGATGTGCCGAAAGCGTCTATGTACGTCTGGGCAAAAATTCCCGATCGCTATGCAGAGCTGGGCTCGCTGGAGTTTGCCAAACGGCTGCTGCAGGAGGCGAAGGTATGCGTTTCGCCCGGCGTGGGCTTTGGCGACTATGGCGATACCCATGTGCGCTTTGCGTTAATCGAGAATTGCGACCGCATTCGTCAGGCGGTGCGCGGGATTAAAGCGATGTTTCGCGCCGATGGCATTCTGCCGGCGAACGGCAAAAGCAGCGAAGCAGGGGAGAGCAATCTGAAAAGCGACGTTGCGCCGGAGTAGCAATAAATCGGGCGACAGAGTATGTCGCCCCTATTTTTGCATGCTTACAGCATTAACATGAACGTGCCAACCCAGACTAACAGGAAAAAAGAGATTCCCATCAATGCATATTTCACCTGACAACTCCTCTGAGCGATTATATCAGTGGCGATCCCAAACCTGCATAACGCAAACAGAATAAGAACAAGGCATGCTTTCTTTGGCGCGACGCCGTTGTTCCGGTGAGTTCTGAATAACTCAGAACGGGATCGCGCGCTAATTTACGCGGATTCGATCACAAAATAAATAGGCATGCTCCGAGCCGTAGCCCGGCAGCCGTACCCTTATTTCACGGCAATTTCCGGTATTACCGACATGCCCACCCGCAGATGCGCCAGGTTCGGCTGATCGTTATCCAGCACGATTTTCACCGGCAGACGCTGTACCACTTTGGTGAAATTACCGGTGGCGTTATCCGCCGCAATCGCGGAAAAGGTTGCGCCGGTGGCGGGCGCGATGCTGTCAACGTGACCGCGAAAATGCTGACCAGGCAGCGCATCAACGCTGATCGCCACCGCCTGGCCGGGCTGCACATGGTCCAGCTGGGTCTCCAGATAGTTAGCGATAATATAGCTCTGCTCCAGCGGCACCAGCGCCAGCAGGCGGCTTCCGGCAGAGACATAAGCGCCCTGACGCAGTGCGCGCTGGCCTACCATCCCGCTCACCGGCGCCACAATCCGCGTATAAGAAAGATTCAGCCGCGCCTGATCCACCGCCGCCTTCGCCGCCGCAATATCGGCTTCCGCCTGTTTCTGGCTGGCGAGTAAAATAGCGGTTTCCTTTTCTGCGGCCAGCACCGCCGCGCGGTTTTGCTCAACCTGCGCAGCGGCAGAACGCATCGTGGAGCTGGCCTTCTGCTGCTCGTCGGCGGTGGCGGTGCCGCTCTGCAACAGACGACGATAGCGATCGGCATTTTGTCCGGCATAGCTTAACGTCGCCTGGCTGGCGTTAACCGCCGCTTTTTGTTGCGCAATCACCGCCTGCTGCTGCTCACGCTGGGCAACAATGCTGGCGAGCTTCGCCTCGCTTAGCTGCTGTTTCGCCTCGGCGCTCTCCAGCGCTACGCGGTAGTCGCGGTCATCCAGCGTCGCGAGCAGGTCGCCCGCTTTCACCCGCTGGTTATCGCGCACCATCACCTCGCTGATATAGCCCGAAATTTTCGGCGCAACCAGCGTGTAGTCTGCGGTGACCCAGGCGTCATCGGTGCGATAGTCGGCCCGCGTCATGCTGGACCAGATAAAAAAAGCCATTGCCAGTAAAGCAATTAACAGCGCCGCCAACAGGCCGGTGCGTTTAGCAGGAGTTAAAGACATCGTTAAGTTCCCGGTTTTGAGATAACAGGTTGTTGTAATAGCGTTTGCGGCGGCCAGACGCGTTTCGGCAGCCAGGCGGTAAGCAGAATCAGCAACAGCGCAATCGCGATCAGCAGCAGATAGCTATCGCTGATGCTTAATATCTGCGCCTGATGCCTGATCAGCGTGGAGAAGTGCGCAATATTCTCTGTGGAGCTGATACTGCCGTCCGGCAGCAGCGGTGCCGAGCTGCTGGCATCGCTGGCCGACCCGGCGCGTAACAGCCAGCTGCGGTTGGCAGCGCCGTCCAGCAAGATATGGGAGTGAAACTGTTCTCGATGGCTGATAAACCACTGCACCAGCGTACCGGCCGCGACGCTGGAAAAGCCGCGCACGGTATTAAACATCGCCGAAGCAAACGGGCCTTCCGGCGGCATCACCACCGACGTTGCGCTCATTAGCACCGGCAAAATCATCATCGGCTGACCAAAAGCCTGCATGATCTGGATCAGCCAAAAATTCTGGCGCGCCCAGTCGCTGGTGAGCTGTGTTCCCATCAGGCAGGAGCCCGCCATCAGCAGCGCGCCGCAGGAGAGCACCCAGCGGCAGTCTATCCAGCGCAAATTCAGCAGCATGGCGATAAACGGCGCAATCAGCAGTTGCGGCGCGCCAATCATCAGCGCTAACGGCGCAAACTGCGCGGTACGAAACCCTTCCACCTGCGCAAAGTAGGCCGAAGGCAGCGCGGAACCAGAAAGCGCCACCAGCAGTACGCCCGCCAGCGTCAGCAAACCGTGCGTCAGATTGGGACGCGACAGCATTTGCAGACGAAACAGCGGCAGCGGATGAAACCATTCATTAATCAGGAAGGTCACCAACAGCGCCACGCTTGCCAGCAGCATGGCGCTAATCAGCGGCGAACTCAGCCAGTCTAGGCGTTCCCCGTGATTTAACACCAAAATCAGTAGCGCAACACCGCTACAGCCGGTAAGCATGCCGAACAGATCCATCTGGCGAAAACGCTCAAAGCGCGTGGGATCCTGAGGAAGGCCCCAGCCAATCAGCAGCATGGCGATCAGCATTGCCGGAATAATCTGCCAAAAAACAAACGCCCAGCCCACGCTGTCGGTCCAGAAGGCGGCAAGGCTGGCCGCCATATTCGGGCCGAAAGTGGCGGTTAACGCATACGCGCTCAATCCGTAAAGTTTTAGCGGCGGCGGCAGAAAGCGCAGGGCGACGGTCATCAGCAGCGGCGGCAGCGCACCGCCGAAAATGCCCTGCAGCACACGCAGCGCCAGGAATAACGGATAATGCGTAATAAAAGGCAGCAGCGCCGCCGTCAGACCAAAGCCAAACGCTACGCCAAGCGCAAAGCGACGCAGCGATAGCGTAACGGCAAACCAGGGCGCAATCATCATCGCCGCGACTTCAGCCGCTTGGTAGCTGGCAATTAACCAGCTTCCCTGGTCATGGCTGATGCCCAGCGCAGCGCGAATATCGGCCAGCGCAATATCGGTGACGCGATCGTTAAGCCCGGAAGCGAGGGCGGCAATCAGCACCCCGACCAGACCCAGCGCCAGCCGCAGGGTAAAAGGGTGGGGAGCCGGTGCAGCGGCAGGCTGACCGTTCATAGCAGGTACTCCATAGCGTTTTTATTATGGTGAGGTGTATTGTGATGCGATACAGCGAGCGCGCATCTTACATGGCGATTAGATGTATTGCAATGCGGTACAGGGTGGGAAAGCGGCATAAAACGCGCTACAGTATCGGCGCCTTTCATGGAAAGAGAACAGCATGTTCATGTCTGAAAAACCGTCTTGTCGTGACGATGAGAAAACGGGCGGCATCCAGGTGATTGCTCGCGCAGCAAAAATTCTTAATGCCCTGGGCGAGCAGCCGGGCGGCATGAGCCTGGGTGAAATTGCTCAGGCGGTGGATTTACCACGTTCAACGGTGCAGCGCATTGTCGCGGCGCTGGACGCGACGCAAATGGTGCGTAGCCATGGCGCAGGCGGCGTGCGTCTGGGGCCTGCGCTGCTGCGCCTGATCTCCAGCGTACATACGGACGTCGTGGAGGTGGCCCGCCCTTCGTTACAGGCGCTAAGCGACGCCACCGGCGAAACCGTTTCGCTGGCGCGCGCCAGCGGCACGCAGCTGGCGATTGTGCATTTTATCGTTGCCGATCGGGAACTGCGCGTGGTGCCGCGCATGGGGCTGAATCTGCCTCTGTTCAGCACCTCAGGCGGACGGGCGCTGTTGGCGCTGGAGAGCGACGACGACGTGCGGGCGCTGGTGGGAGAATCCTGGGACGCCATTACCGAAAACACCATCAAAACGCTGCCGGAACTGCTGCGGCAGTTAAAAGCGATCCGCCAGACCGGCGTCTCTTTCGATCGTGGCGAGACGTTAGAAGGGATCTCGACCATGGGCGTGGCGCTGGATACGTTACTGGGGCGCTTTGCCGTTTCGCTGCTGGTTCCGGCGGCGCGTTTCCATAAGAATGAAGCACTCTATCGCGCAGAAATACTAAAGTGTAAAGAAGCGATGACGCGTGAAATTGGTAAACATCTGGCGCATGACTGAGGAATAAACCAAATGACAACCTTACTGGTGGCAATAGATAACTCGGATCACTCACGTAAAGTTATCTCTCTGGCAACGGAACAGGCACGAGCGTTAAAGGCGCAGGTACTGGTGCTGTGCTGTATCGATCCCGCTTACGCCACCTGCGGTGAACCGCTGGATATTACCGCAGGCGAAGATCCTAATGATTTTGGCGCGGCGCTGGATGAGCAAAACACGGCGGAGTTGGTGATTCGTCATGCGCTGGCTCAGCTGCTAGGCGCGGGGATCGCGGCACGCGGACGCGTGGTTGCGGGCGAATCGGCGGAAACCATTGTGGCGCAGGCCGCCGCGCTGGATGCGCAAATGATTATTATGGGACGCCGCCACCTTTCACCGTTTAACCGGCTGCTGAAAGGTTCCGTCAGCGCGGCGGTGATTGAGCGCGCCCATTGTCCGGTACTGGTGGACGTACGCGCCCAGTAGCGGCTTTGGCAGGAATAACATTTTGCAGCTTTCTCTTATTATCAGCGCGCTGTTGCTGGTGGCGCTGATCGGCGCGTTAACCGCCTTATACCGCCGCAAACAGCTCTCCAGAATCAAGGCTTTAGGGCTGACACTAGCGCTGGCGCTGCTGTTGGGCGGCTGGCTTGGCTACCGTTACCTTATTTTGCCGGAGATGCGCCTGCAGGCACGCATTGAGGCGACGCAGACGCAGCTGATGCATTTACCGGGTTATCGTCTTCTCCAGCAGCAGGAACCGGCGCTGTGGCGACAGTTAAACGAGGAATTAGCGGCGCAGCTGCGTGCCGGTGTCAACCCATCGCAGGCATTCGGGCATTTACGCCCGCTGCTGACCGATCTGCTTAATCAGCGCATTGGACGCGCCGGGGATGCGGCCATCAATAGCTATATCGCGGTGTCGTTAAAACAGATGGAAAGCCTGCGCGCCCGCGACGTGAAACTCTGCTTTCGCTTTCTTTTTCCGCAGGTTAATGGTGGCGTTAATTTAAATCAGCTGCTGCCGGAAAAGCTGATCCAGCAGGACAGCGCAGTGATTGAGCAACTGTTACAGGAAAGTACGGGAGCAGAACGGGCAGTGGATCTCCCGGCGGCCCATCAACAGCTAAACCGCGTCGTACAGCAGCTGTATCTTTCCTGGGGCGATGATTTACAGTGGCTGAATGCGCCTGCTGATGCACATGTGGATCGGCAAAAAATGTGTGATATGACCATCGACCTATACCGCGCCATCCTCGCACTTCCGGATACGCAATCGGCTAACGTTTTGCGTATGATGCTTAGCGCTAACGCCGGATAACCGACAAAAAAAAGCCCGCATCAAGCGGGCCTTAACGGTTAACTCATTGTTATTTATATATAAAACCTGGTGTGTGGCACAGACATCATGGCGTCTGAAAAGATAATCGCACTTAACGGGCAACTCCACTAAACGTTAACTTGAATCGATTCAATTGATAAAACCTTGCATGGCGCGCTGCGCTTTAAGCCGCATTCCGATTGTGCCTGCCTTGCCGCCTGTTAAGATGCCGCACCAGCATAAGGAAAAGAGATGAAAAGCAAAATTTACGGCGTTTTGGCGCTGTTTTTATTAGCGGGCTGTACGGCCAGCAAACCAGGCGCTTTCGAGCGGGTAGATGAAGATCCCGTTTCCCATACGGTACAGTATCGTTATCACCCGCAGAAAGTAGATAAAGATGCGCTCAAACTTGATGTGGCTAATTATTGCCGCGCTCAGGGCTTTGATTTAGTTGATGCATTACCGCCACAGGATAGCCATATCCCAGGATTAACCACCGCCTGGTATCAATGTAATTTCGCGTTGAAAGGCTAATAAAGAAAAGGGCGAGAATATTCTCGCCCAAATTTTCTTACTTATTTTTTATTATATTGCTGTGTGCAGGCTTTGCCCGCCAGGTATGTCGTGACTTACCTGTTTCTACCCGCCCTGTTTCAGATTGCAGCCGCGTCGGCTTTTCTGGTTCACTTCAGTCACTGACTTACGTAAGTGTCTGATAATTCACAGTGTCGCCGCCTGCCTGCGTGCCGAACGGGTTAGGGTTAGAATCTTTTTTACCATCCGCGATGATGATGGTGGTGGCGCCAGCCATTATGATGACCATTGTCATGGTGCCAGCCAGGCCCGCGATCGTGAGCAATAATACACCCACTTAGCATACTGACAATCGCCAGAACAGACGCGCTTTTTATCATTATTCGCATGGTGAACTCTCTTGCTGCCTTTAATACCAACCACTATAAAAAACAAAAGTGGAGGAATAACGACGCTAATGTAGAGTTTATTAATAAAATATTTACAAATATTTCAATGCGATTAAGCGTAGATGAAAAGTGCCATGTAAAAATATAGGAATGGACCGAATGGATAGCTATAATAACAGGAATTATCCTAAAGGCAACAAACTTTATATTCTCATTCTCATTTACCGTCCAGCTTGTTAATCGCGTTTACCGCAGGAATTTACCTTAAGGAAAAATATGCCCGTGACAACGGTGCGGCTATTAAAGCCGGGCGGAAAAGCAGCGTGTGATTGCAGGAAAATATCTGGACAGATATACAGGGAAAAATAGATTGAAAGGGATTAACCGCAGCATTAATAATGCCTGCACGCAACATAGCGGGTAGCTAAAGCCAAAGGAAATTTGCGCTAAGCCCGCAGGGCGCAATAAAAAAACATAGCGGAAACAATTCAATAACCTTAGCAGGTTGCTGATGATCGCTATCACGTTTTTATTCATAACGCATTGAGCGCTTAAACAAAGCTGATAGAGTGAAGTCGCTGAATTGTTACTGCATACGCAGGCAAAACCTGATGCTCTGGCCTGTGCCGGAGGTCGGGTTTTTTTGTTTTGAGGGATGCATGAAGATCACCAAGGTACTTAATAATAATGTCGTGGTCGTTCTGGATGAACATCAGTGCGAGCAGGTGATGATGGGATGTGGCCTTGGCTTTCAGAAGCGCCCGGGCGACAGCATTGACAGCAGCAAAATCGAAAAAATATTTGCCCGGAAAAATAGCGCGCTGGTAACGCGGTTAACGGAACTATTAAGTCATATTCCACCGGAGGTGGTGACCACCTGCGATCGCATTACTGAACTGGCGCAGCGGCGGCTGGGTAAGCTTCAGGACAATCTTTGCATTGCGCTTATCGATCACTGCCACTTTGCTATTGTGCGCTATAACGGCAATGTGCTGCTTCCCAACGCGCTGCTTTGGGAAATTAAGCAGCTCTACCCAAAAGAATTTACCCTTGGCCTGGATGCGCTGGCCATCATTCATCAGCGGCTGGGCGTGCTGTTACCGGAAGATGAGGCGGGGTTTATTGCGTTGCATCTGGTGAATGCGCAGCTTAATAGCGAGATGCCGGAAGTGATGCATATTACCGGCGTGATGCAGGAGATTTTGCATATTGTGAAATATCAGCTGCACCTGGAATACGATCTGCAATCGCTCAGTTATCAACGCTTTATTACGCATCTGAAATTTTTCGCGCAGCGCATGCTGGGGCGTTGCGTGGTGGCCGATGATGAGGCGATGCTCTATCTTTCGATCAAGGAAAATTATCCGCAGGCGTGGCGCTGTGCGGAAAAAATCGAACAGCATTTAATGCGCCAGTATCAGAGCGCACTCACCAACGAAGAAAAAATGTTTCTCGCTATCCATATTGAACGCGTGCGTAAGGAGAGCGAAAGCCAGCAGCCGATCGCGCACTAAACATCATCTGGATTGTTACTGCTTCGGCAGGCAAAACCTGAAGACAGGCTGCATCAGCAGACCTGCCGTCAGGTTTTTTTTCGTTTTATGCTGCCGCCGGGCAGCCGTCATAAAAGGATTGAATATGTCGTATCAACAATTAGCCAGGGATATTATCAGCGGAGTAGGCGGGCGCGCCAATATTATCAGCATGATGCATTGCGCTACCCGGCTGCGCTTTAAATTAAAAGATCTTACGCTTGCACAAAGCGAGCAGCTAAAAGCCCATCCGGGCGTGATCATGGTGGTGATCAGCGGCGGTCAGTTTCAGGTGGTCATCGGCAACCATGTGCATGAGGTCTGGCAGGAAAT
Source organism: Mixta sp. BE291 (assembly GCF_031457955.1). Taxonomy (NCBI): domain Bacteria; kingdom Pseudomonadati; phylum Pseudomonadota; class Gammaproteobacteria; order Enterobacterales; family Erwiniaceae; genus Mixta; species Mixta sp. BE291. The sequence continues at coordinate 79,095 of NZ_JAVDXN010000012.1, read as the reverse complement.
CTGCCAGCAGAATGGCAGCGACGAGCAGGCTGCGCCCGTCGCGAAAGCGGAAAAGCCAGGTCATCTTTTTAATCGCTTAATCGATATTATTTCCGCCATTTTCACCCCGTTTCTGGGCGTGATGGCAGGCTCCGGTATCCTGAAAGGGCTGCTGGCGCTAAGCGTAGCCTGTGGCTGGCTGCGCACTGAGAGCGGTACTTACCAGATATGGTTCGCCGCCAGCGATGCGCTGTTCTATTTCTTTCCGTTGGTTTTAGGCTATACCGCCGGTAAGAAGTTTGGCGGCAGCCCGTTTCTTACCATGACCATTGGCGGCGCGCTAACGCATCCGCTGATGATTCAGGCATTTCAGGCCAGTACGCGGTCCGATGCGCCCCTCGTTGGCTTTCTCGGCATTCCGGTCACCTTTCTGAATTACAGCTCATCGGTGATCCCGATTATTTTTGCCGCGTGGGTAAGTTGCTGGCTGGAAAAGCAGTGCGGGAAGATTCTGCCTGCGGTGGTTAAAAATTATTTTACACCGCTGATTTGCCTGATGATCACCGTGCCGCTGACGTTCCTGCTTATTGGACCGGCGGCCACTTGGCTAAGCCAGGGGCTGGCTCACGGCTATCAGGCGATTTATATTTTAGCACCCTGGCTTGCGGGCCTGGTGATCGGCGGCATCTGGCAGGTTTGCGTGATGTTCGGCCTGCACTGGGGGCTGGTGCCGTTGATGATGAATAACCTGGCGGTGCTGGGCTATGATACGTTAACGCCGTTAGTGCTGCCCGCAGTAATGGGGCAGGTAGGCGCCTGTCTGGGCGTGATGCTGCGCACCCGCGATGCGCAGTTAAAAATGCTGGCAGGCTCAGGCGCAACCGCAGGCGTGTTTGGTATTACCGAACCGGCGGTATATGGCGTGACGCTGCCGCATCGTCGTCCCTTTATGTTTGGCTGTATCGGCGGCGCGCTGGGCAGCGCTGTAACCGGCTTTTGCGGCGTCAGCGCTTACTCTTTTGGCCTTGTCAGCATCTTCAGTCTGGCGCAGTTTATTCCTCCCTCCGGGATCGATATCAGCGTTTGGGGTGCCGGACTGGGCACGTTATTGGCGCTGCTGGTCGGCTGCCTATTAACGTTGATCGCTGGCCTGCCGAACGGCGCGGTTTCCGCTGCGAAAAAGGAGGCTTCACCCGCTGAACGCCCTTCCGCCTCATCTTCTTGTGTTACGCCAGCTGAGGTCGAAAATCACGATACGCTGCTTGCACCGCTCAGCGGAACAGTGCTGGCGCTGGACAAGGTAGCAGATCCCACCTTTGCCAGCGGGCTGCTGGGCATGGGCGCGGCAATTCTGCCGCACGACAACTATTTGCTGGCACCGTTTCACGGCGAAGTCGCTTCGCTGTTTGCCACGCGGCACGCCATTGGCCTGTTGAGCCGCAGCGGTATCGAAGTGTTGATTCATGTGGGCATTGATACCGTCAAACTCAACGGGCAGCACTTTATCGCCCATGTAAAACCAGGCGATACCATCAAGCCGGGCGATCTTTTGCTCGAATTCGATCGACAGGCGATCAAAAACGCCGGTTACGATCTCACTACGCCGGTGATTATCAGCAACAGCGACGATTACGCAGCCGTCGCTACGCTGGCCAATGGCGAACGTATCCACGCAGGCGCGCCTTTTCTCGGCGTGCAACCTTAATAACAAGGAGTCAGTATGAAACGGTTTCCGGATAATTTTTTATGGGGCGGCGCGATCGCGGCTAATCAGGTTGAAGGCGCATGGCAGCAGGACGGTAAAGGCCTGACGACATCGGACGTTCAGCCGCAGGGGATCTTTGGCCCGGTGGTCGAGCGTCGCGCTGGCGATAGCGCGTTAAAGGATATCGCCATCGACTTTTATCACCGTTACCCGCAGGACATTGCCTTATTTGCCGAAATGGGATTCAGCTGTTTACGCGTTTCCATCGCCTGGGCGCGCATTTTTCCGCAGGGCGATGAAACCCAACCCAACGAAGCCGGACTGGCATACTACGACCGGCTGTTCGACGAGCTGGCGCAGCATCAGATCCAGCCGATGGTGACCTTATCCCACTATGAAATGCCGCTGGGGCTGGTGCAAAACTACGGCGGCTGGGGAAGTCGCCAGCTGATTGATTTTTTCCTGCGCTACGCCCGCACCGTTTTTCAACGCTATCAGCACAAAGTGAAGCTGTGGCTCACCTTTAATGAAATCAATATGTCGCTGCATGCGCCTTTTACCGGGGTTGGCTTGCCCGGCGATAGCAGCAAAGGCGACATTTATCAGGCGATCCATCATCAGCTGGTTGCCAGCGCGCTGGCGGTAAAAGCGTGCCATGACCTTATCCCTGATGCGCAAATCGGCAATATGCTGCTGGGCGGGTTGATGTATCCGCTGACCTGTAAACCGGAAGATGTTTTTGCCACCCTGCAGGAGAACCGCAGCTGGCAGTTCTTTGGTGATGTGCAGTGCCGCGGCGCGTGGCCGGGTTATATGTTGCGTCAGCTACGTGAGCAGGGTATTGAACTGAATATCACCGATGAGGATCGCGTTGCGCTGCGTGAAACCGTGGATTTTATCTCTTTCAGCTATTACATGACCGGCTGTGTTACCGCTGATGAAGCGCTGAATCAGCAGGCGCGCGGCAATATTCTCAGTATGGTGCCGAATCCGCATCTGCACAGCTCTGAGTGGGGCTGGCAGATCGATCCGATTGGCTTGCGTACGCTGCTGAATACGTTATGGGATCGCTATCAAAAGCCGCTGTTTATCGTCGAAAACGGCCTGGGCGCGAAAGATTACCCGCAGGCAGACGGCACCATTGAGGATGATTACCGCATCAGTTACCTGAATGACCACCTGTTGCAGGTGGCGGAAGCGTTGAAAGATGGCGTCGAGGTGATGGGATATACCAGCTGGGCGCCCATTGACCTGATTAGCGCCTCGAAAGCGGAGATTTCTAAACGCTATGGTTTTATCTATGTTGATCGCCATGACAATGGCGAAGGCAGCCTGGCGCGTAGCCGCAAAAAGAGCTTTTACTGGTATCAAAAAGTGATTGCCACGCAGGGCGACAGCCTGCAGCCGTGATAATTTTGCCCAACAGGTAAGCCGCAGCGCGCCAATTTCCGCTACAGTTTATGCACCAAACTCGTAGCGAAAAGGAGCCGCCATGAACTGGCAGGTAGAGCGCGTTTTACCGATTGAGACCGAGCTGGGCGAATGCCCGTTGTGGTCAACCGCAGAGCAGGCGCTGTGGTTTGTTGATATCCTGGCCCCGGCGATTCACCGCTTCGATCCAAAAAGCGGTGAACACCGGGTTTTTCCGCAGCGGGAGGAGGTTGGCTGTATCGGTTTGCGCCGGGAAGGCGGCCTGGTGGCAGCAATGCGCAGCGGCGTCTGGTTTATTGACGCGCAGGGAAAGCCGGAACGTAAGATCGCCGATAACCCCGGCGAAGCCAGTAAAAGCCGCTTTAACGACGGTCGCGTCGATCCCTTTGGCCGTTTCTGGTGCGGCAGCCTGTGGGAGCCGCAGGATCGTAACGGCGCGAAGCTCTGTCGTCTTGATAAAGATCTGCAACTGCAGGTGATCGATGATGATGTGCAAATCTCCAACGGCCTGGCGTTTTCACCCGATCGGCGCTGGGTTTACCATAGTGACACACCGCATCACGTTATCTGGCGCTATCCGCTTGATCCCGAGACCGGTGAGCACGGCAAGCGTGAGGTTTTCCGTCGCTTTAACGATGGGCTAATGCCGGATGGCGCGGCGGTGGATGCAGAAGGTTTTTATTGGTCGGCGCTGTTTGATGGCGGACGTATCGTGCGCATCGACCCCAATAGCGCAGAGATTGTTGATGAGATCCCGCTGCCGGTGCGCTGGCCGACCATGGTTGCCTTTGGCGGCGATGATTTGAAAACGCTTTATATCACTTCCAGCCGTGAAAACCGCACGGCGGAAGAACTGGCGCAATATCCGTGGTCAGGAAGCATTCTGGCGGTGCGGGTGCCGGTTGCGGGTCAGCCAGAACCGCTGTTTGGATAAAAAATTCCGGACGGGCAGAGCGCGTCCGGAAGCTAAAGCGAACGGCCGGGCGGCGTTGCTGGCTGCCCGGCAGAGAGATTAACTGCGTTGCAGAACCTGCTGCATGTTGTGCGCCCGGTGCGGCATACGAATGATTAACGACATCACCAGCGAGATCACCAACAGCGTCATAATCAGGCTAAAGGTAACGGTAAAGCCGCCAAACAGCGAAGCGATAAGCGAACCCAACACGCTGCCGATACCAAAGCCCAGGTAAATCACCCCGTAGTTTTTCGTCAGGTTATTAAGCCCAAAGAAATCGCTGACCAGCGAAGGATAAACGGTAATGGTGCCGCCAAAGCTAAAGGCGATACAGGCAACAGAGATAAAGAACGTGGTTTCATTCATATGGGTAAAAAGCAAGATTGCCATACCCACCAGCGACACCACCTGCGCCAGCGTAATCACGCGGATGCGCGCCATTTTATCGGACAGCACGCCCAAAATCAGACGGCCGCTCAGGTTAGCGATGGCGATAATGGTTACCGCGCTGGCAGCGGTTTGCGTGCTGAGCTGTACCATGCCTTCGCCAATATCTTTCGCCACGCCAATGACATACAGGCCACTCATGCAGGCGGTTAAAAACATCAGCGCCAGCATCCAATATTGCGGCATACGCATTGATTCCGCCAGGCTGTAATCACGCGTGGCCGCCTCGCCGTTTTTATTCTGAGACACCTGCTGCTGCGGCGCATCTTTCATCAGCAACGCGCCAATAATGACCATGCTCATCGCCAGCGCGCCCCAGATCAAAAAGGTATTTTCCAGACTAAAATGCGCCAGCAGGCTGCTACAGATAAATTTAAAACCGAGGCTACCCAGGCCGTAGGCACCAATGGCGCAGGCGGAGATCACGCCTTTACGCTCCGGGAACCACTTTACGCAGTTGGATAACGTCATAAGATAACCGGCACCGTCCGCCAAACCGACCAGCACACCGGCGCTCAGCCACAGCATCAGCAGGGAATTGGCCTGCGCCGTCAGATAAAAGCCCAGCGCCAGCAACAGACCTGCGCCGATAGCGACGTTGCGCACACCAAAACGCTCCTGCAACTTACCGGCAACCGATGAAGAGATCGCCAGCCCAAGGCTGAGCAAACCAAAGGAGAAAGCCACCTGGCTCACAGGCGCATCCAGCTTTTGCGACAGCTGCCCGTTAAACAGGCTCCAGGTGTAAACCGAGCCAAGCGCGAACTGCGTGATAATGGTGCCGAGTAGCGTTAACCAGCGAACGGAATTTGGAACGGATGAGAGGTTGGTTCTGCTCATTATCTTCTCCCTGAGGGAATGCCTGAATTAGCCTGATAATAGAGCTGACGCGTTTTGTTGCGGGGTAAATTGCCGTGAATCGCCGCAGGGACGGAATAAGCTGCCTGTTTCACGGCATGAATGACATTGCATTGCTAAACAGGGGCAGGATTAAAGAGAAAAAAGAGGTTAAGACCGAGGGTTACAGGTGAACAACTTGTCAATTTTTTGCTAACGAGGTAAACGATAATAATGCACTTACCTTTATATCGCAATGTGCCTGTTTACCTCACCGGCGATTTAACGCAACGTTAAGCCGATCCAGATAAAATTGACGCAGCGCGTGAGTCAATTGCTGGCGCTGCGGTTCTTTATAAGAGGCCAGCCAGCTATCAACCAGAGGTTTGCAGAGCAGAAAGGCGCGATTCACAATCGCTTCTGGTGCGCTATTGCTGCCCATCTGCGGCAAAATATGGTCATTAAGGCAATTGGTCATTGGGTTAGCGTGCGTTAACGGATTCGCACAGGCTGCCGACATTTCCCCTGTAACCAGCGCTAGCAGCAGCGCCAGCGCGCAAAAAAACCGCATTGATATGCCTCCGATAAAGATTTTTCGGTAGTTTTGGCGCTAAATCGCAAGCAAAAGACAATAAACGTTGCAACATATTTCACTGGTGGGAAAGTTTACACAAGAAACTATTATCTGTGCCAGACTTAGTTTTTACATAAAAGGAGGAAATATGAAAGACCGAGCATATGAATCCACTACCAAAGAGGACGAAGTTTGTTGCCTTATCGGTCGTGCTGTTATTGAACTGAGTGATGCGACTCAGCCACTGAACAAATCGACCCTTTCACTGAAACTGCTTTCCATGGCAGATCGTGAAGGCGATGATGACCGAGTTTTACTTTACTGGCTGGCAAGGAAAGCGATCAACCAGCCGCATCAGGTTGTTGACCTGAACGCCTTCCGTCAGGCGCGTTAAACCAGACCGGCAGGCATGGAGGCCTGCCACAGGTGCGTTTTTAGTTTCATCTGTTATCAGATTAGCCCTGCGTTGATATGTTATCCTTCTTGGCACATATGCGCCTGAATATAATAGAGAAAATATCACTAGCAGCATTTTAGCGAAGTAGATACTCATTTGGGTTTCTCCATTCTTTTAGCGATATAGCTGCGGTTCACTCCACTTTATTCAAAGCAGGTTCAAAAATCTTTATAACCTTTGCTGGTGTACCGCCATATAAACAAAATGGTGGCACTGATTTGGTGACAACACTACCAGCAGATATAACAGAACCACGCCCAATCCTTACTCCAGACAACACTGTGGTACCTGCACAAATCCATACATCATCTTCGATAATTACAGGCTTAGCGCCGCTTGTCGTATTGATTCGATTTGCCACATTCTCGAATGATAGTTCGTGTCCATTACAATCAGTAATCTGACAGTTTGCAGCTATTAAGCATCGATTCCCAATTTCAACCAATTCGTAAGCGTGTATACATGAGCCATGAATGCGCGTGTTATTGCCGATACGGATCTTAGCCCCAACACGATCGGCCATTAATTTCACAGGGGAAAACATGTTTAGGTGGTAACCTTTGTTCGATGAGTTTATTGTGCAATTTGGGCCAATAATTACTTCAGCATCTTTGGTTATTTCTATAAGGGGATAGCCATTGAAAATGACTCCGTTTCCTATGCGTAGCCCTTGCTTTGCACGCATGATAAGTAAAATCAATGTCCTAATTAACTTTCGCCAAATCTTGAGAACCATTACGTTGCTCTTTTAAAATCAATAGAAATTATGATATATCACAACTTTATGTTTTTACATATACGTAACATGAGATTCTTATTAGCAAAAGTTCTAAATCTTTTCATTAGCGGTATCATTTGCTTTGTCGCGGCATATGCAGTGATATGCGACAATGATTTTGTATGTAAGATTGTTCTTGAAATGTTGCATTATGTGCGTTTAGCTGTTTTAACCATGCGTGGTTTAGAAGAGGGTGTGGAAAAATGCTATACTATTTTCTGGTGCTAATTTCTGTAATTTTAAAAGTAAGGTAGGTTTACGTTGGTATTAATTTTTAGAGTATGCCAATATCATTAATAGTAACATGGCTTTTCAGTGAGAATACTGTGAATAGAGTTTTTTGGATAGATTGCGCCAGATTCGTAGCTATAACTTTGGTTTTACTGACCCATGCTCATGAACAGGCTAACGTCAGCAATGAAACTGTTAAAAGTATTCTGTATTGCATAGATAGAACAGGTGTGCCAATTTTTTTTATGCTTTCAGGCGGTCTGATACTTCCTAAAATACACTCTGTACCGGTATTAACTTTTTATCGGAAGAGAATACCACAGTTTTTTTTATTGCTTATTCTATATTCTGTGGTCACAAATACAGTTTCTCAATGGCTAAACGGTGGTTTCTCTTTGTCGTCACTTTTTTCATCAATTATTAATCACAATGGCATTTACCCAGCGAATTACGGTTTTGCTGCTCAAATGTGGTTTATGTATGCGATTATTCAGCTCTATTTAATTGCGCCGTTCCTCTCCAGGTTATTAGTGAGTTTAAAAACAGGTGAAATATTTATTTTTCTCGCTGTTTGTATCCTGTTTAATTTTTTTCGCCATACTATTCCTGCGCTAGGATCTGACTGGAGAATTCTGGGAAGGTTAGGGAATGAATTTACGGGCCCTTACATTGCTTACTTTATTACAGGCTATTTATTAATGAACCGAGGCTGCGCTGAATGGCATCTGATGAAAAACAAACTGTTAAATTTTATTATTTTTACTTTTCCAGTGATGGCGGTTGTTGCCGTTGATTTTCGTGCAGGTAAAGTTATAGATAACCTGCACTGGTATAGTTCTTCTTTGTTTATCTACATATCAAGTATTGGCGCAATTCTTTTAATTAAAAATTTCGCTGATGGTAAAGTAAATAAATTTATTTCTACTGTTGGCCTATATTCCTTTGGGGTTTACTTGGTTCATTTTGTTTTTATTAGTATGTCTAAGAAAATAACCAATTACTTTGAAATGAACTGGGTTTGGACAACGATTTTATTATTTATTTTATCTATGCTGCTTAGCATAATTTATACACATATAATGTTCAAGAGAAAAGCAACAAGATATTTTGTGTCGTAATATTTAAGGCGCGCGACTGGCGCGCTATATTATTAAAGATAGTCAATATTCTGATCCCAATAGCTGCCCTATTCATAATCATATTTTTCAGGTCTAAATCTTTCTGTTCCCGCGCCATTTGAAACTTAATTTCACAAAAAAATCATCCTACCTACTATATGCCAATCAATTCGTACATGACCTAGTCTTTCGGAAATTTGTTCTCAAATCTCAAGGATTTTGTCCTGCACATTGGGAGCGGGCCCTTATATTGTTGTTTTATATTAAATTGCTGAGGTTGGAATTTTTCTGTTTCCATATATGCCGAGTGATTGTATCTAACTTGCGTTCCTTTACTATTTGTGCGCACCAGCTGTGCCTCAATAGCGTCGCTGTTCCAGTGCTTTTCATTAAGCACCGTACTGAACGAGTGTCGGAATACATGCCCAGAAGTTTGCCTTCCGTAGCCGATGCGGCAAAGCAAGCTAAAAATAGTATTTTCGCTGCTCGACTTTCTCTTTCTTCTTTACTGCTTGCTTCTGAATCGCCACGGGTTTAACAGACACCTCGGAGTCATTTAAAATGGCTTAAAGAGAGGTGCCTATGAGTGGTAAGCGTTATCCCGAAGAGTTTAAAATTGAAGCTGCCAAACAGATTGTTGATCGTGGTTATTCTGTTTCCAGTGTTGCAACACGTCTCGATATCACTACCCACAGTCTTTATGCCTGGATAAAGAAGTACGGACCGGATTCTTCCACTAATAAAGCACAGTCAGATGCTTTGGCTGAGATCCGCCGACTCCAGAAAGAGCTGAAGCGGGTTACGGACGAACGGGACATATTAAAAAAAGCCGCGGCGTACTTCGCAAAGCTGTCCGACTGAGGTACGCCTTTATCCGTGATAACACCTGTTGCTGGCCTGTTCGCCTGCTCTGTCGGGTGCTGGATGTTCATCCCAGTGGGTTTTACGCCTGGCTTCAGCAGCCGCATTCACAACGCTATCAGGCAGACCTGAGACTGACAGGACAAATTAAACAGTTCTGGCTGGAATCGGGGTGCGTCTATGGTTATCGCAAGATCCATATGGATCTGCGGGACAGCGGGCAACAGTGCGGAGTTAACAGAGTCTGGCGACTGATGAAAAGAGCCGGAATAAAGGCTCAGGTCGGATACCGAAGCCCGCGGGCACGTAAAGGCGAGGCCAGTATCGTGTCGCCCAACAGGCTCCAGCGGCAGTTCAATCCGGATGCTCCGGATGAGCGTTGGGTAACGGACATAACCTACATCAGGACCCACGAAGGCTGGCTGTATCTTGCCGTGGTTGTTGATCTGTTCTCACGCAAAATTATTGGCCGGTCAATGCAATCCCGGATGACAAAAGATATTGTCCTGAATGCGCTTCTGATGGCCGTGTGGCGGCGTAATCCACAAAAACAGGTGCTGGTTCATTCTGATCAAGGTAGTCAGTACACAAGCCACGAGTGGCAGTCATTCCTGAAATCACACGCACTGGAGGGCAGTATGAGCCGCCGCGGTAACTGCCACGATAATGCGGTTGCAGAAAGCTTTTTCCAGTTATTGAAACGCGAGCGGATAAAGAAAAAGATCTACGGAACGCGGGAAGAAGCCCGCAGCGATATTTTTGATTACATCGAAATGTTTTATAACAGTAAGCGTCGGCATGGTTCGAGTGATCAGATGCCACCAACGGAATAAGAAAAAAAATATTACCAACGGCTCGGAAGTGTCTAAATTACCCGTGGCGATTCATTGCTTAACGGTGAGTATTGGGTAAAATCCAGATGGGTAAAGTTGATTTACCCAGAATTTACTCAGTTAAAAGTCAGGCTGTCAACGAACGACGGCGAACAAGTGCGAACGAGCGTTTAGCGTGAGCCTTAGTGGGAGAGGTTTTTTGCGAACTTTAACGGAAGGTGGCGAACGATGAAATGGCGTCCCCTGCAGGAATCGAACCTACAACTAGCCCTTAGGAGGGGCTCGTTATATCCATTTAACTAAGGGGACGGCGGCGGGCAGTATAGCGCAATTTATTCCACAGATTAACCACTTACCCGCCTGATTGCTTATTCTCTCAGCAACTTCGTTATTTTTGCGCCTTTTTCTGCGCTTTCTCCTGCTGGCGCGCCCGCTTTTTCTGCTCGGCTGCCGCCTGCGCTTTTTTCTCATTGCTCATATCGTTACGGATTTGCGCATGGCTGATCAGAGCAAAAATAAAGGTTCCGCCGATGATATTGCCCGCCAGCGTTGGCAAGGCGAATGGCCAGATAAACTCCTGCCACGGCAGCGCGCCGGTAAACACCAGATACCAAACCTCTACCGAACCCACCACAATATGTGATAAATCCCCCAGCGCCACCAGCCAGGTCATCAGAATAATCACCAGAATCTTGGCGGCACCTGCAGAGGGAAACATCCAGACCATAGTAGCGATAATCCAGCCCGCAATAATGGCGTTAGCGAACATCTCCGCAGGCGGGTTCGCCATCACTTTTTCACTGATGTGGGTAAACGCGAGGCGCGTAGCGTCATCGAAAATCGGCATATGGGCGAAGGCCAGCGCCGCTAAACCAGTGCCGATCAGGTTGCCCAGCAGCACCATCCCCCAAAGACGCAGCAGCAGCAGAAAATTACTGCCGCTCGGTTTATGCATTACCGGCAGCACCGCGGTAACGGTGTTCTCGGTAAACAGCTGCTGGCGCGCCATGATCACAATAATAAAGCCAAAGGTATAGCCCAAATTCTCCAGTAAAAATGCGCCCGGCACATCGCCCAGATGCGTCTGAAAAATGCCTTTGGCCATCAGCGAAGCACCCATCGAAAGCCCGGCCGCAATCGCCGACCACAGCAGCGCAACGCTGTCACGCTCCAGCTCTTTTTCCCCATCCTGACGTATCTGCTCATGAATCGCCGCCGCGCGCGAGGGCAGCTCCTCTTCATCTACTTCGATCTCTTCGCCCTGATCTCTTTCTTCGCTTTCCACTTCCGGCTCATGTTCTTTTTCTTGTGTTGTCATATTTCCCCCAGCGTTATAAACGTAATTTAAGCGTAGCCAGTTTTTAAGTAAGTAAAATGTGGCTTAATTTTAGAATAAAAGTAACAAAGCTTTAATGTTGTGTTCTTTTTCAGCAAAAGCAGTAATTTTTGCCGCTTATTTGGCCGTTTTGCCGCTCGCTAAAAGTGAGCACAGACTTCGGGGAAATACTGACTTATGTTATTATCGCGCCCCTATCTAATAGCGCGAACGATTCCTTTTATGCTGGAAGCTATCAATCTGACCTGCATTCGCGATGACCGTACTCTGTTTAGCGAGCTTAATTTTACCGTGCATAGCGGTGATATCGTGCAGATTGAAGGGCCGAACGGCGCAGGTAAAACCTCATTGCTACGTCTGCTCGCTGGCTTAAGCAGCGCTGAGCAAGGCGAAGTGCGCTGGCAGGCTGAGCCGTTAAAACAGCAGCGTGAGCAATGGCATCGCCATCTGCTGTTCCTTGGGCATCAGCCCGGCGTGAAAAGCATCCTGTCGCCGTTGGAAAATCTTGCCTTTTATCATGCTGAATCTGATGAGGAACAGCGTTTTGCCGCGCTTGAAGCCGTAGATTTACTGGGCTTTGAAGAGGTGGCGGTGGCGCAGCTCTCTGCGGGTCAACAACGGCGCGTTGCGCTTGCGCGGCTATGGCTAAGCCAGGCGGCGGTATGGATATTAGATGAACCGTTAACCGCAATTGATGTTAATGGCGTTGAAAAGCTGATGGCGCTGTTTGTGCGGCATGCGCAACGGGGCGGCATGGTGATACTTACCACGCATCAGCCTTTACCGGCCAGCGCCTGGCCGCTGCGGAAAATTAGCCTGACGGCAGGAGAGCGCATCTGATGTTATGGCGCGTAATAAGCCGGGAGCTGCGTATTGCCTTTCGCAGCGGGGCGGAAATCATTAACCCGCTGTGGTTCTTTTTGATCGTGATTACGCTGTTTCCGTTGGGCATTGGGCCGGAGCCGCAGCTGCTGGCGCGGATTGCGCCAGGCGTGGTATGGGTGGCCGCTTTGCTCTCATCGCTGCTGGCTCTGGAACGCTTGTTCCGGGATGATTTCAACGATGGCTCGCTGGAGCAGCTGCTGTTGCTGCCGACGCCGCTGCCGATAACGGTGCTGGGGAAAGTGATTGCCCACTGGCTGATTACCGGCCTGCCGCTGCTGCTGCTGTCACCGCTGGCGGCGCTGCTGCTGTCGCTGGATTTTAATAGTTGGCGCGCGCTGGCGCTGACCCTGCTGGTGGGCACGCCGGTGTTTAGCCTGCTTGGCGCCATTGGCGTGGCGTTAACGGTGGGCCTGCGTCGCGGTGGCGTGCTGCTTAGCCTGTTGGTTTTACCGTTGGCGGTGCCGGTGCTGATCTTTGCCAGCGCGGCGATCGACGCGGCGGGCATGGGGCTGCCCATCGGCGGTTATCTGGCGATTTTAGGAGCAATGCTGGCAGCCAGCCTCTGTCTGGCGCCGTTTGCGACGGCGGCAGCGTTACGTATTAGTCTGCACTAAAACATTATCGTTTTATATTTTTTACCGTGAGCAATAACAATGTGGAAATGGATACATCAGCTGGCGAAGCCTGAGCGGCTTTATCAGTTTAGTGGTCGCCTGGTGCCAGGATGCGCGCTGCTGGCAGCCGTAACGCTGTTTATTGGCTGGGGCTGGGGATTTGGCTTTGCGCCAGCCGATTATCAGCAGGGAGAGAGCTACCGCATTATCTATATTCACGTACCTGCCGCTATCTGGTCTATGGGCATCTACAGCGCCATGGCCGTCGCCGCCTTTACCGGCCTGGTATGGCAGATGAAAATGGCTGATTTGGCCGCGGCCGCGATGGCGCCGGTTGGCGCAACCTTCACCTTCATTGCTTTGATCACCGGGTCGGCCTGGGGTAAGCCGATGTGGGGCACCTGGTGGATCTGGGACGCACGCTTGACCTCTGAGCTGGTGCTGCTGTTCCTTTATATGGGCGTTATCGCGCTGTATAGCGCCTTTGACGATCGACGTCTTGCCGGGCGCGCCGCCAGTATTTTGATTCTGGTGGGAGTGGTGAATATCCCGATCATTCATTTCTCCGTGCAGTGGTGGAACACCCTGCATCAGGGATCCTCCGGTATGTTGCAGCAGGCGATTGCTCCGGCGATGCGCATACCGCTGCGCTGGTCGATTATCGGTTATCTGTTGCTGTTTATTACCCTGACGCTGATGCGGCTGCGTAATCTGATCTTATTAACCGAGCGCCACCGGCCCTGGGTCGCTGCGTTAGTGAATAAAGGAGGACGTTCCGCATGATGCCTGCATTTTCTTCCTGGCACGACTTCCTGGCGATGGGCGGTTACGGCTTTTATGTCTGGCTGGCGGTGAGCTTTACGCTGCTGGCGCTGGCTGCGCTGGTGGGGCATACCTTATGGCAGCGCCGTCAGCTATTACAAAGCGTCCGGCAGTATCAGGCGCGTGAACGCCGCATCAGGGCGGCAAAAACGAAGCAGGCCGCCAGCGAAGCGGCAGGAGAGTAATGTGAATACCCGTCGTAAAAACCGCCTCTATGTGGTCGTGGCGATTCTGGTTGGTCTTGGCCTGGCAACGACATTAGTGATGTACGCGCTGCGTTCTAATATTGACCTGTTCTATACCCCCAGTGAAATTTTATACGGCAAGGGCGAAGCGCATACGCGCCCGCAGCCCGGCCAGCGTTTACGCGTCGGCGGCATGGTAATGCCCGGCAGCGTCAAGCGTGATGAAAAAACGCTGCGCGTCTCGTTTACGCTGTATGACGCCAAAGGCGAGATTAACGTCAGCTACGAAGGCATCCTGCCCGATCTGTTCCGGGAAGGGCAGGGCGTTGTAGCGCAGGGCGAGCTGCAGGCGGGCAACCTGGTTCAGGCGAAAGAGGTGCTGGCAAAGCACGACGAAAAATATACGCCGCCGGAAATCAGCGAGGCGATGCAGAAAAATCATCAGACAACGGCGACAACACAGCCGCAGGGTGACCGCTCATGATGCCAGAAATCGGTCACTTTCTGCTTTGTCTGGGGTTGGCGCTGGCGCTGCTGTTGAGCCTCTATCCACTCTGGGGCGCGGCGCGTCAGGACAGCCGATTAATGGGGCTGGCGCGCCCGCTCGCCGTGGGGCTGTTTTTCTGCGTGGCGGGCAGTTTTCTGCTGCTGGTACACGCTTTTATTGTTAACGATTTTACCGTGGCCTATGTGGTCAACAACGCTAACAGCCAGCTGCCAGTTTATTACCGCATCGCCGCCACCTGGGGCGCGCATGAAGGCTCTCTGCTGCTGTGGGTTTTGATGCTCAGCGGCTGGACGCTGGCGGTGGCGATATTCAGTCGCGGCATGCCGCAGGATGCCATCGCGCGCGTGCTGGCGGTAATGGGCATGATTAACGTCGGTTTCCTGCTGTTTATTATTTTTACCTCCAATCCGTTTGCCCGCACGTTGCCGGACTATCCCATTGACGGTCACGATCTGAATCCGATGCTGCAGGATATCGGACTGATCTTCCATCCGCCGCTGCTCTATATGGGCTACGTCGGTTTTTCCGTCGCCTTTGCGTTTGCTATCGCCTCGCTGATGGCGGGACGACTGGATACGGCCTGGGCGCGCTGGTCACGTCCCTGGACGCTGGCTGCCTGGCTGTTCCTGACCATTGGCATCGTGCTGGGATCCGCCTGGGCCTATTATGAATTGGGCTGGGGCGGCTGGTGGTTCTGGGATCCGGTGGAAAACGCCTCCTTTATGCCGTGGCTGGCGGGCACGGCGCTGATTCACTCGCTGGCGGTAGCCGAGAAGCGTGGCGCGTTCAAAGCCTGGACCGTGCTGCTGGCAATTGCCGCGTTTTCGCTCAGCCTGTTAGGCACGTTTCTGGTGCGCTCCGGCGTGCTGGTTTCGGTGCATGCTTTCGCCTCCGATCCGGCGCGCGGCATGTTTATTCTGGCTTTCCTGGTGATCGTCATCGGCAGTTCGCTGCTGCTGTATGCGGTGAAAGGGGGGCGGGTGCGCAGCCGGGTACAGAACGATTTCTGGTCACGTGAGTCGTTCCTGCTGAGTAACAACGTCTTGTTGATCGCCGGGATGCTGGTGGTGCTGTTAGGTACGCTGCTGCCGCTGGTGCATAAACAGCTGGGGCTGGGCACGATTTCTATCGGCGAACCCTTTTTTAATACCATGTTCACCTGGCTGATGGCGCCTTTTGCGCTATTGCTGGGCATCGGCCCGTTGGTGCGCTGGCGACGTGATGAACCGCAAAAGCTTTGGAAACGTTTGGCGCTGGCGCTGTTGGTCACGCTGCTGCTGTCGGTGATGCTGCCGTGGCTGATGCAGGATCGCATTGAGGCGATGACGGTGGTCGGGCTGAGCATGGCGCTGTGGGTAATACTATTAACGCTGCTGGAACTGCACGAGCGCGCCACGCATCGCCATAGCCTGCTGCGCGGCCTGCGTCAGCTTTCCCGCAGCCACTGGGGCATGGTGCTGGGCCACCTGGGCGTGGCGGTAACGGTTATTGGCATCGCCTTTAGCCAAAATTACAGCGTGGAGCGCGACGTACGCATGAAAGCGGGCGACAGCGTGGATATCCATCATTATCACTTTGTGTTTCGCGACGTACGCGAACTGAACGGCCCGAACTACAGCGGCGGCGCGGCGATTATTGATGTGACGCGCGACGGCAGGCCGGAAGCGACGCTACAGGCGGAAAAACGCTATTACAGCGTGGCGCGCAGCATGATGACCGAAGCGGCGATCGATGGCGGCCTGACGCGCGATCTCTACGCGGCGCTTGGCGAGGAGCTGGAAGATGGCTCCTGGGCGGTACGGATTTATTACAAACCTTTTGTGCGCTGGATATGGTATGGCGGCCTGTTTATGGCGTTCGGCGGCTTGCTTTGCCTGCTCGACCCGCGTTATCGCAGCCGTAAAAAAGCGCAACGGGAGTTGGTATGAGCAAGAAAATTCTCTATATTCCGCTGGTCCTGTTTCTGCTGCTGGCGCTGGCGCTGATGTGGCAGCTAACGCGCAACGCCGAGGGCGAGGATCCGACGCGGCTGGAGTCGGCGCTGATCGGGAAGCCGGTGCCGCCATTTACGCTGGAGTCGCTCGCTTCGCCGGGCAAAGTTTACCATCAGGCGGTGCTGGCGGATGGCAAGCCACTGTTGCTGAACGTCTGGGCGACCTGGTGTCCTACCTGTCGCGCTGAGCATCACTATTTGAACCAGCTGGCGGAGCAGGGCGTGCGCGTGGTCGGGCTGAACTATAAAGACGACCGCGCAAAAGCGGTGGAATGGCTCAATAGCCTGGGCAACCCCTATGCGCTTAGCCTCTATGACGGCAGCGGTATGCTTGGACTGGATCTCGGCGTCTATGGCGCGCCGGAAACGTTCCTGATCGATGGTCAGGGCATTATTCGCTATCGCCATGCAGGCGATCTTAATCAGCAGGTCTGGCAGCGGGAAGTCGCGCCGCTGTGGCAAAAATATAGCAGGGAGGCGGCACGATGACGCAGGGAAGCAGCATGGCAAAACGGTTAGTATGCTTACTGGCGGGGCTGTTGTTCAGCCTGAGCGCGCTGGCGGCGATCGAAACCTGGCAATTTGACTCGGCCGCGCAGGAGCAGCACTACCGCGAGCTGACCGCCTCGCTGCGTTGTCCGAAATGCCAAAACAACAGTATTGCCGACTCAAATGCGATGATTGCGGCGGATATGCGCCTGAAGGTTTATCAACTGCTCAAGCAGGGGCAGAACAAACAACAAATCACGCAATATATGATTGACCGCTACGGTAATTTTGTGACCTATCAGCCGCCGGTTACGCCATCAACGCTGATTCTGTGGGCGGGACCGTTGCTGTTTATTATTGCCGGGGCGCTGGTTATTTTTCTCCGCAGTCGCCGCCCGCCGCCTGCCGGGGCACGGTTAAATGTGGATGAACAACAGCGCCTTGATGCGCTGCTGAACGATGACAGGAAATCTTCATGACGCTTTTCTGGCTGGTTTTTAGCGGTCTGCTGCTGGCCGCGCTGCTGTTGCTGTTAATCGCGGGCTGGCGCGGCGCTCGCCCGTCGCCGGATCGCGATACGCTGAATAAAATTTTCTATCAGCAGCGCTTGCATGAGCTGGATCAGGATGAGGAGCAGGGGGTGATTGCCGCTCGTCAGCCGCTGGTGCAGGAACTGCAACAAACGCTGCTGACCGATATTCCCTCCTCTTCGTCGTCTGCGCCAGCGCGTCCGCTTGGTCGCTGGGTATTGCTGCCCGGCGCGCTGTTATTAGTGGTGGTGAGCCTTGGCTGTTATCTGAAAACCGGTGGGTTGCCTGGCCTGATCGCCTGGCAACAGGTACAGAATGATTATCCGGCGCTGCGCGCGCGTCTGCTCGATCCGCAGGCGAAGCCGCTGACGCTGGAAGAGCTGGCGCGTCTTGGGCTGGGGCTGCGCACCGCGCTTCAGCAGGATGGCAGCCAGCTGCATGACTGGCTGATGCTGGGGCGTATCGGCATGGTATTAAACAATCGTGATACCGCTATTGAGGCGTTTCAGCGCGCATTACAGCTGGCGCCGAATAACAGTGAGGTAAAACTCAGCTATGCTGAAGTGCTGACCCGTTCCAGCGATCCGCAGGATAACCGTGAAGCGCAGGTGATATTGCAGGCGATGCAGCAGCAGGATCCTGCGAACACGCGTCTGCTGGGGCTGGTGGCCTTTAATGCTTATCAGCAACAGCACTATGCGCAGGCAATTGCGGCGTGGCAAACCCTGCTGACGCAGCTGGCGACAAACGATCCGCAGCGAGCGCAGGTGCAGCGCAGTATCCAGCAGGCGAAAAGCGCCGGTGGGCTGCAAACCAGCCAGCTTTCGCTTAACGTCACGCTGGCCGCGACTGTAGAAAAAATGTTACCGCCGGGCGGAGTCATGTATATTTCTGTTTCCGACGGTGTTTCACCGGTTCCGGTGGCAGTAAAAAAACTGCCGCTGAGTCATTTTCCGCTATCGCTGACGCTGGATGACAGCAATGCCATGATGCCGGAACGCCTGCTTTCGGCGCAGCATCAGGTTAAAGTTCGCGTGCGTATTGCGCGTGACGGCAGCGCAACTCCCCGGCCTGGCGACTGGTTCGGAGAGAGCGCATTAACGCCTTTTGATGGTCATCAGCATCTTGCTGTTGAAATTAATCAGCAGCAGCCCTGAAGCGGTAAACACTTAATTAGACAGGGAGAAAATTATGAACTTCCGCCTGACGGGGTTGGCGCTGGCCAGCGTTTTGTTAGCAGGATGCGCCAGTTCACAGCATAACGATGAACCGCAGGGGCGTTCCGATCCGCTGGAGGGTTTTAACCGCACGATGTTTGATTTCAACTACAACGTGCTGGATCCCTATGTGCTGCGTCCGGTTGCGGTCGCCTGGCGCGACTACGTGCCGGTTCCGGCGCGTACCGGCGTCAGTAATTTCCTCGGCAACCTGAGTGAACCTGCGGCGATGGTGAACTCATTTCTGCGCGGCGATCCCTATCGCGGCATGATTCATTTCAACCGTTTCTTCCTGAATACCGTTCTGGGTCTGGGCGGTTTTATTGATGTCGCCGGTATGGCGAACGATAAGTTAGCACGTGAAGAGCCGCCGCGCTTTGGCGGAACGCTGGGGACCTGGGGCGTCGGCTACGGCCCTTATGTGGTTTTGCCGGGCTACGGCAGCGCTACGCCGCGTGAAGATGGCGGTGATTATCTCGATACGCTTTACCCGGTGCTGGGCTGGCTGAGCTGGCCGATGACCGCCGGTAAATGGGTGCTGGAGGGCGTGGAGACGCGAGCGCAGCTACTGGATTCCGATGCGATGTTGCGCAATACCAGCGATCCTTACGCTTTTGTGCGTAACGCTTATTTCCAGCGTCACGATTTCCTGGCTAACGGCGGCAAGCTGAAGCCGCAGGAAAACCCGAACGCGCAGGCGATTCAGGGCGATCTCGATGAGATCGACGCCGAATAACCGGCAAAGAAACAGCAAAGGCGGGAGATTCCCGCCTTTTTTATGACCTTTATAACGCCAAACGCCAAACGCCAAACGCCAAACGCAGGGCGTAACAACCCCCAAACGCAAAGCGCAGGGCGTCATAACTCGGAACTTAAGGCGTAGGGCGTAATAACTCTGAACATAAGGCGCAGGGTGTCATAACTCGGAACTCAAGGCGCAGGGCGTGATAACGCGGAACTTAAGGCGCAGGGCGTGATAACGCGGAACTTAAGGCGTAGGGCGTAATAACTCTGAACGTAAGGCGCAGGGCGTCATAACTCGGAACTCAAGGTGCAGGGCGTAACAACTCTGAACATAAGGCGCAGGGCGTAACAACGCTGAACTCAAGGCGCAGGGTGTCATAACTCGGAACTCAAGGTGCAGGGCGTAATAACTCTGAACGTAAGGCGCAGGGCGTAATAACTCTGAACTCAAGGCGCAGGGCGTAACAACTCTGAACGTAAGGCGCAGGGCGTTTGGGCAGAAGAGTAAAGCGTCCCGCGCCATGGACGGCGCGGGCCGAGCCGTCAGGGATGACGTTTTTTGCGTCTTTACGATCGGCCCAAACGCCCTGTGCGAGCACCCTGGTGCGAACGCCCTGCGCATACACCTCAGGCGAACGCCCTGCGCATATACCTCAGGCAAACGCCCTGCGCATACACTCAGGCAAACGCCTTGCGCATATACCTCAGGCAAACGCCCTGCGCATACACCTCAGGCAAACGCCCTGTGCGAACACCAGAAATAACCTGGAAAAAGGCGAGAAATCCCGCCTTTTCTTTCAGCTATCAGAAGCGGTAGTTAAAGCTGGCGCCGTACAGCCAGGCCTTACCTTCAGAATTAAACTCGTAAGGGGTTGCAGTGCCGTTGCGCGCGGTCGCTACCGGATCGATACCCTCTTGCACCGTCACTTTCTGACCATGCATATAGGACACGCCCACATCCACCGAAGCATTCTCATTAAAGGCGTATGAAGCGCCAGCGCTCAGCCACAGGCGATCCTGATCCGGGATAGAGATAGAGCGTTTATCCGCCGGAACCGGGCTGTCATCAAAGGCGATACCGGTGCGGAAAGTCCAGTGATCGTCATAGAAATACGTGGTGCCGAGCGCAATACGGTAAGCATCGCGATAGCTTTCATCTTTATAGAACAGTTGCTGACCGTTGCTGCCGGTGGCCTTCAGCTCCTGGAACTGACTCCAGCTGGTATAGGCCAGGCTATAGTGCACTGCCCACTGCGGCGCGACCTTATGATAGCCTGAAATTTCCCACATTTCCGGCAGGTTCAGGGTCAGCGCGCCTGGAATGGTGCTGCCGCTGGTGCCGTACGGCAAATCAAGTCCCGCGCCGCCGATAATCGGATTCAATTGCGAAGGAATAGAACTTTTGTAATCGCCGTTAAAATCGATTTTCACTTCAGAACGATAGCTCAGGCCGAAGCGGTTATTTTCATCCACTTCATACAGAATACCGGCGTTCCAGCCGTAGCCCCACTCATCGCCTTTCAGGTGCGCAATCTGCGTATCCGCGGCGGCGGCTGGCAGGCCCGCAGCAGGCAGCAAACCGCCAAGCTCGCCCATATAACGCTCAATTTTCGCCCGCGCATAAACCGCGTCAAAACCAACGCCAAAGCTGAAATGCTCATTCATGCGCCAGGCGGTGCTGAGGTTAAGGTTAGTGGTCAACAGATCGGTTTTACCGCCGAAAGCGCCGCCCGCGTAATCATTATTAAATTCAGTCGCCAGACCATAATTGGTCGTAGCGGAAGCGCCGATCCACCATTGGTCATTAATAGGCTGCACATAATGAATATTCGGCACCCACTGCGTCGGGGCGATATTATTCGCCCGTAAACTATTCCCGGCACCGCTATCGCCATCGATATTCACATCGGGATCGATAAATACCGCGCCGACAGAAAACATCGGACGGTCCATTAATGCCATGGTGGCTGGGTTGCGGCTGGCAGAAGCGGCGGTATCGCCCATCGCGCCTTCGCCAGAATAGGAGCGGCCTAAACCGATCGAGGAGAATTCATTGAGCTGAAAGCCCGCTGCGTAAAGATTTGAGGAAGCGATTGCCACTGCAATGGCCAGAGCTGACTTTGCACACAGGTTTTTATGGTTCATGACCACAACCTCATTATGTGATTTTTATAAATTCTGTTACACCAGGTAACAAGGAGCCGGGAATTGTAGGTGCTGAAATACAACGGACAAATCAGACCAGTGCGCACAGTATAGGTCTGACCTGTGTGTATGTTGCAATATTGTTTTTTAAATATTTCAAATGTTATCGATGAAATAAGACGCGCTTAACAAAAAAGCGGGCATTGCCGAAGAGATGACGACGTAATCCTGCGTCAGATCAATATTATTCGTGATTACGTTCACACAATTTAGCGCAGAGAAAAAGGCGGGGTAAAATAGCCGACAGTTAATATCAACTGTATAAAAAGCATGGTGGGAGAGAGCAATGAGTGATGCTTTAAATAAATGTAGCGCTAACGAAACGGCGGCCTGCTGCTGCGTCGATGTCGGCACCGTAATGGATAACAGTGACTGCACCGCCTCATGGTCACGTCTGTTTGATAATCGTCAGCAGGCGGAAGCGATGCTGGCCTCGCTCACGGAAAAAGCGCGTGGCGTTGAATCTGAGCCCTGTGTCATCACGCCAACATTCAGCGAACAGCCTGATGGCGTGCAGCTTGATGTCGATTTTACCTTCTGCTGCCAGGCGGAAACCCTGATTTTCCAGCTCGGCCTGCGTTAAGTTCTGCCCGTCGGCGCAAAACAGCGCGCCGACATTCTTTCGGCCCAGGTCAGGGCGTTCGTTTGCTTTATTCCTCCCCGATAATATTCCCCTGCGCGTTACAGCATTAGCGCCCTTACCGGATACATTCTTTCTCTGCGGCATGTGTTGCCGCTCTCATTTTCTTGCCGCGCCGCTGGCACCCTATAACAAACTGATTACACTGTCAGGTCTGACCTCCTTGGCAATGATGCTGCGGTCGCGGTTAACAGGTGAGAATAATGAGCAGAGCGCTTCCTTTGCTGACGCGTCAGGGCGATCGCATCGCCATTACCCACGGGCTTCGCACCCCGTTTGCCCGTCAGGCGACGGCGCTGCATGGCATCCCGGCGGTTGAACTTGGCAGAATGGTGATCGGCGAACTGATGGCCCGTAGCGAAATCCCGGCGGAGATCATCGAACAGCTGGTTTTCGGACAGGTGATTCAAATGCCCGAAGCGCCCAATATCGCGCGCGAAATCGTGTTAAGCAGCGGGCTTGATGTCACAACCGATGCCTACAGCGTGAGCCGCGCCTGCGCCACCAGCTTTCAGGCGGTGGCGAACCTGGCGGAAAGCCTGCTGGCTGGCAACGTCCGCGCCGGGATCGCCGGCGGGGCCGACTCCTCATCCGTATTGCCGATTGGCGTCAGCAAAAAGCTGGGCAGAACGCTGGTCGATCTCAATAAATCCCGCACCCTGAGTCAAAAAATTAAACTATTCAGCCAGCTGCGTCCGCGAGATTTGTTGCCGGTGCCGCCTGCGGTGGCGGAGTATTCTACCGGGTTGCGCATGGGCGATACCGCCGAACAGATGGCGAAAAGTCATGGCATCAGCCGTGAGCAGCAGGATGCGCTGGCGCATCGCTCCCATCAGCGTGCGGCGCAGGCCTGGCGGGAAGGTAAATTAGCCGATGAAGTGATGACCGCCTGGGTGCCGCCTTGGCGCGCGGCGCTACAGCAAGATAATAACGTGCGGGAAAACAGCGCCGTCGAGGATTATGCCCGGCTGCGTCCCGCCTTTGATCGGCAGCACGGCAGCGTGACGGCAGCGAACAGCACGCCGCTGACCGACGGCGGTGCCGCGGTTATTCTGATGACCGAATCGCGGGCGCGCGAGCTGGGCATTACGCCGCTGGGCTATCTGCGCAGCTACGCCTTTACCGCCACCGATGTCTGGCAGGACATGCTGCTGGGCCCTTCTTACGCTTCGCCGCTGGCGCTGGATCGTGCTGGCGTCACGCTACAGGATCTGACGCTGATCGATATGCACGAGGCGTTCGCCGCACAAACGCTGGCTAATCTGAAAATCTTCCGTGATGAACGCTTCGCCCGTGAGGTATTAAATCGCCCTGCGGCGCTGGGGGAGGTGGACGAAGAGAAATTCAACGTGCTGGGTGGTTCGATTGCCTATGGACATCCCTTTGCCGCCACCGGCGCGCGCATGATTACACAAACGCTGAATGAGCTGCGGCGGCGCGGCGGCGGGCTTGGTCTGGTTACCGCCTGTGCGGCGGGCGGCCTGGGTGCGGCAATGGTACTGGAGGTTGAATAAGGTCATGGAACAGCAATCCGCATTTCATCTGAGCATGCGCAGCGACAACGTCGGCGTCATTGTGATCGATGTGCCCGATGAAAAAATGAATACCCTGAAGGCGGCGTTTATTGCGCAAATTCGCGCGGTGATTAGTCAGGCGCGGCAAAACCCGGCGCTGGCCGGGCTGGTGTTTATTTCCGGCAAGCCGGACTCATTTATTGCCGGTGCGGATATCAGTATGATCGACCGCTGCCGCAGCGCTGACGAAGCGCGTCAGCTGGCCGAACAGGGGCAACGCGTGATGTCAGAGATCGCCGCGCTGTCGGTGCCGGTGGTGGCCGCGATTCACGGCGCCTGCCTTGGCGGCGGGCTGGAGCTGGCGCTGGCTTGCGATCGACGTGTCTGTACGCTGGATGATAAAACCCGCCTTGGGCTGCCGGAAGTGCAGCTTGGCCTGCTGCCCGGCAGCGGCGGCACGCAGCGTCTGCCACGGTTGATTGGCGCATCGCAGGCATTGAATATGATTCTTACCGGCAAAACTCTGCGGGCAAAACAGGCGCTGAAGCTGGGGCTGGTGGATGATGCGGTGCCGCACAGCATTCTGCTGGAGACGGCAATTAAAATGGCGCTGAAAGGAAAAAGCCCACGGCGCACATTGCCATTGCGCGAGCGCCTGCTAAACGGTCCGGCGGGACGCGCCATCCTGTTCCAGCTGGCGGCGCGCCAGAGCGAGGCGAAAACCCACGGCAATTATCCGGCCACGCGGCGCATTCTGGAAGCGGTCAGAACCGGACTGGAGCAGGGGATGCGCGCCGGTCATGAAACAGAAGCGCTGGCCTTTGGCGAGCTAACCATGACTCAGCAGTCCGCCGCGCTGCGCCAGATCTTTTTTGCCAGCACCGCGCTGAAAAAAGAGTATGACGCCGAGCCTGCCGCGCTGCGCACCATTGGCGTGCTGGGCGGTGGCCTGATGGGTGGCGGCATCGCAGCGGTTACCGCCGCCAAAGCGCAGCTGCCGGTACGCATCAAAGATATCAGCGTGGAAGGGATTAACCATGCGATGAAATATAGCTGGGATCTGCTGAGTAAAAAGGTCAAGCGCCGACAAATGAACGCCGCTGAACGACAGCGACAAATGGCTCTGATCACCGGCAGCACCGACTATCGCGGCTTTCACCAGCGCGATCTGATTATCGAAGCGGTATTCGAGGATCTCAACTTAAAACAGCAGATGGTGGCGGAAATTGAGCAGCATTGCGCCGCACACACTATTTTCGCCTCGAACACCTCATCACTGCCCATAGCTCAGATCGCCGCACGGGCGCAGCGCCCGGAAAACATTATCGGCCTGCACTACTTCAGTCCGGTAGATAAAATGCCGCTGGTGGAGGTGATACCCCATCAAACCACCGCCGAACGCACTATCGCCACCACCGTGGCGCTGGCGAAGCGGCAGGGCAAAACGGCAATTGTGGTGGCCGATCGTCCGGGCTTTTACGTTAACCGCATTCTGGCGCCCTATATAAATGAAGCCATGCGCTGTGTGCTGGAAGGTGAGCCGATAGAGGCGGTGGATAAGGCGCTGATCAAATTTGGCTTCCCGGTGGGGCCGGTACAGCTGTTGGATGAGGTAGGGATCGATGTCGGAACCAAAATCCTGCCGATTCTGGAGCAGGAATATGGTATGCGTTTTGCCGCGCCGGATGCGTTCGCCGCCGTGCTGAACGACAACCGCAAAGGGCGCAAGAACGGGCGCGGCTTCTACCGTTATCAGGGCGGAAAAAAACGGCCCGATAAAAGCATCTACGCACTGCTGCATATTCAGCCGCAGCGGCGGCTGGACGGTGCGCTGATTGCGCAACGCTGCATCATGATGATGCTGAACGAGGCGGCGCGCTGCCTGGATGAAGGCGTTATTCGCAGCCCGCGCGACGGGGACATTGGCGCCGTATTCGGCATCGGTTTTCCGCCTTTCCTCGGCGGCCCTTATCGCTATATGGATAGCCTTGGCGCAGCCAATGTGGTTAACACATTAGCCAGCCTGATGCATCAATATGGCGATCGTTTTGCTCCGTGTGAGGCGCTGCGCCAGCGCGCCGAGCGCGGCGAACACTTTTACAATTCATCGACAAATGCCAATACCCACAATGATTCAGCGGCTTAGGTTGCAGGTGGTTTTGTTGCGTCAGACGACGGATTCCGACAATAGCTCGTTTAATAAACAATCGGTTGACTATACTCAAGTCATTAGGTTACAACACAGCGTTCATTCGCAGAATGAAGCGTCGGACAGCCTGATGATCCGACGATTTTGTTAAACAACAGCGGTGCTTTATGCAAGTTTTTATCATGCGTCACGGCGACGCTGCACTTGAGGCAGCCAGTGATTCGGTTAGGCCTCTTACCCATTGTGGCTGTGATGAATCACGCCAGATGGCAAGCTGGCTGAACAGCCAGACTCTGGATATTGAACGGGTGCTGGTCAGCCCTTACCTGCGCGCGGAGCAGACATTAGCCACGGTGCGTGAAGCTCTGCGCCTGCCGCCGGAGCAAGAGGTGTTACCTGAGCTGACGCCGGGCGGCGATCCGGCGCTGGTGGCCTGCTATATACAGGCGCTGGCGCAAGAAGGGGTGAAATCGGTGCTGGTTATTTCGCATCTTCCTCTGGTGGGCTATCTGGTGTCGGAGCTGTGTCCGCAGGAGCCGCCGCCGATGTTTGCCACCTCGGCCATTGCCTGTATCGATTTTGATGCCGGGAACAGCGAAGGGAGCTTAAAGTGGCAGGTCAGTCCTTCCAGGCTGGCAAAAGCGATC
Source organism: Mixta sp. BE291 (assembly GCF_031457955.1). Lineage (NCBI taxonomy): Bacteria > Pseudomonadati > Pseudomonadota > Gammaproteobacteria > Enterobacterales > Erwiniaceae > Mixta > Mixta sp. BE291. The sequence goes on along the minus strand of NZ_JAVDXN010000012.1, from coordinate 52,411 downwards.
TAATCCTCCTCTGCCGTCAGGGTAACTCTGGCGGCTGCCACTCTTCTACCTCAATCAGCACCAGCAACGCCGCATCGCCGCCAAAGGCTTTAGGCGCCTGGTGGAACGCCATCACGAAAGGATGCTGCGCCAGCCACAGCGGCGTTTGCTGCTTCAGCACATGCTTGCCGTGACCGTGCATCACGCTGGCGCAAAAAATATGTTCGCGCCGACAGGCGGCCAACAGCGCGCCCAGCTCCTGTTTAGCCTGCTGCTGCGTTAATCCATGCAGATCGAGAAAGATTTCCGGTGAATAGTCGCCACGGCGCAGTTTTTTCAGCTCATAGTGGCTGACGTCGCTGCGCACATAGCGCACCGGGCCTTCTTCCGCCAACAGCGGCTGAAATTCATCCGAAAAGTAGTGGCTGTTATCCGCCTGTTCCGACAGCTGGCGCTTCAGCGACACCTCCGCTTTTTTACGGGCGGGTTTATGCACCAGGGTATCCTGCTTTAGCTTACGCGTGCCGGTCATCAGCTGGCGAAACAGCGTTTTATCATCGTCGCTGAGCTGCTCTTTTTTCTTCATAATCGTCAATTTCTGGTGGGTGAATGGCGCAGGTTGCACGGCCTGCCGGCTACGATAACCCGCATTGTCAACAAAAGTCAGCTTTTTCACCTCGTCGCGCTGAATTCTCGCCCGCTTCATGGCAAACTACCCGCCGTAATTACGGAACGGCCTGTGGAGGGCAAGTGGACAAAATTTTCGTCGATGAAGCAGTGAATGAACTGCATACCATTCAGGACATGCTGCGCTGGGCGGTCAGCCGGTTTGCCGCCGCCAATATTTGGTATGGCCACGGTACCGATAATCCCTGGGACGAAGCGGTTCAATTGGTTTTGCCCACGCTTTACCTGCCGCTGGATATTCCTGAAGAGATGCGTAATGCACGCCTGACCTCCAGCGAGCGTCACCGCATCGTTGAGCGCGTGATCCGCCGCGTGAATGAACGCATTCCGGTCGCCTATCTCACCAATAAATCCTGGTTTTGCGGTCACGAATTTTATGTGGATGAGCGCGTGCTGGTGCCGCGTTCACCGATTGGCGAGTTGATTAACAGCCGCTTCGCCGGGCTGGTCAATCAGACGCCGCAGCATATTCTGGATATGTGTACCGGCAGCGGCTGTATCGCCATCGCCTGCGCTTACGCGTTCCCGGAAGCGGAAGTGGACGCGGTGGATCTCTCGCTTGATGCGCTGGCGGTTGCCGAGCAGAATATCGACGAACACGGTATGATTCATCAGGTTACGCCAATCCGCTCCGACCTGTTCCGCGACTTGCCGAAGCTGCAATACGATCTGATTGTCACCAATCCGCCCTATGTGGATGCGGATGATATGGACGATCTGCCGGATGAGTATCAGCATGAACCGGAGCTGGGGCTGGCGGCGGGCAGCGATGGCCTGAAGCTGGTGCGGCGTATTCTCGCCTGCGCGCCGGACTATTTACAGGAAGAGGGCGTGCTGATTTGCGAAGTGGGCAACAGCATGGTGCATATGATGGAGCAATATCCTGATGTGCCCTTTACCTGGCTGGAATTTGATAACGGCGGCGACGGCGTCTTTATGCTGACCCGTCAGCAAATTATCGACGCCCAGCATCATTTCAAATTTTTCAAAGATTAATCGCACAATAACGGAGCCGAGATGGCAGGCAACACGATTGGACAGATTTTTCGCGTCACCACTTTTGGTGAGTCGCATGGCATTGCGCTGGGCTGTATCGTTGACGGCGTGCCGCCGGGGATTCCGCTCACCGAGGCGGATTTACAACACGATTTGGATCGGCGTCGTCCGGGCACCTCGCGTTATACCACCCAGCGGCGCGAACCGGATCAGGTGCGCATTCTGTCCGGCGTGTTTGAAGGCGTGACCACCGGCACCAGCATTGGCTTATTAATTGAAAATACCGATCAGCGCTCGCAGGATTATGGCGCGATCAAAGATCTGTTCCGTCCAGGCCACGCTGATTATACCTATGAGCAAAAATATGGCCTGCGCGACTATCGCGGCGGCGGGCGCTCCTCCGCGCGCGAAACGGCGATGCGCGTGGCGGCAGGCGCCATTGCGAAAAAATATCTGCAGATGAAATTTGGCGTGCAGGTGCGCGGTTATCTGGCGCAGATGGGCGATATCGCCTGTGAGCTGAAAGCGTGGGACCAGGTTGAGCAAAACCCGTTTTTCTGTCCCGATCCCGCTAAGCTGGAGGCGCTGGACGAGCTGATGCGCGCGCTGAAAAAAGAGGGCGACTCCATTGGCGCGAAGGTCACCGTAGTGGCGGAGAATGTGCCGGTTGGCCTGGGCGAGCCAGTGTTCGATCGCCTGGACGCCGATCTGGCCCATGCGCTGATGAGCATCAACGCGGTGAAAGGCATTGAAATCGGCGACGGTTTCGCCGTGGTCAACCAGCGCGGCAGCCAGCATCGCGATGAGATCCGCGCCAACGGTTTTCAGAGCAACCATGCAGGCGGCATTCTTGGCGGCATCAGCAGCGGCCAGGCGGTGGTGGCGCATCTGGCGATGAAACCTACCTCAAGCATTACCGTGCCCGGCAAAACCATCACCCGCAGCGGCGAAGAGGTAGAGATGATCACCAAAGGCCGTCACGATCCTTGCGTGGGGATTCGCGCGGTGCCGATCGCCGAAGCGATGATGGCGATCGTACTGATGGATCACCTGCTGCGCCATCGCGCGCAGTGTGCTGACGTTTCAACCAACGTGCCGCGCTGGTAATGATGAAAAAACCGTTTCTTATGCTGGCCGCGCTGCTGCTGAGCGCATCGGCGCTGGCCGCCACGCCGTGGCAGCGCATTGCCCAGCCGATTCCCGGTGCGCCGCAGGCAATTGGCGGCTTCGCTAACGGCTGTATTGTCGGTGCCGAAGCGCTGCCGCTGAACAATCCGGCCTATCAGGTGATGCGGCCCGATCAGCGACGCTATTTTGGCCATCCCGATCTGCTGCTGTTTATTCAACGTCTGACCACGCAGGTGCATAACCTGAGGCTGGGTCAGGTGCTGATTGGCGATATGGGCATGGCGGCCGGCGGGCGCTTTAGCAGCGGTCACACCAGCCATCAGAGCGGGCTGGATGTGGATATCTGGTTACAGCTGCCGCAGCAACGCTGGACGTCGCAGATGCTGTTAAAGCCGCAGCCGCTGGATTTGGTGAGCGCCGATGGCAAGCGCGTTGTGGCGCGCCACTGGCAGCCGGAAATCGACAGCCTGATTAAGCTGGCAGCGAAAGATGAGCAGGTCACACGCATTTTTGTTAATCCGGCGATTAAAAAGCAGCTTTGCGCCGATGCCGGTAGCGATCGCGACTGGCTGCGCAAGGTGCGCCCGTGGTTTGGTCATCGCGCCCATATGCATGTGCGCCTGCGCTGTCCGCCAGAGAGTCTGGAGTGCCTGGATCAGACGCCACCGCCGCCGGGCGACGGCTGTGACGCCGAGCTGGAAAGCTGGTTCTTGCCGAAAAAACCGGGCAGCGGCGCGCCGGTGAAGCGTGAACCGCCGCCGTTGCCGCCATCCTGTCAGGCGCTGCTGGATAAACATCTACTTTAGGACATTACATGGAATGGTTGGTTGTCTCGCCGCAGATGATAGCGGTACTGTTTTTCATCGCTATGCTGGCGTCGTTTATTGATTCGATCGCTGGCGGCGGCGGCCTGCTGACCGTTCCTGCGCTGCTTTCCGCCGGGCTGACGCCCGCTCAGGTGCTGGCAACGAATAAGCTGCAGGCGGTGGGCGGATCTTTTTCCGCCAGCCTCTATTTTGTACGGCGCGGCGCGGTAAAGCTGCGCGAACAGCGTCTGAATATTGCGATGACCTTTATCGGCGCGCTCTGCGGTACGCTGCTGGTGCAGCACATACGCTCTGACTTTTTGCGCCAGGTGTTGCCGCTGCTGATTATCGGTATCGGTCTCTATTTTCTGCTGATGCCGCGCTTAGGCGAAGAGGATCGGCAGCGCCGTCTTCATGGTCTGCCGTTTGCGCTGATAGCGGGCGGCACGGTGGGCTTTTACGACGGTTTTTTCGGTCCAGGAGCCGGTTCTTTCTATGCGTTGGCTTTCGTGACGTTAGCCGGTTTTAATCTGGCGAAATCCACCGCGCATGCCAAGGTGCTGAATTTCACCTCAAACTTTACCAGCCTGCTGTTTTTTATGCTGGGCGGCAAAGTGGTGTGGGGCATTGGGCTGGTGATGCTGGTGGGGTCGATTTGCGGCGCGCGCCTTGGCGCACGCATGGTGCTGTCGCGCGGGCAGTCGCTGATCCGTCCGATGGTGGTGATCGTTTCGGTGGTGATGAGCAGCAAGCTGCTGTATGAAGATTACGGCGCGGCGATAGGCCAGTGGCTAACGCACCTTGTTGGATAATGCTCGTCAATGCGCACGCTTAGTGCGACAATTTGCGCGTTTTTTTTAGCAGACGTTTAGGTATATGAACACGACGCACCACTATCAGGACCTGATTAACGTATTCGATCGCTGTTTCCAGGATGATTTTCAGACGCGTCTAATTAAAGGCGACGACGAACCCATTTATCTTCCGGCGGATGAGACGTCGCCCTGGCATCGCGTGGTGTTTGCGCATGGTTATTACGCCAGTGCGCTGCATGAGATTTCCCACTGGTGTATTGCCGGGGCCGAGCGGCGCAAGCTGGTTGATTTTGGTTACTGGTATTGTCCCGACGGACGTGACGCCACGACGCAAAATCAGTTTGAATCCGTCGAGATTAAACCGCAGGCGCTGGAGTGGATGTTCAGCGTGGCGGCGGGCTTTCCCTTTAACGTAAGTTGTGACAATCTCAATGGCGATCATGAGCCGGATCGCATTGCGTTTCAGCGTAAGGTTCATGCGCAGGTTATGCACTATTTTGCCAACGGTATTCCGGCGCGTCCGGCCCGTTTTATCGCTGAGCTACAGCGTTTTTATCACACGCCCCCGCTGACGGCGGCGCAGTTTCCCTGGCCGGAAGATCTGCGCTGAACGGAGGCGCGACTTAATGAGGAATTGAGATGATCGCAGAATTTGAAACGCGTATTCTGGCCCTGATTGACGATATGGTCGAGCATGCCAGCGATGATGAGTTGTTTGCCAGCGGCTACCTGCGCGGTCACCTCACTCTGGCGGTAGTGGAGCTGGAAAAGAGCAATGAACATACCGCCGAGGCGTTACAAATCCAGGTGCAGAATAGTTTGCAGAACGCGATTGCTGCCGGTGAGCTTTCACCGCGCGATCAGGCGCTGGTGATCGGTATGTGGGATAATCTGTTTTTGCAGGCGCGTCAGCCCGCCTGATAGCGTTGGTTGGCATTTTGCGGGAAATCATACTGTGCCTGCATGGGACATCACACCGTGCCTGCGTGGAGAAACAACTACCGTGCCCGCACGGGGCGTCCAGGCAGATCGTAAAGACGCAACAAACGTCATCCCTGACAGCTCGGCCCGCGCCATCCATGGCGCGGGACGCTTTACTCTTCTGCCTGGACGCCCCGCGCCTTGCGTTCAGTGTAAATTTGTATTCAACGTAACGTCGCGTTCGGCAAAATAAAAAAGTGGATTTTTGGACGCTTTACTCTTCTGCCTGGACGCCCCGCGCCTTGCGTTCAGTGCAAATTTGTATTCAACGTAACGTCGCGTTCGGCATAATAAGAAAGTGGCTTGTTGGCCGTTTGTGGACGCTTTACTCTTTTGCCTGGACGCCCCGCGCCTTGCGTTCGGTGCAAATTTGTATTCAGCGTAACGTCGCGTTCGGCACAATAAAAAAGCGGCTTGTTGGCCGCTTTTTTCCTTCAGATACAAATGGCTGTTAGTCCATCTTTTGCATGTATCAGGCGCTGTTAGTTCACCGGTTTGCCTTTTAACAGTTTGCGTACCCAGTAGCGATTAGGATTCAGGGCGGTGAGCGTGTTGCTGTCCAGCGGGATCGGCTCGTCGCACAGCTGCGCCGCTAATACTTCCGCCGCCAGCGGGCCGCTGCATAAGCCGCGCGAGCCCAGCGCGCCCAGCACAAACAGGCCTGACCATGTGGGCGCGGAGGTTATCTCTGCCTGGGCGTCGCGCTGGCGCGGCAGGTCGGCATAGCAGGCGAGCAGCCTTTCATAATCGGGCAGGTTGCCCGCCATCGGCAGATGGTCGCGCGTGGCACAGCGTACGCCGTTGCGCGCTTCGCCAGCGCTAACGTCCACCGCCTCCGTCCAGTCGCACTCCGGCAGACAATGTTGCAGCCGCTGACGATTCTCCTGCTGATCCTCTTCACGATAGCGCACCGAAGTATCACCGCGATGATAGCTGGCACCAATACAGTGCGTGTTAAATTCAGGGCTGACCGGCGTCAGATAGCCTTCATAGCAGAGTACCTGCTGCAAATCAGCCAGGCCGGATACGCTTGGAATATGGCTGACCTGGCCGCTCACCGGATAGACCGGCAGCTTCGCGCTTTGCGCCAGTGCGCTAATGGCATGACCGTTCGCCAGCACCACGTTCTGATGCTGCTGCTGTGGCGCGTCGGCAAACTGTAGTCGCCAGCCGCTATCCGCCTCTTCCAGCTGCACTACGCGATGCCGCCAGTGAACCTGCAATCCCTGCTGCTGCGCCAGCGCAAATAGCGCCGTGGTCAGCTCCGCCGGAGCCAGCCAGCCACCGGCGGGATAATGAATGCCGCCGCAGCCAAGCGCCACGCCCGCCAGCCGTTCAGCCTGCGCTGTATCAACGCCCTGCGCCAGCGCTTCCGGCAGCGCCATCGCCAGCATGTGCTGGATTTTATCGTGACTTTTCTGATCCCACGCCAGCTGCGTAACGCCGCACCAGTCATGGGCAAAGGCCACCGGCAAACTGTCATATAGCCGTCGCGCAAAGCTAAAGGCGGCGGGGAAAAACTGTGCCAGCGCCGGGTCGTGCTGATTAAGCAGAGGATAGAGCGCGCCCTGACGATTTCCGGAAGCGTTTTGCGCCGGTGCGTCATCCGCACAGTAAAGCGTCACCTGCTTTCCGCGCCGCAATAGCGCCAGCGCCAGCAGCATGCTGGCGATACCGCCGCCGATAACGGCAATATCGTTGCCCGCGGCAGGCGTGCGCGCGTACCAGGGCGCGGAGCAGGGTAGCGCGGGCGCATCAGCGAGCGTGCCGCACAGCATTTCGCGCTTGTGTCCGAACCCTTTGCGCCGGATCACCGTGAAGCCGGCCTGTTCCAGTCCACGCCGGACAAAGCCTGCGGCGGTAAAGGTGGCAAAGCTGCCGTCGGCACGCGCCAGACGCGCCATGGCCGCAAACAGCGCGGGCGTCCACATTTCCGGATTTTTTGACGGCGCGAAGCCATCCAGAAACCAGGCGTCTACGCTGCGCTGCAAACTGTCATCAAAATGATGAATAAGCGTATTAACATCGCCAAACCAGAGATCCAGCGTGACGCGCCCGCCATCCAGCAGCAAACGATGACAGCCCGGCAAGGCCAGCGGCCACTGTTGACGCAGTTGGTCTGCGTAGGGTGCCAGCTCCGGCCAGCGTCGGTGGGCATCAGCCAGATCTTGCTGCGTCAGAGGGAATTTTTCCATGCTGATAAAATGCAGACGCTGCAATGTCGCCTGCGGCTGGGCCTGATGAAAGCGATCAAACGCGTGCCACAGCGTCAGAAAATTAAGGCCGGTGCCAAAACCAGTCTCCGCAGCCACAAACAGCGCGCGCGTATGCGTGGCGAAGCGGGCAGGCAGATTATTGCCGCCCAGAAACACATACTGCGTCTCTTCCAGACCGTTCTGATTAGAAAAATAGACGTCGTCAAATTCTCGGGATACAGGTGTACCCTGATCGTTCCAGTCCAGTTTTGCATGTTCTATCGGGATGTTTTTCAACGGGAATGGCTCACTTATCAGGCAATGTCGCGATTTTAGCGAGAGCGGTCACATCACGCAAATTTACACAAGAATTTTGCTGATCGGACTTGTTCGGCGTACAAGTGTAAGCTAGAGTGCCTGTCAAAACCTAATTATGATGATGGAAGAGGTATTTTTGATGAAACGTGCAGTGATTACTGGCCTGGGGATCGTTTCCAGCATTGGCAACAACCAGGAAGAAGTCCTGGCATCTCTGCGTGAAGGTCGCTCCGGCATCACCTTCTCTCAGGAGATGAAAGATTCCGGCATGCGTAGTCACGTCTGGGGTAACGTTAAGCTCGATACCACTGGCCTCATCGATCGCAAAATCGTGCGCTTTATGAGTGATGCGTCCATTTATGCTTATCTTTCTATGGCTGAAGCGGTTAAAGACGCTGGCCTGAGCGAAGAAACCTATCAAAGCAACCCGCGTGTTGGCCTGATTGCCGGTTCCGGCGGCGGTTCTCCGCGCTTCCAGGTGTTTGGCGCTGATGCGATGCGTAGCCCGCGCGGCCTGAAAGCCGTCGGCCCGTACGTGGTGACCAAAGCGATGGCCTCCGGCGTTTCTGCCTGCCTGGCAACGCCGTTTAAAATCCACGGTGTGAACTACTCGATCAGCTCCGCCTGCGCCACCTCCGCGCACTGCATCGGCAACGCGGTAGAGCAGATCCAACTGGGCAAACAGGATATCGTTTTTGCTGGCGGCGGCGAAGAGCTGTGCTGGGAAATGGCCTGCGAATTTGACGCCATGGGCGCGCTTTCTACCCGTTATAACGAGACCCCGGAAAAAGCGTCCCGTACCTATGATGCGAACCGCGACGGCTTCGTTATCGCTGGCGGCGGCGGCATGGTTGTGGTTGAAGAGCTGGAACACGCGCTGGCGCGCGGCGCGCATATCTATGCCGAGATCGTTGGCTATGGCGCAACCTCTGACGGTGCCGATATGGTGGCTCCGTCTGGCGAAGGCGCAGTGCGCTGCATGAAAATGGCGATGCAGGGCGTGGATACCCCAATCGACTATATCAATACCCACGGTACTTCTACGCCGGTAGGCGATGCGAAAGAGCTGGGCGCGATTCGTGAAGTGTTTGGCGACAACCAGCCAGCTATCTCGGCAACCAAAGCCATGACCGGTCACTCGCTGGGCGCGGCGGGCGTACAGGAAGCGATCTATAGCCTGCTGATGCTGGAACACGGCTTTATTGCCCCGAGCATCAACGTGGAAGAGCTGGATCCGATAGCGGAAGGAATGAACATCGTCACCACCGCCACCGAACGTAAGCTGACCACGGTGATGTCCAACAGCTTCGGCTTTGGCGGCACCAACGCCACGCTGACGCTGCGTAAATATCAGTAACCGCATCATAAAAAGCCCGGCGCAAGCCGGGCTTTTTTGTGTCTGCTACCCCATATCGACATCATATTGCCTGCGCCTTGAGGGTAATGTCGGTTGTCAGCGCCCGGCTGGCGACAAATCCGCGCCCGGGCAATATTCAGGAGAGACGTGACGCATGTCCGCAACGACAATCACCGCTTCTTCCCGGAGCAAGGCGTTAGTCGCCTGCACCTCCTTCGCTGTGTTTTTAACCTACCTCACCGCAGGCCTGGCGCTGCCGGTGATCCCGCTATTTGTGCATCAGGAACTGGGCTACAGCAACGTGATGGTTGGCGCGGCGGTGGGCATTCAGTTTTTCGCCACGCTGCTCACGCGCGGGCTGGCGGGGAAACGCGCCGATCGCCACGGTGCGAAAATCACCACGCAGCAAGGCATGCTGGCGATTGCGCTGGTGGGCGTCGCCTATCTGCTGGCGGCGCAGCTGGCGCTGCCAGCGGCGGGAAAATTTGCGCTGCTGGTGGTGGGACGCCTGCTGCTGGGATTTGGCGAAAGCCTGCTGTTAACCGGCAACATGACCTGGGGGCTGGGACTGGTGGGGCCGAAGCGCTCTGGCCTGGTGATGTCCTGGAACGGTATGGCAATTTATGGCGCGCTGGCGGCTGGCGCGCCGCTGGGGCTGTGGATCCATGGACGCTGGGGATTCAGCGGATTAGGCATCGTCGCGCTGGTGCTGCCGCTGATCGCGCTGGCATTGAACAGCGGCATTCGCGCGGTTCCGACGCAAAGCGGCGAGCGGCCTTCGCTGTGGCGCGTGGTAGGGCAGATCCTGTCGCCGGGCAGTGCGCTGGCGCTACAGGGCGTGGGCTTTGCCGTGATTGGCACCTTTACCTCGCTCTGGTTTGCGGAACGTCACTGGGGCAATGCAGGTTTTGCGCTGAGCGCGTTTGGCGGCGCTTTTGTGTTAATGCGCATCCTGTTTGGCGGTTTGCCCGATCGGCTGGGCGGCCTGCGCGTGGCGATGGTCTCGCTGGCGATTGAAGCGGGCGGGCTGATGGTGCTGGGATTTGCCGTCAACGGCTGGATGGCGCTGGCGGGCGCGGCGCTCACCGGCTGCGGCTGTTCATTGGTGTTTCCGGCGCTGGGCGTGGAGGTGGTAAAACGCGTTGCGCCGCAGGTGCGCGGCACCGCGCTGGGCGGATTCGCCGCCTTTCAGGATGTGGCTTACGGTATCAGCGGGCCGTTGACCGGCCTGCTGGCGACTTCGCTGGGTTATGGCGCGGTCTACCTGGCCGCCGCGGCCTGCGCTGCGCTTGGCCTGCTGCTGGCGCTGGTGATGCGGCGTCAGGCAACGGCAGGCGCATCCGCGTCGTAACGCCTCGTCGCTGACAACCTGCGCCAGCAGAAACGCGCCGTCAGATGGTGTACGCGTTAATCATTTCCGCGCGTTCCGGCGCGGAAATCTCATCAGAACAGCAGCCACAGCAAACCCATCACCAGCAGCACGATCAAGGCCGCCAGCGCCGGTCGCCTGGCCAGCGGTTGCAGCGGCGCCGGAAGCCAGGGCACCAGCGGATTATAGATGGGCTGCGGATGGATATCGCTGGCGGCGCGCGGCGTCTCGCTTTCGCTGATGCGTTCAGCACGGCGCGAAAATAGCAGATTCAGCAGATCCTGTGCCTGAGCGGTGGTCAGGATCGTCTGCGGCGTCGCCTGGAAATTCTGCTGGCTATACTGCTCCAGCATCTGCTGTTCCGCGTGATCCAGCGGATGCTTCAGAGCCGTTTCCAGCATATGCAGCGTCGGCGCATGCTGCTGGCTTAGCGTCTGGCGAACCTGCAAATATTGCGTCAGCAGCGGAAAGTGGCGTGACGGAATCGGATCGCCGCTTTTCAGGCCCACCAGCTTCAGCGCGGATGACCAAACGGTCGAAGATTGCTCGCCGGTTGCCGCCGCCAGTTTCACCACCTGCTGATTCAGCGTTTGATGCTCAGCAGGCAGCAGCGAGCGATCGCTGTTGCGCATCAGCTGCGGCTGCGGAATCGTCATCTGGCCGTTCTGCAACATCGTCAGCACCTGACGCAGCTGATCCTGCGACAGCGAACTGAGCACCGTATGCCCAAACTGCTGACGAATAAAGTCGCTCACCGCCTGGCGATTATTGCCCTGCGGCAGCAGGTCGGTCAGCTGTTGCAACAGCTGGCGCGTGGCGTGCGTATTCTGTACCTGCGTCAGCTTGCCATTCAGGAAGTTTTCCGCGACAGGAAAATGACGCGATTGCAGCTCGGCATCGTTTTTTACCCCTACCTCACGGCGTAATCCTGCCCACAGCTCAGGCGCTTTTAACGTGCTGAGCGACATAATACGCACCACTAACCGTTCCAGCGTGGTGCGCTGGCCGGGAGAGAGCGGTTGCTCGCCGGGCGTGCCGCCGCTGCGAGGGGGCTGGCCAGATACAGCTGTACGATCGCCCAGGGGCGCGCCGGGGCCAGTAAGAGGTTGCATGGCGGAATCCTTAAAACGGCAGGTCAATATCCGGGGCGCGCCGGAAAAATAGAATAGTCGGTTATGATACCAATCCTGGCGGGGAAAATGTAGGGAATCAGACCGGATAATTCACCGCTGGCGGCGTTTATTGCCGGCCGATGCGCAGGCATAGCGACATCGGCCCTGAAAATGCGGAAAAAGCGGGCAGCATTGCCTTCACTCCGTGGGATGCTGGCGCGCTTAGCGCGCTGATTTCAGCGGCGTGCGCAGGCGTTGCGCCACTATCACGCCAAGCAGCGTGATGCCGCCGCCGATGAAATGATAGCTGTGCAGGGTTTCATGCAGAAACAGCACCGCAATCACCGCGGTAAAGATCGGCACCAGATTCATAAAAATGCTGGTGGTGCTGGCGCCGATGCGCAGCACGCCCTGAATCCACAGATAGGGGGCGATAATCGAGGCGGGGATGCCGGCAAACAGCACCAGCGGTATGTTTTGGGCGTTAAGGCTGACATCCGGCGCGTGCAAAAAGCCAGGCAGTAACAGCAGCACGCCAAAGAAAATCTGCATATACAGGCTTTGCCAGCCCGGCAGAGTCAGCGCCCAGCGTCGCGTCAGCACGCCATACAGCGCATAGGCGGTGGAGGCGGCAAACATCATCAGCTCGCCGGTGCCCAGACCGTGCGTCAGCAGCTGCGCCGGACTCCCCTGGCTAACCAGCCAGATAAGCCCGCCAAACGAGAGCAAACTGCCCAGCAAAATACCCAGCGTCGGCGCAACGCGCAAAATCACCACGCTTAGCAGCACCGTTAGCAACGGAATCAGGGCGTTCAGAATGCCCATAAACAGGGCGGTAACGCTGTGCGCCGCGTAATAGGTTAAACACTGATACAGCACCATGCCCAACAGGCCCAGTACCAGCAGCTTCCACCAAACCTGCGCTATCGCGCGGCGGTTGCGCCAGACGGCGGGCAGCACAAAAGGCGTCAGCGCCAGCCACGCCAGCGCCCAGCGATAGAAAGAGATTGCCGCCGGATCGATCGCGCCAGCGGAAAGCTTGCTGACAATGGCGTTAACCGACCAAATCAGGACTGCAAACAGGGGAAACAAGTAGTTCATCGTCATTTCATGGTGTCTGAATTCATGGCGGGCAGTGTACGCTTGTCCGTTTTCAAACGGATAGTTAAAATCGGACAAAATTAATCACTGACCGGACAGATTAACGTTCGGCGCAACCGGGAGCAGAGATGGTGCAGCTTGTGTATCAGGAACCGGCGTTTGCCAGCGATTTTCGCTTCTTCCTGCGTTATGAGCAGACCAACGCCCGGACGGAATATTTGCCGCACGCGCATCGCTGGGGGCAGCTGATTTTTGTCGAAGGAAACGTGTTACAGATTGAGGCGCAGGGCAAACGTCTGCTGACGCCTGAGGCGTTTCCGGTCTGGATCCCGCCTGAACTTGAACACGCCAGCTATAACCATAAGCATACCCGGCTGCTGACCTTTAATATCGCGGTGGAAAACTGTGTCGGCATGCCGCAGCAGGCCTGCCTGATCCAGAGCGGGCCGATCGTGAAAGCGATAATGGCGGACTTCGCCGCGCGTCAGCTGCATCTGCCGCAGCGCGCAGCGGATATGCGCCTGTGCGAAGTGGTGCTGGATCAGCTGCTGCAGGCGTCGGTGCAGGAGAGCTATCTGCCGCGTTCCGATGATAAATATCTGGCGCCGGTGCTACAGGCGCTGGAAAACCATCCCGGCGATAACCGTACGCTGGCGCAATGGGCGCAGCAGGTTTATACCACCGAGCGCACACTGGCGCGACGCTGTCAGGCGCAGCTGGGCATGTCCTTTAGCGAGTGGCGACAGCGGCTGCGTTTCCTGCGGGCGATCTCGCTGTTGGAGCAGGGCAGGCAGGTACAGGATATTGCGCTGGAACTGGGCTACAGTTCATCTTCTGCGCTGATCGTAATGTTTCAGCAGCAGGCGGGCACCACGCCGGAACGTTACCGGGCGCGCCGACGGCACGTCGCGGCATGAATTCCCTCTGCGGCTATGGCAACATAACCGCCACTTTTTCAGTCGATGCAGGAACGCCATTGTGAAAATTCTGGTAGATGAAAATATGCCTTACGCCCGCGAGCTGTTTAGCCGTACCGGCGAGGTGATCGCCGTGCCCGGCCGCCCGGTGCCTGAAGAGGCGCTGGAAAATGCTGATGCGCTGATGGTGCGCTCGGTCACCAAAGTGAACGAGGCGCTGCTGGGCGACAAAAAGATCAGGTTTGTCGGCACCGCCACGGCGGGCACCGATCATATTGATGAGGATTTTCTGGCGCGCGCCGGAATTGGCTTTTCCGCCGCGCCCGGCTGTAACGCCATCGCCGTGGTGGAATATGTGTTTTCCGCGCTGCTGATGCTGGCGGAGCGCGACGGCTTCCAGCTCGCTGACCGCACCGTTGGCATTGTCGGCGTCGGCAACGTCGGCGGCCGCCTGCAAAAACGGCTGGAGGCGCTGGGCATCAAGACGCTGCTGTGCGATCCGCCGCGTGCTGACCGCGGCGACGCCGGTGAGTTTTACCCGCTGGAAACGCTGGTGGCGCAGGCGGACGTGCTGACTTTCCATACGCCGCTGCATAAAGCGGGGCCTTATCAAACCCTGCATCTGGCGGATGAGGCGCTGTTGCAGGCGCTGAAGCCGAATACGATTTTAATCAATGCCTGCCGTGGGCCGGTGGTGGATAACGCCGCTCTGCTGCGGGTGCTGCAACAGCGCCGCGATCTCAGCGTGGTGCTGGATGTCTGGGAGCCGGAGCCGGATCTAAACGTGGCGCTGCTGGATCGGGTGGATATCGGCACTGCGCATATTGCTGGCTATACGCTGGAGGGCAAAGCGCGCGGCACCACGCAGGTTTTTGAGGCCTGGACGCGCTTTATCGGGCAGACGCAGCAGGTGGCGCTGGAGACGCTGCTGCCTGCGCCAGAGTTCGGCCGCATTACGCTACATGGCCCGCTGGATCAGCCAACGCTAAAACGTCTGGCGCATCTGGTGTATGATGTGCGCCGCGATGATGCGCCACTGAGAAAAGTCGCAGGCCAGCCCGGCGAATTTGATCGCCTGCGCAAGCAGTATCTGGAGCGCCGGGAATGGTCATCGCTGCGGGTTGAGTGTGATAACGCGGAGGCGGCGGCGCAGCTGCAAAAGCTGGGCTTTAATGCGGTGCATCAGCCAGCATAATCCTTATTATTTGCCTGCCTGTGGCGCAGGGGAATAATCTGAATCAACGGGCGGTGAATATCACCGCCTTCTGTTTTTATGTCATTGTCTGGAGTAAACCAACATGTCTGACGGCTGGAACATTGCGCTTTTAGGCGCGACAGGCGCAGTAGGGAACGCTTTACTGGAGTTGCTGGCCGAACGCCAGTTCCCGGTTGGTGAAATGTATTTGCTGGCCAGCGAGCGCAGCGCCGGAGAGAGCGTGCGCTTTGCCGGACAGTCGCTGCGCGTGCAGGACGCCAGTGATTTTGACTGGTCGCAGGCGCAGTTGGCGTTTTTCGTTGCCGGTCGCGACGCCTCGGCGCGCTACGCGGAAGAGGCGGCCAGCGCGGGTTGTCTGGTGATCGACAGCAGCGATCTGTTTGCGCTGGAGCCGGATGTGCCGCTGGTGGTGCCGGAGGTCAATCCGCAGGTGCTGGCCGATTACCGTAACCGCAATATTATCAGCGTGGCGGATAGCCTCACCAGTCAACTGCTGAGCGCCATCAAACCGCTGACCGATCAGGCGGGCCTGGGACGTCTACAGGTCACCAACCTGCTGTCGGTTTCGGCGCACGGCAAGGCGGCGGTGGATTCGCTGGCGGGCGAAAGCGCGCGGTTGCTGAACGGCTTGCCTGCGGAAGACCATCACTTTGGTCGTCAGCTGGCGTTTAACCTGTTGCCGCAGTTGCCGGATAGCAGTGGCAGCGTAGAGAGCGAACGCCGCCTGGTGGATCAGGTACGTAAAGTGTTGCAGGACGAAGGCTTGCCGATTGCGGTTAGCAGCGTGCAGGCGCCGGTGTTTTACGGCAACGCGCAGATTGTGCATCTGGAAAGCCTGCGACCGCTTTCCGCCGAAGAGGCGCGTGATGAGCTGGCGCGCATGGATGACATTGTGCTGTCGGATGAGGATAGCTATCCGACGCAGGTCACCGATGCCTCTGATAACGCTAACCTTAACGTCGGCTGCCTGCGCAACGACTACGGTATCCCGGAACTGCTACAGTTCTGGTCGGTGGCCGATAACGTGCGCTTCGGCGGCGCGCTGATGGCGATCAAAACCGCTGAGAAGCTGGTACAGGAGTATTTGTACTAATGACGGAGGCGGTGAACCCGAACGTGCAGAAACTGGCGCTCGGTATTGAATATGACGGCAGCCGCTACTACGGCTGGCAGCGACAGCAGGAAGTGCGCAGCGTGCAGGCGCGTCTGGAGCAGGCGCTGTCGCAGGTGGCAAACCATAACGTAACGGTATTTTGCGCCGGACGCACCGATGCGGGCGTACACGGCACCGGTCAGGTGGTGCATTTTGAAACCACCGCGCAGCGCAAAGATGCCGCCTGGACGCTGGGCGTTAACGCCAATCTGCCGGACGATATCGCGGTGCGCTGGGTAAAAGCGGTGCCGGAAGCGTTTCATGCGCGCTTTAGCGCCACGGCGCGGCGTTATCGCTACGTGATTTATAATCACCGGCTGCGACCGGCGATTCTGCACGGCGGCGTTACCCATTTTCACTTTCCGCTGGATGTGGAAAAAATGCACCGTGCCGGGCAATGTCTGCTGGGCGAAAACGACTTTACCTCGTTTCGGGCGGTGCAATGCCAGTCGCGTACGCCGTGGCGTAATGTGATGCATCTTAACGTCAGCCGCCACGGCGGTTATGTGGTGGTGGATATTAAGGCCAACGCGTTTGTTCACCATATGGTGCGCAATATTGTTGGCAGCCTGCTGGAGATCGGCTGCGGCAATCAGCCTGAAGGCTGGATGGCGGAGCTGCTGGCGGCCAAAGATCGTAAATTGGCCGCTGCAACGGCAAAAGCGGAAGGGCTTTACCTGGTCGCCGTTGATTATCCCGCGCAGTTTGCTTTACCCCGGCCTCCGATGGGGCCGCTTTTTCTCGAAGATTAACTTTCAGGCGCTGCCGCTCACTAAGGAAGAGTTATGGATCTAATCCGTTTTGTTGTCGATTTTATCCTGCATATTGATGTCCATATGGCCGAGCTGGTGGCGCAGTATGGTATCTGGGTTTATGCCATTCTGTTTTTGATTTTATTTTGTGAAACCGGTCTGGTGGTGACGCCATTTTTGCCCGGCGATTCGCTGCTGTTTGTAGCGGGCGCGCTGGCGGCGCTGCCCACCAACGACCTTAACGTGCATCTGATGGTGACGCTGCTGGTGATTGCCGCGATCCTTGGCGATGCGGTGAACTACACGATTGGGCGGCTGTTTGGCGCAAGATTATTCAGCAACCCCGATTCGCGTATCTTCCGCCGCAGCTATCTGGATAAAACCCACGCTTTTTACGAGCGTCACGGCGGAAAAACCATTATTCTTGCGCGCTTCGTGCCGATCGTTCGCACCTTTGCGCCGTTCGTCGCGGGCATGGGACATATGTCCTATCGCCACTTCGCGCTGTTTAACGTCACCGGCGCGCTGCTGTGGGTGCTGTTGTTCTCCTATGCGGGCTACTTCTTTGGCGCCTTGCCGATGGTGCAGGAAAACCTGAAGCTGTTAATTGTGGCGATCATCGTGGTTTCGATATTGCCGGGCGTGGTAGAAGTGTGGCGTCATCGCCGTGCGGCCCGCCAGCAAAAACAGCCTTAAACTATCGGCGCTAACGGGTAGGACCAGATTTTTATCCACAGCGCGTAATGGTTATGGTTTAATGAGCGACATTTATGGTCTGCTGAAGACGGCTTCAGCAGCAACAAGAAAAACTGGTCTCACCAGGTTCAAACAGAAAGGTCATCAATGAGCTGGATTGAACGAATTCTCAATAAGAGCACAATCACCCCGTCGCGCAGAGCAAACATTCCTGAAGGGGTCTGGACAAAATGCGACAGCTGCGGGCAAGTGCTTTACCGTGCTGAGCTGGAGCGCAATCTGGAAGTTTGTCCAAAATGCGACCATCACATGCGTATGCATGCGCGCGAGCGCCTGCACAGCCTGTTAGATCAAGGCACGCTGGTTGAGCTGGGCAGCGAACTGGAACCGAAAGACGTTCTCAAGTTCCGCGACTCCAAGAAGTATAAGGATCGTCTGGCTGCGGCACAGAAAGAAACCGAAGAGAAAGATGCGCTGATCGTCATGAAGGGCACGCTGCACAGCATGCCGATCGTGGCCGCCGCGTTTGAGTTCTCTTTTATGGGCGGCTCCATGGGCTCGGTGGTCGGCGCGCGTTTTGTCCGTGCCGTCGAACAGGCGCTGGAAGATAACTGCCCGCTGATCTGTTTCTCTGCCAGCGGCGGCGCCCGTATGCAGGAAGCGCTGATGTCGCTGATGCAGATGGCGAAAACCAGCGCAGCGCTGGCGAAAATGCGCGAGCGCGGTCTGCCTTATATCTCTGTATTAACCGACCCAACCATGGGCGGCGTTTCCGCCAGTTTCGCCATGCTGGGCGATCTGAACGTGGCGGAACCGAAAGCGCTGATCGGCTTTGCTGGCCCGCGCGTGATTGAGCAGACGGTACGTGAAAAACTGCCGCCGGGCTTCCAGCGCAGCGAGTTTCTGATCGAAAAAGGCGCGATCGATATGATTATCCGTCGCCCGGAAATGCGCTTTAAGCTGGCGAGCCTGCTGGCGAAAATGCAGAATCTGCCCGCACCGCTGCCGGACAGCGAAGAGCTGCCGGATGAGCCGAAAGCGGAAAGCCAAGAGGCCTGACAGATGATGGAAAGGCGTCTTTCATGACGCCTTTCACCAATGAACCGTAACTTTGTGAACGGGATCCATGGAAAATCTTCACCTTCCTCAAGCCACGTCGCCTCTGGCCGCGTGGCTTTATTATCTTGAGCGTCTGCATACCCAGGCCATCGATCTGGGTCTGACGCGCGTTGAACGCGTAGCCCGCACGCTCAATCTGTTAAAACCCGCCCCCTTTGTGTTTACCGTTGCCGGTACTAACGGCAAAGGCACCACCTGCCGTACGCTGGAAACGCTGTTGATCGCCGCCGGTTATCGTGTGGGCGTCTATAGTTCGCCGCACCTGTTGCGCTATACCGAACGGGTACGCATTCAGGGCGATGAGCTGCCGGAAGCGGCGCATTCCGCCAGCTTTGCCGCTATCGAAGCGGGGCGCGGCGCAACCTCGCTGACCTATTTTGAGTTCAGCACGCTATCGGCGCTGCAGCTGTTTAAACAGGCGGCGCTGGACGTGGTGATTCTGGAAGTCGGGCTGGGCGGACGTCTTGACGCCACCAATATCGTGGATGCCGATGTCGCAGTGGTGACCAGCATCGCGCTGGATCATACCGACTGGCTGGGACCGGATCGTGAAAGCATCGGCCGCGAAAAAGCGGGCGTTTTCCGTGCCGCTAAGCCTGCCGTGGTCGGCGAGCCCGATATGCCGCAGAGCATTGCCCTGGTGGCGCAGGAAAAAGGCGCGCAGCTACAGCAGCTGGGCCGCGACTGGCACTGGCAACCGCAGCAGGACGGCTGGCGTTTCAGCAATGCCAGCATGACGCTGGAGAATCTGCCGCTGCCGCAGGTGCCGCTGCCGAATGCGGCGACGGCGCTGGCGGCGCTAAGCGCATCCGGTTTGCAGGTCAGCGAAGCGATTATTCGCCAGCATCTGGCTAAAGCCGTGCTGCCAGGGCGCTTCCAGACCGTGGCGCAGCAGCCGCAGCTGATTCTGGACGTGGCGCACAACCCGCACGCCGCAGGCTATCTGGCCGGACGGCTGGCGCAGCTGCCGAAAGCGGGGCAGGTCCATGCGGTGGTGGGAATGCTGCATGATAAAGACATTGCCGGTACGCTGGCGTGTCTGGCGCCTCAGGTGGATTGCTGGTACTTAGCGCCGCTGGAAGGCCCGCGCGGCGCCAGCGCGGAACAGCTGATGGCAGAGCTGCAAACGGATCGGGCGCGCGCCTTTGGTTCTGTGACCGAGGCATGGCGGGCCGCCATGCAGCAGGCGTCTGAACAGGATATTGTGCTGGTATGTGGCTCGTTCCATACCGTGGCACAGGTCATGGAAGCGATGGAAACGGAGAAGGGCAGTGGCAAGTAAGTTTCAGAACCGTTTAGTCGGCACGGTGATTCTGGTCGCCGTTGGCGTCATTGTGTTGCCGGGCCTGCTGGACGGGAAAAAAAAGCATTACAAAGAAGAGTTTGCCGCGATCCCGCTGGTGCCGAAGCCGGACGACCAGCAGGATGGGGATATCGTGCCGCCGGTGACGCAGTCGCTGCCTGCGCAGCCGCCAGAGGGCGCTGGGGCGGCGATCGGGGGGGACAGCAATCGTCCGCAGCAGTCGGCCGATAATGGCACCGCCGTGCCGCAGCACAACAGCGAACCTTCCGTGGTCGCGCCGCCGCCGGTGGTTCAAGCGCCGCCGCAGGTGAAAACGGAACAGCCGAAGCCGAAACCGGTTGAGCAGCCGAAACCGAAGCCGGTAGAAACACCGAAGCCAAAACCGGTGGAAACGCCTAAAGCCACCGAGCAAACGGCACCAGCGGGCCAGGCCTGGATGGTGCAGCTGGGCGCGCTGAAAAATGCGGCGAAGGTTAATGAGATTGTGGCGCAGCTGCGTCTCTCTGGCTATCGCGCCTGGACCGTGCCGTCAACGCCGGTGCAGGGACAGATTACCCGCATCTATGTTGGTCCGGATGCCTCTAAAGCGAAAATGCAGGCGGCAGTCGGCGAACTGAAAAGCGTTTCTGGCCTGAGCGGCGTGGTTAAACCTTACAGCGCCCGCTAAGTAACGGCGCGGCAGCGGATTTCGCCGCTGCGCCTCTGCCCGCTTCGCTTTTTTTGTCCGCTTTTTATTTATTTGGTGAAGGGGAAAACGCTACGCAAACGTTTTCTTTTTCTGTTAGAATGCGCCCCGAACTGGATGCAGGGGCATTGTCGCTGGAAGAGTTCATGGTCTGGATAGATTACGTCATCATTGGGATTGTTAGTTTTTCTGCTCTTGTCAGCCTGATCCGTGGGTTTGTTCGGGAAGCTTTATCTCTTATCACCTGGGGATGCGCATTCTTTGTTGCCAGCCGTTACTATCCCTTCCTTGCTGTCTGGTTCACCGGATTTGACGAGCAGCTGGTGCGCAACGGCATCGCCATCGCCGTTCTTTTTATCGCTACCCTGATTGTCGGGGCGATTGTGAACTATGTGATTGGCTCGCTGGTCGAAAAAACGGGGTTGTCGGGAACCGACAGAGTACTGGGTGTCTGCTTCGGGGCGCTGCGTGGCGTGCTAATCGTTTCAGCGATGCTGTTCTTCCTCGATACCTTTACCGGCTTTTCCAAAAGCCCGGACTGGCAGCAGTCCCAATTGATCCCTGAGTTCAGTTACATCATCAGATGGTTCTTTGACTATCTGCAAAGCACGTCGAGTTTTTTACCCCGGTAATCGCGCCGGGTGTGCGGCCAATGAGGATATGACAACATGTGCGGTATTGTCGGTATCACCGGTTTTATGCCGGTCAACCAGTCGATTTATGACGCGTTAACGGTGCTGCAGCACCGTGGGCAGGATGCCGCAGGCATTTGTACCATCGATGCGCTGAACTGTTTCCGTCTGCGTAAGGCGAACGGGCTGGTAAACGATGTGTTCGAGGCTCGCCATATGCAGCGTTTGCAGGGCAATATGGGCATCGGGCATGTACGTTACCCTACCGCCGGTAGCTCCAGCGCCTCTGAAGCGCAGCCTTTTTATGTCAACTCCCCGTACGGTATTACCCTGGCCCACAACGGCAACCTGACTAACGCTCACGAGCTGCGTAAACAGCTGTTTGAGAGCGGCCGCCGTCACGTTAATACCACCTCTGACTCGGAAATCCTGCTGAATATTTTTGCGCAGGAGCTGGACCGCTGTTCGCATCATCCGCTGGAAGCGGACGACATTTTCTCCGCCGTGGCGGCCGTTCATCAGCAGGTGCGCGGCGCCTACGCCTGCGTGGCGATGATTATCGGCCACGGCATGGTGGCTTTCCGCGATCCTAACGGTATTCGTCCGCTGGTGATGGGCAAGCGCGAACTGGCTGAAGGCCGCACCGAATATATGGTGGCGTCAGAAAGCGTGGCGCTGGATACGCTGGGCTTTGAGTTTCTGCGCGACGTTGCGCCGGGCGAAGCGGTGTATATCACCGTTCACGGCCAGCTCTACACCCGCCAGTGCGCTGAAAACCCGCGTAACAACCCCTGCCTGTTTGAGTATGTTTACTTTGCGCGCCCGGACTCGTTCCTGGATAAGATTTCGGTCTACAGCGCACGCGTACGTATGGGCACCAAGCTGGGGGCGAAAATCGCCCGCGAGTGGGAAGATTTAGATATCGATGTGGTGATTCCGATCCCGGAAACCTCCACCGACGTGGCGCTGGAAATCGCCCGTATTCTGGATAAGCCTTATCGTCAGGGCTTCGTGAAAAACCGCTACGTTGGCCGCACTTTTATTATGCCGGGCCAACAGCTGCGCCGTAATGCGGTGCGCCGTAAGCTGAATGCCAACCGCGCCGAGTTCCGTGATAAAAATGTGCTGCTGGTGGATGACTCCATCGTGCGCGGCACCACCTCGGAGCAAATTATCGAGATGGCGCGTGAAGCGGGCGCGCGCAAGGTTTACCTGGCTTCGGCTGCGCCGGAGATTCGCTTCCCGAACGTTTACGGCATCGATATGCCAAGCGCCACTGAGCTGATCGCTCACGGACGTGAAGTGGAAGAGATTCGTCAGCTGATTAAGGCTGATGGGCTGATCTTCCAGGATCTCGACGATCTGATCGAAGCGGTACGCGAAGAGAACCCCGATATCGAGCAGTTCGAATGTTCGGTGTTTAACGGTATTTACGTCACCAAAGATGTCGATCTGCAATATCTGGAATATCTGCAATCGCTGCGCAATGACGATGCCAAAGCGCTGGCGCGTCAGAATGAGGTGGAAAGCCTCGAAATGCACAACGAAGGTTAATCTTCACTGCGGGCCGGTTATCCGGCCCGCGCTTTTTTGTTTCCTCTCTTCCGCTCTGTTACTGTTTTTACCGATAACGTCTTTCAGGCGAAAATAGGTCGGAAAGCATTGAAAGACGCGCGCCGTTACCGCCTTTTACTCGTGAAACCGCCATTGATAAAGTTACATGATTCACTTAGTTAATCGTGTAAGTTATTGATATTTTTCAATTTGGTTGTTGAGTTCTACGTCGGGATATGCCATTTTTTATCCTGCAATTGTCATCATAAGGATATGATGTATGAGCTTCAGCCTGCCCGGAAACGATCTTTATTACCTGCCGCGCGACGATCTTCCGCCGGAAAAATATGATGAAATCATCAGGCCTGTTTTTGCCTGGCCGAAAATCGACAGTAACTATGTGTTTGACGATCGTATGCATTTCGGTTTTCAGCTGATTAATATGCGGCAACGCGCTTTTAACGGTTATACCCATCAGCTGCCGCCGCACGGACCACGCGAGCGGGAAAAGCTGAAAAATATGATCTATCGCGGCGAAGTGGTGATGCTGGGCGGTTTTTCTGGGACGAAAGGCGAGCTGTTTTATATCGATGAACAGGGTGAGCTGATTTGCCGCGATCCGCGGGCATTTAACTTCGGCGGGGCGCAGGACGTTATTCGTGAATATAAACGATCGGTCGCCCGCCGGGACTACAGCAGCCGTGGCGGTAAACCGCGTCCCACCGTTTTACCGGGTTCTCTATCCGGCGTTAAACAACCCGCTGCGCTGAGCACCCTTAACAGTAAAGCTGCCGGATGGCTTCTGGCGGCTGGCGGGATCTATAACGGCAACCCTGAAGGCTTCAGGCAAGCCGCGCAGCAGCTCGGCGGCGATGCACCTGCGGGTTACGACCAGATGATGTCCGAACAGGCGAAAGGCCTGCTGATTGCTGGCGCTTCTGTTGCTGCGGGTTTGGGTATGGGAAGGGTAAACATTGCAGGCGACAACGCTATGCGAAAAGCGGCGGCGGCCAAACCTATAATAGATAATAAGGGAAAAGCTGCCAGGAATAATAGCGTTGTAAATTCGCTTAGAAACAGTGCGGAAACGCAAAACAGTATCGATAAAAAGTTAGCTACTTATTTACTAAACAAGCATCACCCTGTTGGATCCAGTAAGGCGGAGTGGTTCGATAGCGCACTTGGGTTTAACCAACGAAACTTAAGCGAGCTTTCAAAACAGATCATTTTTGATGCTTCTAAAGCTGTTAAGATCGCAGAAACACGCTTTGGAAATAAATACGATCAAACGATAGCAATAGCTGGTATGAACGGTAGAATAATTAACGTTAAGTTTTGTTGGATTGAGAATAATGATGGTGTGGTTCGACTTGTTACTGCACTTCCCACTAAAAAGTAAACATATACAGAGGCTTGATGTATGTTGAATGAATACGATGTGGTAAAAGCAAAAAGGGAGCTTTCGGATAAAGTGTTACAAGGGACGAGGGGAGCGATTGTATTAGTATATGAAGATCCTGTTTTAGGTTATGAAGTTGAGTTTGTTGATAATAAAGGAGATTCACTGAGCGTTTTAACGGTTTGCCCAAATGATATTGAATTATTAAAATAAAAATATGGGGAAGCAGATACGCCCACAGGCGCCTTTCAGCTAAATGGAAGCAAACCGCTGCGAATCGCCCTGCATATAAATGATAAAATTTGTTCTGCATATTTTTCTGGCTATGGCGCAATCTCAAAAAGTCTTCAGTCTAAAATAATAACCTTCTCTGCCAGAACTGTCTCAAGCGACGATTACTTCAGGCAAGCCGCGCAGCAGCTCGGTGGCGATGCGCCTGCGGGGTAACGACCAGATGATGTCCGAACAGGCGAAAGGCCTGCTGATTGCTGGCGCTTCTGTTGCTGCTCCTTACTGGATCCACAGGTAAAAAAATGACGAAGAAAAATTTAGAGCTTTTTTTCCAGCCCAAATGAATATGAAGAGCTGACTCTTGAAATCCAACTGGATCGAGAGAGAATTATTGAGATTAATCAGGATAAAGGTGTGAATCAGCTGGAGGCTGAGCTTTTTGACACCGACTTCGCCCATGGATTTGTTGCCAGAATGCCCCTTGATGACCTTATTGCTATTTTAATGGAAGCGAAAGACGCCCTTAAAAGTAAATAAAGCGCAGCGCCAATAATATAATCCACTCGTTTAAAATAGCCGCCGTGGCAAGCTATTAAACAGCTTGTTCATGATATAGCAAAGCGCTAATAAGGGGTTCACACCGCGGCAAACCCCATAAACATTAATTTCGTGCAGGGGCCGGTAACAGCAGCACAGGCGCCAGGCTGAACATAATTGCCGCTGAAGCGGTCAGCAGCACTCCTTCAACCGAAGTAAAGCGCAGCAGCAGGCTGCCTGCCAACGCGCCCAATCCAATGGCCGCGTTAAAAATAGCAACATAAATTGCCGATGCGGCCTGCGCAGCTTCACCCGCCAGACGTAACAACCATGTCTGAAAGCCGACAAAAATCACCGCAATCCCTGTGCCCCAGCCCAGCAGAAGTAGTCCAATCGCGGCCGGATGTCCTTGCACCGGCAGAATAGCCAACAGCGCAACCGCGGCGGCAGCTAACACTAATGCCGCAATCGCCAGGCCTTTCAGGTGGCGGTCAATAAACTTGCCTGCCACTACATTGCCGCCAACGCCCGCCAGTCCAAAAACCAACAGCAGGATGCTGACCAGCGACGCAGGCAGGCGTAAGGTCTCTGACAGCAAAGGTTCTATCCAGGTAAAGGCGGCAAAATGAGCGGTAATCACGCAGGCAGTAGCGAAATAAAGCTGTAAAAAAGCGCGCTGCGTTAAAAGAAGCCACAGCGCACGCAGCCCGAGCGGCGCAGCTGCTTTTAATTGCGGTACGCTCCAGGCAATCACACAGGCGGTTAACAGAGCAATTGCTGCAATGAGGGTAAAGGCGCTGCGCCATCCGGCGACATGCGCCAGAAAATTGGTTAACGGCACGCCCGCAACGCTGGCCGCCGATACGCCCCCAAAAATAATCGCGGTCGCCAGGCCGAGACGAGCAGGAGGCACCAGCTGGGCAGCAACGGTGCCGATTAGCGCCCAAAATGCGCCATGGGCCAGCGCACCGGTAATACGCGCAGCCAGCAGCAGGTTAAAAGAACCGGCCCAGGCAACGGCGAGGCAAGAGAGCGCCAATAACAGCATCAGGCCGGTCAGCAGCAGACGACGTGAAATGCGCTGCGGCAGTGCGCCGGAAAGCAGCGCCGCCACCGCCGCCACCCAGGCATAAGCCGTGACAACAATGCCGGTGCTGGCCTGAGGCTGGTTAAAATCCTGCGCCAGCGCCGAAAGCAGGCCGATCGGCGCCAGTTCGCTGGTTACGATAGTAAAAGCGCTAATGCCCAACGCCACCACCGCCAGCCAGCGCCGCCAGGTATAGGATGTCGGGGCTGCAAACGTTGCGGTTCTGCTCATATTTCTCTCCTTTATTTGTCGTTGCTCACGCATCAAGACCTTTCATACCTTCGTGGGTATAGCGCTCGCCCATCACCGGTAGTGCCGTTACCGCTTCCCGTAACGTTGCTAACTCATGCGACGTTAACTTTATTGTCATCGCGCGGCCCGTATAATTCACTCATTCCTATGCAGCCCAGCCCCAGCGCGGAAACCGGTAAATTTTTCGTCAGTTGTCGTTGTTGCATGTTTGCTCCTCCAGTTGGTTGCGAGAAGTATCAGCTTTTCTCTGATGGCTAAGTAGCGCTAAAATCGGCGTCCCGTTTTCCATTATTGAAAAATGACATGCACGCTGCTGTTCACTGGGATGACACCCGAATATTTCTTGCCGTTGCCCGCTGCGGCACCTTAAGTCGTGCTGCTGATGAGCTGCGTATGGGCATCGCGACCCTGTCACGTCGCCTGGATCGGCTGGAGTCCGCCCTTGGCGTACCGCTTTTTAGCCGCCATCAAACCGGCTATCGCCTGACTGATGAAGGTGAAGCATTGCTGGAACGGGCGGAAGCCATGGAGTATGCCGCGCTCGCGTTTGGCGAGGCGGCGCAGTTACAGGGCAAGGTCGCAGGGCTGGTACGTCTGGCCACGGCGGAGAATCTGGCGAATCCGCTGATTGTGCCGTCGCTGGGCGCGCTGTTTGCCCAGCACCCGGAGCTGCGCATAGAGGTGGTCAGCGGTTTGCAAACGGTGAACCTGCACCGGCGCGATGCCGATTTGGCGATCAGAATGGTGCGTCCCGAAGCGGGTAATCTCACCATCAAGCGGCTGGGCACGCTGGGTTTTGGCCTGTATGGCTCCGCCGCTTATCTGGCGTCCCGGCAGCCTGATAAGGAAAACGCCGCGTTTGAGCATGATGATTTCATTGGCTGGGCGGAAACCCATCACCATCTGCCAGCGGCAAAGTGGGTGTTGCGCACTTTACGCGGGCGTCCTTGTCGGCTGGAAACCAATACGCTGTCAGCGCAGCTCGCCGCCGTGGTGGCCGGAACGGGATTAGCGGTGCTGCCCCATTTTCTTGCGCAGCAGGCAGGGCTGCACTGCGTGCTGGCCGAGCTGGGCGTTGAGCAGCCCATCTGGCTGGTGATGCATGCCGATATGGCGCATTCGCGGCGAGTACGGGTGGTCGCGGATCATCTTATTGCGCTGTTTGCCACGCAGGCGGAAGCGCTGAAGGGTGTGGCAACAGCGGTTTGATTGTAATCTTGTGGGCGGGCGTCCAAACTACCCTCCCACCAATAAGTAAGGTATGTTCATGAAAAGAGTCATCGTCGGCATTTCCGGCGCCAGCGGCGTTATTTATGGCGTGCGGATGTTGCAGCTATTGAAGCCGTTGCCGGAGATTGAAACACACCTGGTGATGAGTAACGCCGCGCGTCAGACGCTGGCGCTGGAGACCGATTTTACCCTGCGTCAGGTGCAGGCGTTCGCTGATGTGGTACACGATGTACGTGATATCGCCGCCAGCATCTCTTCTGGCTCGTTTAGAACCGAAGGCATGGCGATTTTGCCCTGCTCAATGAAAACCTTATCGGGCATTGTTCACAGCTACAGCGACGGGCTGCTGACGCGCGCCGCCGATGTGGTGCTGAAAGAGCGCCGTCGTCTGGTGCTGTGCGTGCGGGAAACGCCACTGCATCTGGGGCATTTACGCTTAATGACCAGCGCCGCAGAGCTGGGCGCAATCATCATGCCGCCGGTGCCCGCCTTTTATCATCGCCCGCAGAGCCTGATGGATGTAGTCGATCAAACGCTGAACCGGGTGCTGGATCAGTTTGATATTACGCTGCCGGAAGATCTGTTCACGCGC
This sequence comes from Mixta sp. BE291, assembly GCF_031457955.1. Classification (NCBI taxonomy): domain Bacteria; kingdom Pseudomonadati; phylum Pseudomonadota; class Gammaproteobacteria; order Enterobacterales; family Erwiniaceae; genus Mixta; species Mixta sp. BE291. Next base: position 24,212 of record NZ_JAVDXN010000012.1, on the reverse strand, counting down.
TGGCAAGGTGCATAACGTCACATAAAATGTGCTGTTTTGGTGCATTAATTCGGCCTGGATCACTATTCGTGCAGGTCATGCACCAAAACGTAACAATGTCGCTTTTTCCTGTTTTCAAGCCTGCTATATTTCATTCACAAACGAAGCGCCTGTGCCGGTTTTTGCGGCGCTTACGGCCGAATATCGATCGTGCCGCAGCGCGCCAAACTGGCATGAAAAGTGCAATTCCCTGAATGCAAACCCGTCATATCTCACATAACGATAAGCCTTTCACTTGAGGATACCCCATGAAAAAGCGCGTTCTGGCTCTCTCTTTGTTGCTGGCTTTCGCAGGCACAGTTGGCGCTGCCGTACCGAAAACGCTGCGTATCGGTAACGATCCTACTTATCCACCGTTTGAGTCAAAAAACGCGCAGGGCCAGCTGGTGGGTTTTGATATCGATCTGGCGAATGAGATCTGTAAGCGTATTGACGCGCAGTGCACCTATGTGGAGAGCGATTTTGATGCGCTGATCCCATCGCTGAAGGCGAAAAAAATCGATTTTATTATCTCTTCGCTCTCGATCACCGAGAAGCGTCAGCAGGAGATCGCCTTCTCTGAGAAGCTTTACGCAGCGAACGCGCGTCTGGTCGCGCCGAAAGGCGCGAAGCTGGAGCCGACGCCGGAATCGTTAAGAGGCAAAAATATCGGCCTGCTACAGGGCACCACCCAGGAAACCTACGCTAATCAATACTGGCGTCCGAAGGGTGTCACCGTTACGCCTTACGCGAACCAGGATCTGGTCTATCAGGATTTGAACGCAGGCCGCATCGATGCGGCTTTTCAGGATGAGGTGCAGGCAAGCGAAGGCTTCCTGAAACAGCCGGTAGGGAAAGATTACGCTTTTGCCGGTCCGGCGGTGAAGGATGACAAAATCTTCGGCGTCGGCACCGGTATCGGGCTGCGCAAAGAAGATGGCGAACTGAAAGCCGCCATTGATAAAGCGTTTGCCGAAATCCGTAAAGATGGCACCTACGATAAGATCGCGAAAAAGTATTTTGATTTTAACGTTTACGGTGATTAATCGCCGACCGTTATGGCCGCTCGCTTACCGCGAGCGGCGCGTTGTCTCTTCTGTTACGCCAGGATTTCGTTGATGCTGTATGGCTATTCTGAAGTTATCTTGCGCGGCGCGCTGGTGACGCTGGAGCTGGCGCTCAGTTCGGTGCTGATCGCGGTGATGTTAGGGCTGGTGGGCGCGGGTGCGCGACTGTCGCGCTATCGTCCGCTGGCGCTGCTCTCTGAAGCGTACACCACGCTGATACGCGGCGTGCCGGACTTGGTGTTGATGCTGCTGATCTTCTACGGGTTGCAGATCGCGCTGAATGAGATCACCAGCGCGCTGGGCATGGCGCAGTTTGATATCGATCCGATGACGGCCGGGGTGCTGACGCTGGGCTTTATCTACGGCGCTTACTTTACTGAGACTTTTCGCGGCGCCTTTATGGCGGTGCCGAAAGGGCAGATCGAAGCGGCGACCGCCTTTGGCTTTACCGGCGCGCAGGTATTTCGCCGCATACTTTTTCCTTCCATGATGCGCTTTGCGCTGCCCGGCATCGGCAATAACTGGCAGGTGGTGCTAAAGGCCACGGCGCTGGTATCGCTGCTGGGGCTGGAGGATGTGGTAAAAGCGACCCAGCTGGCTGGTAAAAGTACCTGGCAGCCGTTCTGGTTCGCGCTGGTAGCGGGCATTATCTATCTGCTGTTTACCACCTTATCAAATGGCGTGCTGTGGTGGCTGGAGCGTCGCTATTCCGTGGGCGTGAAGAAGGCCGAGCTATGATCGAGATTTTACAGGAGTACTGGAAAGCGCTGCTCTGGAGCGATGGCTATCGCTTTACCGGCGTGGCGGTGACGCTGTGGCTGCTGATCCTTTCCGTGGTGATTGGCGGCTGTCTGGCGGTGCTGCTGGCTATTGCGCGCGTCTCGCCCAACAAAGCGGTGCGCGCGCCGGTGTGGCTGTTTACCTGGATTTTTCGCGGCACGCCGCTCTATGTGCAGCTGCTGATTATCTATTCCGGCATGTACACGCTGGAAGTCGTGAAAGGATCGGAGCTGCTCAGCGCCTTTTTCCGCAGCGGCCTGAACTGTACGCTGCTGGCTTTTACGCTGAACACCTGCGCCTATACCACCGAGATCTTTGCCGGTGCGATTCGCTCGGTATCCCACGGTGAAATCGAGGCGGCGCGCGCCTACGGTTTTTCAACCTTTAAGCTTTATCGCTGCATTATTTTGCCTGCGGCGCTGCGTATCGCGCTGCCCGCCTACAGTAATGAAGTGATTTTAATGCTGCACTCAACGGCGCTGGCCTTTACCGCCACCGTGCCCGACTTGCTGAAAATTGCGCGCGATATCAACGCCGCCACCTATCAGCCCTTTACCGCTTTTGGCATCGCGGCGGCGATCTATTTAGTGATTTCTTACGTGTTGATTAGCCTGTTCCGCAAGGCGGAAAAGCGCTGGCTGGCGCACCTTAAACCTTCATCGTCCCACTGAGTACGACTATGGCTGAAAATAAACTCAACGTTACCGAACTGCATAAACGCTATGGTGAACATGAGGTGTTAAAAGGCGTTTCGCTACAGGCCAACGCTGGCGATGTGATTACCATTATCGGCTCGTCCGGCTCCGGGAAAAGCACCTTTCTGCGCTGTATTAACTTCCTGGAAAAGCCGAGCGAAGGCACGATTATGGTCAATAACCAGCCCATTAATCTGGTGCGTGACAGCGACGGGCAGCTGAAGGTGGCGAATAAAGAGCAGCTGCGTCTGCTGCGCACGCGTCTTACCATGGTGTTTCAGCACTTTAATCTCTGGAGCCACATGACGGTGCTGGAGAATGTGATGGAAGCGCCGATTCAGGTGCTGGGGTTAAGCAAGGCGGAGGCGCGCGAGCGGGCGCTGCGCTATCTCAATAAAGTCGGCATTGATGAGCGCGCCCAGGCGAAGTATCCGGTTAACCTCTCCGGCGGCCAGCAGCAGCGCGTCTCCATTGCGCGCGCGCTGGCGATGGAGCCGGATGTGCTGCTGTTCGATGAGCCGACCTCCGCGCTCGATCCTGAGCTGGTGGGCGAAGTGCTGCGCATTATGCAGAAGCTGGCGGAAGAGGGCAAAACCATGGTGGTGGTCACCCATGAGATGGAGTTTGCCCGCCACGTCTCCAGCCACGTTATTTTTCTGCATCAGGGCAAAATTGAGGAGGAAGGGCCGCCAGGGACGCTGTTCAGTCAGCCGAAAAGCGCACGGTTACAGCAGTTTCTTTCCGGGGTGTTGAAATAGCCGTAGCCGCTACGGATAACAGTGCGTCTTTTACAGGCTATGTGCACACGTCCGCCAGCGCTTTATCCAGCTCATGCCAGCGGAAGCGGAAACCGGATGCCTGTAGCCGCTCCGGTAATACATGCTGCCCGCCCAGCACCAGCACCGAAGATTCGCCCATCAGCAATTTTATGGCGCTGGCGGGCGTGCGGATCAGCGCCGGGCGGTGCATTACCTTACCCAGCGTGGCGGCGAACTGCTCATTGCGTACCGCATAGGGCGCCACCATATTAAACGCGCCATGCAGCGGATGATCCAGCAGCCAGAGAATGCCGCTCAGCATATCGTCCAGGTGGATCCACGGCAGGTACTGGCGTCCATTGCCGAGCGGGCCGCCGAGACCCAACATAAAAGGCTTTTTCATCTGCGCCAGCGCGCCGCCTTCTTTGGCCAGCACCACGCCGGTGCGCAGCAGGCAAACGCGGGTCTGCTCGCTGGCGGCGGTCATCGCCAGCGCTTCCCAGCGCGCGCAGAGCTGATGGGTAAACTCATCGTGACCTTTATCCTCTTCGGTCAATACCAGCTCGCCGGTATTGCCGTAATAACCGGTGGCAGAGCCGGAAATCAGTACCGCAGGCGGCTCGCTGCTGGCGTTAATTAACGAGGCCAGCTGCTCAGTAATTTGCCAGCGGCTTTCGCAAAGCAGCTGTTTGTGCTGCGGTGTCCAGCGCTTGCTGGCGATCGGCTCACCGGCAAGGTTAATCACCGCATCGATACCGTTCAGATCGCGCTGTTGATTAAGCCCGGACCAGATGCTGACCTGCGGGCCAAGCAGTTCGCGCGCCGCTTCAACATTACGCGTGACCACGCTTACCCGATTGCCGCGCGCCAGCAGATGCGTCACCAGATGACGCCCAATCAGGCCAGTACCGCCCGTAATTAATATTTGCATGTGAAGCCTTATGCCGGTGTTATTGCTGTTTATTCAGCATAGAAGAGAACCATGGCAAGGGTGTTACTATCGCGCCGTAATAGCCATTGCCAACGCGGAAAATCTCCGGTAAACAAACGGAAGCGGCAACAAACCTGTGCCGTTATCCTGATAGTTGCCCGCTGCGGCAACGACCAATGGCACATAAAGCGTTAACGCGCAGGAGAGAACAGCATGCACTATCCCACCATTAAGCTGTGGTCAGACGCTAATTGCTACAGTCCCTGGGCGATGTCGGTTTATGTCGCCCTGCGGGAAAAAGGGCTGCCGTTTACGCTACAGCGGGTTGATTTGGCGCATCAGCAGCATTTAACCGAAGCGTATGCCGCCGTTTCACTGACCCGACGCGTACCCACGCTGGCGCTGGATAACGTTCAGCTCAGCGAATCCTCGGCGATTACGGAATATCTGGAGGAGTGCTTTCCTGCGCCGGAGTATGAGCGTCTCTATCCGCATGACCGGCAAAAACGCGCCCGGGCGCGCGAGCTACAGGCGTGGCTGCGCAGCGATTTTATCGCTATCCGACAGGAGCGGCCCACCGAAGCGCTGTTTGCCGGACAAAAATATTCACCGCTAAGCGAGGACGCGCGCCATAGCGCCGCTAAACTTATCGATGGCGCGCAACGCCTGCTGGGCGCAGGGCAACAAAATCTATTTGGCGAATGGTCTATTGCCGATACGGATTTGGCTATTATGCTTAATCGGCTGGCGCTGCACGGCGATGCGTTGCCGGAAAATCTGGCGCACTATGCCTGGTTTCAATGGCAACGCGCGTCCGTTCAGCTGTGGCTGGGTGAGTCGGTTAAAAAAGGCTAATCGCACGGCTTGCGTCTGGCAGGCGAAGCCTTTAAGTTATGGCGGTTTGCGTCAACGTAACGCAAAACCTGTGGGAAATATCATCGCGCAATGGCGCCAGAACGAAAAGGGTTACTGATGGTGGAGCAAGATCAGGATGCCGGCACTGAATGGGTCGATATCGTTAGCGAAGATAACGAAGTCATCGCTCAGTCCAGTCGCGCCCAGATGCGGGCGCAACATTTGCGTCATCGCGCAACCTATATAGTGGTGCATGACGGCATGGGTAATATTCTGGTGCAGCGCCGAACGGAAACAAAGGATTTTCTGCCGGGCATGCTGGATGCTTGCGCAGGCGGCGTGGTGCAAAGCGGGGAAGGGTATCTGGAATCCGCGCGCCGCGAAGCGGAAGAAGAGCTGGGGATCGCCGCGGTGCCTTTTGCCGAGCATGGCCAGTTCTATTTTGAAGATGAACACTGCCGCGTTTGGGGCGCGCTGTTTAGCTGCGTGTCGCACGGGCCATTCGCCATGCAGCCGGAGGAAGTTGATGAAGTTTTCTGGCTGACCCCGGAAGAGATCACTGCCCGCTGCGATGAATTTACCTCAGATTCACTGAAGGCGCTGTCGCTGTGGCTTAGTCGCAACGCCAGGAACGAACCGGTAAGACAAGAGAAACAGGTCAAGGCGGAATAACAGCCGTAAAAAAGGCGGGAGAAGCTCCCGCCTTTTTCATTTTACCGCTTATTTAATCACGTTTGATAGGGCGCTGATTGCTCAGTACCTGACGTGGCTGAGTACGACGGCCTACCATGCCCATTACGCCCGCCAGAATGGCTTCGATAATCAGCATAAAGAAGGCAAACCAGCTGGCTTTAGCGGTAGCGGCTGCGGCTTTATCTGCAGCTTCACGCGCTTTTTGTTCCGCCTGCTGTTTTAACTCATTATATTTTTGCCGCGCCTGTTGATAGCTTTTTTCTGTCTGAGCGACAATTTGTTCAGCTTCTGCGTCGGTTTTTCCGGTACGCGCTTTAATAATATTCTTCAGCGCATCACGGTCGGCTGCCTGCAGGGTATCCTGATTGCGGCTAATTAAACCTTTAACCCAGTTGGCAATATCCGTATCCGCATTTTGTGGATTATTCGCCGTGGTCTGCGCCTGATTCTGCGCGCTGTCGGCGGCATTCTGCGCATCATTTTGCAGATTTTCCGGCTGCAGCTCAGGTTTACCCGTCTGACGCAGCGTGGTTTCTAATTCATTCTGCAAATCATCAAGGTTAATTCCGCTTTCCTGTAATTTATCGCGCGCCATTTGCGTAGCCTGCGGCGCGACGGCGCTGATGCTGCTACCGATAGCGCTCAGGCCTGCGCCCATTACGTTCATGGCACCGCTCATGGCGTAATTCACTAACATCACCGCCAGCCAGAGGCTAAACAGCGTATTCACGCCGAACATCAACAGGCCATGCAGCATCCCTTCGCGCTGCGCCAGACGTCCGCTAACCCAGGCACCCACGGCAATCGAAACCAGCATGCTCAGGCCGGTCCAGATGGCTGCGCCGGTGCCAATACCGTCAAGCGGATTTTGCTCCTTCATCGGATCAATACTGGACAAACCGATCGCCGTTCCCAACAGCGATAAAATTAAATGAATTAATACCGCAGCGATAACGCCGGCAAAGATAGCGCTCCATGAAATGCGCTTCAGCGGTACACCATTCACCGGTTCCACCCAGGCAGTATCCTGCCGATTGCGGAGATGATCAGGATGTTCACTCATAATATTTACTCCCTATGTTTATCTTTTTAACCCGTTGCCACTGTATTAATTTTTCACCAGACGTGAAAAATAACGACACCTCAATTTCAGGTATTTTAAGGCTAGTTAGGGAATGCGGATTTGACCAAAGTAATTTCACAAAATGTGGATAAAATAAGCAAATTAGTTGTCGTTGCGCTTATTTATTTCCGGAAATGGATTTGATTTTCTCTATTTAAGTCGCTGCCGCTGCGCTTATTTATGGCGTAGTTGAAGGCGCGCTATAGCGCAAGGAAAAAAGATTTACCGTGAAGGGGAATTTGCAACGCCATCGTTTCTGGCGCGGAAAATAAAAAGGCGGCCCCCAGGCCGCCTTTAATTTGCGATTAAAATTAGTTTTGCTGCTCTTCCGCCTGCGCGGCCTGAATTGCAGTCAGGGCGATGGTATAGACGATATCGTCAACCAGCGCGCCACGAGACAGGTCGTTGACCGGCTTACGCATGCCTTGCAGCATCGGCCCGATAGAGATCAGATCGGCTGAACGCTGTACCGCTTTATAAGTGGTGTTACCGGTGTTCAGATCCGGGAAGATAAATACCGTAGCGCGACCGGCAACCTGAGAGTTTGGCGCTTTAGACTTCGCCACATCTTCCATAATTGCCGCGTCATACTGCAGCGGGCCGTCGATTACCAGATCCGGGCGTTTTTCCTGGGCGATACGCGTTGCTTCACGGACTTTTTCCACATCGCTGCCCGCGCCGGAGTTACCGGTAGAGTAGGAGATCATCGCCACGCGCGGCTCAATGCCGAAAGCCGCAGCGGAATCTGCCGACTGGATAGCGATTTCCGCCAGCTGCTCGGAGGTCGGATCCGGGTTGATGGCGCAGTCGCCATAAACCAGCACCTGCTCCGGCAGCAGCATAAAGAACACGGACGAAACCAGCGAACTGTTGGGCGCGGTTTTGATCAGCTGCAGCGGCGGACGGATGGTGTTGGCGGTGGTATGGACTGCGCCAGACACCAGGCCATCTACTTCGTCGCGCTCCAGCATCATGGTGCCCAGCACCACGTTATCTTCCAGCTGCTCCTGCGCCACCACCTCGGTCATGCCTTTGTTTTTACGCAGTTCAACCAGGCGAGCCACATATTCTGTGCGGGCCACTTCCGGGTCAACGATCTCAATGCCTTTGCCCAGCTCAACGCCTTGCGCTGCGGCAACGCGCTGAATTTCTTCCGGGTTACCTAACAGCACGCAGTTGGCGATGCCGCGCTCGGCGCAGATTGCCGCCGCCTTAACGGTACGCGGCTCATCGCCTTCCGGCAGCACAATGCGTTTGCCCGCTTTACGCGCCAGCTCGGTGAGCTGATAACGGAAGGCGGGCGGCGACAGGCGGCGGCTGCGCTCGGAGGTGGCGCTCAGCGATTCAATCCAGTCGCTGCTGATATGGCTGGCGACATATTCCTGCACTTTCTCGATACGCTGCGTATCGTCGCTGGGCACTTCCAGATTGAAGCTCTGCAGGCTAAGCGAGGTTTGCCAGGTATTGGTCTCCACCATAAACACCGGCAGGCCAGTCTGGAAGGCACGTGCGCAGAGTTTGGCAATCCGGTCATCAATTTCATAGCCGCCGGTCAGCAGAATCGCACCGATTTCAATGCCGTTCATCGCCGCCAGGCAGGCCGCAACCAGCACATCAGGACGATCAGCGGAGGTGACCAGCAGCGAGCCTGGACGGAAATGCTCCAGCATATGCGGCAGGCTGCGTGCGCAGAACGTGACGGATTTTACGCGGCGCGTCTGGATTTCACCTTCATTGATCACGCGCGCGTTCAGGTGATGACACATATCGATCGCTCGGGTAGCGATCAGATCGAAACTCCAGGGAATGCAGCCCAGTACCGGCAGCGGGCTGTTAGCAAACAGCTGGCTCGGATCGATATTCGCGACGCTGGCTTTGGTGGAGTCATCAAAGATCTCTGACAGATCCGGGCGGGTGCGGCCCTGTTCATCGACCGGTGCGTTCAGTTTGTTGATGATAACGCCGGTGATATTTTTATTTTTGCTGCCGCCAAAGCTGCTTTGCGTCACTTCGATACGCTCTTTCAGCTGCGCGGGTGAATCGTTGCCCAGCGCGGTAACAAAGATGATTTCCGCATTCAGGGTCTTGGCGATTTCGTAGTTAAGCGCGCTGGCGAACTGATGTTTACGCGTGGGCACCAGGCCTTCCACCAGCACCACTTCTGCGTCCTGGGTATTGGCGTGATAGCGGGCGATAATCTCTTCCATCAGCACGTCCTGCTGGTTGGAACCCAGCAGCGATTCTACGCGTGACATCTGCAGCGGCTCAGCGGCGGGAATGGAAGAGTTTTTACGAATAATGGTGGTGGTCTGGTCAGGCGTATTGCCACCGGCGCGCGGTTGCGCGATGGGCTTGAACACGCTGAGGCGAACCCCTTTGCGCTCCATCGCACGAATGACGCCCAGGCTGACGCTGGTCAACCCGACGCTGGTGCCGGTAGGGATAAGCATTATGGTACGTGACACAGTTAACCTCTCAGGAATTTCAGGCGGTAAAAACAACTCCGTCAGCCTGAGCTGACGGAGAGAGTCTTATGCGGTAAGGCGCGCGGCGTCGCGGGCGATAACTAACTCTTCATTGGTCGGGATAACCAGGGCCGGACGGGTGCCTTCTTTGTTAATAAAGCCTTCCTGTCCGAAGCGCGCCGCCAGATTGCGTTCGTGATCCACTTCGAAGCCCAGCAGCGCCAGTTTTGCCAGCGATAGCTCGCGTACCATGGCCGCATTTTCACCGATACCGCCGGTAAACACCACGGCATCAAGGCGACCATCCATCATCGCGCTGTAAGAGCCGATGTATTTCGCCAGGCGATGACAAAATACGTTCATCGCACGTTTGGCATCTTCTTTGGTCTCGTAGTTATCTTCTACGTAGCGGCAGTCACTGGTGACGCCGGTCAGGCCCAGCAGGCCCGATTCTTTGGTCAGCAGCTTATTAATGGCATCGATATTCATGCCCAGCGTATCGTGCAGGAAGAAAATGATCGCCGGATCGATATCGCCGCTGCGCGTACCCATCACCAGGCCTTCCAGCGGGGTCAGGCCCATGGAGGTATCCACGCATTTACCGTTGCGGATAGCTGAGACGGAAGCGCCGTTGCCCAGGTGGCAGGTGATCACGTTCAGCTCTTCCACCGGTTTATTCAACATGCGGGCCGCTTCAATCGACACATAATAATGGCTGGTGCCGTGGAAGCCGTAACGACGGATGCCATGTTCTTTATAAAGATTATAAGGCAGGGCATAGAGGTAAGACTCTTCCGGCATTGTCTGATGGAACGCCGTATCGAAAACCGCTACGTTTTTATCAGACAGGTGCGGGAAGTTTTTCAGCGCTTCGTCGATGCCGATCAGATGCGCCGGATTATGCAGCGGTGCGAAAGGCGAGGCTTCTTTGATATCCTGCACCACTTCATCGCTAATCACCACGGAGTGGGTCAGCTTTTCGCCGCCGTGAACAATACGATGGCCGATTGCAGCAATTTGTGCCGACAGCTCTGGTTTTTGTGCCAGAATGTTTTTAACAATGAAGTTCAGGGCTTCGCTGTGAGCTGCGCCCGCGCCCAGTTCAGCTTCCTGTTTAGATCCGTCCAGCTTCCATTTAATGCGTGCTTCAGGCAGATGGAAACATTCGGCCAGACCTGACAGATACTCTTTACCGTCAGCCGGATTAAGGATGGCAAACTTCAGGGAAGAGCTGCCGCAGTTCAGAACCAGTACTAACTTACTCGACATGGAAGTACCTATTAGTCAAAAGTGGCTAAAAAAAAAGCAATCAGTCTATCATCGTAGTGTATGAAAGCTGGTACATTAATGATTATCATCATACTGCCAGCAAAAAGTTATCCGATAACAAAAAAACTCGGTAATTTTACGTAAAATTTTGAAAGTTGTGTCGCCTTCGACGGCTCCACCTCAAAATAATAAGAATTATTCGCTTTAGCAGCGCTGATAACGCGCTCAGAATAACGGCAGCGCCGCGTAAAAACAAAATTTTTTGAAGGTTGTCACATAAAGTTGTTTCGTTGCTTAAATTTTTTAAATCTTGCAAAAGAAGTTGAGGTGAGCCATGGCAAATGAATCCAGCGTCGGTTGGTTTAAAACATTCCAGCTTGGACAGCACTACATGAAAACATGGCCGAACGATAAACGCCTCGCGCCGGTTTTCCCGGAAAACCGTATCAGTACCGCCACGCGCTTTGCGATCCGTTTTATGCCGCCATTAGCGATTTTTACCCTGACCTGGCAAATCGCGCTGGGCGGTCAGCTCGGCCCGGCGGTGGCGACCGCGCTGTTTGCCTGTAGCCTGCCGATGCAGGGGTTATGGTGGCTGGGACGCCGTTCCGTGACGCCGTTGCCGCCCGCGCTATTAAACTGGTTTCATGAGGTCCGTGAGAAGCTGCAGCAGGCCGGGCAAGCCATTGCGCCGGTTGAAGGTAAACCCACCTATCAGGCGCTGGCAGATCTGCTGAAACGCGCTTTTCGCCAGTTAGATAACACCTTCCTTGATGATCTCTGAATAAAGCGCGGGTTGCCCGATAATTTTTCTACGGCAACCCGGCTTAAATCAAAGAAAGGCTGGCTTGTGATACCGCCTTTTGGTGCGTCGTGCGATTCTTGAACATCCTTTTCTGGTGCCTTAATACAGGAGTTAAAGATGGACATGACGCACGCGCAGCGCTTAATTCTCTCCAACCAATACAAACTCATGACCCTGCTCGACCCCGATAACGGCGAGCGCTATCGTCGCCTGCAAACCATTATTGAACGCGGATATAGCCTGCAAATGCGCGAGTTAGATCGCGAATTTGGCGAGCTGACTGAAGAGGTTTGCCGCGCCATCATTAACGTGATGGAAATGCACCATGCGCTGCGGGTATCCTGGGAAAACCTGAAGGATCGCGCCGCCATTGACGAACGTCGGTTACACTTTCTGGGTTTTGATGCGGCAACCGAAGCGCGCTATTTGGGCTATGTGCGTTTTATGGTGAACACCGAAGGGCGCTATACGCATTTCGATGGCGGCACACACGGCTTTAATGCCCAGACCCCGATGTGGGAAAAATACCAACGTATGCTGGCCGTCTGGCAAACCTGCCCACGGCAGTATCATCTGTGCGCGACCGAGATTGCGCAAATCATCAACGCCTGACAGAGAAGGAAACGTGAGTGAAGTGTAAAGGTTTTTTGTTTGATTTAGACGGTACGCTGGTCGATTCTTTGCCGGTTGTGGAACGCGCCTGGAGTAACTGGGGAAAGCGTCACGGTATTGATACGGATGAAATCCTTGATTTTATTCACGGCAAGCAGGCTATCACTTCATTGCGTCACTTTATGTCCGGCAGCAGCGAAGAGGCGATCCAGCAAGAGTTTACGCTGCTGGAAAAAACTGAAGCTGAGGATACGGACGGCGTAACGGCGCTGCCTGGTGCGTGCGAACTGCTGGCGCATTTAAACGCGCTTGAGATCCCCTGGGCGATTGTGACGTCCGGCTCCATGCCGGTGGCTTCTGCGCGCCGACAGGCGGCAGGGCTACCGCTGCCCACCCATTTTGTTACCGCCGAGCGGGTTAAAAAGGGGAAACCGGAGCCGGATGCCTACCTGCTAGGCGCCGAGCTGCTTGGCCTCTCTCCGTCCGACTGCATTGTGGTGGAGGATGCGCCTGCCGGTATTCTTTCCGGCCTTGCGGCGGGCTGCGCGGTGATTGCGGTGAATGCGCCAGCAGATACGCCGCGCCTGGCGGAAACCGCGCTGCAACTGACGACGCTTAGCGCGCTACGCATCAGCAAAGCCGAGGATGGCACAATAACGGTGCTAACCCAAAAGTGATTGATGTAACCCCGCTATCGCGGGGTTTATTTTATGGCATGCTGCACGCCTTGAGGGTTTTGTAGCGCGGAACGGGCGGTGAATAGTCAACTTCTTTGGGTGATAGGGCTGCTGGGCATAACCGTCTGGCTGTTTGCTTCCGGCAGGCTGCGTATGGATGTCGTTGCGCTGCTGGTGATCGTCGCTTTTGTGCTTAGCGGCACGCTGACGCTGCAGGAAGCCACCATCGGTTTTAGCGATCCGAACGTGATTTTAATCGCCGCGCTGTTTGTGATTGGCGAAGGGTTAGTGCGCACCGGCATCGCGTTGCAAACCGGCGAATGGCTGATGAAAGTAGCTGGCAACAGCGAAAGCAAAATGATTGTATGGCTGATGCTGACCGTCGCCGGGCTGGGCGCCTTTATGAGCTCGACCGGCGTAGTGGCAATCTTTATCCCTGTGGTGCTGAGCGTGGCAGCAAAAATAGGCTCATCGCCCGCCAGGCTCATGATGCCGCTGAGCGTCGCCGGGCTGATTAGCGGCATGATGACGCTGGTAGCTACGCCGCCAAACCTAGTGGTGAACAGTGAACTCCAGCGTGAAGGGCTGGCGGGTTTTAGCTTTTTTGCCGTTACGCCCATTGGGCTGACCGTGCTGGCGCTGGGTATCGGCTATATGCTGGTGGCGCGCTACTGGCTGGCGGCGTCCTCTACTGAATCCTCGCAAGCTTCTGCGCCGCGCCGCCGTAATTTTCGCGATTTGATTCGTGAATATCGCCTGAGCGGTCGCGCTCGTCGCCTGGCCATCCGCACCGGTTCGCCGCTGATAGGGCACCGCCTTGACGATCTTAAGCTGCGGAAAAAATATGGCGCTAACGTGGTTGGCCTGGAACGCTGGCGCAAGTTTCGGCGCGTAATGGTGACGGTCACCGGGGAAACCACGTTTCGCAGCGGAGATGTACTGCTGATTGATATGTCGGCGGCTGAGATCGATCTGCGGCAGTTTTGCAGCGAGCAGCTGCTGGAGCCGTTGATTTTGCGCGGTGACTATTTTTCCGATCGCGCGCGGGATGTGGGCATGGCGGAAGTGTCATTGATCCCTGATTCAGAGCTGCCGGGCAAAAGCGTACGCGAGCTGGCGTTCCGTCAGCGTTATGGCGTCAGCGTCATTGGAATTCGACGCCGCAACGGCCTGCTGGAGGGTGCCCTGGCGGATGAAGCGCTGGAGGTCGGCGATATCCTGCTGGTGATTGGCGACTGGCGACGCATTCAGCAGCTACAGCAGCAAAAACGCGATTTACTGCTGCTGGCGCTGCCTGCGGAGATCGACGAAGCGGTACCGGCGCACAGTCAGGCTCCGCACGCCTTGTTCTGCCTGGCGCTGATGGTAGCGCTGATGATCACCGATGTGATCCCCGGCCCGATTGCGGCGATTATCGCCTGTTTACTGATGGGAAAATTCCGCTGTATCGATATGGAAAGCGCCTATAAAGCGATTCACTGGCCGGGATTGATCCTGATTGCCGGGATGATGCCGTTTGCGCTGGCGCTGCAAAAAACCGGCGGCGTGGCGCTGATTGTGCAGGGGCTGATGGATGTTGCGGGCGGTCAGGGCCCGCATATTATGCTGCTCTGTTTATTTATTCTCTGCGCCAGCATCGGGCTGTTTATTTCCAATACCGCGACTGCCGTGTTGATGGCGCCGATTGGCGTGGCGGCCGCGCAGCAGATGGGCGTGTCGCCTTACCCCTTCACCATGATCATCGCCATTGCCGCCTCTGCCGCTTTTATGACGCCGGTCTCGTCGCCGGTTAACACGCTGGTATTGGGGCCGGGCGGCTATCGCTTCGGCGACTTCGTGAAAATTGGCGTGCCATTTACGCTGGTGGTGATGGTGGTTAGCGTTCTGCTGGTGCCGCTGCTGTTTCCGTTTTGAGTTACAGCGGCGTATCCTGCGATATTTCATCCAGCGACAGATTAAAGCTGGGAACGAAAACCGCGATGAAATAGTCCATCTCCTCGCTGCGTCGCCGCTCAAGGGTTTTCTCCAGGCGCGCCAGTGCCCGGCGGAACTCATTATTGCCAGCTGACAGCTCTTCAAGGCATTTCAAATAGGCGCACAGCGCATCGGCCTGTTTCAAAATGGCTGTTTCCGCCTCGCTCTGCTGCTGTTCATCCAGCAGCGGCCGCCACGCATCCTGTAGCTCGGCAGGCAGCATTTCAATCAGCTGATGGCGGGCAATCTCTTCGATTTTTTTATATTCGTGCGCAATTTGCGCGTTGTAATACTTAACCGGCGTGGGCAAATCGCCGGTCAGTACCTCGCTGGCGTCATGGTAGAGCGCAATCAGCGCAATGCGTTCCGCATTCAGGTTACCGTTAAACTTCAGGTTTTTGATCAGCGCCAGGGCATGAGCGACCATCGCCACCTGTAAGCTATGCTCAGAAACATTTTCCGTACGCACGTTGCGCATCAGCGGCCAGCGGTTGATCAGTTTAAGGCGGGAAAGATGGGCGAAAAAATGGCTCTGCTTCATTGAAAAGGTTTCTCCTCTACGCAAACTGCGGAAACCGGCATTTCCGGTCTCCGCAGCAACAGTATCGCCTTTTCATGCCCGGCGCTAGCGCAGGGAACGCGTGCCGGTTTTACTGGCGGTAACCCTCAAGGAAACGGCCAAACTTACCAATCGCCATTTCCAGATCGTCAACGCGCGGCAGCGTCACGATGCGCACATGGTCCGGCCACGGCCAGTTAAACGCCGATCCCTGCACCAGCAGCACTTTTTCCTGTAACAGGAAATCCAGCACCATTTTTTGATCGTCGTGCAGGTTGAATTTTTTCGCGTCGATACGCGGGAACATATAGAGCGCGCCCTGCGGCTTCACGCAGCTGACGCCGGGAATGTCATTAATCAGCTCCCAGGCGCGCTGGCGCTGCTCATATAACCGTCCGCCGGGCATGATGAATTCGCTGATGCTCTGGTAGCCGCCAAGCGCAGTCTGGATGGCGTGCTGCGCCGGAACGTTGGCGCACAAACGCATAGAGGCCAGCATCTCTAGCCCTTCGATATAGCCTTTGGCATGTTTTTTCGGGCCGTTAAGCACCATCCAGCCCTGACGGAATCCCGCCACGCGATAGGTTTTCGACAGGCCGTTAAATGTCACGGTAAGCAGATCGGGCGCCAGCGCGGCAATAGAGTGGTGCTGCGCAGCGTCATAGAGAATTTTGTCGTAAATTTCGTCGGCGAAAATGATCAGATTATGTTCGCGTGCAATCTCCACAATCTCCATCAGCAGCGCTTTGCTGTAGACAGCGCCGGTTGGGTTATTGGGATTGATAATCACAATGCCACGCGTGCGCGGCGTGATTTTGCTGCGAATGTCGTCCAGATCCGGGAACCAGCCCGCCGATTCATCGCACAAATAATGCACCGCGTTACCGCTGGAAAGGGAAACCGCAGCGGTCCACAGCGGATAGTCTGGCGCGGGCACCAGCATCTCATCGCCGCTGTTCAGCAACGCCTGCATCGACTGCACAATCAGCTCGGAAACGCCGTTGCCGATATAGATATCTTCAACGGTAACGTCGCGCATATCACGCGCCTGGTAATGCTGCATAATCGCTTTACGCGCGGAGTAAAGCCCTTTGGAATCACAATAGCCCTGAGCGCCAGGCAGGTTGCGAATAACATCGACCAGAATCTCATCCGGAGCCTCAAAGCCAAACGGCGCGGGATTACCAATATTTAACTTCAGGACCTTATTGCCTTCTTCTTCAAGACGTTTGGCCTCTTTTAACACCGGACCGCGGATGTCATAACAAACATTATCCAGCTTCGACGATTTTTCGATAATTGTATTCATTGCATGTGCCCTAACTGACAGAACTGCGTTCCTGCCGTGGAAATAAACCCGCTCAATTTACTCTTCTGCTTGCGATATTTGAAGGGCACCGCCCGCTTTTGGCGCAACCGGGAATCAATGACGTACTGGGCGGTATGCAACGTCAGGTAATCTTAATTGTCTGGATTAAAACCCCAATTTTTACTTAAAACACAGCATAAAAAACCAACCATCACCGCTCCCTGTAAGCATCTCTTCACAGCATGCGAGCTGGATCAGAAAAAGAAACAAATTAAGATGAAAAATGTAGATTGATACGGAACGAAACAGTTAAATTTTGCTACTTAAACTGCCGATAAGCGGTAGGGGGGATAATGTTTAGACAAATTGAATGCTTTGCTGCCACTTTTGCATCGGGTACCCCATTGCGCCTTAGGATGCTTTTCAGCCAGCGCGCCGTTAAAACCAATCGTTAAAAAAAGAAGCAATAATGCTAAAACGCGGCTTTATTGATAAGAAAAATGCGATTGGGGCTTAAAAATTAGGCGTCGTTGTGGCAGGATATCCATCAACGGACTTTGTGATAAAACCAATATGCCTGACGCCAGCCGGGGGAAACGCGGCGGTTGTTAAGGTTAAGTCCGGTAAAATATTCGTTTTTTTGCGTTGTGACATTTTGCCAGCGCAGCATGTGAAAGTTATGAACCAGCGGCCCCGTAGTTAACTTGCCTGAAGTTGGCGCGGCTTCCATCAATAAGCAGGGCGCGATTTTGCGTCCAGTGTAGTAGCGCCTAAGCGCTGAACGTTTTAACAGGTCAATACCGGCGGCACTGGCTGGTCTGCATGCATTCCTCCAGCGGTATATGAAAAGCAGCTTTTCTTTATGCAGTGTTGAGCTGTCGCTTCCGGTTTTCGGAAACGTCATTATTGCCATCTTAATCTCCGTCTGACATTTGATCGACGGGAGTAACACCAGGGTAGTTGTTCTTAAAAACTTATAAGTGAAGAAAAAATATGACTAATGCAAATCGTCCGATACTCAATCTCGATCTCGATCTGCTGAGAACGTTTGTTGCCGTAGCAGATCTCAACACCTTTGCCGCCGCCGCCGCCGCCGTATGCAGAACCCAGTCCGCGGTTAGCCAGCAGATGCAGCGTCTGGAGCAGCTGGTAGGGAAAGAGCTGTTTGCCCGTCATGGCCGTAACAAGCTGCTGACCGAGCACGGTATTCAGCTGCTCGGCTATGCCCGCAAAATTTTACGTTTTAACGATGAAGCCTGTACCTCACTGATGTACAGCAACGTGCAGGGCGTGCTGACCATCGGCGCCTCTGATGATACGTCAGATACTATTCTGCCGTTCTTGCTGAACCGCGTGACCTCTGTTTATCCAAAACTGGCGATCGACGTACGTGTGAAGCGTAACCCGTTTATGATGGAAATGCTCAATCAGGGCGAAGTTGACCTGGTGGTGACCACCTCCAGTCCGGGCAATTTCACCCATCAGGTACTGCGTACGTCACCGACGCTGTGGTACTGCGCAGCGGATTACATCTTCCAGCGCGGCGAAGCCATTCCATTGGTGCTGCTGGATGAGCCAAGCCCGTATCGCGATATGGCTATCGATCACCTGAATGAAGCCGGTATCCCGTGGCGTATCTCTTATGTCGCTTCCACGCTGGCGGCAGTGCGCGCGGCGGTGAAAGCGGGTCTTGGCGTGACTGCGCGTCCGGTAGAGATGATGAGCCCGGAGCTGCGCGTGATGGGCGCGGCGGAAGGCCTGCCGGTCCTGCCGGATACGCAATATCTGCTGTGCCGTAATCCTGACAGCGAAAATGAGCTGGCGCTGGCTATTTTCAACGCGATGGAATCCAGCAATGACCCGTATAACCTTTCGTTAGCGGGTCAGGGTGATGCAATGTTACTGGATGATGAAGAATAAGTGAAAAAATGAGAGGTTTTCTCATTTAGAACAGGTTTTATCAGCTAACATTGTGAAAAAAAAGCCTCTTAACCTGAAAATGGGTTAAGAGGCTTTTTTATTAAGCTTTTCCCCCGCTTTTTTCCCGCTTCGTTACGACTTTTGATTTTCCTCGCTTAATAAAAGTGAAACGCTTTTTTGAATAAAATCCTTTTTTAACTTATTCCTTTTTTCAGATGCGATTGCTGAAAAAGCAGCCGATCTGATTGACGATTATTTTATCAAAAAGGGCAAAAGTGTGTTCTGGATCAAAAAAATAACCCTGCTAAGGGGCAGGAAATTTACCGTTTTCCTGTCAAAATATGTTTGTTAAATGCGCGATCCAACTGTGCCAATACCCACTACACTTAATTTACATTCCTAAACTGACTCGATTTAGCCTAAATAGTGCGCATTTCGTGTTAATAAAATGATGTAAATGTAAATTAGTCTGTGGATACTTTTGTCAAAGTTGACAAAAGGTTATAGAAAGGGGTAAAAAACCCCATTAAATTGCTGCTTATAGGTTAAAGACAGCATAATTTATAAGGTTTTTCATCCTTCCCTTGAATTAATGTGGTGTGTTCTTCGCTATCGGCATCGCAGGACGCTAAACGCCACTTTTGATGAGTAAGCAGAGAGTATGTCAACAACCACCGAAGTTATCGCTCATCACTGGGCATTCGTTGTTTTTATCGTTGTCGCTTTTGGGCTATGCGTCTTTATGCTGGCCGGCGGCTGGCTGTTAGGCGGTCGCGCGCGCGCGCGTTATAAAAACACCCCATTTGAATCAGGTATCGATCCGGTTGGCAGCACGCATCTGCGCCTTTCTGCCAAATTCTACCTGGTGGCTATGTTCTTCGTGATCTTCGACGTAGAAGCCCTCTTTTTATATGCATGGTCGACCTCTATCCGTGAAAGCGGTTGGATCGGCTTTGTAGAAGCCGCAATTTTCATTTTGGTGCTGTTGGCTGGTCTGGTTTATCTGGTGCGGATTGGTGCGCTGGATTGGGCGCCTGCGCGTCGTCGCGTGGACGTTGATACCGGAAAGGTCACTAACACCAACCCTCAAAAGCAGTAACAGCGAGGCATTAAGATGGACTATACGCTCACCCGCATAGACCCCAACGGTGAGAATGACCGTTATCCCCTGCAGAAACAGGAGGTCGTTTCCGACCCACTGGAGCAACACGTTCACCGCAGCGTTTACATGGGCAAGCTGGAAAACGCGCTGCATGACATGGTGAACTGGGGTCGTAAGAACTCTCTTTGGCCGTTTAACTTCGGCTTATCCTGTTGTTATGTCGAAATGACCACCTCGTTTACCTCGGTGCATGACGTAGCCCGCTTTGGTTCCGAAGTTATTCGTGCTTCGCCGCGTCAGGCTGACTTTATGGTGGTTGCCGGGACGCCGTTCACCAAAATGGCACCGGTGATTCAGCGTTTGTACGATCAGATGCTGGAGCCGAAATGGGTGATCTCGATGGGCGCCTGCGCTAACTCAGGCGGCATGTACGATATCTACTCGGTAGTGCAGGGCGTTGATAAGTTCCTGCCGGTGGATGTCTATATCCCTGGCTGCCCGCCGCGCCCGGAAGCCTATATGCAGGCGCTGCTGCTGTTGCAGGAATCCATTGGTAAAGAACGTCGTCCGCTCTCCTGGGTGGTTGGCGATCAGGGCGTCTACCGCGCCAATATGCAGTCTGAACGCGAAAGGAAACGCGACGATCGCATTGCGGTAACGAACCTGCGTACCCCGGACGAAATTTAATCAACAGTTTATGGATGGGGCCTGACACGCAGCGCAATAATACCACCAACCAACGCGCGCACCCCATCCTGACACCAACGACTTCGTGCCTGTTTTCAGGCCAATGGTGAGTAACGTATGACAGATTTGACCACGCAAGATCTCGCTCAGCCTGCATGGCAAACCCGGGATCACCTGGATGATCCGGTGATCGGCGAGTTGCGTAACCGCTTTGGGCCGGATGCCTTTACCGTTCAGCCAACGCGCACCGGCATTCCGGTTGTTTGGGTTAAGCGTGAACAGCTGCTGGCGATCGCGGAATTTTTACGCAAGCTGCCTAAACCCTATGTGATGCTGTATGACCTGCATGGAACGGATGAGCGCCTGCGTACCCACCGTAACGGGCTGCCCGCGGCGGATTTTTCCGTTTTCTACCATCTGCTCTCTATTGAGCGCAATAGCGACATCATGCTCAAGGTGGCGTTGTCTGAAAATGACATGCACCTGCCGACCCTGACCAAACTTTTCCCCAACGCCAACTGGTATGAGCGTGAAACCTGGGAAATGTTCGGCGTCACCTTTGACGGGCATCCTCACCTGACGCGCATCATGATGCCGCCAACCTGGGAAGGTCACCCGCTGCGCAAAGACTATCCGGCGCGTGCGACGGAATTCAATCCTTTTGAGCTGACCAAGCAGAAAGAGGATCTGGAGATGGAAGCGCTGCGTTTCAAGCCGGAAGACTGGGGCATGAAGCGCGGCACCGAAAACGAGGACTTTATGTTCCTCAACCTCGGCCCGAACCACCCGTCAGCACACGGTGCTTTCCGCATCGTTATGCAGCTGGATGGTGAAGAGATCGTCGACTGCGTGCCTGATATCGGTTATCACCACCGCGGCGCGGAAAAAATGGGCGAGCGTCAGTCCTGGCACAGCTATATTCCTTACACCGACCGTGTGGAATATCTGGGCGGCTGCGTTAATGAAATGCCTTATGTGCTGGCGGTTGAGAAGCTGGCGGGCATCGTGGTGCCGGATCGCGTTAACGTGATTCGCGTCATGCTCTCTGAGCTGTTCCGCATCAATAGCCATCTGCTCTATATTTCGACGTTTATTCAGGACGTCGGCGCGATGTCGCCGGTGTTCTTTGCCTTTACCGATCGCCAGAAAATTTATGATGTAGTGGAAGCGATTACCGGCTTCCGTATGCACCCGGCCTGGTTCCGTATCGGCGGCGTCGCGCATGACCTGCCGAAAGGCTGGGAGCGTCTGCTGCGTGAGTTCCTTGACTGGATGCCGAAGCGTCTGAAGGAATATGAAACCGTCGCGCTGAGAAACAGCGTGCTGGTTGGCCGTGCTAAAGGCGTTGCCGCTTATGGTAAAGATGAAGCGCTTGCCTGGGGCACCACCGGCGCAGGCCTGCGTGCGACCGGCATCGATTTCGACGTGCGTAAATGGCGTCCTTACTCTGGCTATGAAAACTTCGATTTTGAGATTCCGGTGGGCAGCGGCGTCAGCGACGCCTACACCCGCGTGATGCTGAAAATGGAAGAGATGCGCCAGAGCCTGCGTATTCTTGAGCAGTGCCTGAACAACATGCCGGCCGGACCGTTTAAAGCCGATCATCCGTTGACCACGCCGCCGCCGAAAGAGCGTACGCTGCAGCACATTGAAACCCTGATTACCCACTTCCTGCAGGTTTCCTGGGGACCGGTGATGCCTGCTAACGAATCATTCCAGATGATCGAAGCGACCAAAGGGATCAACAGCTATTACCTGACCAGCGACGGCAGCACCGTAAGCTATCGCACGCGTATTCGTACGCCAAGCTTCCCGCACCTGCAGCAGATCCCTTCGGTGATCCGCGGCAGCCTGGTATCCGACCTGATCGTTTACCTGGGTAGTATCGATTTTGTTATGTCAGACGTGGACCGCTAATTATGCACGATCAAAAAATTGCCATCGAAACGATCGACCCGACCGAGGTCTTTGAGCTAAGTGCGGCAGAACGCGACGCGATTGAGCATGAAAAACACCATTACGAAGATGCACGCGCCGCCTCGATTGAAGCGCTGAAAATCGTGCAGAAACAGCGCGGCTGGGTGCCGGATGGTGCGATTAATGCCATTGCCGAGGTGTTAGGCATCCCTGCCAGCGATGTGGAAGGGGTGGCGACCTTTTACAGTCAGATTTTCCGTCAGCCGGTGGGCCGTCACGTGATCCGCTATTGCGATAGCGTGGTGTGCCACATTACCGGCTATCAAGGCATTCAGGCCGCGCTGGAGCAGTCATTGAATATCAAGCCAGGCCAGACCACGGCGGATGGCCGCTTCACGCTGCTGCCAACCTGCTGCCTCGGTAACTGCGATAAAGGCCCGACGATGATGGTGGATGAAGATACCCACGTTCACCTGACGCCGGAAAATATTCCATCGTTACTGGAGCAGTATCAATGACAGTAAAAGAGATCATTCGTACTGCGGAAACGCACCCGCTTACCTGGCGCATGCGTGATGACCAGCAGCCGGTGTGGTTTGACGAATACCGCAGCAAAAACGGCTACGCGGGCGCGGAAAAAGCGCTTAAAAGCCTGGCGCCTGACGAAATCGTCGCGCAGGTAAAAGATTCCGGCCTGAAAGGGCGCGGCGGCGCAGGCTTCTCCACGGGTTTGAAGTGGAGCCTGATGCCGAAAGATGAGTCGATGAACATCCGTTACCTGCTGTGTAACGCCGATGAGATGGAGCCGGGCACCTATAAAGACCGCCTGCTGATGGAGCAGATGCCGCACCAGCTGGTGGAAGGGATGCTGATCAGCGCTTTTGCGCTGAAAGCGTATCGCGGCTACATCTTCCTGCGTGGCGAATATATCGAGGCGGCAGTGAATCTGCGTCGCGCTATCGCCGAAGCCACCGAAGCGGGCTTCCTGGGGAAAAATATCCTTGGCACCGGTTTTGATTTTGAACTGATCGTGCATACCGGCGCGGGTCGTTATATCTGCGGTGAAGAGACGGCGCTGATTAACTCGCTGGAAGGCCGTCGCGCTAACCCGCGCTCCAAGCCGCCATTCCCGGCTTCCGCTGGCGCCTGGGGCAAACCGACCTGCGTAAACAACGTCGAGACGCTCTCTAACGTGCCGGCCATCCTCGCCAACGGCGTGGAGTGGTACAAGGGGCTGTCGAAGAGCGAAGACGCGGGCACCAAAATGATGGGCTTCTCGGGCCGGGTAAAAAATCCAGGCGTCTGGGAATTGCCGTTTGGCATTACGGCGCGTGAAATTCTGGAAGATTATGCTGGCGGCATGCGCGACGGGCTGAAGTTTAAAGCCTGGCAGCCGGGCGGCGCAGGCACCGACTTCCTTACCGACCAGCATCTCGATCTGCCGATGGAATTTGCCAGCATCGGTAAAGCGGGCAGCCGTCTGGGCACCGCGCTGGCGATGGCGGTGGATCACGAAATCAATATGGTTTCGCTGGTGCGTAACCTGGAAGAGTTTTTTGCCCGTGAATCCTGCGGCTGGTGTACGCCTTGCCGTGACGGCCTGCCGTGGAGCGTGAAAATTCTGCGCGCGCTGGAGCAGGGGAAAGGGCAGCCGGGCGATATCGAAACGCTGCTGCAGCTTTGCCGCCAGCTTGGCCCGGGTAAAACCTTCTGTGCTCACGCGCCTGGCGCCGTAGAGCCATTACAAAGCGCGATCAAATATTTCCGTGAAGAGTTTGAAGCCGGTATGGCGCCGCAGGTGTTCGGTAATACGCGTGCCATTAACGGCATTCAGCCGAACCTGTTAAAAGCGCGCTGGTAAAACAGAGCCGCAACGGAAAAGGTACGCGCCGCTTACCCACAGCATTTCGGGTTGCAGCAAGGCGGCAACTGAACGAATCCCGCGAGCTTACATAAGTAAGTGAGCGCGGTGAGTAAAAGCAGCCAACACCGCTGC
>NZ_JAVDXN010000011.1:0-108864 GCF_031457955.1 Mixta sp. BE291 | reverse complement strand
GTGTTCTGTACTTATCTGCCTTTATCGGCATGAAGAACATAAACTTGAGCAGAGCGTGATGGTCTGCTCCATGTTAATTTAATCAAGTCCGCTTCTGGCACGAAGCGGACTGACACGCAGGCCTGTATCCGCTATGAGCGAAAAGCGGACGCCCGCATAGCGTGAACAGGCGTCCGATATTTTGAAGTGGGCAGATTACTTAACCCGCTTCCCCGTTTCGTCAATGACCTTCTCGCCATCCTCTTTGGTAAACGCTCTTTTCTGACCTTCCGGTAGAATATCCAACATTATTTCTGAAGGGCGGCAAAGACGAGTGCCAAGCGGCGTAACGACTACCGGCCGATTAATCAGGATCGGATGTTGAAGCATGAAATCAATCAACTGCTCATCACTAAATTTCTCTTCATCAAGACCCAGGTGTTCATAAGGCTCAACATTCTTACGCAGTAATGCACGCACCGTAATTCCCATATCTGAAATAAGTTTAATCAGCTCATCACGGGTCGGTGGCGTATCGAGATAATAAATTATCGTCGGTTCGTTGCCGCTGTTACGGATCATCTCCAACGTGTTGCGAGAAGTGCCGCAGGCAGGGTTGTGATAGATGGTAATGTTGCTCATATCTGTATCTCATTACAAAGTGATGGAGAGCCGCAACGCCAGCGCGGCCAAAGTGACAAACAGCACGGGCAGAGTCATGATAATGCCGGTGCGGAAGTAATATCCCCAAGTAATCGTTATATTTTTCTGGGCAAGCACATGCAGCCAAAGCAGGGTTGCCAGACTGCCAATCGGGGTGATTTTCGGGCCTAAATCGCAGCCAATCACGTTGGCATAGATCATAGCCTCTTTGACGACGCCAGTCGTCGTACTCCCGTCAATCGACAGTGCGCCAATCAGCACCGTCGGCATATTATTCATCACCGACGACAGGAACGCGGTCAGGAAGCCGGTGCCGAACGTTGCTGCCCATAACCCCTTTTCTGCCAGTAGGTTCAGCACGTCAGACAGATACTCAGTGAGCCCTGCATTGCGCAGGCCATAGACCACTAGGTACATGCCCAGCGAAAAAATAACGATCTGCCATGGCGCACCGCGCAGGACTTTTCCGGTGTTGATGGCATGACCTCTTTTCGCCACTATAAACAGTACTGCTGCGCCAGTAGCCGCTATCGCACTGACCGGGATTCCCAGAGGCTCCAGAACAAAGAAACCGACAAGCAGCAATAACAGGACAATCCAGCCAGCCCTGAACGTTGCCGGATCCTTTATCACACTGGCAGGCGCCTTCAGCAGCGAAACGTCATACGTCGCCGGAATGTCCCTGCGGAAGAAGAGATGCAGCATAACCAGAGTGGCCGTAATCGCTGCCAAATCTACGGGGATCATAACGGAGGCATACTGCGTAAAGCCCAGACCGAAAAAGTCCGCCGAGACGATATTCACCAGGTTAGAAACAATGAGCGGCAGGCTGGCCGTATCTGCAATAAATCCTGCGGCCATGATGAAGGCCAATGTCGTGCCCTGGCTGAATCCTAGTGCGAGCAGCATCGCAATTACAATCGGCGTCAGGATCAGCGCGGCGCCGTCATTGGCAAACAACGCAGCAACAGCGGCACCAAGCAAGACTATCCAGGTAAACAAAAGGCGGCCACGTCCGTTACCCCAGCGAGAGACATGCAGTGCGGCCCATTCAAAGAAGCCGGACTCATCGAGCAGCAGGCTGATGATGATGACCGCAATAAATGCCGCTGTCGCGTTCCAGACGATATTCCAGACAACGGGAATATCAGCGATATGGATGACTCCGGTTCCCAGCGCCAGCGCAGCTCCGACACTCGCGCTCCAGCCAATACTCAGGCCTCTGGGTTGCCAGATCACCAGTACCAGCGTCAGTAAAAATATACTCCCTGCTAAAAACATTTTAGACTCCGTTATATATGATTATGTAAATATGTTTCCCCTACTTCAGCAGGAGTTGCAGGCCGATTTTGCCAACCATTCCCGCACATCCTCCCGAAGGCACTGCCAAGACGTCGTGATTGTCTCAGCGGCCCACGCCGGAATATGAGGTGACAGACGATAGTGGATCCATTTGCCTTCCCGACGATCAAGAACAAGCTTAGCCTCGCGCAGGATGGCCATATGGCGTGATATTTTGGGCTGTGATTCGGCGGTAGCTGCACAGATATCGCACACGCACAATTCTCCGGACTCCCGCAGAAGCATGACAATGGCGAGCCGTGTTTCATCCGACAGGATTTTGAAAAGCTGAACAGGTTGTAGCATTTTCCTCTCCGTTACCTTTAGAATATACATATGGTAAATCATATGCATTAACTTTGAAATCATCTGCTCTCTGGAGGAGAAAAATGGAACAATTTCCTGCCCTGAATACTAAATGCTTTGATCAACACATCGCTGAGCGCCTGCACCTGCAGGAGCCACCACGGATTCTGATCCTGTATGGTTCAGTAAGAGAGCGCTCCTACAGCCGCTTTGCCGCAGAGGAAGCAGGTCGCCTGCTGACGGCGATGGGCGCGGAAGTGAAACTCTTTAACCCATCCGGTTTACCCCTGCCGGATGATGCGCCGGACACGCATCCCAAAGTCACCGAGCTGCGCGGTCTGGTCAGATGGTGTGACGGGATGGTGTGGAGTTCTCCGGAACGGCACGGTGCTATGAGCGCAGTTATGAAGGCGCAGATTGACTGGATACCCTTAAGTGAAGGAGCGGTTCGTCCTTCGCAGGGCAAAACACTTGCGGTAATGCAGGTCTGCGGCGGTTCACAGTCCTTCAATGCCGTGAACCAGATGCGTATTCTTGGTCGCTGGATGCGGATGTTTACAATCCCCAACCAGTCCTCTGTAGCCAAGGCATGGCAAGAGTTCGACGAAAACGGACGAATGAAACCTTCTTCATGGTATGACCGCATCGTCGATGTAGCCGAGGAGCTGTTTAAAATCACGCTGCTGCTTAAGGGACAAACCGGTTATCTTGCAGATCGTTACAGCGAGCGAAAAGAGAGCCATCAGGAGCTTTCATCCCGTGTCAATCAGGACAAAATATAACGTATATTCTTCGTGAATCCATACTGCATGAGCTTAACAACGTCCGCTATTGGTAAAAAGCGGACATTATCCACTGCAGCGTTCTTTCTGCCGTCAGTTCAACCTGTCTTCCAGCACCAGACTCGGTACCCTCTCAAACTCCCGCACATTATTCGTCACCAGGATGGCGCCGGTCGCAATGGCGTGCCCGGCAATGGCCGTGTCGTTCGGGTCGTTCGGGGTTCCGGCCGCGGCCAATGCCGCCTTCATCTCCATGGTTGTATTGAAAGCTGCACTGTCCCGGGCAGACCTGCCCTGAGTCAGGAAACATGATCTTCATCAGTTTTTTTCCATGTATGTAATATGGAAATAGTTTACCTCTAACCGGAACGGTGTTTATAATCAGTAGTCGTCACCTCGGGTGTTCCCTCTCTGCGCTTTTTACCGCCTGTAAATGGTTACAGGGACTTCCGGCAGTAGCCGGACTGTAAAAGGAAAACCCGCCATGAAACCGAAAATTGTACCCGTAATACGGTATACACGTTTTCGTTTCGGGCGCGTAGAACATGTGCGTAAGCACATGCGCTCGCTCCCGACGCGTTAAGTGAACGGTACCCGCAGGTGACGATACTTATCGTTTAGTCTCCCACTTCCTGTAGCTCTTTTGATTCCCCCATCATGGCAAGATAGTGATCATCATCATCAGTATGAATAAACACTTTCCTGAACATTTTCAGATAGCGCTCTTTATCAATGACACCGGTAGAAAAGATATTTCTGCCATCTGAATGAGAATGCCGGTTGATTGCCCGGTAAAATGAATCATATTCTCCGGCATCACTGTGTTCGCTTGCCAGAGACTCAAGGGCTTCTTTCAGTTTTTCATTTTTGCAGGCAAAGCTGAAATAATACTCAAGAATATTTCTCATCGTATTAAACAGCACAACAGGCTGGGTTTTCTCGTCCCTGACATCTTTCAGGGTCTGCCATAACGCCTGATATTCATTGAGCATTTCGTGCATGGAAAGCGTTTCGCATGAACTGAAGTCAGATTTAATGATTCGAAGCAGAGACCAGTTTACTGGCGTTTCCCGCTTATCCTGCAGGCGACCACTGTTTAGCAGTATTTCCTGGAAGAAAAACATATTATGAGTAAGTATGATGACATGTCTGGCCGCTTCTGCTTTGATGATTTTTCGTTTAATGAGTGCAGCGACTTCATAGATATAGTTATGTGACAGGCTGGAAATAGGATCATCAATGACAATGAGTTTATTTTCAGGATTAATTGTATCGGGTGTGAGGCTACCAGAGCATGATTCAATAAAATAGAGGAAAGACACAATGGTTTTCTCCCCTTCACTGAGAGATTTGAATACTTCCGCTTTATCAGGTTCGCTCCCACGCTGCAGACGATACAGTTTCATTTCGGCATCATGGCAGATTATTTCAAAACCGGTGATCCCCAGCAGCCTGAGATTAGCATTGATAACATTTATGGTTGGCTGTATGTCAGAAAGCTGGCCTGTCAGCGCGTTCGTTTCTTCATCCAGCTGCTGCTTACTGGCTGCGAGGGTTTGCGCTTCACTCAATCTGATCTCAACGTCATTCTGAAGCTCACCAAGCTGCCTGTCGCGTTCGGTAAAGAACTCATCACAGAGCCTCCTGAGGTGCGCCATGACGTCTGCATAAAGCTTCTGCTTTTCCTGACTGTAATTCTCAGCCAGCCGGTTGTTTTCCCGTACCCGGGTATTAAATGTGTCTACTTCATACTCGAGTAATGAAAGAGGATCCTGAATATTCTCAGGTTTTACTACCAGTGAAGGTTCTTTTATTTTATTAAGGAGTTGCTGCAGCAAGAGCTGAAAGCCTTTATTTACGGATTTCACCAAAGTAAGGATCTGACTCCCCTCATCGACGTAAAAATGGGTCGCAACACGGCGTTCAAATTCATTCAGGCTATCACAGTCCTGAGAGAGTCGTTCTGCTGCCTGGCGCAGTGATCCGAGGGACGTCTGATATGTCTCATCAAACATCTCACAGAGCTCTTGCGAAAATTTTATGACATCAAAGGACTGCTGACAGAACGGGCAAAAATCGTCGTGGATAAAATGCTGCCCCTGGCGCACCCAGTCGGCATTGCCAATGTTCTGAATAAATGTCGAGAATTGCGTACTGCTTGCAGGCATGACGGGTACCTGCATGAGTTTTATTATCTTTTCCGTCAGTACAAAGGTCGGGGGAATGTTAATTTCATCGACAAGTGTACCTTCACTTTGGCTAAGCGCCTGCCATCTTCCGGCCAGATCTTCAGTAGTGGTATGCGCGCCGGCAGGTAATGTTGCAATCATACGTTCGTAGAACGTTCTTTGTATTCTGGCGCCATTCAGAAAATCGCTGAGGCTTTTTCTGTCATTAACTGTCCTGTTAAAAATATCCTTGGCACAGTGCTCGATGACAGTCTCTTTCATCCCGTTCTTTTCCGCAATCTCCTGATTAAGTTTTTCAATGCGGGCAGTCAGCTTTGCTCTTTCTTTGTTAATACTGTTGATTTTATCCTGACTTTCTTCATTAGCTTCGCTGAGCGTAAAGATCCCGGGCTGATAATCTGAACGGGCGAATTTGCTGTCGATGTATTCCTGATTAAAGACCTGGAAATGACTGACATGTGGGCTTTCAAATGTGCAGTGCCGGTACCTGTCGGCCTGACGATCATAGAAATAACCTGATACAGTGGATTTTCCCGACCCGTTCTGGCCATAGATAAGCGTCACCTTGTTGCTGAGATCAAAGCTGATATCTCTGTCGGGAGCGTAGCTTCTTACCCCCCTGATTTTAAGTTGTGCCATTATTATTCTCCTTATCCCTGAATTATCTGAGCCTTCCCATCGTAGCGCACTTCGCTTTCAGGTTAACCCTGCTTGGTAAGATTTTTCTGATTTTCGCTCACAAGTCGAAAAATGACACGACGGGAATTGATGCCCCACCGGTTTACCCTTTCCGGTCATTTTTGCGTTTTTAGCAATAAAAATTAATTCCTTTAACTAAATAGTTATTATTGCTGTATTTGAAACAATCATCCTTAATTGATGAACAAAATGCCCTAGAGCTTTTCTACTTTCACGCAGATCCGAAAAAAGGTAATGTCGGGTCAGGACTGAGTGATGGTGTTGAAGAGTGAAAGAGATACGGCAGAAAGGAGTTCAAGGTAGAAGGCAGATGGGAACGGAAGGTCCGCTTTGAGCGAAAAGCGGACGCTGACAGTTTTTGTAAAAAGCCGGTTTGCGTTTTATTGCATTAGTCCAGGGAAGAAAAATATTGCGTCGGTGACTTCCCCAGCGCTTTTCTGAACATGGTTATAAATGCACTGACCGAATCATAACCCAGCATACCGGCTACGCGCTGCACAGACAGCCCTTCAGCCAGATGGCTCAGGGCAATCATTAAATGCAGTTGCTGACGCCAGCGACCAAAGCTCAGTCCTGTGGCATTTTTTATCAGTCTGGCCAGTGAGCGCTCGCTGGTTGCCAGGTGTACAGCCCACTCTTTTAACGTCCTCCGGTCATCAGGATCCTTAAAAAGTCTCTCGGCCATAGCCCGGATTTTAGGATGGCCGGATACCGGCAGGTGGAGCGCTTTAACCGGCACGTCCGGTATATGTTCCAGCAGCACCGCTGCCAGCCTCGCGGTTTTACTGTCAGGCGAATAAGCATGTTCCTGCTCTGCCAGAAACAGAACAAGCTCGCGGACCAGAGGACTAATCGCCAGGGTGCAGCAGGTTTCCGGCATTGCTGCCGCGCCGGGCTCGATAAATAAAAAGCAGGTCTCTGCATTCTTTGTGACACGGCAGCTGTGAGGGACTTCTCCCGGAACCCAGACAGCATGTCCCGGTGGGACAAGCCACAGCGCATCCTGAACCTCACAGCTCACTGCACCGCGCAAAGAGAGAATAAGCTGGCCTTTACGATGGGCGTGCGGACTTTGCCCGGCATACTCGCCAGACGAAGATACATGCAGGGCGATAGCAGCCTGACTGAATGCATCGGCTGTAAATTCTTCCGGCGAGGTCACCGGTTTCTTATAAGCTGGCATGATTTAGTTATATGTTGTCAGGTTATCTGTATTCTGTAACTCATGCGTACTTTAAAGTCTTTCTTTTTTTCAGAGAAAGCACAGTTTATGTCCCACACTACGAACAAGTGGTCTTCAGTCATACTTGTGACCGGCATCCTCTTTATCGCTATTAACCTGCGTGTTCCGTTTACCGCTGTTGCGCCCGTTTTAGAGTCCATCCGCCATGATTATGGGCTAAGTATTACTGCCGTTGGGTTGCTTAACTCACTGCCTTTACTGGCCTTTGCCGCCTTTTCACCCCTGAGCGCCTCCATCTCCAGGAAGTACGGTCTGGAACGCACCCTTTTTGGTGCACTGGCCGTGATTTCAGCGGGCATTCTGCTTCGCTCCACAGGTAGTGTCTGGACGCTTTATGTCGGGACAGTATTTATAGGTATAGGGATTGCCCTTGGTAATGTCCTGCTACCTGGCCTGATCAAACGTGACTTTTCCGGCAACGTGGCTTCCGTGACGGGGGCATATTCCATCACCATGGGCGCGGCTGGTGCTATTGGTTCAGCCCTTGTCATTCCTCTGACGCAGAGCTGGGGCTGGAACATCGCGTTAGCCATGCTGGTGATTGCGCCTCTGCTGGCGCTGCTTTTATGGTTGCCCCAGTTGAAGGAGAAGCATCAGCTCCCAGCAGTGGGGGAGAAAAAAGCGGCGACCGTCGCGGTCTGGCGCTCGCCTCTGGCCTGGCAGGTCACCCTTTTTATGGGCCTGAATGCAATGCCGTTTTATGTTGCAGTCGGCTGGCTGCCAGCCGTTCTTACGGACAGTGGACTCTCCTCAGCTCAGGCTGGTGAGGTACACGGGATCCTTCAGCTGACCACCGCCATTCCCGGCCTGATTCTGGCCGCGACGCTGCGTCGTCTTAACGATCAGAAATTAGCTGCTGCTGGCGTCAGCCTGTTAACCGCGGTGTCCTTTATCGGCATCCTGTATTTGCCGAATCTAGCGATGCTGTGGGCGGCGCTTCTCGGCTTCGGCTCGGGCGCCAGCATGATGCTTGGTCTGACCTTCATCGGACTGCGTACCAAAAACGCCGGTGATGCTGCCGCGCTGTCAGGCATGGCACAGAGTGTAGGTTATCTGATGGCGGCAATGGGGCCACTGTTGCTGGGTAAAGTACAGGAGCTGTCCGGAGGCTGGACGGTGCCGTTACTGCTGACCGCAGCAATCGCGGTCGCAGGTGCCTGCACCGGAATGGCTGCCGGACAAAATGCGCACCTGGAACCTGCGCAGCAGTCGGGCTGAAATTGCTGACACAGCAGGGAGACAATAGGTTCCTCTGCTGTGGGTTCTGTTAACTATCGTTCTGAAGCATCTTCCTGCTCTCAGGACCCTCTTTCATCGGGAAGACCGTGTCTTACCTGCGCCATCGTTAAAAAGCCCGGCGACCCAGCCAGCAAAAGCACGCACGGCAGGAGAAAGAAAACGCTGATGCGGATAGAGCATCGTCACCGGCACTGAAGGTGGCTGCCAGTCCGCCAGGACCTCGACCAGTTTGCCTTGCTGCAGGTCCTCCGAAATCACATTCTCAGCAAGCTGCGCCAGCCCAAAGCCCTCCAGACACAGTCTGATATAGAGTCCCGTTTCGTTAACGGCCGCATCGCCCCCGACCGGAACGGAGAACGCCTCCGTGCCTCGTGTAAAGCGCAGTTCATTGGTGCGTCTTCCCGAACCGGAAAAGTAATGAATCGCCCGATGCAGTGACAATGCTTCCGGCGTCTCAGGAATACCGTATTCCCTGAGATAGTCCGGCGAGGCGCAGGTCACCCAGCGAAACCGGCCAAGCGGACGCGCAACCAGCGTGGAGTCGGTTAACTCCCCGGTTCTGATAACGCAATCCACTCCTTCCTGAACAAGATCGACCTGCCGGTCGCTGACCCCAATCATCAGATAAATTTCCGGATAGAGCCGGTAAAAATCTTTCAGGCGGGGCATAACGATAAAATGGGCAATACCTCCGGGCATATCAACACGCAGCCGCCCCCGGGGGCGCCGTACGGAGTCGGTCAGGCTGGATTCACTGTGTTCAATCAGCGACAGGATCTCCCGGCACTGCGCCAGATACTGAAGGCCTTCAGGCGTGAGGCTGACCCGCCTTGTCGTCCGGTTAAGCAGGCGCACCTGCAGATATTTTTCCAGATTTTTAATCGTACTGGTGACGGTGGATGAGGGCAGTGAAAGTGTTTCTGCCGCGCGCACAAAACTTCCGGCTTCAGCAACCCGCATGAAAACCTGCATAGCCTGAATCCTGTCCATGGTTCTGTCCCGCAATAAATGTAAGTCTGATTATTCGCGAATTATGAATTATGAAAACGTTTTAAGCATCTTTTTCAGGTTAATGGTGTGGCGTATCGTTTTATTATTAATCAGGAAAGAGGCAGTTTTAATGACCAGTTACAGCAGAAATATTGTTAACAATCAGAACATCACGTCACAGGTTACGCTGATCCGTGGCGCGACGATACTGAGCATGGACGATAACGTCGGTAACATTGAACGCGGTGATATTCTCATCAACGGCTCAACGATCTCCGCTGTAGGACAGAACCTTGACGCACCGGGTGCACAGGTGATTGATGCCACCAACATGATTGCCATGCCGGGAATGGTCGATTCTCATCGTCATGCATGGGAAGGACAGCTGCGCCGCATTAACCCGAACGCCACCTGTCTGGATGACTACAGCAATGCCACGCACTTCTCGTTCGCTAAATATTATCGTCCTGCCGATATCTATGTCGGCAACCTGCTGACAGCGCTGGGCGCTATTGACGCGGGCATCACCACGATGATTGATAATTCGCATAACAGCCGAACCTCAGCGCATTCCGATGCCGCCGTCGAGGCCCTGCTTGATAGCGGTATTCGTGCCATTCATGCTTCCGGCGCACCGGTAGCCGGCGAATGGGATAAAGCGCACTGGCCGGGAAACTGGCAGCGCCTGCAGGAGAAGTATTTCACCAACAACCCTGAAAGCCTGGTTTCCCTCGCCGTCATGGCGCAGCTGGAGCCAGCATTGTGGGCCGAGGCACGCAGGCTGGGACTGCCGATTGTCACTGAGTTCTTTGGGGCTGAAATGGGGTCTGAACTTGAGTCGCTGCATCAGCAGAGGCTGCTGGGTCCGGACAATATTTTCAATCACTGCACGGCGCTGCCTGACCGTGGATGGGAAATTCTGCGGGAAGCAGGTGTCCGGGTGAACGTCTGTCCACGCTCAGATTCGCACTATGGCATCGAAAGCGGGATGTTCGCCATTGAGGCCGCGCAGCGTCATGGCATCAGTCCTGGCCTGAGCGTAGACAATGAAACGTCGTACAGCACCGATATGTTTATGGAGATGCGCGTCGCCTTTTACCTGCAGCGGGTGATGGGCATGCATCAGCAGCAATGCTGCGATTCTGAACATGCGCTGAAAACGCTTCCGGCGGCGCAACTCCTTAAAGCCGCGACTCTTGATGGCGCTGCCTGTGCAGGATTACAGGACAAAGTGGGCAGCCTGACACCAGGTAAGCAGGCTGACCTGGTGCTGATTAACGCCAGCGATCTCAATCTTTACCCGTCCGGCAATGCCGTTGGTACGGTGGTACATGCTGCTGAACGCAGCAACATCGATACCGTGATGATCGGCGGGCGCATCGTCAAGCAGAACGGCAAAGTGCTGGGTGTAGACAGCGAGTGCCTGCGTGCCGCCATTGATGAATCACGCGAGCACCTTTTTACGGCAGCAGGGTATGAACCAGATATCTTTGCGGAAAAATTCCTGCCGCTTATTCAGGCAAACTGACAGGGACGAACAGCATGAGCGCGATTTATTACGTGATAGCTTTTGCCGCAGGTCTGGGGATCACTCTGCAGACGACTCTGAACAGCCAGCTGGCACGAGGTCTGGGCGGCGACCCGGTCACTGCGGCGTTGTTTTCCTTTACGGTGGGCGCGTTCAGTCTGGGTATTTTCGCGCTGCTGAGAGGGGGGCTGATGACATCGTTAGCGGCGATCCCGTCGCAGCCTCCCTGGAGTCTGGCGGGCGGTCTGATTGGCGCATGTGCTCTGTTCAGCTATGTCGTGCTTGCGCCGAAAATCGGGTTTTCAGCCCTACTCGGGCTGGCAATTGTCGGACAGTTACTTTCCTCGCAGATGATTGACCATTTTGGCTTGCTGGGGGCTGTGCGTCGGCCGGTTTCGTTACTCAGGCTGGGGGGATTATTTGTCATGCTGGTCGGACTCGCCGTCATGCTTTTCGGCGACCGGCTCTCAGCACGTTTTCTGCAGTAACTGCGTTACCCACCCCTGCCGACGGGCAGTAAAACCTTTGATAATCCGGAGGATTAACATGTTATCAATCGCAGCAGATGTCAGGAATACGCTGGGAGAGTGCCCGCTGTGGTGTGAAAGAACCCGCAGGCTCTACTGGACTGACATCGAAGCCAGTGAACTGCTCGCACTGGAAGAAGGCACTGGCGCTGTGATGCGCTGGTCGCTGCCTGAACGTCTCGGCTCTTTTGCCCTGACTGAACAAAGCAACGTTCTGCTAATGGGATTTGCGTCCAGGCTGGCTTTCTATGATCTCAACCGCGCGTTGCTTACCCCGGTGGCCCATTCACCGGGAGACACCGGCACCCGCATAGGTGATGGACGGTGTGACCGTGCCGGTAATTTTGTCTTCGGGACGATGGATGACGGTTATCCCGTTAAAGTCATCGGTAAATTTCACCGGCTCAACGCGGCGACGCTGACCGTCGAGACGCTCGCACTGTCCGACGTCGCTATCCCGAACAGCATCTGTTTCAGCCCCGATGGCGGCACCCTCTATTACTGTGACTCGATGCAGGGTCGGATAATGTGCTGCGATTATCCCTCGCTGCAAAACCAGCGCGTATTCACTAAAGTCGAAGGTGAAGGTGCCCCTGATGGTTCCTGCGTGGATGCCACGGGCTATTTGTGGAATGCTGAATGGGGGGGAAACCGTGTTGTCCGTTACCACCCGGATGGGACCACCGACGCTATTCTGACGTCACCTGGAATCCAGAGCACCTGCCCGACACTTGGCGGTGAGGGGTTTACCCTTCTCTATTGCACCACGGCTTCTGTGGGACTCACTGCGCTGTCTGAATATGACGGTGCACTGCTAAAAGCTAAATCTGATGTCAGCCCCGGATTACCTGAGAACCGCTTTGCAGCACACACTGTTTAACGGTTTTGATACTGGCAGAACGTTGCCAGTTCAGACATCAAAGAAAATGTCCGCTTCTGGCACAAAGCGGTCCGTTTTACCCTACGGGTTTAAGGGACAACCTTTTAAGAGCCTGTTCAATTTTCTCTGCGTCCTGTTCAACGATGGCTCCCTCATCGGGTGTGGGCGGAACTTCTTCAAGGTAACGTCTGACAGAGGCTTTGCTTTCCAGTACCAGTCCGCGTGCGCTCTGTTTGAGCAGGTTAAAATCGCAACCAATGCAGGCCATCCGATGCTGACAGCTACTCCAGAATGGGTTCGTGCAGTATGAGTCCCCCAGATCATAGTACGTCGCGGGTCCGGTCAGACTGGCGGCTTCCGGATCGTGGTCAATCAGCACGCTTATCATGTGAACCACTCTGTCTGCTTTTACGAACGAGGCGGCCAGCTGAGTCGGACGTATACGAATATAATGCATGGTTGACTGTAGGGACGAGTGGCCGGACCACTGCATCAACTCATATAAAGACATGCCCTGAGGAACACTGGCCAGTGCTATAACATTCTTGAAGAGAGGTGCGCCCATTTTTATGGCCATACGTTTGGCTTCAGCTGAGCGGGCAATGATGCAGCCGTCATTGTTTGACACAACGCAAACCGGTTTTCCGCGCAGATCGGGCCGAAACACCGTTTCGCAGGACGCATAAAAGTTATTGGCGTCAGCAAGTGCAAACATATTTTCTCTCCGGCTCAATTTCGAGTATTTCAGCTTATACGCACCACAGTTTAACTGAGGATGTGTTTCGTTCACTGAGTGGATGCGTGAAGCCCAGCCCTGCGATATTGGTAAGCGCATAGGCCACAACACCCCATACAGGCAATTCCTGACTTTCATTGAGCAGGGTAATGGTTTCATCACCCCTAAGCTCTTGGAGAGCCGGAACGGGGTTTATAAGCAGTCTGCGAAGTACAAGCTCGCCATCAACCTCTGCCACAATAATATGCCTGTGCTGAGGTGTAAGCGCGTGATCGATAGCAAGAACTGAGCCTTTCATGATCCCAGCCTCGGGGTATTACTGTCGCTACGTACAAGAAACGTTGAATAAGGTAACAGCGTGACCAGATCGCCCAGATTGAGTCGCTGTTCTGCGAAGTTTTGTGCGGGGTCCTGAAATGCCATTTCAGCTCCAGTGTGTAGAAAATTAAGGAGATTAGAGTTTGTTTATCCACATATCCATTGGATAGATCAATTCTTTTAGATCATATAAAGATCAAGTAAAGATCAATAAAGATCACTAACTTTGTAACCCCATGATTCATAAATTAAAAAAGGTACTTTTGGCGGTCACTTTCATAAGAGCAGCGGTCACTTTCATAATAAAAGCGTTTACTTTCATAAGCTGGGCGGTTACTTTCATAACTCTACTGCGGTCACTTTCATAAACTGACTGATGTTTACTCATTGGGTGTGGATAAATGGAAAATAAACTAGAAAACAGCGAGATAGAAAGTCCTTTTTGCATTGTTAAAAAAGAGTCCAACACAAGTTATGAACTGACGCCAAACAGCAATAAGACGGTTCAGCCTGTAGCACTGCTTCGTCTTAGCGTGTTCACGCCTGTCGCCCCAAAAGAGAAGGGTAAACGCGACTTTTTGATCGATGCATCTGAGGAATTATCGAGCCTGGAAGTGGCAAGACAGGAAGGTTATACCGATATAAAAATACAGGGGGCAAAGCTAAGCATGTCCACTGATTTTAAAACATGGATTGGTGTGATCTCCGCCTTTTCAAAATATGGCTACAGCAGCGAGAAAATCACACTGTCGTTCTCTGAGTTCGCAAGGATGTGCGGCCTCAAACCAACGGATATCAACGGAAGAGCCCGTGCGCGCCTGCATGATTCACTCTTTAACCTTTCCAGCGTAACGCTCTCATTTCGTGGTAAAAATACAAAAAAATCGTTGGTCACCCACCTCGTTCAGCGAGCGGTGCTGAACCATGAAACTGACCAGGTTGAAATAGTCGGTGACAGCAGTTTATGGGAGCTTTATCGTTACGATCATAAGGTGTTACTCGGCTTAAAAGCGCTTTCAGAGCTGTCGCGAAAAGAAGCAGCACAGTCGCTTTATGTTTATCTGGAAAGTATGCCTGCAGGTCCCCTCTACATCTCAATGAAGCGCTTTCGTGAGCGCCTGGCTCTTGAATCACAGATTAAGGATCAGAATGCCATAATCAGACGTGCGTTGGCTGATCTGGTAAGGATTGGCTACCTCGACTTTACAGAATACAAAAAAGGCCGGGAAATCATGTTTGTTATTAACAGCCGCTCGCCAAAGCTTCAGGCGATAGGACGAACAGCAAAAAAATAGCGGTCACTTTCATAATGTATCTGCGGAGCGGTTACTTTCATAAGGCAGCTTCCACAAGGTAGGGTGCTTTCATAAATTATGACTCTGCAGGGTGGGGTACTTTCATAACATAGCTCGCTAAAAGTCGTTATGGAGGCAAAGA
Organism: Mixta sp. BE291; assembly: GCF_031457955.1. NCBI lineage: Bacteria > Pseudomonadati > Pseudomonadota > Gammaproteobacteria > Enterobacterales > Erwiniaceae > Mixta > Mixta sp. BE291. Next base: position 94,007 of record NZ_JAVDXN010000011.1, on the reverse strand, counting down.
TTTTATGAAAGTAACCACCTTTAAGGTTAGTCTTATGAAAGTAACCGCCATAGAGTTATGAAAGTGTCCGCCACAAAGGTCCATAACGACTTATTTATGAAAGTGACCGCCTTCACGTTCATGAGCAATGCATCATCCTACCGCTTTTGACTTCGATTGCAGCTCAACAGACTTATGAAAATGTATTGAAAACAGTTTGTTACGGAATGGTTATATCATGATTAGAACAGTTCATATTTATTCGACAGGTAGTTGTAACCAGCAAAAACGCGAAGGCTTTGCACAAGTACTGATAGAGCGGGAAAACATAAAAACGCCGATGACATTTCACTATCAGGACACGACCTCAAAACGCAGCTTAATGCAGGGGTTGATCGATGGTGTCCTGCAGCTTGATGAACCTTGCCACGTAGTCCTGGTTACTTCATCACGACTTGCTCTTGAAAAGGCTGCCGTAGGTGAAGGCCCAAATCGTGACCTTATCTACGAGCTGTATCGCGTTCTTGCAGCGAAAGGCTGCACGTATGGCTTCGATTTTCGCGAAGGGCAGGGAGTGAAGCTGAAAAAATACATTCAGGATATCTCGCGTTAACGTCATGCTTTTGGAATGCATCGGGACCAATGTACTCCTGCGACAGCACGGCTTCGGATGTGACTTTAGATCTCATCCTGTCCCGGCAATCAAAACATTGCCGCTCGTAAAGCCTTACAGCAGCTGAACGAGAAAGGATTTCCAGATTACCCGATCGAGAAAGAAGGGAAGAATTACGTTCTAAATGTCTTCAGACGCAATATAAGATATGAATTATCCGACATAGAGTGGTATTCACTGTAGCGGATTTTATCCCGCTACAGTGAATGTCTGGCTTAAATATGGCCATTTATTTATAGCGTTCCAGCACGATAATGATAATGGCCACTATCGGATGAATGAGCTTGAAGAAAAACAACGCTTTGTTAAGCATAGCTTGTCTCTTTTGGCTTTAGCGATACCCTTGCGCGACTGCCCTGACATTACCCATCGCGCCCGGTGAGACATTTTCCTACAGACGTCACACCAGATATTGCCAGGTTGGGGCTAAGAGATTACCGATCCCCACCGGTATCTCCCTGGATTTTCCTGGAACTACCCAAAAATTTTTTTCGTCTATTCAACAGGTTCAAATCTGCGTGTACCCATCCTCTTGATACCCGACCGGTCGCAAGTTATGCTTCGCAATACCTACAGACGTCACACCTGTTACAGGCTGATGTCATGGCAAGACCGGTTCCCCAAACCAGGCTTTGCCTAAAACCCGCTTCGGCGGGTTTTTTTATATTCTTTTTGAGGTTTTGAGAAACACAAATCCATCGCGAATACCGCATATAGTGGGTGTGTGCTTATAGGGAGACTAGATAATGAGCATTCTAGTAATTTCTCCCCGCTTAACAAGCCTTGATTTTCGCTAAGAATTCGTGATCTAAGGCTGGCTAATTTCCTAAGTCCACGTTTCATAAGGCGTCCTACACAAGTCAATCCTTTGAAAAAAAAACGTTAAAATTTGATCGAGTGCCTGGTTCTTGTTCAGCCTTAATTTTTAACCCATTTTGACAGTGTTTACCCTATGCGCGTAGCGCATGGAAAGGGACAAAGAAAGCTTTATGTCATGCTGTAGTTGAACGTCCCTGGAGGCGCGCCGCAGGCGCTTCAGGGCTGTAAATTGCACTGACCCAATCATCGCCCTGCAAAGCCTTACGCGCTTAACGCGATAAAATAGTTTATCTAATCCCTATAGCCCCGGTGAGCGGGCTTAACGGCGCATGGCGACGTTAAGTGCGTGATTTCCGGGGTCTTGGTCTCTGGTGGCGGTATAAGCCGCCAGAGAGCTAGAGGATTAGTTACATCATCCATTAAAGCCACTCCTGTTCCGCCCGAAGGGCGGGGCGGGCGCGGCTTTTTAATGGTTGGGTGTGCACAGGAGTTACCGATATCCCCGAACTTGGGGGTTGAATTAAATGTATATATTTTATGTTGTAACTAAAGTGAACGCCCGACGTTTACGTCGGGAGCTACTTTAATGATCTGAGCGGCGCGGATGCTTGTGGTCGCTGCAAGCGAAGGCATTTAGCTTATCCACGTAAAATGCCTGTATGAATACCTTATTTATTATTTTGATTATTTCTTTCTGATGTAAATCAGGACTGTCTTGCGCGTAGCCGTGATTGTGTATGCCGGTAAACTCAGGATATTAATTGCGGGTAACTGTGGGTAAAACAAACTGTGCCACATTTTTGACCCGGTTTGCGGTTTTGCAGGAACCAATACTGGTGCAAATACGGGCATTTGGGCACAGTACAAACGACTTTACCGCCAGTTAAGGCGGTAAAAATAGCAGGGCGGCATCAGTGAACGATATCAGGAATTTTTGTGAGCGCGGGCTCATAGTCGAGGCCCAGCTCCAGCTGTCGCAGACATTTCCAGACCAGGCGGTCAAAGTCTTCAGGCGGAAGATTTCGCCATACATGAGCCGGACGTGTACGCAGCAGCTTGGCCATTGCGTTACGCCTGTCATCAAGCGGCAACTTACTCAGGCGCTTGCGGCGCTTCTGCTTTGACGCTTTTTCACGGCGGCTTATCAACGTGGCCATGCGCATGTTTTCATACCAGCGCCGGCGCGCAGCGCGAACGGAAGCGTGTGTACCCGGTTCAATGATGCCGTCGGCTTCAGCAGCGAGGCGCTCATTGCGCTCCGCCAGAAATTTGTCCATATCGATGCCGCACAGCTGCCAGAACTGGTCAGTCAGTACGATGTGACGCGGCATGCAGTAACCCGTCACAGGATCCATCTCCAGATCCGGTCGTTCAATCAGGCCATAGCGTTCCCATTCCTCAAACAGGCGGGAAAGCCGGCTGGGCTCAACGCGCGTTTTCGGAATTACATTGCCATTTTCATCTTTTGGACTCAGCTCGTCAGCCAGCTTGCTGCCGTTGAAGGTGACTACAGATGTGGCCAGATCTGCTCGCTGAACACACAACGGCCACATGGCATCATATAATGCCTGTTTTTCCGGGCGAAAATCACGTTTACGTCCTGCGACGTCGCGAAGCTGAACAAAATAAGGATGGCGGGACATGCGCTGGCGCAGCGTCATTTTACCTGTGCGCTTGTCTTTTACTACAAGCCGGCTCATGGCATGGCCCATCTGCCCGGGCAGGCGTCGGTAGCTCTCTGGCGCAAACCACTCCGGATTAGCGCATTTGCACACTGTGGAATGATCGCCACGGTGGCGTTTGTCCAGTCGGGGAGCTTCAGTGAAGGTTACCTGCTTATACATGCCGCCCGGCGCTTATATTACGCAAGTGGAGTAAGCACAGAACGGATTGTCTTTTTCTGGCCATAAATCTATACTCCCTGCACAGGGCAATAATCCTGTGCAGAACTAGTTGAACCCCGTTAATCTTATCCGTCGCCAAACTGAAGAGATTTTCGGGGTTTTTTCTTTTCTGATTTGGTCCTACCGCCTCAGATCCCTGCCACATCATGGTGTGGCCAGCCATGAATTCTTAACTATCCGTAATCTATCACTCAAAAACGCTCAGGGCAATAAAGTAACCTGGTTACAGCAATCCTTTATTACGGGCTTGTGCCTCAATCAAAGTTTCTAGCACTTCAGCCTGCGTTGTTCCCTCTAACTCACAAAGCTTTATCAGCGCCTCTTTCAAGTCACTGCGAATAAAAAGGCTTAGTGCTTTATGAGTTTCGCGTTTTCTTGCCTTATAGGCACGAACGCGTTCCTTATCAGGAGTTGGCTGCTCTCTGTTACGGGTACGTTTCTTTTCGGGAGCTGATGTTACTGAATCACGGGGGCTCATGCTCGTATCCTGCTACAAAATAAGACTTTCCGCAGCATATCATAAGCCAAATCAGTAATAAGCCTTAATTGTGATGCCTCACAGCAGCTGGCGATTGGGCTGTTAGGCGTTACGGTCGGGTAAGACATTTTATCAGCCAGCATTCACTGCCCGAATCCCGGCGTGAAGGCCAAGGCTGTATATAGTGACTGCCAAGCTCCGGCATATCCCCGATGCCCAGTGCATTTTCACTATTGTGCCAGGGGGCAGCGCACCTACTTAAAGCCTTCGGTTTCAACCTTGTTGTTTCAGAGGACATTTTTCGCACAAGGCATACTTCTCAAACAAGCAGCCGTTAAGAGATGCTAACTTTTTTGGCCAAGAGTATAAAGAAATCTTACTTAAATCCGATATTTAGTTATTAAGTGTCAAGAGGAGCAAGAGGAATAGGCTCTCTCAAGGCTCCAGACCATAAACATCTATGAAAATATGGCTATACATGGATGTAAACAGAAGCATGTAATATTAACTATTGAAGAGGTAATTATGTCTAACTCTTATGAGGATTTCTTAGGCAGCTCCTATGATTATGATACACAAACTTTCGATGCTGATAAGGCAGCCCAAGAAGCCGAAGAGAGAAAAGAAAAGTTCAATATCATCTTGTTCGGGGCTACCGGGGTTGGGAAAAGCTCTTTAGTTAATGCCGTTTTTGGTGAGCAAATCGTCAAGGCTGGGGTCGGTAAACCAATTACCCAGCATTTACAAAAGATAAAAGTACCTAAAAAAGGATTAGTTTTATGGGATACTAAAGGAATAGAATCAAAAGATTATGAAGGAACCATAAGTCAGCTAAAAAAAGAAATTAAATCTAGCTTGGACAATTACTCTCATATTGATGACATCCCCCATCTGGGATGGATGTGTATTGATTCCTCAGGGGCTAGGATTGAACCTAGAGATATCGAGCTTATTAGTATATTAAAAGAACACAATATACCTATAGTAGTTGTATTCACAAAAACCCTTGGCGAAGAAACATCTGCATTTATTACTGAAGCCATCATTGAAATCGACACCCACCATGGAAATTATATCGGTGGTAAATATGTCCAGGTTAACTCAGCTGAAAGGAAAATATTAGGTTTCTCCGTTCCTGTTAGTGGCCTTGACGAGTTAGTAGATATAAGTTTTAAGGCTCTTCCAGAAGCTAAAAAAGGTGCAAAGCAAGCTTTAAAAAAGGCTCAAATGGTTAAAATGGGAGAAAGGCTTGAAGCTATGAAAAATGGTTCACGAAACATTGTCCATGGCGCTTCAGCAGCCGCCGGAGCTGTCGGTGCTTCCCCGATACCTGGTTCTGATGCTCCATTGATTGCAGCTGTTCAAAGCGGAATGATATATAAAATCAATTCTGAGTTTGAGCTTGATACTTCGACATCAACATCTATGTCTGTTGTTGCTGGAATACTAAGTATTACTGCAGTTGCTCAGGTTGGCAAAGCCGTTGTTTCTAACGCACTAAAATTCATACCCGGAGTAGGATCTGTTATTGGTGGAGCTATTTCTGCTGCAACGGCCATAGCCATTACACAAGCTGTGGGTCATGCGTACATCCAAGTTCTCGTCTCTTACTACAATAAAGAAACCGGCATTGTAGAACTACCCGAAAGCGCCACATCGATCTTAGCTGTATTTAAAGAACACTTCTCTTTTAAAAAGTAAGAAATGCGATAACAGTAAAATATTAGGGCCCCATTTTTTTAAATAGGGCTCTTTGTACTCCTCTGGCTATTTGGTATAGCTAGTTTTGCATCCAACCCCACGTACACATTTATAACTGTGCATATTGACCAGAACGAGCGCCGCGATAACTTCCGGCAAGGTAAAGCTGTGACTGGTAAGCAGGATACTAACCTGCGCATGCTAGATCATGCTGATTATCAGAGCTTCTGCGCTTTCTAGAGGTGAGAAGCCTACGATCACATTGGATGCAGCGTTTGTCTAGCTTGCGTCATCAGACTGCTGAGCAGCACTAACCGAAGGGTTACACTCATTGTGTACTCCAATGGTCGTGAGCGTGCGGGATTTTCAATCCAGGACGTGAGGGACCGGCCAACCGCAGGGCGGCAGGCCGTTTGTTTAATCCGGCTTGCCGGTAACCAGCACGTTTATCAGCCCTAAATCTGAATACGTGTAGCGCAGCAGCTGCAGACCGGTGAAGAACACTGCCGTGTTCAGAAAGGGCAGCAGCCACAGGCTCATGTTGTGCATGGCCATGCCGGCCAGCGGTGGCATGATAAGCGCGCTCACTCCCGTTGCCACAAACACAGCAGTCAGGTTTCGCCCGCGCACAAAGTGTCTTTTTTCACGCCTCACCAGTTGCGGATGCAGCAGAAGCGTTACGGGCATCATCCCGGGACGGATCTTCATTTCCCGGATGCGTGCCGTTTCGCCGTCCGTAAGGTTATGAGTCCCTGAGAAGTCCTGAATAAATGCCTCCACCACGCTCTGCACGGTTTCACTGCAGCGGGGCTCGCCGCCCCCCTTACTCCAGCGTCGAAGCAGCGCGCCTTCAGCCCTGAATTCAGGCAGCCAGGCCATCAGCATCAGCAGGGAAACGGCCACGGTGGCCGCAATCAGCAGTAATGTCATAAGGTCTACTCCAGCGTTTTTTGGGGTTTATGGCCAAACTCCGGCTCGGGTTCGCTGCGCTCATGGCGCATGACGTTTACTTCGTCGCTCATCATCGTGGCGCGGTCTTCCCGCTCCGGCGACAGATCATAGTCGCGGTAATCGAATGCCTCCTCTTCACGCAATTCCTCCAGTGCGGCCTCCAGCGCAGCCTCACGTTCGCTGTCCCTGTCATCCGGTGCGCTCCGCGCGTCATCGGGCGTGACGGGCTCCGGCTCTTTCTCCTCCTGCCCCAGTGCCGCTTTAATGGCTTTCTCCAGCGCTTCTGCCTCGCGACGGTCCAGTTCCTCACCACCCGACTCTGCAGCTGCCGGCGCACTCCTGTCATCGTGACGCTCACTGTGTTCAGCCGCGAGCACCACAGGGCTGTCCGGGTTATCTTTCATCAGCTGCAGCGCCTCAGCAATATCCGCGGCTTCCAGCACCTTCCCGTGCTTCTCCCCGCGCTGCAGCACGATGCGGCTGCCGTCCGCTGCCCCTTCATAATGGGCGGCAGAAAAATCCACTTCCCCGCTTGAGGGCGAAACGGGAACATGCCAGTTGCCCCGCTGTCTTCCGTGCTCGTTAATAACCGGCCAGAGCATCTCCGGCGTTTTACCCGCCATAAAGCGCGCGTCGGCCGTCAGATGCTGATCAACCCGGTCCGCCAGGCGCGTACCCGACACCGGCAGGCTTTTCTCCCATGCCTGCACCTCCCGTCCCGCACGCACGTCCTCCCCCCGCATCAGCACGTCGTGTACCGTCTGGCGCCGCCCGCTTTTGCTTTCAACCCGGTCGGCCCAGCCGGACAGATTGTCGAAGTAGGTCTGAACGTGCTCTTTTGCCCTGGAAAGCTGCACGTAGGTGCTGTCCAGGGCGGCCATCATTTTGCGCGCCCCCTCTTCCCCGAACAGGCCGATCAGGTATTTCACCGACGCGCCCTGCGAGCTGTAGGTGGTGACGGCGTAGCCGTAGTCCAGATGACGGTCGGCGTAACGTGCGGCAGGCTCAAATGACAGCTGGCGGTCGCCGGTATCAAGCGTGATTTTTCCGTCCGCCGTAATGCCTGAAACCACAGCCATATCGCTGGCACGCAGGTTGCGGTCGCGGTCGGTGGTCGTCAGGCGGATTTTTTCACCGAGGCTGATTTCCCTCGCCACCTCCTTAAATACCGCCACCTCTTCCTTACGCAGCTCGGCAGGCCTGACCCAGCGGTCAGCAGCTCCGTCAAGCCCTGCCATGCGCACCACGCCGCTTTCTGCGTCTGTTTCGCCGATCCGGTAATACTGCTCGCCCCGCTTAACCACCTTCCCGGCCTGTTCTTCCCAGAACGTCTGCCGCCCGAGGTCGGCATTACTGTTATTAATGCGCATCAGCAGCGGCAGCGTGACACCGTCACCCAGCGCGCCCTGCTCCCGCAGGCGCGCATGCACTGCATCATTTATGGCCTGACGATCGGCATTGAGCTCCGTCACGATAAGCGTGTTGTCGCGCGCCTCCGCCGTGCGCCCGCTGTAATCGTCCGCGATAAGGCCGATGAGGTTGGGGCCCGCTTTCTCATCCGGACCGGCCTCCTCTTTTTCTATTTTGCTGCCGTCCATCGTGCTGCTCTCCGGCACGTAGGCGCCAGGCTGACGCGGCACGCTCTGCGGACTGGTTTCAGCCGTTATCCGCACCGCCTCACGCACATTACCGGCAATAACGGCCTCCACGGCTGGTTTCAGCGCGGGGATCTGACGCACGATTTCCTTCATCACCGCGACATCGGCCGCACTGCGTTCAAGCGCCAGGGCAAATGGCGCACCGGACTCCAGCGACTTCAGCTGGTCCTGGTCACCGCTCAGTATGGCGCGGCCGCCGCCTTCGGCGATCACGTTCATCAGTGAGGCCATCAGAGCGTTGCCGTTCATCGAGGATTCGTCGATAACGAAGACGGTGTTGCTGAAGTCGCGCGCCTGACCGGCGGCCTGCCACTGGCTGCTTTCGCTGAGAAAGCTGGCGATGGTCTGCGAAGGAATGCCCGCACCGGAAAGTTCACTGACGGCGCGATGCGTGGGTGCCAGGCCGCGAATTTCCGGGCCGTCCTCAACGGCGTCCAGCGCCGCCGCCACGGTGCGGTACTGGGTGGTTTTTCCCACCCCGGCATAACCCTGGATGGCGGTGAAACGGTCGCGCGTGGTCAGAATAAGGTTGCCCGCCCCGCGTTGGCCCTCCGTCAGACCCGCCGCGTTCTCCTCACTCAGCCCCCCGGCCAGTAGCGGCTTCACGCTGTTTTTTCCTTCGGCGACGTGGCGCAGGATGGACACCTCGTTTTCAAAGTTTTCACGCGAGATGTATCTGCCTGCCGCGCCCTGCTCCGCACTGAGCTCAAAAATCTCGCCGCGCTGCACCAGGCGCGACAGCTCCTCCTCCGCGCGCTCAGGCGTGATGCTGCGGTCGGCGTTGATGGCTCCGGCCAGCGCCCGTACGCCCGTGAACGTGACGTCGGTGCCGGTGGCTTTCTCAATGGCAAGCCGCATCGCACGCTCCGGCTGCGACATCTTCCGCGACTCCAGCTCACGCAGCGCGTCCGTCAGGTCGCTCTCGCCGGCGAGAGATTTGATGCCCTGCGTCACACTCACCACCGGGCGGTTTTCTTCCAGCCGGCGGCCGATGGCGGCCTCGTCCAGCGGAGTGAAGGCGATGACATTTGAGCCGCTGCGGCGCAGCATATTCACGGTCGCGTCGTTCACCTCCTTGCCCGCCAGCACCGCCACCACGCTGCCCTCCGTGCGACGCGTGGAGCCAAAGGACTCGGCGTAGGCGTAGTCAGCATAGAGCGGCGCGTTGCGGTCCAGCTTCACGCGCTCGCCTTTTGCGTTTTCCATCAGGATGACGTCCTTAAACAGCCAGCGTCCCTCTTTCACGCCGGTGACGGTCAGCCGCTCGCCGCTGCCGGCGCGGCTGCCGAGTTCAGCCGTGGCGCGCAGCTGCTCGCCCTCACGCAGCTCCAGCTTTTTCTCCCGGAACAGGCGGTAATGGCTGTCGATGCTGCTGATACTTATTCCCTGCTTCTGGCCCTTTTCGTCCGAAACGGTCAGCAGGTTGTGACGCTCGCTGACGCCGGTAATGGTAAAAAACGACTTCTGTCCCTGCCCCTCGTGCTGCTCCAGCACCATGCCCGCGCGGTACACGCTGCGGTCGTTGCGGTTGGTGGCATCCAGCCACACCGGCACCCGTACCGTGGCCTCGCCCAGTACCCGACCAAGCTGTCCATCATCTGTCAGGATTTCCCGGGTGCGGGTCGTGAGCTGGTCGCGCGTGCGCGCGTTGCCAGCCTGCAGAGATACCGGACGCCCCAGCGCCTTTTCCTGTGCGTAGTAGCGTGCCGCCACGCTGAGCCGGTCTTCTACCGTGTCCTTCTGCACCATCGTCACGCGTACGTTTTCGGTTTTCGGGGTGGCGGTGAACTGCTTCACGCCCGCGCTACTCAGCACCTCAGAGGCAAAGCCCGCCGTTCGCCTGGCGTGCGTGTCGGTCACAAGCGTGGTGCCCTCCTGCTGTGCGGCCGTTTTCAGCACGTCGTGCAGCCCGGAGGTATTAAACCGCTCGGCCTCGGCAACCAGTACCAGCGGACGTGCCGGCAGCTCAGCGGTTTTCATCTCCTCCGCCGTCATCAGCGACACGCCGGGTTTATCCCCGAAGATGGCTTGCTGGCGCTTTCGCGCAGCTCCGTAGGCCGCCACCACTATTAACGGACGTTTGTTTTCACCGGCCATCGCCATGATGCTGCGGTTCAGGTCGCTGACGAACTGGGTGCCGCCGCGCACATCGATGAGCGACACGGCACGATCAGCGTCGGCCACCTGTGCCAGCACGCCCTTTTCACCCGCCGGCGCCAGAAGCCCGCCGCGTTTCTCCGCGAGACCTGCGGCCAGCTGCGCCAGGCGTGCTTCGTCGCGGACGTGGGCAGCGGTGGTGAACAGCGTCTGGTTCTTGTCCACGGCGATCAGCTGACCGCGGCCGATGGCATTATCAATGGCACTGCGGGCCTGACCGTACACGCCGGGCTCAACCGGGACATGATTCAGCACGCTGGTCATCACGTCGTCGTAGGTCACGCGCACGCTTTTTGAGGACAGGCGATCAATCGCCTCACGCACCGCACCGTCCAGCGAGGAAGGCATGGCTACCTTTTTTTCGTCCCCGGCGCTTTTTGCCTCCAGCGTCTGGCGGCGCTCAGCCACTTCCTGCCTGAACGTCTCCGCGTCAAAACCGGTACCTTTCAGCACTGACAGCCAGTGTTCGCGCAGCGTTTCGGGATCTTCAAAATGTTTGGCCTGCCTGGAGTCGAGTGCCGCCATGCTCTTTTGCTTCGCCGTGGCGTTCTCGCCAACCAGATCGACTATCTCCTGGCGGCGCGAGGAAAACGGCTTTACCGGCACGCCGGTGATGTCCCATTCGCCGCGCGGGCCGGTGTCCTCCGTCTGATAGCCCTCCGGCTCAATAATAGAACGGAAATGGCCGCGATAGAGCGCGCCGATGCTGACCTGCTCGTTCCACACCACGTCGGTAAAGCCCTGTTTGCCGTTGATATCCGTGGAGACAGTTTTCCAGCCGTTTTCCGAGAGCGTGGCGTTGGCGATGACCGCGTGCGTGTGCATCGCCGGGTCCAGATTGCGGCTGGTATCGTGCATGAAGGTGGCAATTACCAGATTGCCGGTTTTCTCCATTTCCGTGATGCCGTCGGTCATGGTGCGCGTGGTGGCCAGCTTTTCCACCTCGTCCAGCGTGCGCCGCACCGCCTCTTTATGGGCATCCACCAGAAAGGTATCGCCGGTCACCAGCGCCAGTACCGACGCGCTTTTGGGTGCCGAGAACGTCAGGTCATAGCCCGGGCGGTGTCTGTTAACTCCGCCCTCCATGCGGCGCATATCGGTGCCGTCCGGCAGCTGGCCTTCCAGCACCGCCACAAAGGTATCGCGGTTTACCGGGCCTTCCAGACCCAGATTTTCCGCGCCGGTGCCGTACCACTCCGTGGACTGCTCGCCGAGAAAGTAATAGTTATCTTCACTGGTATAGTAGGCGCCAGCCTTGCCGGCGTTTTTGACTGAAGAGACTGACAGCATGATTCACCTCAGTTGCGGTCCAGACCAAAATCCGCGTGTTTATGTTTAACCACATCCATAACCTGCAGCGGCCGCTCAGTTTCATGCTCTGATACCGGTGCTGGCGCAGGGCTGTCGGCTGCAGGAGTACGTGTGGAATCAGCTGCAGGAGGCGGCAACGTTGTAACACGGCCGCCCTTCTCGTCCGGCGCTGACTGCGCTGAGGTCGTTTCGGCGGGGGGTGTCGCGCTTTCAGCTGGCGCTGCTGCGGCCTGAGCGCTGCCGGCTCCCTGGTCTTCTGCAGCGGTTGCCGCTGCTGTCGCGTCGCCAAACAGCCTGCCCACAATCTGGCCCGCCTGGTTGTCGCTGGTTTCACCCGCCAGCGTCGCCTCGATGTCCGGGTCAAACACGTCTTCCACATCGCGGGGAATGCGCCCCTCAGCAATTTCGCGGTAGGCTCTCCAGGAGAGCTTCATGCGCACCACCGGCCACTCGCCCGGCAGGGTGATGTAGCACTCAAGGTCATTAAGGCTCTGCACGTCGGAATAGCTGACCAGGAACTCGTTAATCTCGTCTTTGGAGAACTGCACGCCGTCGCGAATGATGTCGATACCGTAGCTGTACTGATCCTTGAACTTCTTATGGCGCTGCTCGCCAATCTCCTTCTGTACCCAGTCCGCAATCGAGCCGCTGGGCGCACGGTAAAAGACGCGGGTGTTCAGCAGGTCCCAGATCGATTTGGCCGCGTTGGTACCGTACGTCTCTTCCAGCTGCGGGAAGTTCTGCAGGCCGGCGACGGTACAGCCGCCGAACTTACGGCCCTCCGCGCAGAACTCCGGCAGAATGGGCAGTTTGTGCAGGGACGGCAGCTCGTCCAGGAAGATCCAGATGCGGCGATTGCGGTCGGCCTTCAGGCCGAGAATGCCGGACATGGTCATGTAGAGCCACGCGCTCAGCAGAGGCTTCAGCGCATTGTGGTTCTGGCCGTCGCTGGAGATAAAAATCCACGGATTGTCGCCGCTTGCGTCTTCGGTGTGCAGCCAGTCGCGGATGTTAAACGGACGGCGTCCGCCCTGATCGAGCCCCTGCAGGTAGCGCAGCGAGCGAACGTAGGTGGTGAGAATGGTACGAATGGTCATCGCGGTTTTCTCGATGCTACCGTCCACCAGGTTCGCCGCGTCTGTGCCTTCCAGGAACTGGCGCAGGTCCGCCAGGCTGATGGACATCAGCTTTTTCAGCAGCTCACCGATGCTGCGGTTCTTTTCGCGCGCCATACGCCGGGCGGTGGCCACAAATAGCGAACGGGCCGACAGCACCCAGAACGGATCGCTGCTGCCGCTGCTGTCGGGCAACAGCGAGGTGGCGAAGTTTTCAAAGTCGCCCACCGTCCGACACTCTTCCCAGAGGTCCCACGGTGCGCAGCGCGCATCGAACGGGTTGAGAATGAGATCTTTATCCTGACGGTAAAACGTCGGGATAAAGTTATTGCCTTTGTCGTACACGATGACGCGATCGCCGCGCTCGCGAAGCTGGCGCAGAAGGTCATTCAGCGCGGTACTCTTGCCCGACCCGACGGTACCGTGCAGGCCAAAATTCTGCATCTCGGAGTCTTTCAGGATATGCAGGCCGCAGATGCTGAGCGGGGACATCACGCCGGCCTTTCTGAGCAGACGGTTCACGACAGCAGGACTTGTCGCGAGAATACGGCCGCCGGTAAGCTCGCTCTCGCGCTGTTTGGCGCCTTTGTTGCCCAGAAGCCAGGTGATAGCCATAATGGCGGCGACGAAGGAGAACGCTGCAATACCCCACCCATAAAACGCCGTGTCCTTGACGTGCTGGCCCATGAGTACAAAATACGGATCGTTCATCACCTGCAGCGCCGTGTGTTTAAACGCCACCACCTCGCCGTTTGGCCGCTCAAAGTGAAAAGTCCAGCCGGACTGAGAGGGCCTGCCGGAGAGCTTTGACAGTGGCATGATGAACCACTTAATCAGCCAGTAGGCGCTGCCGTGAATGAACTCCTGCAGCGTGAGCCGCAGGAGCATCCAGGAAAAAAATATCAGCACAGAAAAGAGTACAACCCAGTAGGTGGCGATATTCATGATCTGCACAAACATGCCGATCATGTATTTCATCACTTGGCCGCCCTGGGTGAAGTCGCGGGCGTTGAGGCTCATTGAAAATCCTTTATGTGGAAACAGTGGTAAACGTGCAGAGCTGCGGACAGGCGTAGGCCAGGCCGGTAGCTGCGCAAGGTTTAATTACGGTGTGAACGTGCCCGGCTGGGCTGACGTGATATTCCGCCTCCTCCGCCAGACGCATGGCGCGTCAGGCTGTGCGGCGGGCGGTCTCAGCGATCTGAAACCTGAAACAGCGGCTGGTTAATCTGGTACTCAACAAACTGCTTTTCGGCACCGGACAGGGCGCGAAAATGCGCGGAGAAACGACGGATACAGTTCATCAGGTTAGTGGTATTGGTAAAAAACACCGGGCATACCGCGCGAACTTCCTGCAGCACGGGCTGAATGATCGACGTAAACGCATCAAGCTCTCCAATTTCTTTCATGTCGCTTTCGATAAGCTCTTCATGCTCTGTAACCGGACATACCGTCACGCCCGGATAGGCGTAAAGCACACGCAGGGTGTCAGCGTAGTCGCGGACTTTGCAGTCAAAGGCGTCTTCCAGTGCCGGCAGACGGCTGTTGCTGCGGGAGGGTGAAAGCAGGCGTTCAGGCTCCACCGTCGCGGCAGTATAGAATTCCGTCTGCTGGCGGATAATCCCGGCCGGGTCGGCGCGACGCCAGATAGCCGGTTCACGCACGGACGGCCTGTCGCCGGCATTCACGGTCAGGCGGGGCTGACAGGATGCCGGTATCCAGTTTTTTGTGAGGTCGGGAGCCTTATCCCGGAACGGTGTATTCCAGACGCCACTCCAGAGGTGAATGACGTCCGTTGCCGCATCGTCTGCACCCACGATGTGCATATGCACTCGGTGCAAAGACACATTGCCCTGCACTAGCCAGCGGGTATTCACAGTAATGTCCGTTACGTAAGTGTCCGTATTCAGCAGAATGCCGTGAATAGCCTTACGGCCTTTTTTTCGGCAGACATAATGCAGGCGCTTATTCGGCGACGGGAACCGAACGGTAATATCTCTTTCAGCCTGCAGATGCAAACCCAGCTCAGGAATTTCGACATCAATTAAATCAACAGAGATATTTGAGTAATTAAGAAAAAAAGAGGGGGTCAGATGAATTAGCATTATCACCTCAAATCTTTAATTAAAGAAACATTGCCCGCCATTTTATGACGGGCCTAACGTGAAGATGGGTAATTATCGATTTAAATTATCTTTTGCGGCGCTTAAAACACCAAATAAACCAGCCAACTGAAAGCGGGATGTATCAAAATTAAAAGCGAGTGCAATAATCACTGTGGATAACAGGGATATACCTGCTAATGCTATGATATTTAGTATTGAAAAGACAGAAACCAACCCAGCCACAACTATGGCAGCAACCCAAACCAGATAGTAAACCTTTACTTTTTTGGTATAGATTCTCACTATCTCATACCTTTGTTCGGCGTCTTTAGGAAGCATGGAAAAAATCCGCCCATACCCACTCATAAACAAAGTAATAAACACCCAAAAAAATATTGATATTACCCCAACACCCTGCCAAACCGTTTTAATGTAAACATCGGTGTATATACACGCAATGTAAAAGCAGAAATATATCAACGCAGGTAATAGCCCACCCTTAACGCTTTGAAAAACACCTGGAACTACCGAATCTGACTTGGCAAGCTCTTCCGAGATTTGCCTCACCTCAAGTTTAATTTGATTATATGTGATGCTCATATTCAAACCTCAATTTTAAGTTATCGACCATTGGTTACGGCTTTTTCTTTTGCTCATCAAGGAATTCTTTTGTCTTCTCATTTTTACTGAGCATATCATTAGCTTCTTTTGGGAGCCAATTCCCTTGAGCTTTATCAGCTGCAGTCTTTTCATGCTGATAATTTTGACCTGCTCGGCTAAATTCATCTTGTCTTTCATTTACTCCTGCCTGAGATTTAGCTTCACCTGACTTCAGTTCCGTCTGTGCTTGGCTCGCTCTTTTATTCACGGCTGCACTTTGGGCCTCAACTTCTCCGCTCACATCTGTACGAATGTTATTCTTGGCCACACCCGCGTCAATGCTCTGGTTTGCGCTGTTATATCCGCTACCAAACTGCGTACCTGCTGTATTCGCCGGTGCGCCCATACCTTCTCCCGTACTTCCTGAGTTGCGCGCATAATCACCATCAATACGCCCCTGAAGCTTCTCGGCGAAGAATTCCTGAACCAGACCGTCACGCTGTTTCTGAACGTTTTCATCTGACGTGTTGGTAAGGATGGTTTCGGCATTGCCCGGCGAACGCTGCATTGCCCACTGCACAAACTGCTGCGTGTAGTTGTCGCGCGCGCCTGCGCTGAGCGTTTCGGTCTCAGAGGCCATCTTCTGCAGCTCATGCGTATGTGACTGGCTGGCAGTGTACTGCGCGTATTTGCTGTCAGAGGTGGTGATGCCCGAGGAAATTTGGTTCATCAGGCCGGACGCATTGTTATCAACATGCTGTCCATTGTAAGTCGTGCTGTAGTTACGCAGCACGTCCATACCCTGACTGAAGTCCTGCGATTCGCGTGTAGAAATGGTCTGGGAGTTGTCGTTTCCTTTTTGTCCTCCCTGAGTAGTCTGTGATGTTGAACCTGTTCGCCCCGTTGTCTCAACCCCAGCATGCACATCTGCTTTACCTGATAAACCAGTTACGAGTTCAGCCCCCTTTCCAAACAGATGCTTGCTGCTATCAACACCAGCCTGTACGCGCGCGCCACCATTAACAGCTAGATCGCGCGATTTGTTTTCAAGCTCAGAGTACGCCTCATTAAGGGAGATATGGTTACGGGTCGCATAGTCCTGCGCCACATTCTGCATTTTGTTCACACGCTCGGCATCGGTCACGCTTAAGCCGGTTGAAGCTGAGAGCGTTTTCGAGTCGCTGTTGCCGAACTGCTCATGGAACTGTTTGAGCTGCGAGCCGGTTTCCTGCACCGAGTGGTTGTAACCCTGCGCCGCCATTTCGGTCTGTGCCATGCTGTCACGCACTGAGCGTTGCGCTGCGCTTGCCAGGTTGCGGTCAAGGTGCAGATCGACCGGCAGCCGGCTGGTTGCACCTGATGCGTCATACACCGTCTGCCCCTCCTGCGTCATGGTGCGCATCGCCCCGTTACCCAGCTGCATCGTGGTATTGCCCTCGCGGTACACACGGTTCAGGTCTGTTTTGTGCCCGTTAATGTTATCGAGCTGCACGTTACCCACGCTCATGTTGCCGGACG
This sequence comes from Mixta sp. BE291, assembly GCF_031457955.1. Lineage (NCBI taxonomy): Bacteria > Pseudomonadati > Pseudomonadota > Gammaproteobacteria > Enterobacterales > Erwiniaceae > Mixta > Mixta sp. BE291. Next base: position 77,038 of record NZ_JAVDXN010000011.1, on the reverse strand, counting down.
CCACCGCGCCGGAATCGGCAGCAGAGGCGCTGCTGAGCGCGCTGCCCAGACTGGAGCTGAGGCTGGCAAAACCCTGACCCAGCCCGGTAAACAGACGGAATGCTAGGAATGGGATAGAGAGCATCAGCCAGCCAGCTATACCTGCCGTGGTGGTGCTGGTTTCCATCAGGCGGTTCATGTTGGACAGCGTCGGTCCCGTGGCGTGGAAACTGTTCTGCGTGCTGTAGTTCACGGCAAAGTTAAAGATGGCGAACATCACCGGCCAGAGCATCAGGCTCCCTATAAAATTCAGGTAGTTCTTGATAACCGACCAGGCAATTTCCCGCACGTACAGCGCCAGCACCATCACCGGGAAGATGCAGATGCAGAACAGCAGCAGTACCGTATGCAGCTGCGGCAGCACCTCCGTTGCGATGGTGTAGCTCACCGCATGCGACAGCCTGAGCTTCATCAGCGACTGCTCGGAGGCAATGTCCACCATCGAAGCGGTGTCGTTCATGCCCTTCACGTAGCTGTTCAGCCCGCGACGCAGGCCCGCGACGGCGATGTTCTGCATCATGATGGTCTGCGCAGACTTACTGCTGTCAAAAAAGTAGTCGTAAGAACCCGCCAGCTGCTCGGCATAGACCGTCTGCGGCGCCCGGTTACCCGGCAGCATTCTGGCTGCATGATCCATAAAGGTCGCGCCGGTGTTGTTTCCCTGTGCCGTCAGGAGGGTTTTCAGTCGCGGTGCTGCCTCGCGGCACACCATGAACGTGGTGCCGGTACCATCACGCCAGTAGACGCCGCGCAGCGGGCTCGGGTTTTCAAATATCAGCGACGCGACGTCCTCTGACTCCATGACGTCCTGCATGCTGTATTTTTGGTTCAGCATGATGTCCGGCACAACGCAATTTTTAGAAAACTCCCCCATATTGTAGGTGAGTACCGGGTCACGGCTCTGAACAGTAAAGCTGTCCTGCATCAGCTTGCTGGCGAACAGCATGCCGGTTTTTGTATAAGACCGCTCATCCGGGAAGTGAAAAATATCTTCATAGCCTGTCGTGAGCGTATAGCCCGCGCCGGTAACAAGATACAGCGGCATCGCCAGGCCTACCGGCACGTTATCCACCCGCCCTATAGTATCCGGAGCGGTCAGATCGTTGACCACCACGGTGACCTTTGGCGTCAGCAACAGCGCGGTGACCAGCACGAACGTCATCCCCCACCCGAACATGGCGGACATGTTATGCGTGCGCAGATAGGTCATTACGCAAAAAGCGATGCCCAGCATCTCCGCCACCCAAATTGTGCTGTGCCAGCCGCCGTTTTCCATCATGGTCGCCACGGCGTTAAGGCCCATTGTGATCATGCCACCGGAACTCACCACCCAGATATCAAGTGCCATCAGTTACTCCCGAATTGATAGTTCGACAGAACGCTGTCGGAAACGGAGGAAGAGAGCTGCTGGCGCGTCTCAGACAGGCTGCGGTCGTATTCAGCCAGTCCGTTCTGCTGCACCTGAATGCGCGCGACGCGCTGGCTCAGCTCGTTGCGCACCTGACGCAGGTTCTCGCGAAAATGCTTGTTCTCTTCTTCGGTACCGAGCGTGCCGGCGGCGGCGCTCGCGGCCACGTCAATCAGGCCATTGATGTAGGACATCACCATGTCGGCCGCGATGTACTCTGCCAGGCTGCTGACCACGCTCTGATCCATGCCCACGGAGGCAGAATCGATGGTGTAGCGTAGGATGCGCACCCGCGTGCTGCTGATGAGCGCTTTCTCGCTTTCGGTCAGTGCCGTGTCGCTGCGCGCTTTGTCAAAAATGTCATTGAGCATGTCACGTACCCGGCCGGTCATGCCCTCGTCTTCGCTCAGGGTAAGATTCGCAATGGTGGGTGACAGACAGGTGGTGTTGTCGTTGCAGCGGTAGATTTTCTCGGTGCCGCCGTTCAGGAGCGTGTTGAACATTGACTCACTGCCGCCGCGCGGCTGCAGGAACGTCGGGTTACCGTTCGCGTCATAAATCACCGTGCCGACCATCGACATAATGAATTCCTTGAGCGCACGATCGTTGCTGAAAAACTGGTTGAGCTTCGTGAACGTTTCCCATGTCAGGTTGCGGTTGCGCGGGATACGCTTCTTCTCTTCGTCAGTCGCCTTGCCGAACACGCTGTTGTTTTCGCCACCGACACCGCAGCCCTGACGGGACGCCGCCCAGTCGGAAAACACGTCGTGTTTGGTACCGAGGTCCTGGCAAATCTGCGCGCTGGCCGCCTGGGTTTTTGGCCACAGTCCGCCGACGATGGATTGTGCGGCCTGACAGGTAGAAATGTTCATGTTGTTGGTGTCCGCCGCAAGCTTCTGCAGGTAATCCTTTACCGACTTGCACTGCGGGCAAATGGTTTCCAGTCCGAGATCAAAGGCGTAGCCGGCGGCGTTGCTCAGTATTTGCTTGCCCATGATTTTTATCTGGTCGCCATTGATAAAACTGAACGAGCCGAGATAGGCGTCAATGCCGCCGCAGCCTGATTTAATGTCCGGGAGCGTTACCGAGATCAGCTGGATATTGCGCACCGGCGTGCGGATAAACAGGTTGCCGCCGGTAAGGTAGCCTGCGGACTGGCCCTGCCACGCGGCCGCCTGCGTGTAGTTGCCACCGCCGCCGCCCATCTCGTTAAAGAACTTATTGATGTCTTTCTGCACGTCCGCGTTCGCCGTAGCAGAAAACAGCAGGCCGAGGCTGAGAGCAACAGAAAAGATGCGGCGCATTGAGTCGTTCCTCATAAAGTCGATTCTGAAATCAGTCATGGCGGATGAACTCCATCACGATAGATGAGTGCGGGTCCTGTATCAGCTTTGGAACCAGCCCGGCACGTCTGACCAGCGTGGTAATCAGAAGGAATACGTCTGCGGTGTCCGGGAGGCTAATTTCCTTATGAGAAAGTCGCAGGTCATCGTCGCTAACAGGTGGAACGCTAAGCTCGCCCTGACAGATGGTCAGACAAAAAGGTGTGGTATTCTCCCGATGAACCAGCAGTTCGGTGACGGAACAACCGGCGCGGTAGCAGGCAACCTCAATACCCGTAAGGCCGGAAAAAATGCACATCAGTTTACTGACGATGGCGTCACTGCTGATGTCGTGCATCACCCTGAAGGTGGCCGAAATGTTGAATAAAACCGGTCTGTCTTTCATCACAGCACCCCCAGACGCACGGCCAGCGCAAAGGACTCATCCAGCCGCTGCTTCAGCGCCTCCTCACTCATTTCCCCCTGTGACAGCGGGATGGTCACCAGCGACTGCGTGTTAATAATGAAGTCTGTGGGAGTTGCCTGCGGCAGCTCCGCGAAGAAGTCCTTCAGAATGTTGTCGTTTACCGGCATAACGTTCGGGAACACCGCGTCGCCCTTGCCGTCAAAGCTGTAGACGAACACACCGATGCCGGTCTGCTCAGAGACCGACTTCAGGGTCGGGTTGAAACGGTGACAGTGCGAGCAGTCTGAGCGGACGAAGTGCACGATCTGCCAGTGGCCCACGTCCACACGACGACCGTCGCTCAGGTGATACCACACCGGCTTCGTGGGTGCCTGCTGCCGCGCGCCCTGTGCCTCAGCTACAGGCCCCTCTCTTTGTGGCTGGCTTTCCGCCGGCGCGTCCGCGCCCTCTTTCGCCTGCTCCAGGCGGGCAATGTCGTCAATCGTGCTGGCCGTCGCCAGTACCGGCGTGAGCATCAGCAGTACGGCAAAGAGTTTCGATATCATGGTTCAGTCCTCGGGCTGGAAGTCGGTAACGATGTTGAGCATCCGGCGCGCCAGGTCATCCTGGGTGATAAAACCGTACGCCAGCGGATGGTATTTCTTCGTGCGCGGTTCAACCAGGTAGATGGCCGGGAAGTGTTCGATTTTCATCTTCTCCGCCTGCCCGTTGTTCTGCCGGGTGTCCGGCAGGTCGGGGCTCGCACGTCCGTCAACGGTCACCGGGATAACGGTCAGGCCGTACTGCTCGCTGAACTCTTTCACCACCCCGCCGAGCCGGTTATCCAGCGGCTCGTTGCCGCGATAGAAGAAAAACACGCCGTAGCGCTGGTTCACGTAGCGGATGGCCGCCTGCTGCTTCTGACGACGCTCGGTGTACTGGATATTGGCAGTGCCGTTGTAGAACGGGTGCTTCAGGCTGTAGTCGAGTTCGGGGTTATCCAGCAGCACCTTTTCCCAGCGCGAGGCGAACAGGCTGGCCTGATTCACCATCCAGTCCTGCACGATTTTGTAGCGCCGGATGTTCTCGGTGGAGGGGTGCAGCATCGCCTCATTCATCAGGTTGTCGCGAAACGCCTGCAGGCGTTTCATCTTCTGCGTGGGCGTCTCCTGCGGCGGCGCGGGGGGCGGCGCAGGCGGCTGCTCGTCCTCATCCTTTTTTACCGGCTCGTTGTACCAGTACCAGCCGACGGCCGGGTCGTAGTGGTAGCCGTCGGGCTTTTTTTCCTCTGCTGCGTGCAGCGGAAGTACCGCAAGCAGCAGCGTCAGGCCGATAAGTTTTCTCACGCTTAGTCTCCTGATTTGAGGCTGTTCCGGATGTCAGAGGTAATACGCTGGTTCAGTGCGTCCTGATCGGGCAGTTTGATGTTGCTGTTGAGATCGTCGTAGAAGTCGCTGAAGTCGATGTGGTCAAATTTGATGCCCTGCAGCTCGGCCACCTTTATTCCCCGGCAGTCCGGGCTTTCGCCTGAACCGAAGCTGATACCCAGCTGGTCACGGCGCCCCTGCTCCTGCACGATGCGGGCAAGCTTGCTGTCAAAAACGCAGTAGCCCTCTTTCTTCTGCAGACAGACCCCGAGTGCCTTTTTCGAGCAGTAAGAGCCCACCTTCACGACCAGCTTTTTCTCCTTGCCGGTGCCGATCTCTTTTTCCTCGGTGTTGCAGTGCGCCAGCCCCACGTCCTGACCCCAGCCCCCGCTTTTGCAGCAGTTACTGAAGCCGGCCGCGCTCTTGCGACACGCCATTGCCTTGCCAGTGAAGGCCGTTACCGAATTGGGGTCCATGCCCGCGAAGTCTTTACCTGCCGCCGCGAGCGCAGCCAGCTGCGATACGGCGGCTTCAAAATTCTGGTTCTGGCCCGCCTGCATTGCCGAGCAGCTGCCGTCAGAGCAGTAAAACTCCGAGCCGCAGACGTAGCCGGTACTCTTTTCGGTATGTGCGCACTGGTAGGTCAGTTTGCTGTAAACGCAGAGGTTGCCAATTTTTTGGGTGCAGGTGCGTGTACCTTCGCTGCAGTTCGGATCGTTGATGTACGTCTGACAGGTGTTAGTGTCGTCTTCAAAAACGTTCCACTGTGTGGTGTAGCCCCAGCAGTCGCTGTAGAGGTTGTAGGCCTTGCCGCCAACGGTCACGGAGCGGGTGCCGCCCGGGTCGCTGCAGGTCTCACTCATTTTCACCGCATCCCCCATGTTCGCCGGGCAGCTGTTTGTCCACTGAAGTTTCGGTACGACAGTATCCCTGACAGCCTCCATCGGCAGGGTAATGCGCAGAACAATCATGCCTTTAGTTATCTGCTGCATCATGCCATCTGCAGCCGAATCGTAATGACCATCGGTGTTGTAACGTATCCGCATGCTGATAATCTGACCTGCCTTCACCTGCTGAGAGGTGATGCTGAAGGCGCCGGAATTGTTAATCTTTGTGCGGATCGTTTTTCCCATCGTCTGGAAAGAATAATCGAGGCGGCCGCCGTGCCAGCTACTGCTTCTCGGATATAACAGTTCCCATGTACCGCTGCTCACGGTGCCGTTTTCTGGTACCGTGACGTCGTACTGCACCCAGTAATCATTAATCCGTTTACCGATTACACTGCCGGCATTCAGCACCAGTTTCGTGCTGTACGTCTCGCGTGAACCCGTTGTCACGATGGTTGCCTTGCGTGTACAGGCCTGTGTCAGGTTATTGGCCATTTCACAACGGTGTGTAGTGTAAGTGGTTTTGTTCAGCTCCTGCGCCACGCACTGACTGCCGTTCACGCCGGTAATGGCGTTCGCGTTTTCGCGAATTTCGTCGCTATACTTCATCATGTCGGAGTCATAGCTGAGCCTGTCCGCGGGGTTGTTTACGTAAGACTCATGCGCGGTTTTCCCGAGATCTGACTCACTCAGTTCCTTCTGCCCCTTCACGTCAATGTTTGTGGATGTCTGCGTCGGGCCGCTATACAGGGCGCGCTGCGGCGCGTCTGCGCTGTAATTCTCGAAATAACTGTTCGGGTTGGCGCTGGTTGTGCCATCAGCGGCCTTGCCGGCGTTGATGCCTTCCTGATTTGAGGCATCCATCGACGCCGCCAGTGCGCCGGCAGACAGACAGCTCAGCAGCAGGCCCTGCAGCAGGGGGCGGGTTGCTTTTTTCATCTGGATTTCCGGTAATGGGGTAATAACTGCCCGCCGCAGCGGGCAGTGGGATCAGTCAGGGCTTTTTACGACAATCACCACGTTCATTGATCATGCCCAGCGCCTGGTTCAGCGCCACGTTGCCGTACACGATGTCGAAGTGATCGCCGCACTTCTTCACCAGCGCCGGGACCTGCTTCACGCCGTAGCGCTCAAAGCGAACCGGGTCAATCTGCACGCCGCGCACTTTATAGGTGGTGACCATGTACATCATGTACTTCGCGGTCTGCTCCATGCTGTCGCCGACCAGCCCCCGGAAATACACCGGGATACCCTGCACTTCGGCCGCCTTCATCAGGATGGCCATTTCTTTTTCCGGCACCGAGGCGGAAAGGAAATAGGCCGTTTCGTTTTCCGTGCTGCCGACCTGCGTGTCCTGCGGCGTGTCTTCGGCCTGTGCGGCCAGCGCTGCCACAAGACCGGCGACAAACAGCAGCGTGTTGCGTGTTTTCCTCATGTGTCCTCGCTTAAAGCACGACGCAGTTGCGCTTTTTCCAGATGAGATAGCCGTAGTTCTTTTTGCTGTTCGGTTTTTCCTTGCCGGTCTGCCACAGCATCACGTTTCGCCCGAACGAGTGACACGCTTTCACGTCCGGGATGGTGTTCACCATCTGATAGCGGTAGCGGCTTTTCGGCATGATCGCGGACGGGTATTCGTAGCAGACGGCGGTATTTTGCGGAACTGTGTCAAGGATGAGCCCCTCGCGGTGCAGCTTGAAGTCCATGCGCTCTGAGAGCAGCGCCCCGCTGTTGAGCCCGCTCGACTCGTTCACTATGTTGCCGGTAAACGGGTACATCGAGCCGTGCGAGCCGGCACACCAGAACAGCGCATCAATCGGCTTGCTCGCCCCGGCCGCCACCGCGTCCGCCGCGCAGGCCATCTGCGCAATCGGGTTGGCAAACAGCATCACTTCCGGATTGAGGAACAGTGCCAGGTTGTCGTTCTGCCAGGTCGGATCCAGCTCCGAGAGATAGCCGATGTCATACTCTCCGCCCTGCATGCACATCTCCGAGGTAATGATGTTGAGCCAGGAGATCAGCGGGTACTTGTACCAGTGAACGTGATAGAACGTGCCCGGATGCCCGTTCGCCGTTTTCGTGCCGGTGCCGGTCCCGGTGTTCGGGATATTGATGTTGAATCCGCCCATGTTCACCATGCAGCCCGGCGAGCGCGTCACGTCCGTCATTGCAAACGGCTCCCAGAAGCCAATCGCAATGCCCGGGCGCTGAAAAACAGGGGGGGGCGCCGGGCAGAACTGAATAGGTGATGACGGGTTTTCGGTGTCCGGCAGCGGCCCTTTTGATACCTGTACGTTACCGATGCTCATCGGGAACAGGCACTCCCAGCACACGTCGGTGATGGGGTTAACCCAGCGCCCCTCGCAGGTCAGAGACGTCTTGCCGTTGTCAGCTGCCTGTGCCGGCTGACAGCCCCACACCGCGAGTACCAGTAAAACCGTGCGCCAGGCCATGTCAGCCCCCTTTCTTCGCGCCGCTGCGCGCTTTTTCTACTGCCACCTGCATCGTCTGCAGGTCCATTGCACCAGGGATAACGCTGACGTTCTCCACAGTAGCGCCCTTCACCGGCATGACAAAGAAGGCGGGCGTACCCTGAATGCCGAGGCGTCTTGCAAGCGCGTTATTTCTATCCAACACCGCGCCCATTGCCTCGACCTCTTCTTTCGGCGTGGCGGTCACGCCTGCCTTCACCGCCGCCTGGCGGATATCATCATCCAGCAGCTTCCCTTCGGTATGGCCGGTCGCGTAGAGCGCGGCATGATAGCGGTGGTACGCGCCGGCGCCGCCGTCTTTATAAACGGACAGCCCGACTTTCGCCGCTTGAACAGACGCGGGCCAGCGGCTGCCGAAGATGGGCCATTCCTTATAAATGAAGCGCACGTCCGGGTTCTGGCTGATGAACTGTTCCACGGTCGGGGCGACCTGCGCGCAGTTGATGCACTGGTATTCAAAGAACTGAATGACCGCGACGTCACCTTTTGGGTGCAACACTGGTGAGGTCGGGTCATTCAGCAGAGCGTCCTGATTTTCCAGCGCCGCGCCGGCGGCGGCGGCCATCTGTTTTTCCTGCGACTGTGTCTGCAGCGCCTGGCTCATTTCGATCAGAATTTCCGGGTGCGCGCGCAGGTAGTCTGCTGCGATTTCGCCAATCTGTGTCTTCTGTGCGTCAGTAAACGAGCTGTCGGCAGCAAAAGCATGGCCGGTCAGGCTCAGCGTCAGGGCGGCGGCGAAGAAGTGCTTTTTCATGTCTGGCTCCGTTAGCGGTCGGGAAGACCGAATTCAGTAATAAGGAAGAGTTTCTGACCGGGCGCCTGCTTTACCTCTGCAGGAACCTGCGTGATGCCGAACTTTTTCGTGATGCTGCCGGTCTGGTCGAAGTAGACCCGGCTGCCGAGGGCCTCAGCGCTGTCACGCACGTTGCCGTTTACCAGGATGACGCGGGACGTCGTGGTGTGCGGCACCTGCTGCTTCATCCAGGTAATCTGCCGGTCGTCGTCGGCGTCGATGAAGTACAGCGTCTCGTCAAACACCGGGATGACGTCAAACGGGTTCACTACCTGGCCTTTATGCGCGAACACCACGCCGTTGTGGTCGGCAATGTCGCGCTGAACCGTGAACGACGGGTCAAACAGCCGGCTGTGCGTCTCGCGTCCGGTGGTGAGCCCCGGCACCGCCGGCGGGCGCATCGCCTCGTCTTCCGCCTTTTGCTGCATTTCCCGCTCGATATCGGCCTGCGACCGGCCCTCAAAGTGCTGCTTCAGGTTGTCTTTCAGGACAGCAATCAGGTTGCGCTCGCGGATATCCCAGGTATCGCCGTACGTGCCGAGCTCAGCCGCGCCCGCGTGCAGGCTCAGCGTGGCGAGCAGCGCGCCGGCGGCAATGCGCGCCAGCGGAGTTGCATGTTTCATCGGGGGGCTCCCGGTTGAGGTGATCGGGCAGGGTTATTGCTGCGGCGTCGCTTTCATCAGCTCAGCCAGGCGCGCCTGAATCTCCGGCGTGGCGTCCGGCAGGCCGGTAACGACAGCCGGGCTCACCAGTATCGCCGCGCCGCGTTCAGTGGCGTATTCCGCCGTTGCGGTGGTGACGCTGCGGTCAAAGCGCCTCAGCAGCGCCCTTCGCTGGTCATCGTTGAGGTCCAGCTTCGCGCTCTGGCGGATCAGCGCGTTGGTCGTGCCCTTCATGTCGAAGGTGACCAGCATGGGCGGCTTCAGCCAGAAAAACCAGGCGGCCGCGCACGCCCCCACGCTCAGCACAACCGACAGGCTGCAGCCCGCGACAAGGTGTTTTGTATTCAAAGTTGCATCTCCCGCAGCATGTTGATGATGTCGCGCTTGTGCGCGTCGTTGTCGGCCATCTCAAACAGGATGTCCTTGATGTCTGCGCCCTCGCGCAGGCGCTTTTCGCGGTAGGTAAAGTCTTCACCTTTCGATGAAAACAGCCCGTCGCTCAGCGGATCGAGAATGAGGCGGTGGAAGCTGGAAAATTCCCCGACGCTCAGCAGAAACGAGCTGTAGCGCGCCTTTTTCGCCGGCGGGAACTTGCGGATCATTTCCCACTCCAGCTCGTTAAACGCATGCGGCTCCTCCTTCTGGAAGGTGGTGAACGACTTGGCGTCCTGCATACAGGTGAACTTGAACGAGCTGTTGTCATAGGCCGCAAGCGCCGCCGTGGACAGATTTTTATCGCGTATCGCCTGCGTGACCGTACCGTATGAGCCGTTGTGGCGGCGGGCGGTGCGGTAGCCCTCCTCGATAAAGTCCTTGATTTTGGTACTGGACCCGCCGAGCAGTTTCCACCCCTCGTCGATGATGTTCATCTTGCGCATGCTGCGCGGCGTGGTGTACATCATGTTCTCGTTCCAGATCATGATGCTGAACAGCACCGCCGACAGCAGGTCCTGCTGCTTGCGCAGGTCACCCAGCTCAGTGACCACGAACTGCAGGTCAGGCTTCAGCGTTGGCTCGGATGAGTTGAAGAACCTACCGTAGATCCCTCTGGTGCTGTACTTACTGAGCAGCGTGGTGATTTCGTCAATGCGCCCGCCAATCAGCGAAGAGTGTTCGCGGGTGATGGCCTCCTGCCTCGTCTTCAGGTAGTCAATGACGTGATCGATGCGCATGTCCTGCTGATACGTCGGCCATGATTCGGTAATGGCCTCCAGGATCATGGATTCATGTACCTCATCCAGCAGGCCGTTGGGGCTTGCCAGAATGCACAGCTGGTCGCGGATGCGCTCGGCGGCAAGCGTGATGTCGGTGACGTTCGCAAACGGGTTAAAACGCAGGTTTTCGCCGTTAATATAGGTGCCGCCGAGGCTGCTGCAGGCGGCTTTATAGGAGTCACCGATATCCTGTACCGCCACCGTGCCGCCCTTGTCCAGCACCGAACGCGCGATGGAGTTAGCCAGCACCGATTTGCCCGCGCCCGAGGTACCGGACATAAACCAGTTGAAGTTGGTGTTCGGCAGGCTCTCGTCAAACACGTCGATAAACGCGACCTGGTTGCGGTAGCTCGGAATAAGAATGCCCGAGGCGCACAGCTTGTTATCCCCGATAACCGGCATCAGGTTCACCGCATGAAACGACTCCGATCGCTGTATGCCGCCGGTCTTGCGGCAGTCGTCGCGCAGCTTCTTGTTCACCATCGCAAACGGCAGCGTGGCCAGCAGGTTGCGCAGCTGCATAAAATCGGCGCGCACGAAGCGCAGCCCCTGCGCGGCGAAGGCGTTGCGCGTTTTTTCGGTGTAGCGCGACGTCAGATCGTCGTCATCCGGGCAGAACAGCGTGATACCGTAAAAGTAGCTGGTCAGTGAGGTCTGGTTCGACAGCAGCCGCGCACGGGCATCTTTCCACTCGGCGTGCTGACGCGTGGTGGACGGAATGTACTTGGCGTAACTGGTGTTCACGCGCGAGTCCAGCGCCAGAAAGCGGCTGTTCGCCTCGCCCTGGCTTTTCATCTGCTCCTCGGTGGTCAGCACCATCGTGCAGATAAACGGGCAGGGTATGCCGTTGGTTGGCGACATCAGATCCTGAATGATGTTGCCGTTCTGCCAGAGGTAATGCTCCTGCGGGTTGCGGTCCAGGTTAAGGTTCACCATGCGCGCCGCAAACGGTCTGTTTTTCGCATCACTGCCCTCGATACGGATATGTGAGGGCTTTACCCGCCAGGACGTGGTGCGGTCTACGAACTGGGTGCTGAGGTCGGCCGCCGGATCATACTCGCAGTCATAACGATCAAGCCGCGCCGGGTCGTGGTTGAAGAACTCGCGCAGCACGCTGCTGAACTCCGCCACGCCGATAGCCGATGACCACAGGTCGGCGGCGTTGAGCGCGTTCAGCAGGTTACGTCGCACGTCGCGCACGCGGATCATATCGGTTTCGGACAGGTGCTTCACCGGCATCGCCCAGATAAAAAACAGACGGTAGTCGCGCAGGGTCAGCGGATGATCTAGGCCGTTGCTGTAGGTATAGCGCGCGCCGTTCAGGAAAAAGCGGGCGGTGACGTCGTTGCACTCGTCCGCACGGTGTCCCTTCCAGGCAAAATTTTTCAGGCCCTGCTCGACCTGCTCTTTCACCGCCCGGGTGGAGACCAGCATTACCTGCAGCGGAATATCGCGCGGGGCCACGTCGCGCAGCAGGTACTCCAGGCTTTCCGCCAGCTTCTCGTTGGCGCCGATCAGCGGCTGTGATTCCACCACAAAGCCCACCGACTCCTTGTTCACCCAGATCTGACTTTCGCTGTCGTAATCTTTATAGGGCAGCAGGTCGCGGATGTGCGGATAGTCCATGTCCTGCAGCTTCTGGCGCGTTTCGTTCGTGGTGTCGCGCTCCCCCAGAATCCCCACCACCGTCTCCACCACGTTCAGCGGGTCAAAGCGGAAGCCTTTCAGAAATTTCATGCAGACCTCACATCAGAATGCCGCTCCAGTCACCGTGACTGGATACGCTGTAAATGACCTCGCCCATGTGGACGTTGTTGTCAGGTGAGACGTAGGGTGCTATCCAGATGCGCGCCACGCCGTCAGGGCGGCGGAACGCAGCGGCGGGTTCAGGAAAGCAGTGCGCTGAGCTGCAGTACGCGTTCTGGTTCGTGGCGGTGCGCAGCACGCCGTTTTCACGCGTGAACGGGCGGACTGCGTCGGATGACGCCACGCGCACCGGCATGCCGTCATTCAGGCCGCTGTGGCGTGCCTGCGCGTCGGTCTGCGGGTCCAGACGGATGTTGCCGGTATCAATCAGGCGGTAGTCATCCAGGCGGATACCCGCGCCGGTGAAGCCGTTCGGCACAGTTGCTGCAGGCGCGTTTCCGCTGCTACTGGCGGACATGTCGTCGGCCTGCGACATCCAGACGCCGGAGTCTTTAGCGGGCTTGTCAAACTCAAAGTCTTCGTTCATGCCCGCGCAGCCGCTCAGCATGATGGCCAGCGCGCTGACCATAAAAGGATTCGCTTTAGTCATGATGTTCTCCATCCGCGCTGTCAGGTGAAAGCGCATCAAGTTCGGTAAAGTCGATAAAGAGACCGCCGTTTTTGCCGCTGGTCCCGAGTCGGGACAGCATGTTCAGGGCGAAGGTATCGCCGGGCGCCACCTCCAGCAGGCGGCGCAGCGTTTCCCCGAATAGCGCGACGTAGCCGTCGTCCGGAATGAGGCCGGGTTTGCAGTAAAGCTTCTTGACGCCAAACCCCAGCGCCTGCAGCCCCGGAATGCGGGCGTCGGCGTCTCGCCCGAAGCAGTTAATCGTCCGTTCGGTAAATACCATCCAGCCGCAGTGTTCTGCGTGACGAAGCCGGATTTTTCTGTCCGTCATTGCGCCACGCCCTGCGGAGTCATGCCCTTCGCCTGCCCGGCGTTTGTCGGGGTAACGAAATCATTCATGTTCAGACGCGTTGCATCGCCGAGCTTGCCCACCAGGTCCGGCGGCAGGCCGCTGTTGCCCTGGTCGCGCGTCTGCGTGTCCTGCTGTTGTCCGTCGGCGCGCGGCTGCGCCTTCGCCAGCTTCGCGGCCTCTTCATCCTCAATAAACTTCGCGCGGAAGCCCTCGATAAATACCACCTCCACGCGGTTCGCCGCGCCAATCGGGATAATCGGGTGATACTGCTCGGCGCGCTCGATGTAGTAGTCGGCCAGCTTGTCCGCTGCCTTGCCCACGCCGCCACCGATTGCCCCGCGCGCCACGTCGCTGCCGCTTACCGTGCTGGTCGCCCCGATGCCCGTGACTGTCTGACCGACCTGTGACACGCTCTGTCCCAGCCCGCCCAACGCGCCGGCGGTGAAGGCCAGCTCAAGGATTTTACCGTTGCGCATCACCGGCACGCCCTTGATACCGTTTTTGCCGTAGAAGGCGACATGCCCCTTCACCGGCTGATCGATATGCTTGCCGTCAATGATGCAGGAGAGGCGCTGCGTCTGAACGATGGCGCGTTCGCTGGATATGTCGCCGTAGGCCGCTGCGGTCACGAAACAGTTATCAAGCTGCACCATTTTGTTGTTGCCCGGCATGTGTGCCCTGCCCTTGAGCTTGAACTGCATCGGCACTAGGTTGTTCTCACCGCGCACCGAAGCGTTGGCGTCGGCCCCTTCAATGATGATGGCATCAGAGAACGTACCGGTCGGCACCCAGAAAGAGGTGTCTTTGGTTTTTGGCTCAAACTGCGAATAGTCGAACGTCTGGTTATCGATTTGCCCCGTCTGCACCGGCGCGGGCGCAAACGAGTACACCGTGCGCGGCGGCGTGTAGCCCGCGCCCTGCTGTGCGCCCTGCTGTGCCTGCTGACCGACAGGCGCCTGCTTTTGCTGGCTCTGCTGATTTTTCAGCTGTTCCATCAGGTCGCTCACGTTCTGCTGCAGCGATTTGTTGTTGTTCATCACATCCGACATCTGGTCTTTCAGTGATTTGAAGTCTTTTTGCATAGAGGAAAGCTGCTCGCGCGCCTCCTTCTCGCGGTTCTGTGCGGTGACCAGCAGCGAGCCCTGTGCGGAACCGTCAAAGGCATTCACCACGCCCCCGCCGGTCAGGTCCGGCTCGGCGGTGGCCCTGTCCGGCTTTTCCTCTTTACCACCGGTGTGCCCGGCCGCGCCCCGGTTAGCCAGATAGAGCCCGCCGATGATCACTGCAGCGGCGGCCAGAATGATGCCAAACAGCCGGCGCTGCTTGCTGCGGACCAGCGTATTAAGGTTCATCCGGGCCTCCTTTGGTACGGAACACGGTGATCACCGAGACCTTTGCCCCCGGCTCCAGTACGTCGAGCTGCGGATGAAACGCCACGGCCATGACGCCCGGGCTCCAGAAGTAGCGCTCGCTCAGGCGAATGCGCTGTGAGGAAAGGCTGGTAATGTCAGTGCGTACAATGCGCACCCGGTCGCCCTGCCACGCGGTGACCGGACGCAGCGAAAAGGCGCTTTCCACCGCCCCGCTCACCGGTACGTCGGTGTTTTTGCTGAACACGTAGCCTGCCGGTTTCCGGTTAGTGATGAAGCGCCCGACCAGCCCGCTGATGAGCGCGCTGTAGGTATCCTGCTTCTGCTCATACTCTCGCGCCTCTTCCGTACCCTTCACGTCGCGGTTATCCACCGTCAGGCTTAAGCCCGCGCGTTGGCCCGGCGTCGCCTGTACCGAGAAGGCAAAACCTGACGCAGTCTGCACGAACATGGTGAACGGCTTATCAGTCACGGTAGAGAACACAATCGCGCCTTCCGGCGTCGGTGATTTGGCGCTCAGCACCCCCTGCGCCGCCTGTACGCTGAGAATACGGTCGTCATTAACGCGCAGGTAGTTCGGGTTGGTATTGCTCACGGCCGCGTTCACGCGGGCGCCGGGATTAAGGGTCAGCTGATCGGCGCGGGCGCCGAAGACGGTCAGCAGCGCCACGGCGCTGACTAGCAGGGATTTACGCATCAGGAACCTCCAGGAAAGCGCTCCAGCAGAGACGGTTGTTGCGGGTGTCGGTGCGCAGGCGGTAGTGCTTCTTCACCGGCTTACCGTCATGCAGCCCGTAGCTCAGTTGCAGATCGCCGGTAACATCCACGATGCCCCTGTCCGGCCAGACGCTGACGTCTTTGGGATAGAACACCGAGCCGCCGCTGTTGCCTTTCACGCGTGAGGCTTCATCAGCCAGCACACCTTTGAGTGATTTCTCCGCGCCGTCGCAGGCACCCGCCAGCAGCATTTCGTGGCTGGCCTCTGCATTTTTGTCGGAGATATTGAGGCGCAGGTTCAGCCACGCCAGCGCCATCAAGCGCAGGTAGCGGGCATCGCCGCGCTCGCCGGTAAAGCTGAACGGCGTGTCTGCGCCGTAAGGAACGATGATGGTCTGACGGTTATTGAGAAGCTGATTCATCAGCGCGCGGTTATCACTGTAAAGGCGCCAGCAGAGTACGAGCGCGAGGATGGCGATAACGAGCAGCACCAGAATAGCCACGGCCATATTGCGGTTTCCCGCCGAACGCAGCTTTAATTCCATGTTGTCTCCGGAGGGGGTCAGGCGACCCAGTGCCGTTTGTAGCTGTCTGGCAGGATGCTGATAAAGAAGCGCATCACTGAGGTGGGCAGGCACCAGTACGCAAGGTTGAGAAGATACTGAGAACCGCGGCCTTTCTTGAGATGACGAATTCCGACCACGGCAGCCAGGAGCGTGGGGCCGAAAATCCACATGTTGAGAAAAACTGCCAGCAGTGCCAGCGGCACATACAGGCAGAACTCATCAGGTGGCAGCCCCACGAAGCGCCTTTGCTCGGAAAACGTAGCCGCATAGGTATACCGGTCACGTTTTTCCATAAGCAGTCGTTAAGAAGGGATCACGTTAAAGGCGACGTTAACGAAAACCAGCAGCGCGGCGATGCTACCGAACAGCGCCAGGTTTTTGGTTTTGATATAGGTGAACGCGATAAATGCAATTTCCAGAATATAAAGAATGTAAACGACA
This sequence comes from Mixta sp. BE291, assembly GCF_031457955.1. Lineage (NCBI taxonomy): Bacteria > Pseudomonadati > Pseudomonadota > Gammaproteobacteria > Enterobacterales > Erwiniaceae > Mixta > Mixta sp. BE291. The sequence continues at coordinate 60,691 of NZ_JAVDXN010000011.1, read as the reverse complement.
GCTGAATTACTACCGAAGGTATCGTTAACATCAGTTTTGGCCCCGGCGAAGTAGTCTACGGCGTGGGCGGGCATGGCAGAAACAGCCAGGAACGCCAGTGCAGAGAACAACGCATTCTTGTTCACCTTTTTCCACGCTACCGCCCCTGCCTTGCGGCAGTAATTTACACACGAAGAGAGAGTGCCCTTCATAGGATTTTTCCTCAGTTAGAGATATAATGATGAGTTGGTTAAACTATCTTTTGTCGCTGTCGCTATTACCTTAAGTCAAATTACTGTTGTGCCGGTTACGCCTCCTTTACATATCTGTGGTATCGCAGCAGAAAATTACGTTTTCTTGACGGGTTGACGTTTTTTTACGCTTCCGGATCGCATACTTCAATTTAAGTTATTGATCTTTCTGATCAATTTCACTTATCGTGATGGTGAGAGTTTTCGCTTATCTCGATAACTGACTGAATGGAAAAGATAAATCATGGCTGACACTGCCGACCTGGTTGTTCTTGTCGCCGATCCGGCGGGCTTTGCGGCTGAATTATTCAGGATAAATCATGAGACGTCCTTAACAGTCCTGCTAAGAGAGGCTCTTTTACATTACAGGCGCGACCCCGGCTGGTTTGAAGTCACCGTCAGAGGCAACCGCTACTATGCCTGCCAGCTCGTCACAATCCCCCTGCTCGTATTTATTAAAAAACGCGTTCACGCAAGGCAACTGCAGGCAGCTGCGGAGCGAACGCTCGCGCAACTGAGCATGTATTCAGATACCGCTGATCCGGATGCCTGGATAATGATAAATGCGCATTTTTTCTCCCCCCTTCCCCGTCCCTGCGTAAACCTCTGGCAGGCCCGTAAATTAAAGAACAGCCTGGAAAAGGCGATATTTACCGATCCAGGTGAATACGCCGGACCGGAAAAAAATCCTGCACTGCCGGCGGTTAAAAATACCGTGGAGGGTGCTGGTGAAAATGTATCTACGACGCAGAGAAAAAGAAAAAATGGCCCCGATGCGGAGAAAGTAATGGCGCGCGTTATGCTTGGCTGGCGCGTCAGGGATATATGTGAAGAACAACACTGCTCTGAAGCCTACGTTTATAACTTGATTAAAAAACGCAAGGGAAAATCCGCAATGGATTACCGCTGGAAGCAGTGGGAGCTGATTTCAGTCATGTATCATACTGAACCAAAGATGACGCTGGAAGAAATTGAAAAGGCCTGCGGGGTAACGCGGGCGGGAATTTATCATGCAATAAGAAAAATAGCAGAGCGTGATGGAAAAGAAATTACGCCCCGTGAGAGAGAAAAAAAACTGACACAGGAAGATGTCGAGACGATAAAACAAAAATTAAGTCAGGGCATGCTCAGGAAAGATATTCTTGCCGAATACCGTATTTCGGCAGAAACGCTCATCAGATACATAGGCACTCGCGATGAGCACAGGGTAATACCCGGTGAACTCAAAGAGATTGCGGTGCGACTGCGGGTTCAGGGTAAAACTATCCAGCAGACTGCCGATATTCTCGGTGTGAACCTTGACTGGGTAAAAAAAGCGTGGAGAGAAAAAAAGGATTCGTCTGTCATTAAAGAAAAACGCGTCAAGTATGATAATCGCAATGTGCTATCAAAACGCGACCGCGATCAGGCTGTGAATGCTGTCCTGCGTGACGGGCATACACGCAAGCAAATTTATACGCAGTACGGAATTAATGCACTCACGTTGCGACGCTATATCAGGGATGCACAAAAAAGAGAGACGGAAGCATTAAAAGAAGAGGGAAAAGATTCAGACCAGCATAATGAAAAGTAAAGAGTTTTGCCTGACGCGATACAGAAGCATCAGGCACCTGATATTTATTTAAAATATTCCTGCAGTTTCCCCGCCACGCGCTCATTGACAGCTTTTAACCACTCAGGCTCAAGAATCATTTCATTTTTAATGACTTTAGCAGGATCGACGGTTTCCTTCTGAATGCCAAAAATGGCGTCAGTTATAAAACCGCTGACCAGAACGTTCTTGGCGATAAATTCCAGCTTCTGATCCAGCGTCTTTTCTGAAGTGTCCTTGCTGATTTTATTTTCATAAACGCGAAGTCCCAGCTTAAACATCTCCATGATAAAAGCTGACCGATTCGCCGTTTCGCGTGACTCTCCGTCTTCAAGCTTCTTTTCAACGTGTGCATCAACCTTTTCTATAAGTGAAAAGGGAACGGTGAGATTAACGCGATTACTTTTAGGTGTATTGTACTCTGACATAATTTTTACCTCATAACCTGATATTAGAGCGAATCGTAACCGGATGACCGGACGACCGATTGTTCATACTGCATGAGAAAATAAACTCAACTCACCCACTTTTCAAGTAACTACAAAGTAACAACAAAGGGCTTAAACAGTGCCTGTACAGACACTCCTAAGTTAAAACAATAGTAAGTTATTGTTTTTAATATGAGTACTTCGCAGTTACTTACAAGGAACTATTAAAGCACTACAAAGTTTCTTTGAAGAGGATTCGTTATGGGCTAAAATTCCTACGTTTTAGGACTAAATCACTGATATTAAAGAATTAAAACGGCAAAAATAAGTTTGCGAGTGGTGTGTAAAATCCCACTTATTATGATATTATTAAGTTAATAAGCACCCCCGAACTTTTCAAATCAGGAGCCGCTATGCGTTTATTTATACACGCTGCAGCCCTGCTGGCTACAGGGATTTTCTCAGCCAGCGTGAATGCGGACTGTTTTATTAAAGCAGGTGAATGGTATTCCATTGATCCGGACTACCTGCGTGCTATCGCCTGGCAGGAATCCCGCTACAATCCTGCCGCCATAAATACGAACAAAACCAAAGACGGAAAGCCCGGTAGCAGCGATTACGGCATCATGCAGATTAATTCGGTGACCATGCGCGGACTACAGAAAGAATATCCTGATCTCAGTAAAGAAAAGCTTCTCAGCGATCCATGCCTGAACATTTATATCGGTGCCATGCTGCTGCGCCGTAACTTCAATCAGTACGGCACAACGTGGCTGGCAGTGGGAATGTATAATGCGGGAATGAAAAACGTTCCGGTAACGGTCAAGAACCGGTATAACTACGCAATGATTATTGACGGGCATTACAAGTCTATCAAGGCGGGAAAAATCCCACGAACGGCAATCAATGACTGAATGAGTAAATCCTTAGTGCGGGCCGCATTACTTTTTTCCTCTATGCCTGTGCTGATTTAAATCCGTCAATGAAGTCTGCGCGCAGACTTAACCGATTCCGATTCAATGCCGGTTTCGGTTAAAATGAGTAACAACCCTGATGTTTTACCGTGCCGTGCAGGAAGATTTTGCGCCGGTTTTTTATTTATTCGTCACCAGTTCAATACCGGAGACGGATAACAGGCCTCAAAAAAAGGGAGCCATCCGGCCCCCTGCTGTTTATGATTTCATTTCAGAAAGTATTCTGTTTATTTCACCGTGAACGCCCTGACTGTGCCAGAAGCAATCCCGCCCGACTCGGTACAGTTCGCCCGAGTTAAATCGTTCCAGCGTAATTTCCTTGCCCTCCAGGATGCGGCCATATTTTTTAGCAATGATATCCACCGCTTTTTGTTTCATGGCATCGGAATAATTTCTGCCGGTAAAAACGTAACCCACACCGCCGAAAATACGATTAAAGGGAGACGCACTCGAAACAGACATATCCTGCATGGGGTCGAAATAGCTGTCCTTATACTTATCGGTAACGGATTTAACTTCCTCCTCCGTGGGTCCGTCGGTCCAGATAACGCTTACGCTGTCATAACTGCGCTTGCGAACCGAAAATTTAATGCCCGGAAACTTCGTTTTTAGCTCCCTGCGTATATTTGACGTGACCTGTACCGCGCCGTTTTTATCCTGCGAAAGCGAGGAGTATTCCGGTGCCGTTTTCAGGCGCTGGCATTCTGCTTCATATTTGCGGGCTGCTTCCTCCCGCTCCTGCTTTTTACGGCGTTCTTCTGCCTCTGCCTGCTTTACAATTTGCGTCGTTTCTTTAGCGCTCTTTATTTCCGGAAATATACTCCACTGACGGCCATGAAGAATACTTTCAGGCAGCGCGCGCGATATTCCGCCGCTCTCGAAAGCAACATCAAACGTCGCATTCCCTCCGTATGAAACGCACCCCGAAAGTGACCCCACTGACGCCGGTTTCTGCTCACCGTGGATCGCGAAAATCACACCCCGGCCGCGATTGTAAAGAACCGTGCTGACAACCTGTCCCACAACCAGAGGCTGCGCATTCTGCATTTTCATTTCAGTTTCCCTTAATGCTGATGAAAGAGAGGCGCGACCCGTTTTCTTCCGGGCCGCAGGACGTGTTCAAAACGGGATATCGTTTAAGGCGGTATCAGCGGAACCGGCAGTTACCTGAATGCTTCGCGCAGGATTCAGGGCGCTCTCCAGTGAGGTGATGCCGCTTGCGACGTCGCTGGCTTGGTAATAATCAAGCCCTGCATCAGACGCTGCATGAAACCTGTCGAAAAACTTTTTCGCTTCTTCCGCCATTACTGAGGAGGAGCGCCGTATATACTCCCGGCGGGCTTCCTGCCATGAGGCAGTGCGGTAATAAATTTGTCCCCGGCTGGCAATGATGTAACGTTCCGCAGAGATGTCGCCCACATCGTACAGCGCCGTCATCCCCCTGGCTGAACTCGCCATGCGCGGCAGCGCAAGATTTCCTGCCGCCAGTAATGCCGCCACTTCAGTTTCATCGAGCAACAGCACATCTGCGCCATAACTGCCGTTTCGCGACGGATAGTGCTTTCCCTTTGCAGGCGTGGCGTTTTCATTCCCTGCTTCTGTGTTATGCCAGCGGTCGCGCAGATCGTTCGCGCTAACGCAGACTTTCTGGCTGTTAACCCATGTTTTGGAAGATTCTGAAGCGGCGGTGTTGACGTTTTGTGTGTTCATGCTGGTTCTCCTCTCAGGTGGTTAATTCATGTTTCGGTGAGTTCATCGCGGCAGAGGGCAAGTAAGCGGCGTCAGGCGGGCAGTGCAAGGGCGCCGCAGGCGTGCATTTCACCCTTGCGCTGAACGAATGACGTTGCTACGACCAGCCCTCCGCGGGGAACCATCCGGAACATGAAGGCACCGTTCGTGAGGACAGCATGAACACTTCCCGGACGTCTCCGACGGCCGGTCCTTACAGGTTGCCGCGCAGCGGCGGCCTGCAGAAGCGCCAGCGTCAGCTGGCTGCAGGGGGTTGACCTGGCCCTTGCCATCAGACCCCAGCCGGCAGGCCCGAAACGCCGCTTCTGGCGGTTCGGCGGAGCTTACCGGCTCAGCCGGTTAGCGCAGTGGGGCTGACGACCCGGCAACGCCGGGGAGCCGGAGGGGGCCATCAGGCTGTTTATGTCTTTGACCTTCAGGGACAGGAAACCGGAGAAGCAGCTGCAGCGCAGCACAGGGATTAACAGCAGCAGGAAGCAGAGAGAGAAGACCATGAGACAGCGCCCCGGAGAGAGAAAGCGCAGGCAAAAGCAGAATAACCGCCGTGGCGGCGCAGCCGCCGCAGCCGTTATCAGCCGCCATTGACGTTAGCGGCCTCAGCTGACGTCTCAAATCCGGCCCCGCTCGCGCGAAGCCGGTAAGACTTACGATCAGGCATCAATGCGGACAATCATTGTTGAAACGTCCGTATATGCGAACGTCCCGCGTGGCAGCACCTCCTGATGCGTCGCAATATCCTTAAATTCCCGCTGCTGACGCGGACCATTTGCGCAGACCGCCACCAGGTTACCGCCCGGCGCCAGCATTTTCAGCGCGTGCCGGATGTGCTTCAGATCCTCACCGTTGCGGAAAGGTGGATTCATTAAAATTCGATCATAAACGGCCTCCGGGGCGCAGCTCAGAAAATCCGCGCAGGTTACGGGCACCTCCGGAAATGTGTCTTTAAGATGCTGCGCCAGCGCCGCGTTCATTTCCACACATTCACAGCGGACCGCCGGCACGGCGGCAAGCACTGCGCGCAGAATGGCGCCCGTTCCCGCACTGGGCTCCAGTACCCGGTTACCCGGCCGGATATCAGCCAGTGTGACAAGCTTCTGACACACCGGATCGGACGAAACAAACAGTTGCGTGTCAGCATGTACCCGAGCGACGGGCTGCCTACTGCTGAGTTTCTGTTGCATCTGCGCAATTCGCGCGCTGAGTTCGGTTCGCATTTCTTTTTCTCCCATGCCGGCGCTTGCCGGCATGCTTTGTATAGCTATTTGTATATGCACGATTTCCCCGACCGCGCCGGGGAGCCTGGTTTGTCAGCGCGGCACCTCTACTGTCTTCATATCGGTGATATACACCGGCGACAGGGTGTAGCCCGTGGACATGACGCGGCGTATCCGGTAAGCCTTGTGATCGTCACCGGCCGCAATGCCCTTCACCTGTTTAAAATCGGCGTGCTTTTTGCTCCATTCCTCCTTTGTCATGCTTACGAAGCCCTCACCCGGGTAGTTAACGATCGGCGGACGCTTCGCGGCCGCCTTAGCCGCTTTTGCTTCCTCTGCACTGGGCGCCTTATATTCGGTGATGCGATCGGGCGTGATGGTGGTTGTGGCTCCTTCCCGACCCATGAATGAATATTCCGGCGTGACCAGCGAGCTGATTTTTCCGCCGCTGCGGTTTACGCGAATGATGGTCAGCCACTCCCCGCGACTTTTTACCTGGCCGCCCGGCACCATTTCGGTATCTGAGGCCAGCACGCCGCCGTGCTCGTCCAGCATTGCGCGCTCATAGGCAATGCGGTTGCGGTAGTGCGCTGTCCAGCGGCTTAACCGTGTGATGGTGCGTTCATGACAGGGAATGCAGATATCCCGCGCCTGCTCAGCGGTAATAATGTCCTCTTCGAGGGCAGACCAGATGCTGCGGCTGCCTTCGTACTGGCTTTTTTCAGGCGGGCGCGGAAACTTTTCCAGGCTAAAGCAGCAGTGAAGGTGATCAATGTTCGCTATGACAAGAGCCATCGCGCGGTTAAGGTTTTCAGATGACCAGAGTTTGATAAATTTCTGACAGTCCTGCAGGCGGCGGTCTGCCTTGCGCAAATCGGCCTCAATCTTTTTGATGCGGCGCCAGCGCACGTCCGGGCGCTCTTTGTAGGCCGCGTGACGCAGCGAGGCCTCTGCACGGCGCTCCCAGTATTCTGACGTTTCAAACAGGTTGACCGCGCGGCGCATACCGTTTTCAATCTTCTGCGCGTGCTTACGGGCACGGCGCTCGCTGTGGTGCCCAACCAGAATTGGCTGACCGAAAGGAATAGCTGAAGCCAGGCTGTCAACGGCGGCCAGTACCTGCCCTGACTCGGCGGCACGTTTTTCGCTGTACTCTTCAAAACGTTCCGCGCGCTCCTCCTGACGGTCAAACAGAGTCTGATCTTCATCTTCAATTTCGCCCGCCAGTTCGATTAGCAGGTCTTCCCGATCGGGCGTCCACATCGGCGCCACAAAAAGTGCCTGGCGCGGCGCGTATTTAAAGCCCGCATCTTTCACGCGCTGATACGTTTCCTCATCCAGCCGGTGCAGCGAATACAGGCGCAGCTTGTTATCATCCGGTGAATACGTTGCGCGGTAGTTTTCGCGTTTAAAAAAAGATGATTCTTTAGATTCTGAAGCCGTGGTGTTGACGTTCTGCTGTGACATGTTGTTTCTCCTGTTCAGGGTTAAGTGATGTTTCTCTGAGTTCCTCGCCGTGAGGGCAGAACAGGCGACCGGGCATCAGGCTGAACGCAGGGGGAAACGGCAAAGCCGCAGCCCGCAGGGACCGGGTGCCGCCGTTTAGCGTGCGACCCTTGCGTGAAGACGCCCGGGTGCCAGGTTTCTGCACGGCGAAGGGGCTCAGGGGAACAAAACAGGACGGCAGGAGATGAACAGGGCACAGCCCCGGACGGCGGCTTTTCGCCGCTCCGGTCCTTACAGGCGGCCGCGCAGCGGTGGCCTGCAGAGGCGCCGGCGCCAGCCGGCTGCGGGGGTTGACCCGGCCGTTGCCATCAGACCCCAGCCGGCAGGCCCGAAACGCCGCTTCCGGCGGTTCGGCGGAGCTTACCGGCTCTGCCGGTTAGCGCAGTAGGGCTGACGACCCGGCAGCACCCGGGAGCCGGAGGGGGCCATCAGGATGTTGGCGTTTTTGACCTTCAGGGAAAGAGAGCTGACGACACAGCTGCAGCGCAGCAGAAGGATTAACAGCAGCAGGAAGCAATGAGAGAAGATCGTGAGGCAGCGCCCCGAAGGGAGAAAGCACAGGCGAAGGGCAACCCCCTATAAAGTCGTGTCATGCCGCACAGCGAGTTACCCGGTTATAATTTCTGCCGCAACCCATTCACTAAAAAAGTTGTTAGGAACCCGATAAACCGCCGCCAGGGAGGTCGTCTTTTTTCTGGGCTTCGGTAAAGCCAATTGCTCCATCCTTAATTAGCCCGTCACAGCGGGGTTGTTGCAGGATTAATAACAATCTACTGTGGATGAGCTACTGCCGGTGATACCCACGCAAACCTTGTCGCCGATCTGGGAGATGGTTTGAGTATATCCCCCCATATCCACCGTACTGGAATGCAGGTTTTTTGTCGGATGGCGCTTCATTTCGCGAATACGGGCATTAAGTTGTTCACCCAGTTCTTGAGCTGCGGCGCGTGCGCGGTCACTTATGGCTTCATCATATTGCTTAATACTGGCGACAATTGCCGGATCGGGACTGTAATGCCCCTCGGTTATGTTACAGGTGAACGATACCCGATAGTCTTTTCGTGTTGCCCCGTATCCCGACTCATAGCTTTCCCCCATAAACAGCGCCTTGCCATATAGTGCCGGAGCCAATGTTTTAACCGATTCATCATTAGTGGCTGAAAAATCCGCATATTTCCCGATGTTCATGCAATAAGCATCTGCCTTTGCCGAAGCTTCGCCACGGGTTTTAGCAGAATAAATATTAACGCGGGCGGAGCTATAGCTATCGCCAAACTCATCAGCAGGGATTATATGCGGGTGTGGTGCGCACCCGGCCAGGTGGACACCAATGACGGCAATTAAAATCATACGTTTCATAAGGTTCCTTGTATCTACGCAGGATATATCTAACAGCGGGCTTAACTCTTCACGGTAGCTCTAAGTCATCTATTATCAGGCAACACGCAGTTCTGAGGAACACCTGTCGTATCATTCCCGCCCGGTTGCTGATTTACGTGCCCTTGCCGCAACATGGCTTGCGTAACTTTCCATACGGCGTAACGTTATTTTCGATCTCGATGATCTTATCTTTATCAGGCGATTTCTAATGGATTCTGCCGGATTAATTCCCCCTTCCCATGAGGTATGCCTGATTTTAAACGTCCGACAAATATCTTCTGATAACTCGATCACGTAAAGACCAAGCTTCGCATACAGCTCCTGCCTCTCTGCGTAGTAACCCGGAAACTCTGGCGGGTCTTGATAATAATCATCATCAAGGTTAGCAAGTGTGTTGATGACTTGAATATGTTTAAATTCTATGCTGTGCAACCGATACAGCATATCAGTACTGAGATATTTAAACTCGCCTTTCACCGCAGATAGCTTTAAATCTGGCTTATCATAATCCGTTGACATAAATTTTAATTCTTGACTGTATATACCATCATTATACGCAAGAAAATTACATTCAGAAATATACTTATCAAGAATAAAAATAAGCTGAATAATAATATAACGCTCTTCTTTTTTCCTTTTTTTTGTTTCCCAGACAAACTCTTTGGCTGTATTAAAAATCAGTGGTACTGCTACCGCAGTCGCAGCTCCCAGTAATGTCCATATTTCCTTTTGCATTGCTCCCCCTGCTCATGAGGCGAGTATTCTTATCATGCAGTTTACACCGTTTTACAGGTTCGCCCGCTTAGCTTTCATCAAAGCTGGCCTGCCTCTCAGACTCTGATTCTACTGAACCCTGCCGCACAGCGGTTTACCCGGTTATAATTGCTGCCGCAAGCCATTTAAAAAAGGGCAAGATGATGAAAACAGGACTACTTTTACTGGGTCTTATGACCACTACAACAATGCTCACCGGCTGCGACACAGGCGCGCAGAGCCTTGAGTGGTACAAGGCGCATGATAAGGAGCGCAATACAAAAGTTGAAGAATGTAAGAAAGCATCCGATCCGCGCGGCACACAAGACTGCCGGAACGCCATTGATGCTTCTGTTCGTGCTGGCAGCAACATTACGCATAACAAGCCCAAAGCGTGGACTCTTGATGGCTCAGGGGATTAACAGATATTAGATCGCCGCCAGATGATTTTTACGCCACTTTCCATCGATTTGGTGAAAGGATGATTTTACAGCCGTGAAAAATAAATTAAAATTGGTCAGAATTAAAACTGGCTCCCTTATTGAGGCTGTAGCCCGGACAAATGACGGGTGGCAATAACATTGTTACGCCCGTATCAGCTTTACGGGCTACAGGCCTCAGGAACTACTATTACAGTTCTGTTCCCTTATCTTTTGCTTCCTTCACTTTATTAGCCCATGCTATTACGTAATAAATATCAACGGGCCGCATCGCTATTACTAAATCAGAAACGAAATATCCTGTTTTCCGTGTAACAATCAGCAAAGGGGTATTTGTACCAGTCTCATTCTCAACCCGAAAACCCAGTTCAGCATATCGTTTGCTTTCTGAAAGGGATCGTTTCGTTTTTTCTCTTTTTTCAAACGGTTGCGCCGCCCAGTCAAGAAAATCCCTGAAGGGTATAGTATCCTTTTCAATGTTATCGGTATTAATGGTAGGCAGCCCAACATAGCTCCCTCCCATATCGATCCAGAATCGAACATAGCTTTTATCATCAGCTACTTGCATAGGAAAATGGGAGGGATTCCATTTATCCGTGACCCTGGCGCCGTCCTTGAATTGCCAGTAAAGTACCTCTGTTTTGTACGTATCGAAGAACGTGAAGGTCGCATATTTAAAAAACATGTCGGTAGAGTGCTTTGAACATCCACTCATTAGCAAGCCTGACAGTAATACCAGGGTAAGCAATGCTTTATTTTTCATAATTTCCCTCAGAATCAAAACACTGTTCATCGACCATCGGCAGGAAATCTTTAATATGGGTAATCAACTACCTGATTGATCCTCATGCGTGTGTTCATCCGCAGGTTTACCGTTCTTCAGGGGAATACTGGATATTTTCACTGTATTATCAGCAATCTGCTGAGCGGTTAGCTCAGCAGAAGTTATGAATGTCGCAGCAAAGCTAAAATGATGTGACGTCGTGTCGGCTGACCGTAAGATCATTCCTGACGTCACATCACCGTAATTGCTATTTAAAAAGCAGCATCACCATGCGCGCTGGTGCCAGACCCACGTCATATCAAGCAGATCGTTAACCCGTACGCCACGGCGGCGCCAGCATGAAAACCATCTCCGGTATGTGCTGACTGTCTGTCTGGCCAGCGCCGTTTCTGCCTCGCAGATTAGCCTCTCCTGCGCCTCTGCCTGACGCAGCATGGCCTGCGCAGAACGCCCGGGCGTCGCTTCTCCGGGCCGCAGGGCTGTGTCAGACAGACCTGGCGCCGGGAGCGTCGGCGCGGGGCTGACATCACCGTTATCAGCTTTACCTGAATTCACAACCGGCGCGAACGTATGTACAGAACATCGCGCCACGTCGTACAGATGACAACGTTTTTGCGTCTGCGGGTAAACAGGTGGAACCATTAATGGCGTCATCATTACTGTACTCATACGCATCCCCCTTTTCTGCCCAGCACCGCCACGATTTCCGCCGGCGTGATACCCGCTGACACCATTTCCTCTATGCGCATCAGCAGCCGGCCGATGGTTTCCGGCTCAAACCGTTCGGTGTTCAGTACGTACAGCCCGGTGTGATCGGGATTTATCCAGATAAGCCCGTGCCAGAACGGAGACTCGTTGCCCGGGCTCAGGATATCGAGCGTGACGTGACGGTTTTTCCGGTGCGTCAGGCGCAGGTGAACCGGGAACACCCCGCCCCACTCCTCCCGGCACTCGCAGTCAGTGAGCCAGCAGTCACTGAGCGGTAAGGCATGGAGCACGGCGCCGCACAGCCGGCGGCGGAACTCCTCGCCGCGTGCGCTGTAGGCATCAAAATCGCCCGGCGAAAAGGCGTACAGCCGTTGCAGCGTCACGCTCTCATCGCGCGTCATCTCACTGCCGCTGCAGCTGCGGAAACCGACCGACCTGCGGCCGTAGTACGCGGGGGTCTTGCCGTTACGGATTTTTTCTTTAGACTGGATAGCTGACATACCTGATTCCTCACAGATGATGATTGTCCGGCCCTGCGGAGGTGCAACTCCGGCAGGGCACCTTCTTAATGCGCTTTTGTGCCGTTCAGCTCGATATAAAGTCCGAGCCAGAACCCGGCCTCCGGCTCAACATTGAATGCCTGCCAGAGCATATTTCCCCCTCTGCTGCGTACGACCAGACGAAAGTGCGTGCCCTGATCGTCTTCAATCGTGACGTTGTTGTATGTGCGGGCAACGGCCTCTGCCTGCTCCCGGGTAAAGGGTCCGTTGGGAAGTAATGGTGTGTGACTGGTCATGGTATTCTCCGGTAGTGCGCCTGCCCTGCAGCCGCAGGTCAGCGGCGCTGCGGCCAACTCTAGAACGGGATGTCATCGTCAAAATCTGCCGGCGGGTGGTTGCCCTGCGGCGGTGCCTGGGGGTCAGGCTGCGGCTGTGCCGCACCGCGTCCGCCCCGGTTCCCTTTGCCACCATTACCTGACGCTGCCGGCGGCTGCTGAGGCTGGCCGCTGAACTGCTGTCCGGTCTGTTCGCCGCCGCCGCGCCCGCCCAGCATCTGCATGGTGCCCCCGACGTTCACCACCACTTCCGTGGTGTAGCGGTCCTGCCCACTCTGGTCCTGCCATTTCCGTGTCTGCAGTGCGCCTTCGATGTACACCTGAGCGCCTTTACGCAGAAACTCACCGGCCACTTCAGCCAGCTTTCCGAACAGCACCACGCGATGCCATTCCGTTTTTTCTCTGGTTTCCCCGGTCTGCTTGTCGCGCCAGGATTCAGAGGTGGCCAGCGTGATGTTCGCGACCGCACCGCCGTTTGGCATGTAGCGCACCTCGGGGTCCTGCCCCAGATTGCCGACCAGAATGACCTTATTGACGCCCCGTGAAGCCATAACATTTCTCCTCATGTAATTGGTTTTTTAACCACGTCACCCGTTGAGTTTCGGGAGCCGCGGTGTTGACGTTTTGTGGAAATCGGCTGGTTTTTTCCTCCGGTATTCACTTCACCCGTTTGAGATCCTTCGCCGCGAGGGCGTAAACCAGCGCGGGTGACGGCAGGCGTCCGGGGCGACGGGGAAATTTATTTCTGGTCTAACGAAGTGGCCGGAAAAAAATTTTCACGGCGTTCATTTCACCCTGGACGACCACGGCGCCTGTGCTTGTCTCAGCCCCGGCGAAAGGACTTAAACCGGTGAACGGCGTCGGAAAAGCACAGCACGATGCAGCAGCAACGGCGGCTGAGCGGCAGCGAAACGGCGTTGCGCCTCAGAGCGACGGCGGACTCTGGCCGTCGCGGTTCGCGCCAGCCCTGGGGCTGGCTGCAGCCCCTGCTTTGCCCTGCCGTGTCTGTGTTTTGGTCTGTGTTTTGGTCTGTGTTTTTTCTGCGGTTTTGGCCGGCTGCTGTTCAGCCGTCACCGTGCCTGCGTACGCGCCGCGGATGCTGGCAGACGGAAATGAGAAAAGCGGGGTGACAGAGTTTCAGAACAAATTCCCTATGCGACAGCTCCCTGAAAACTAACAGTGATCATACATAACGGGTTTCGCTTAAAAACCCTGCGCCGGCGTTTTCAGAGGAGCGCCAGCACGATTTCTGCTTTCGGCCCTCAGACCCCAGCCGACAGGCCCGGAACGCGTCCCCGGCGGTCCGGCGAAGCTTACCGGCTCTGCCGGTTAGCCGAGTGGGGCTGACGACCCGACAGGGGAGCCGGAGGGGGCCCTTATCCACATCTACGCTGCACATCCGGCGCATAAAGCTGTGGATAAACAGCTGCAGCCCCTGCCCACTGACGCCTGAAAAGCGCTGGTCAATAAATAACCTGCCGTTTCGCTGTAAAACTTTATAAATCAATGATCTTCTTTTTTTGCCATGCAGGTGTGATTCACTGTGTCTTGCACAGCCCTGAAAGCCAGTTAATACTACTGTAAATACATACAGCGTTTTAACAGGGACTTTTGCTATGTTTAACGCCTTTAAGTTGATGCACCCGGCGGACAATCCGCCGCCCAGCTTCAGGCCTCTTTTCCTGGAACGTGTACCCTGCGGGTTTCCCTCTGCCTGCCAGGACTATGCGGAACAGGAACTCGATCTGAACGAATATCTTATAGCCCACCGGGCAAGCACCTTCTTCCTGCGCGCGCAGGGCAACAGCATGCAGGACATCGGCCTTTATGACGGCGACCTGCTTATTGTCGATCGTTCCCTCAGACCAGAGCACGGCGACATTGTCATCGCGGAGCTTTACGGCGAATTCACGGTAAAGCGGCTGCTGCTTTCCCCGAAGGGTCCCGTACTCCAGCCCATGAACCCTGCCTACCCCGTTATCATTCCTGATCCGGATACGCTGGAAATCTTCGGCGTCGTTGTGCATTTCGTTCATACCGCGCGCAGGAGAAACTGACATGTTCGGTTTAATTGACGTGAACAGCTTTTACGCCAGTGCAGAGAAGGTCTTCCGGCCTGACCTGAAAAATGCACCGGTGGCCATCCTGTCGAATAATGACGGCTGCGTGATTGCCCGCAGCAGGGAAGCGAAGAAGTACGTGAAAATGGGCGAGCCGTGGTTTAAAATAAAAAATCAGCAATTCCCCGAAAAAATACATTTCTTTTCAAGCAATTACGCGCTTTACCACTCAATGAGTACCCGGGTCATGTCCTGTATCGAGGAGGTTGTGCCACGCCTGGAGGTCTACTCGGTGGACGAAGGTTTTTGCGACTGCCGTGGTATGGAGATGGCCATGCCCTATGAAGATTTTGGTCGCATGATCCGCAACCATGTCAAAACCTGCACCGGGCTGACGGTCGGCGTCGGGCTGGGCCCGACGAAAACACTGGCAAAGTCAGCGCAGTGGGCCGGGAAGGAATGGTCGCAGTTCGGCGGCGTGCTGGCGCTCACGCCGGGGAATCCGAGGCGGACCGAAAAGCTACTGTCTCGTCAGCCCGTGAGGGAACTCTGGGGCGTGGGCTCCCGGCTTGAAAAGCGCCTGCAGCTGCTTGGCGTGACAACGGCGCTCGATCTGGCGCGCACCTCCCCTACCCTTATCCGTAAAAACTTTGGCGTGGTGCTTGAGCGCACGGTACGTGAACTCAATGGCGAATCCTGCATCCCGATGGAGGATGCACCCCCACCAAAGCAGCAGATAGTGGTCAGCCGCAGCTTTGGCGAGCGCATCACGGAATACGATGCGATGCGTCAGTCAATTTGCGCTTATGCCGAGCGCGTAGCGGAAAAGCTGCGTGAGGACCGCCAGTTCTGTCATCACGTCTCGGTTTTCATCCGTACGTCGCCCTTCGACACCACCCAGGCCGGATACAGCAACACGGCATTCGTAAAGCTGCACATCGGCACGCAGGACACGCGAAACATTACTGAGGCAGCGGTGAAGTCCCTGGACGCTATCTGGCGCCCGGGCTATCGCTATGCGAAAGCCGGCATCATGCTCAGCGAGCTGCGGCCGAACGGCGTGGCGCAGCTGAACCTGTTTGATGATGAGGCGCCGCGTGCCGGCAGTGAAGCACTGATGAGCCTGATGGATTCGATGAACCGCTCCGGGCGCTACAGCATAGGCTTTGCGGGTAAAGGCATTGACCCGGAATGGAAGATGAAGCGGGAAATGCTGAGTCAGGCCTGGACGACGAACTGGAAAGATATACCGGTAGCAAAAGTGCGTTAAGGATGTTTACTGGATATCTGAAGGGATGACTCTCAGTTCATGAAGAGGTAAAAGTTTTCATATTAAGTGTCAGGCTGCCGGACTGCAGTGAAGGAGATTTTCTTTGCGTGCAGCCCGGCGCCTGTTTTAACTATCTGGAAAAAAACAGGCCCATCATTCGTCGTCCGGAAACATCCTGGAGCTGTTTGCGCGGGTATCGGCGACGTTTTTATCTTCCTGATGTACCGGTTTTTCTGCCTGAGCAGAATCTGTCGCACTGGCAGCCGGACCGAGTCTGGTCAGTAATGCCCGTATCACCGAATCGTCCGGCGTGAATGCATCAGGGATCACGCTGCTGATAATACGCTGGATATCCTGCAGCGTAACGTTTTCGGTTGCCAGCTCAGCGATCAGATTGGGGAGCCGGCGATCAATGGACGCCAGTGCGGCACCGGTGAGGAGAAAGGCGCGCATAGCGCGCCCCCGCTCTTTGAGGCGCGTTTCATCCAGCAAATCGACCGCTAACCTGTCCCCGGCCTGCTCATCCGGATACAGGTTAAACGCGATTTTGCGTGGTGAGGATTTTTCAGTCATTCGCGCTGCCTTCCTTCATTTCCAGCATGCCCAGCACCAAATCAAATTGTGGATCGTTGCTCGTGAAAAAGCGATCTGAGGGCACGTTGGTAGCTTTTTTTACAGCATCGGCAATCAGCTTTGCACCGCCGCCTACGCACATTACATGCGTATAGCCGGTAAAACGGTCGAGCGTATCCACCACGCGGTTAGTCAGAATGCGCTCTTTCTCTTCCATCGTGTTCAATACGGCCTGACGCAATTTGGCATCCGGAAGGCGATGTTCAATCCAGGCCTTTTCTTCACGGTGAACGATGATGTTATCTGCCTGAAGAGAACTGATGCGCGTATGCCCGGCGAGTGCGTTTTTAATACCGTTAGTGATAATGGAGACGCCAATTTTAGGATCGCACCAGGTATTCGTAATGCCGGACATTTTGCTCCGAACATGTGAAACGTCCAGGGTGGTACCGCCCAGATCCACAATAAGCAGTGAATCATCGTCCTGCAGTCCGGTCAGGACGTTGAAGCCTGCCGGAATGCTTTCAGGCAGAACAGTGACTTTGTCGATAGTGAAACCCTGCCTGTTTCCCTGCAGAGTAACGTCACGCTTAACGCTTTTTTTCTTGCGGGTAATATTTTCAGTTTTAGGCTGGAAATCAGCATTAAGGTATTCAGACAGCGGTAGCGTCACCACAACATCTATCACCTGTGGTTCTATGCCTGACTGCAGCAGTGCGTGATGAATTGCCACCGTATTAACCTGGCTGTACTGATAACGTGTTTCTGTTGTCACGACTGCATCGGCACTGCCTGGATCAAAGCTGAACTTTTCACCTTCGATTTCATAGTTTGCAGACTGACCATCATCAAACAGATTCAATGACCATTCTGGTTTAAAGCTGTTAGGGCTGATGAAGGTTTTAACCTCCCCATTTTCTTTCCACGCCAGCTTGATGTTAGTAGAGCCGTCGTCAACAAAAATGCGCATCGCAAACCTCACAGAAGTGGTTAAAAGTTAAAGTTCAGCAGAGATTACAACGTATCCTGAAATTGAAATGTATATAACACGAAATGGATAGTACCAGGTATCACCCCCCCTGTAAAGCAAAGATAGCAACTCTTACAACCCAAGTTAATGACATATATATATCACATAGTGACCTTCAAATGAGCGAGATACGAGTTAAGCACCATCTAATCTCTACATACATGACATATAATTAACATATACATATCTTTATCTTTTTTTGTACGAAGCCTAACAGGTAATCACATCAGGCTGTTTTGCTCGTTTCCTGATGAAACGCCGGTAAGCATTTGTCGTCAAAAAAACATACGGCTGGCAAACCTCGCCATCCTGGACAGCACCCCCTTCAGGCTTTTTATAACGCTTAACGGTACTGAGGGTAACATCAGATTCTTCAGCCACGCGCGGATGCTCCCATTACATGCGGCTTCTCCATAATCTCATCTCTAACCTTCTTTATTACCGTCCTATTAGCGCATCCGGTCCGCTGCACCACCCGTAAGGCCTTTATTAAGCAGAGCCTTAGCACTATTACAACAATGGCAACTGTTTAATGGATAAAACGAAGAAAATGGCTGTGAGACTTTTACTGGCAGGTTTAATGTGGCACTGCAGCTGGCGGACGCAGAACAGCACCTTGTTCTGTCAGACAAGCATCTGGCATACAATGAAATTTCGCTCACGCGTACTGGGAATTATATTTCCGATAGCATTACTGGGAGCCATTGTGTTGTTTTCCGGCAAATGACGTATGCTCCGTGTTCTTTATTCTCAATAAGAGCTTGAACGGCTGAAATCAGAGCTGAGAGTGTTACAGGATGAATATGACAGGCTCGCTGCTGAAGGCCCGGACGTTCTGGAAGAAACACGGCAAAAGAATCCCCGCGTATCAAGCGAGTTGCACATTCTTGAACAGGTAAGATACAAAACCGGACGCCTAAAGGCAGATCTCAATTACAAAAAAATCATTGTTGAAAAAGCAACAAAACACGCTCAATAAGCCGCTGCGAGGCGTTTTTTTACGTTGTTCTGCCCCCGTTCGGTAAAATGTCTGTGTTTCCAAAATAAAAATGCCGCTTCAGTAGCGGCATGATAAGCACCTTAAAGTCTCACTCTTATCAATTTCAGTCGTCACGGTAGCGATGGATCAGGTAGCTAGCCACAAGGATTAGCACCACAGCCAGAAACTGATAACCGCCTACACCGTACCACGGCCGTTCGTCGAAAAAGCCCATTTCCCTGGCACGTCCAACCACGCTGCCGAACTGTTCTTTATCTGCAACATAGTTAAGCAACGGGAACGTACCTGCAATGAACCAGGCTGCCAGAACGCCGTTAACCAGCCATGAAGGAAACAGGTCAATAAAATCTGACAGGCCGCCGCTGTGCCATGAAGACCGCCGCGCCATACTGAAAAAGTTATACCAGGATGCTATACAGAACGTCACCCATATAAGCACTGCAAAAACCATCGCCTTGAAAAAATTCACCCCGTCATAAATCGTATCAAGCATGTTGCCACCTCCTTTATCGCCTGAATGTTTAGCAGGGCTTATTAAATCACTTTTTCCCTTATAATTCGCGTTCTAACAATGAGTGATCGTCTCCAGATGTTTTTTATGCCATTCACCGGCCATTGGGTAAAACGCCAATTCAGCTGAACGCGGCGCAGATACGAAAAAAGGCGGGGTGGTCAGCCCCCGCCTTTGTTCAAGTTCCATCAGCCCTTAAGGGCGTCCGGTCAGTTGCTTAACGGCAACGATAATCTGCAATGTAACGTGAATTATCTTCAGCGCTACAAGGATAGTAGCCAGACTTATCACTTCGGCAGCCTCCTGTTATGGAGAGCGCCACACGCCGCAGGTGCTTTTGGGTTACCCCCCTGCGCCGCGTACCAGTAGTTAGCAGGTACAAGCAGCACTCTTTTGGGTGGAAGCAAACCGGACAGCACCACCTGTTTCCGGTCGGGGTAAAACTCTGCGCGTCTAAGCTTTAACCCACTTTTGAGAGGCTGCAACAGCGTAGCGCTGCCAACTGCGACGAGTATAAAGCCGTGCGGCCCAGGCCGCAACGTTGACGGGATCGTCAATCAGCGTTAATATTGAATACAGTTAGCAGGTACAAGCAGCACCGTACCGGCAGTGGTTACCAGCCGCGCCCGGTACAGAAAATTAACTCGGTTTACCAGACCGGGTTTTTTTTCGCCTCAAATATGCCGTTTCCGGCACAAGTCAGATCCTAACCGCTTTCTTTTGACTCAACAATTTTTTTACACCCCATTTTGTCCCCTTTTCTTTTTTTTATGGTATTCAGTAAAACGCCCATTCTGCAGAATCGTCTTTTACTACCGTCGGACACAAAAAAACCGCCTGTGAGGCGGTAGTTTTTGTAAAGCGGGCTCTGAATCCCTGCCATACTTTTAGATAAATCATCAAAGAATATAAAACAGGCAGAAAACGGCACATAATGAAAAAATTACTGTAATTGCCAGTGAATAAGCAACCTTTTTCCTTTCTGAGTCAATAATGCTATTTAACGTTGCTTCCTTGTTTTGTATTACCGACTCCCTGGGTAAATCATGCCAGTTTTTGAACTTTTTCATCTCTTCATATCTGCTAAGAGAGTATCGGATATAAAAATGATGCAACCAGAATAAAATAACCAGGCACAACGGTACCAGTTTGGAAAGGTTATCAAGGACATCGGTTGTTTCAGTCATATATTTACCTCTTTAACGTTCGGATTTTAGCGCTTCAGTTAGCGCCTCGACTGCCCATTTCGGGCACGTTCTGGAGCTGGGCTTGTCCGGATCATTTACCCACGATCTGACCGTTCTGACGGAGCATGGGCGGCGCGTGTACTCGCATATCAGCGTGGCGGCCTTGGCCTGCGTCAGCCCGTTTTCAGCCAGCAGGGCAAGAAACGCGGCTCTGTTATCTGACACAATAAGCACCGTTCTTTATAAATGTCACGCTGACCTTTCCTTTTGTCGGCACTTCCATTACTTCTCGTATTTTCTGACTGATCGCAATTTTTGACGGGCTTAGGCACTCTGGCACGCGGCCAAAAATCAGCCTGAACATGTAATACATAATCGTCAGGCAAATGCACATTGTAGTAATTGTACTGATGGTATAGGCCAGCCCTTCTGGCGTGGCACTTTGGATCTCTTTAATAAAGCCTGCCACTTCAGTTTCAGGACGGAACAAGCATGCAATCATAAATATCGCGGCAATGACGCCCAGGCTGCGAATAAAAGTAAAAAGAGCATGTTTAGCGAATTTAAAATAAATCCTGAAGTTGTCTAATACGGTACAGGCACGTATCCGCCAGTCTTTGTTTACCGATCTCACGATTTCTTCATACTGCTCAAGTGGCATCGCACCGACCTCGATACCGTTTACGCTGATAACTACCGTCCCCTCGCGCATCTAGCCGATCTCCGGTTACTGAGTGAAACAGGCACAATTGCCTGTTACAAATACAATAGGCACAAGTGCCTATCATGGCAAACACTTTTTCTCGTTTTTTTCGCCGTTCGGCAAAAGCCGCATAAAACCGGAGCCTGATTTAACAATGTCTCCCGCCCAGCAGTTTTTATCTGAGTCCTTAAAATAATCATATGGTAGTCTGTACCACCTGTTACTACAGAGGTTTATTCAATTGAATTGGTTCAAGATTTATAATCCAAAAACAAGAGAGTGGCGTCAGCAACATGAGGTTCAGGGGGTATATGGCCCTCTGATTGCCTTCACACAAAATGAATCCTGTGCAGGGTTCTGGTCTGAATCAGAAATTAGAGACATGACCATTCCAGCCGGAACAGAACTCATTGCGTTCAGCCCGACCCGGCATGATATCCGATACCGGGAGTGGTTCTGAATTACCCCGGCAGGCCTGTCCGTTTACCGCGCAGGGGTGATCACAGTGAATTTTCGTCCCATTCGGTAAAATCCTTATATTACCGAATGCACCCCGCAGCCACCGCAGAGAAAATATACTGTGGTTTTCCAGGCGGCTGCCGATACTACATATAGCGGCGAAGGGGAAGCCGGTGAGCCAACACCAGGGCAAAGCGTGCCGGTTCCCCTGCTGTGCCGTTCGGTAAACCTCCGGCAAGAGAGGCTTTAACCGAATGAGATTTACCGCCAGCATAAAAATAAAGGTTCCGGATATTTCCGTCTTCACAGCTTCTTAAGCATCGCCACTGCGTCAGTTCCCGGCATATGAAACTGCACTCGGTGCCGGGCAGCCACGTCCAGCGCAAACACCTTCGTGTACACTTCGGTGGACTTCATGCTTTTATGTCCCATCAGGCTCTGCAGCGCCTTCAGCGGAATGCCGGCGTACAGCATGTGCATGGCGTAGCTGTGGCGAAACGTGTGCGGCGTGACCGGCACGGAGAATGTCACGCCGTCAGCTGCTGCGGCCTCAACGGCTTCATTCAGCCAGGTCCGCACAGTCCTGTCCGTAACTGTCCATAAACGGACCTTCTCGGTACGCCCGGTCTCCGGATGACGCCGTTCCAGCGGAATGCGGAGCGTGGCAACCATCATTTCTAGCTGCGCGATAAACTGCGGATCGGATAACGGAACGAGGCGATGCGGAACCATCCCGGCCGGCATCCGGCCGGCACCCCGGGCGGCCTTTTCGCCCCGCTGCTTCAGGGTCGCCAGCTGCACATACGGATAAGGCGGCGCCAGGCTGAAATCCCCCCGGGTCAGCGCCAGCGCTTCGTTAATGCGCGCGCCCGTATTCCAGAGGGTGGTGAACAGCATCTTGCGGTGCAGATCCGGCACGTAGTGAAGCAGCGCACTGATTTCTGGCGCCAGAAGGTACTGCGGATATTCATCGTGCTGCGCGGCCATCTGGCGGAGTGCTAGCGCCGCCGGATAGTCGATGGCGACCGGCAGCTGGGTGACAGGCTGCTGTGAATAAAGTGATGGCAGTGTCATGATCATTCCTAATAATTATGTCGTTTTTCATGAGCCAACCGGGTAATCTCAAAAGCACGCGTCACTCGGGTTCGTCTGGCAGCGAAGATAATTGCCCTCTGCTCCCGGTACTGGGACCAGAGGTGGAGTGGTGCAGACCAGCTGTTCCCGGCCCCTTTCATAGCTGGCATTTTACAAAGTTTTCGCAGCCTGGCTGCGATAATAAATGCACGTATACCCAGCCTTACGGCCTGTTGCCGGTGCGCGAAGAAACCTTCGATGAAGTCGGGCGGATCGGCATCATCAAATGCTGTGCTGACAACGTTACGCGACTCTGCAATCATCGTTTCTAGCTCACGAATCTGATACATCAGATCAGACGGAAGTGAGCGCCAGTCGCCTTTGACGCCGGAAAATTCGATCCCGGGTATACTCGTCTCGAGGACTGCCAGGCCAGATCCATCCTCAGCATCTCCGTAGTCCGTGGCGGGCGGTACGCATTCTTCACCAAACCGCTCAAGCTGAAAAACCAGTTCGGTGGCAATAAAATACTGTTCCCTCTGAAGTTTTTCGCTTGCTGCTTTTCTTTCACGTTCAGCCGTGAAGTGGTGTGAAAGCCACTGACTTCCCAGCGCGCCGCCGATACCGGCCAGCGCTGCAATTGCCGGCATCCAGGCGGAAATCCCCTCAGCTGCGATGGTCATGAGCAAACTTTCCTAATATCGAGTTCCCAAGCAGTAATGCTGGTAATGGTCGGATTAATGGTAAATTCTTCCATATAGGCAAGAAACTCGTTGTCAGAAACAATCACCGTCATCCCGGAAACGAGCGTCCTCCTGAAGAAGTGTTTCTGCTGCTGCTTCAATAAAGCCGGAGACACGTAGGATGGCATCTGGGACCCGCTCTGGCCAGATATGTACAGGCTCATCAGCTAGAGTAAATCCATTGCGGTGAACCAGATCGTTACAATTGTCGATCACTACTCCTAGTTCTTCATAATCCCAGGCATGAGGCGTACTGAGCATGAGTTCAAAATAGCCTTTGATAGCATTGGGGTTCTGGAAGGTTTTTTTGACATAATGGCTTGGGCACGCCATGTAAAGGCCTTTTCAGGTGTTTCCTGTCAGAGCTTTTGCTCGAACCACTTTTTATTAAGCAGGGCCTTTCTTTCTTCTTCACTGCGCACCAGTTTGGTTGCATTTTTCATAAAAAAACGCAAAGTCGCTCCAGTGCGCCAGCTCCGGATACAGCTGACGCATGGCGCTCACTTCATCCACCGTTTCGGCACTGAGATCCGGCAGACCATCACCCGGGCTGGTAACAAACGTCATTTCATCAAACTCAAACGTATTCATAAAACATTCCTTTATGTCTGGCTTTTGTGCGCAGAATCAGGTGCGGGTTACTCGCGGGCAGGGTCATACTTTCTCTGCTCCACTGGCATCAGCCGTCATATCGCCCGGATTAACCTTCTCGCGGCCACCGAAAGGCATGTCCCGGATCTCCTTAAGATCAACTTCCCAACCGGTGAACCAGCCGTCCGGATCCTGCCCGGTCAACACCTGCTGCAGCCACCCGGACGTGGCGCGGCGGCGGAAATCCTGAAAATAAACCGGGTGATGCTGACCCACCACGGACCAGAAATCGAAGCTGTCATCCACCTCCCAGTCAAACGCGTTCATGGAGCAGTGTGCGCAGCGTTCTTTAAGGAAAAGCATAAAAGCGAGCAGCTTGCCGTGGCCGGTTCCGCCCGATCCGTCTTTACAGAGGTTAAATTCTGCGGTGACCGTTCCCAGCGCCATGTGTCCCGTTTCCGGATGAATACGCAGGCAGATCAGGGTGCCCTCGTGTCGCCCGCGGCTTATCCGGATAAACTCAAAGGCATACCGGGCATTATCCCCGGCCGGCAGAAAAAAATCGTGATAGTCCATGCCCAGGTCAGCCACCGGGAACGGCGCTTTACTGCCGTCAAGCAGCCATTCGGCGCGGGCATCAAAACTTTCGGCGATTGCATCGGCCAGCACAAACGGCAGCTCCTCCTTTCCCTCCATAATATCCATCAGAAGGCCGGGCGACGTATCCAGTTGCCGGGCCAGCTGTACGAGTTCAGGCACGCCTGCTTTATCTGCACGTCCGGACGTACGGTAATAGTTATCCGCCATCAGGCGATCAAACAGCCAGCGCAGCCGCCGGCCGGTGTCCTGCTGCCAGCGGGCGCGATCAGACAGGAGCGGACCGCTCTGTCCGGGAGGGGGATAGGCCGTCGCCAGCGCCATACGGATCTCGCCTTCCAGGGAGCGCTCATTTTTCATCGCTGACTGCTCAATGCGCTGATAAAGCCCCTCGTCAACGTTACGGGCCTGAATTTTCGCCATGACTCAACCTTTATTCCTGGTGTATGCGACAAATGGCAAACTGCACAAAAAGCAGAATGCGTCATATTAGAGGGTTATGAGTAACATTGTATTCATTATGAGTCAATAAGAATGCAAATAAGAGGCGGGAAGGATAATAACCATCACAACTGTTACTGAACGGAATTACCGTATCCTCTTATCCGCCACTTCCGACTTTTTCCGGATACGGCCGTTTCCGGAAGCGTAGCACGGGCGCCGTGCCGGGAAAAGCCCCGCGTCACCGGCTGCCATCACGGCCGCAACCCCATATCTGGTAGCTTACATGGTTGATCCTGCCACTACATGTAGTACGCTGCGCAAAAAACCGCCGCCGGAGGCAGCAGATCCGGTTCTAGGGGTTTTCGGATCTTAGTAAAGGAGGTGAACATGAAACATACAGAACAGTATACGAATTTTAAAAACGTATGCTTCGCAGTATTTAAATACGCTCCTATCTAGGATAGTTTATGAGTATTGCAGTAATGCACCCTCATATGAAAAGGTACGTTGGATGAGTGAAAAAGAACATGACATGACAAACGTCGGTGGAGAGAGCGTAACGTATACCCTGCGGAACATTCCTGCCGACATCGACCGGATGATCACCGACCTGGCAAATCATGCCCGTAAGCCAAAAGCGACATTTCTGCGTGAGTTCCTGGAAGAAAGCTTCCGCGACGTGATCGACAGTTTCTCCCTGAAGAACCCGCTCATTGCTTCCCTGGACGAGGAGCTGGCCTGTTACTTGGGCGCCGAGGTAATGGAGAAGCGCTTCCAGAGCCACTATATTACCCGCTCGAACCAGGAATACCAGAAGCTGCTGGGGATCTCGACCGAAGATGAGCTCCGCCGGGTCGTGCTGAACAATACGCCCTACCTCCAGGTACGTGCCGCCCAAGTGCTGAAAGGTTGGTCACGCATTCCGCGCGGGATCTCCCTGACTTTTTCCCTGTTTGCAGAGATTGCAGGGCGCGACAGGGAAACCATTGACCGTGCCTGGAACAGGATTTTCTACTCGCAACTGCAGGAGAAAAAACACCGCTTTTACCAGGATATCGAGGCCATCCGTGCCCTGAAAAAGCTTCCTGTCCTCTCTGGCTACCGCTGGACGAAGGATGACATTACCGTGCGTATCTACCGCCCAGAAGACTACGCCTACGGCGCATGGCGTGTTGTGCTGACCCTCCCTGAAAATTACGACATCCAGATGTGGAACATTCCGTTTCCCGAGCTTGAAAGCCGCCGCTTTACCGCCGACCCGGGCTACAGCGTCCTGATCAGCGCCGAACCCGACAGATGGGATCAGGCATTCCGTTTCGTGGACGGGACTTGTGAGCTTCATCTTTACACCAACGGCGTGGAAGAAGACCAGAATCCCACCCCGCTACCGGATGTCGCTCAGGCGTTGCTCAAAGTAGTGGCATATAACCTGCTGTAACGGTCCCGCGTCTGCGGGCACAACTGCATCATCAGGAGGGTGCAATGAAAAGACGACAGAGCCGCTATGTCAACGGCGGAGAGAGTTTCGCGGAGATCGCCCGTCGCCCGGCCGGGACGGTGGTGATGCTCAGCCTGAACACCGGTCTTGAGGATGCGCTGCGGGAGGCATCCAAATCCCTCAAGTCAGCCTTCACCCGTTCCGGGCGGAAATGCCGGCTGTCAGCGGGAACAGCCAAAGGACCGTTCTGCGGACGCCAGCAGGGCGTGGCAACCCATCTGTTTGTGGCGGTACTCTGAGGGGGCTCGGGCCAAAAAACTGGAAGATGTATTCGCTTGGCTGCCCTGTTTCAGGCGAGAATAAATAGGCAGAGACGGAATGAATAGCACTTTTTGCTAAAATCACACTAACAATATCATGCTATAGTTAGCTTAATGGATAAATTCGTCTTGCTAAACGATAAATTTTCCGTTAACCTTCCTTTCATAGTATTGCTCCGTCCTGCTGCCCCTCAAAAACCTTCAGAAATCCCGACCAGATGAGCATCCTCATTCCGGCCTGGCTTTTTTATGGATTTTTTCCGGGGGGGCATGGGTGACGCGCTTAAAATCAGTCTGACAAACAGGAGGATGAAAATGAACACACCATAGCTGAAGCGAAAGAAACAACATTCTGTACGGTATCAACAGCGTTCACATCAGTGAGGCGCGCGGTGCCTTTTACGAAAAAAACGAGGTCAAGAAGATGCTCATCACTAACACATCAGTGTTAACACCAACCATCCGATGGAGGATATATGGATTTTCTGAACGACACCGAGGGAACGGTTCTATTCCCGTACCAGACTGAAATCGCTTTTGTTCTGACGATTTTCACCACCGCTAAAAACCTTTCCGTCAGTGCCTGTGGGCATATCGGACAGAAGCAATACTGGAGCGCGAGTCTCTGTATTTTGCTTCTGCTGGCTTATGTGGGACTCTCTGCTGCGGTGGTTTGGGTTGTAATGCCCTGGCTGAAGGCCTTTGTTGTATCGAAATTTGCCGTTTCGGCACTGTGGGTCTCGCCAGCAAAAGGTGCGTTTCTCTGGGGTATCGGTAAGATGGTTGCAGCCATCCTCCCAAAACTAACGCCAAGCAACTAAGAGACGCAACTTATCTGAATAGAGGGAAAATGTCAACAGACATTTCCCCTCACCTCATGGCAGTGGCCCTGTGGTCACTGCCGCTTTCGCGTGGGTGCTACACGGCAAAATACCTCTGAGCAACAGTGTCTCCCGCCATCATTCTCCGACACAGGTGAGGCCGGAATTCGGACTGAAACGTAAACCGCGGGCCAGTCCGGTAGCGTTCATTATCGGCCAGCATTCTCTCAGCCAGAGAGAAATCCTTTTCACCGCAGAACACGTACTGTTCCGCATACTCCACCTGCAGCGCGTTGTAATGCGTCACATGATCAGGGGTAAGCGGCATGAGAAGATAGTCTGTATACCTCCGGATATGCTCGAGTCTTTCAAAAGGCTGAATATGACGCGGGACCAGGTGTGGTGCTCTGGCAAGCAGATGAAGAAGATGCTGCTTTTGACGAATCATCTGTTCACGGATGGAGAGGCAATACATGGCCAGCATCAGCGTCGATGACAGGGAGAGGTAGATCTGTATCCCGCGAACGGCCAGACCGATATTACCGTACGGACCTAAGTCATTGCTGTTCTTCATTACCACCGGATTATCTGACACGTAGAACGGATGTTCTGGTGCGGTTTCCAGGAGGTACCAGTCCTTCTTCAGCAGGTACTCAATATGCGGCACCTGCTGGACAAGCTGCCGCAAAAAAACGTCTCTTTGGGGGGGTGGGATTTTCGGATCTTAGAAGAAAAAGGAGTGGATTAATGCCCAAACTACAATAATGAAACAAGATACTTAACGAAAGTGCATTATTGTAAAATGAGCATCAATAATAGATATTGTTTACTTAAATGTGAATAAAAGAACACGACTCATATTTACCATATAAATTATGTACCCTTATGATGAACGAGACGGTAGTGTACTTGCGAAAATAAGAATAAACTTTACCAACCTTTCGTGGGAACTGGAGTATTCAGATATACGACAGAGCCCTGTGCCTTTGGCATTAAAAAATTAAAGGACTGAACATGGCGACCACAGTAATAGCTGCCTTTAACGAATTTATGAAAGATACCGTAAATCTAAAAAAGACAGATACCGATGACGCGCGTGCAAGTCGCGACTGGCTTATCGGTAAGATTAATGATTTTGAGAAGGACGATAAATTTCCGATGAGTTATCCAGCGATCCATATTGCCTTTGGATCCTTTGCCAGAAGAACCAAAATCCGTCCTTTGGACGATATCGATCTGATGTTCGGCTTATCCGCGCAGAGTGCCACCTATAACGTTCTGAGTGACCGGATCACTCTGACCTCTTCCGGCGAGGGGTCTCGCCTGCACGGGTATCGGCATTTGGGAGCTGACACTATCTGCTCCGTCAGAATTCTGAATGCCTTTAAAAAACGCCTGCAGGATATTGCCCAGTACGCCCAGGCTGATATCAGGCGTAACCAGGAAGCCGTCACGCTGAAACTGGTCAGCAAGGACTGGAATTTTGACATCGTACCCTGCTTTATTACCAGCGAAGATGCCTTTGGACGGACTTACTACCTGATCCCCGACGGCAACGGCCACTGGAAGTTTACCGACCCACGCAAAGACAGGGACAGAGTCACAACTATCAACGTGCAGAATAACGGCAATGTGCTCAATGTCATTAGAGCAGTCAAGTACTGGCAGCGGCGACCGACGATGCCCTCCATGAGTTCCTACCTGCTGGAAACGTTGATTCTAGACTATTACGCCGGCAGGACATCCTGCTTATCGTTTGTCGATATGGAGCTGGAAGCGCTTTTCCGCCATCTTAGTCTTTTCGTACAGTTCTCCGTCAACGATCCCAAAGGCATACAGGGAGATATCAACTCTCTTTCAGCCGAGGCTCGTAAGGCGATATCGGACAGATGTTATCTCGATGCGCAGAAGGCATCGGAGGCGAGACGGTTTGAGAATAATAAAGAGTATGAAAAATCCATCAATAAATGGCGCGACGTGTTCGGGCCGTCCTTTCCTATTTACGGGTGAACCATGAATGCCATTTACACGAACCAGTCGACCAGAGAAAACCTGGATTTACTGTATGCACAGGCCCGTGTCTACGACAGGGTAAAAAACTGGAGCAAACTGAATTTTCTCTTCAGCATCATCGTGCCACTCCTGCTTTCGCTCGTTACCGTATACAACCGAAGCCGGGGATTTGTCGATTCAGAGCTGCTATCTTCGCTGTTGGGGTTGTATGGACTCTTGGTGCTTACCTTTAACATTGCTATCAGCGGACACATATCGGCACTGCGCAGGAAGGCAGCCTCAATCCAGGAAATGTACGACTGCCGGGTACTTGGCATCCGGCGCAATGAACTGAAGGTGGAGGAGATCTCTCGGGATGAGATCATCCGGGCAGCTGCATATTTCAGAGACAGCCCGGAAAAAGCACGAAAGCGATTTGGCGAAGAGGGGTGGTACGTCAGTAAGGTGTATGACGCGCCACAGGCTGTAATGGCGCTCCTGTGCCACGGAAAAAACCTCGGCTGGGACAAATCGCTCAGGGAGGTGCTGCACGTGTTTTATCTTTCAGCTTTCATTGTCTCGCCTGTCGCGATGCTTGTTTACGGCATCGCCATGAAATCCGGGCTGAATGAGATCCTTTTCTATGTAGTGTTCACTTTGCCGGTCATCCGCTATTTCTTGCTTCAGTTTCTGGATAATCGCAGCAGTATGAAAAGAAGCGAGAAGCTGAAAAAGTACGTTGAGAAGGAATTATCCGGCATCAGGGTTTCCGGAAGGGCAGAAGAAGAGCAACTGGGTTATATACTTCGGAATATCCAGGATGAAATTTTTGCCTACCGAGCCTCATGCCCGCCCGTACCTAACGGTATTCAGCTGATAATGAAGCCCAAAAATGAGCGAATTTATGTTGATTACTTTGAAACGAATCTGAAGGAGATGCACCTTCAGGAGTAATACCCTTAGCTCCGTTATATGCTTTATCTATGCCGGAGCCACATTATAATAAACCATTCAGGTTGCCTGAATGAATGTCGGCGTAAACACATAGTCATCTTCACCTCAGATGGTTAGCATCCGGCTTTACCTTTTTTCGGATCTGCGAGTAAAGGAAACGGTAAGAAATATGATCTTATGTCGAATGCCGTAAATTCATATCTAATATGATGTTTATCACTTTATGTAATTTAATATCTGATATAATTTTTGCTTAATACTTATATGATCATCCTCAGTATGAATTTAACTCTTAAGGCACATGACCAGATAGAGCATTCAGAATGGATGAAAAAATATACTTTCGTCTCAGTTATGAAACGATGACCGGCGACACGGAAGATTTGGTTAACGGGTGTCTTGAACGGGCAAACCGCACGGGCAGCGATGTCAATGCGGAGATTGCCCGGGCACGCAGCGCCATTGAACTCTGGTACTGCCTGGCGCTGGCGGGTCGTGCTCCTGACGACGTCACTGACAGGGACCATCTGAGGCTCACCGAAATGATCCTGCACGCTCCAACGGAAGAACAACGTTCATGGCAGCAGTAACTTCCCGGCGGCCGTCACCGCTGCAGCGGCGTATTCTTATCGTGCTGGCCTCCCTGGCTGAACGCCGTCCGGGGCCGGTAGCCACGCGGGATATTGAGCGGGTACTGGCGCAGGGCGGTGATGCCCCGGTCTACGGGCCTAATCTGCGCGCCTCCTGCCGCCGCATGGAAGCCGCGGGCTGGCTGCGCACCCTGCGGGCACCTAACCTGCAGCTGGCCGTCGAACTCACGGACACAGGCAGGGAGGCTGCAGCGCCCTAGCTGCAGGCCGAGCGCGACGCTCAGGAGAGCGGCAGCGGGAAACCACTGTTCGCGTGCTGGCATCGCTGCCGGGCAACGCAGCGGACGGCGAATACGGCCTCCGGCTGGACGGTCAGGACTTCGTGGCCCGAGGCGCGGCCTACGTGGTGCGCCTGGACGGCACGACCTGCCTGCTGCTCAATCTGCAGGACGGCGCCACAAAGACGCTTTCGGGCGACGCCCTGCAAGTGGCGGACTGGTATCAGGCCTGCCTTCATGCGGGCCTGCCGGTGCGCGTGCAGGTTAACCCGGACACGCCGCTGCCCAGCCCGGAGAACGGCGCACCGTGAACGCAACGCAGAGAGGCTGAATTAATGTCAGACATAAAAACCTATCCCGTCTGCTTCACGGGTCAGGTAAAGACCGTTGAGTGTGACGCGACATTTCAGAAAGAGCAGGCTGACACGTTCAAACGCTATATCAGGTTTGCCCGGCAGAACAAGGCGACCACGCTGATAACCTGTCAGTGTATGAACGGGGGTGAGGAAGAAAACCGCCGCAGGCTGAAAGCCTGCTCTTCCTCCACGCATGATAACTACTGGCTGGCACGCTGGTCCTACAGTGGCGCCGAACATGCCCCCGACTGCCGTTTCTATTCTGTATGGTCGGACGAAAAGCAGAGCGAGATCTACACCTCAGACGTCGTTAAAACTGTCTCTCCCGGCTGCTTTCGTATCAAGCTGCCTACCGGACTGCAAAAAAAAGAGGCGATGGATCGGGATGCGCCGGCTCAGCCGCCCGCTACGAAAGCAGGGGGCAAACGCCGGCGTCAGTCAGCAATGCGTCTTCTTGGCCTGCTTCACTTCATGTGGGAACAGGCTGAAATCAACCACTGACATCCTAATTTTGACAAGCGTACCCGTGACGATGCCTGGGCTGCATGGCGCCTGAAGCAGGTGGCGGAGAAAATCAGCGTGGGGAAAACACCTCTGAAGTCTGTGCTGCTCATGATGGCACGCCCCGGTACGCAGGGGATCAAAAACAACTGGGCCACGGTTGATGCGGCCGCTGCGTCAAACAGACGCCTTGTGATGATTACCTGTCTGAAAACGTGCGCGCGTGAGGAGGAAGGTCACCTCAGCGGCACACTGCCGCTCGGTCAGGCCGCAGGTTTTCCGGCTCTCGACGTACCGGCAGATTTAATCAGTCGCCTGAACAGGAGTTTTGCCCGTGAGCTTGGCGACTGGCGGCGCGGACAGAAAGTCATGTTGATTGCCGAAACCGATCCGCCGGTGAAAAAATTCAGACAGCGTGACGGGAAACCTGTGCCGTACAGCACCTGCAGGATCATCGATGCAGCCCTGATGACCGTCAGTGACCGGTTTATTCCTCTCGACTCCTCCTGGGAGGGTGTGATCGAAGAAAAACTGTGGCAGGAGAAGCGGCATTTTATCAAGCCCCTGCGTTATGACGGCGAGGCGGACGTTTTCCCTGATTTTTTGCTGAAAGATGTGCCGGGCAGGGAGATCGTGCCGCTGGAAGTATTTGGTATGAACACGCCTGATTATCTCACGCGTAAGGCGGTCAAGCTTGCACATTATCGCGAAGAGTATGGCGAGGGAAACTGGTGGAGCTGGGATGCCTGTCTAGCGAATGCGGCAGCTGACATTCCAGCCTTTCCGGAAAAGGGATGATGCAGCTATTTATCAGTCTCAGGTTTTGCATAAACCGCATCGTTTCCTGAAGGGAACCGTCGGGACAGTTCCCTGTAAAAAGTAAGGCGCTCCCGAAAATACTCCCGATAATGCTCCGGCTGCTGTCGCTCTACCTCAGCAGCCAGCACCGGCATGTTCATGCGCTCTTTGTACGCAACGCCGGAAGCTGCGAGATCAATATTTACCCGTTCACGTTCTTCAGAAGAGCGTGCGGCAATGTTGTGTTCACTACGTTCTGTCATGATGCATCCTCTCTGTCGCATAAAATAACAGTTTTACGCGTTATTTTACTGTGAGTATTTCTGTAAGGCGCGTTGTGTAGCGGGGTGACAGCATCTCACGTTTCATCTGCCAGGCATTATCCGTTCCCTGTCCGGCAAACCAGACCTTACCCAGCCCGGACCGGTTGATCCGGTCCACAGCGGACATCAGTGCATCAGCGTTTGCGCGCGGCAGCTGCTGACTGAACATATCGAGCTGTGCCACGCCGGACTGATAAAAATCCCCCAGAGTAACGCCCGCTTTTGCATACCGGTATCCTTCTCGCCATATGCTTTCGAGAGCCCGCAGGGCAAAGCTGATGATGTCCCGGGTGTCACTGGTGGGGTATTCACAGGTCATCGTCGCTGCGTTCGCATACTGAGGCTCGTTTCCGTATCGACCGGTGGCAACTGACACACTGATATGCCGGCATTTAGAACCCTGCTCACGCAGTTTTTCTGCTGCACGGGTGGCATACGTGACTACGGCCTGCTGCAACTCGTCAATGCCTGTCACACGCTGTCCAAAACTACGGCTCACTACAATCTGCTGCTTTGGCGGCGGCGCATCTTCCAGTGCGAGACAGGATTCGCCGTTAAGTTCTCGAACGGTACGCTCCACTATCACGTCAAAACTTTTGCGGATCATGCTGATATTACTGTCAGCCAGCTGCAGCGCCGTACTGATACCCATTGCATGCAGACGTTTACTGAGCCTGCCACCTATCCCCCAGACATCATCCACGCTTACCAGAGCCAGTAGCTTGCGCTGCCGTTCAGGGCTGGAGAGATCGACTATGCCATTTGTAAGGGTCCATTTTTTGGCGGCAAAATTAGCCAGTTTGGCCAGCGTCTTGGAAGGGCCGAATCCTACGCCAATAGTCAGCCCGATCTCTTTCTTAACCCGAGCACGAATCTGGTGCCCAAAGGCTTCAAGAGGCATATAAGCTGCAATGCCGCTGACATCGAGAAAGCTTTCATCGATCGAATAAATTTCCTGCCCGGGTGCCATTTCTCCCAGGATAGCCATCATTCGCGCAGACATATCGCCATTTATGTGGAATGGAAAATCTACAGGATTATTTCGACTTTGAATGGCTGCTATGAGCGAGGAGCGGACGTTGAGTGAGATTCAAGCTCTCAGAAAATGCAGACCTTGAGGGCGATTCAGGCTGCAATTTATGTTTATATAAATATCGAGATTAGTAATAGAGTCTTTTTTAGGGGGGGTATGTGCGCATTCGACCATCATCTCGATTGATCATTCTTTCGCCTGAACATCACGTATTGCTCTTTAGGTTCTGTCATAAAGATGATGCTCTGAGGGGAAAAACATACTGGGCAACGCCGGGTGGAGGGCTTGAAAAAAATGAATCTTTCGAACAGGCCGCTATACGCGAATTATTTGAAGAAACGGGTTTGACAAGAACATTAGCAGGACCACAAATAGCGTCCCGAACCTTCACAATGATGCTACCAAGTGGGGAGACCGTACTTGCTAAAGAGCGTTTCTTTATGATTAATGCAAATACAGTAGATCTCGACCGCTCAGGGTGGAGTAGCAATGAAAAGGAAGTCATTCGCGATCATCATTGGTGGACACTAGAAGAGCTCATACACACCAATGAGACTATTTTCCCACGCGATTTAATCATCAGCATTCTTGAAAACAAGTCAGCCGGATCCTCGACGTTAACTGCATCATGATATCCCGAATGTCAGCTTCCGGCACATAACTGACGTTATGAACGGTGCCCTGTGAAGCTTTTGAAATCAAACCGATAATACGAAGGCGGCTGTCCCGTGACACGGCGGAACATCGTGGCGAAAGATGATGCATTGTCGTATCCGAGAGTGAGTGCCACTTCATTCACCGGTTTACCTGTTATCAGCAACGTCAGTGCACTGACGACACAGGCTCGCTGTCGCCATGCAGAAAATGACATGCCGGTTTGCCGTAAGAAAAGTCGACGAAAGGTACTGGCGCTCATAAACAGCGTACTGGCCCAGCGCTCAGCAGGGTCATGGATTGAGGGGTTGAGTAAAAACGCCTGACAAAGAGCCAACAGAGCCGGATGTTGTGGCAGCGGAATATCGAATTCGCGAACCGGCATTTCCGCCAGTTCCAGTAACAGCAGATTTACCAGCGCACGGTCGCGTGCGCTGTCATACATCAGCGGCAAATCCACGGCATCAAGCAACAACTGACGTAACAATGGCGATACGCCGATCACCTTACAGTGTCGATGCTTAATCGATCCCGTCACACATGTTGGTTCAATATATAAGCTACGCGTGGTCACACCTACAAACCGGACAGCGTGAGGGGTTTCGGGTGGGATCCATACTGCATGTTGTGGGGGAACAACCCACTCTCCGTTACAGGTTGAGACGTACATGAGACCCGTTGCGCCATACAGCAGCTGCGCGCGGCGATGTTGGTGTTGTGGCAGTATAAATCCCTGCGCATAGTCATTGCCTAACGCCACCACTTCACGATCGAGCTTATCGACATCTTCAATTTTTACGTTGCGCACACCGGTCTCCGTCTGAACGATTTACAAAGGTAATTGAGCGCTGCGCAAATGGGAAGCAGGATGCTACCGGTATAAGCTGCTCGCTCATTTTCAGGTCGGGGATATTCTTTTGAACGATATCGCAATTATTGCACTGGCAGGCTTTACTACCGGTATCACCACGGTGCTCTTTGGTTTTGGGGGCGGTTTTGTCGTGGTGCCATTTGTTTATCAACTGATGCTGCGGCAGTCTGAGCTGGCAGGAAACGCCATGCATATCGCGGTTGCTACCTCAACGGCGGTGATGATATTTAACGCGGGCTGGGTCAGCTATCGAAACTGGCGCGCCGGCAAACTTCCAGCGCAGACATTGTTCCCATTATTATGGTTTATCGCCATCGGGGCTGTCGTGGGTTCCTGTCTGGCGGGAGTCTTCAGCGAGAATATTGTTCGCGCACTGTTCATTCTTTATATGCTGGTAACCATTGGCGATTGTTTGTTGCGCAAAGGTTTTTTTAGCTGCAGTTCCCCGCGTCGCTTGTCACTTTCTGTGGTAACGGGCGGCGGAGTGATCATCGGCATGATAGCCGCATTGCTGGGCGTGGGTGGCAGCGTGATGACAGTGCCATTATTACGGCGACACGGCTATGCGATGGGTGAATGTATTAGCGCTTCTAACCCGCTTTCTCTGCCTGTCGCGCTGTGTGGTGCCGTGACGTATGCAGTCATTGGTTGGCAAAATATTCCGGTGAGCGGATTTCTCGGTTTCATCAGCCTGAAAATTTTAGGCCTGTTGGTACTGACGGGCTGGGCTGGAATAGTTTTTAGCCGTCGGGTTATACCTGCTTTACCTGACATATGGCACGCACGAATCTATGTAATACTGCTGTGCCTGGTGCTACTGGCGATGCTGCTCCAGTAAATCCATCCATCGCGGCGACTACTGGGCTACCTGTACCAACGTCCGCTCCTGGCACAGGGCTGCTGTTGCAGCCCTGACAACCTTAGACTTCAATCGATTCAGATATCTCTAACGCATCATCGACTTCGATGCCCAGATAACGGACTGTGCTTTCCAGTTTCTTATGGCCCAACAGAATTTGTATCACCCGGAGATTCTTGGTTTTCTTGTATATCAAGTAAGGTTTTGTTCTTCTCATGGAATGTGTGCTGTAAAGCGAAGCTTCGAGACCAAGCTTTTCTACCCACCCATGAAAAATTCGGCTGTATTGTCGGGTTGATATGTGCCGGTTAGTTCCGATCCGAGACCGAAACAAGAAGTCTTTACTGTGCAAATTGCCAAGCTTTATCAATGCAGCAACAGCTTCTCTTGTCCCTTTGGTTATCTCAAATTGCACAGGGCTACCGGTTTTCTGTTGCAGCACCGTAGCTCTGCTTGAAACCGAGCTACCATATGCAACATCAGATACTTTGAGGCTCACCAGATCGCAGCCTCGTAGCTTACTGTCTAAGGCCATATTAAACAGAGCTAAATCACGCGTTTTACCTTCCAGTTCAAGCCGGATTCAGATCCCCCAGATATGAGATATCTGAAGTGGTCTTTTTTGGCCTATGATACGGTCTTTATTCCACGGTGACGTGTTCATACTCAAATCTCCTGCAATGTAGGAGATTTGAGTATGGTTGTCCTTTATGAGCGATGAGCTGACCTAAAGATATAGCTTCAAACATGCGATGATGATTGATATCCAGCCAGATTTCAGAAGGACCGACAGACTGCCGGTCCTGCGGG
This sequence comes from Mixta sp. BE291, assembly GCF_031457955.1. NCBI lineage: Bacteria > Pseudomonadati > Pseudomonadota > Gammaproteobacteria > Enterobacterales > Erwiniaceae > Mixta > Mixta sp. BE291. Next base: position 23,259 of record NZ_JAVDXN010000011.1, on the reverse strand, counting down.
GAGATTACTTCAGCTCCAGCATACTTATCACATGGGCAATATCCGCGATATCGCCTGCTGACAACGGCTGCAAAGGACGAGGCAGGCAATCCATGTCGGTTAGCCCAAGCACTCCAGCAGCTGTGGCAATAACACGAAGACTTCCACCATGTTTACGGAACAGCGCCCACAAAGGTTCAAGGCGGGCTGTCAGGGCAGTAACGCGTTGATGATCCTTTACCGCCGCGGCTTCAGTGATTTGTTTCGCCATCTCAGGGAACAGACCGCCACAGACGGAGTACCAGACTTCACAACCAGCGTTTAATCCCAGCCCCGCATAAGCGTCGCCACTGATACCGATTGTTACACCAGGGCGCAGATGTTGACGTAACTCATTCACCCGCTCAGTCGCTGCAGCGGGGCTATCCGGTACGCCAGGGATCTTGACCGAGCGAATCCCCTCAAGTGATGAGAGTCGACCGTGGAGTTCATCCGTAAAGGTAAAATGCGTAGTGCCCGGATTATCATAGATACACACCGGTACAGACACGTGCCGTGTAACGGTCTCAAAGAGTGAGAATACTTCTTCGTCACGGAGTGGCTGGTAGCTGACCGCCGGGAGTAACAGAGCATTCGCGCCTGCTGCCTGCGCGTCATCTGCCAGATGCAGGATAGCATCGGTACTGACCGCTCCCACACATACCATCATTGGGATATCCCCGGCATGCTGTTTTGCCAGCGTTGCTACGCGCTTGCGCTGCTCCCGGGTCAGATAGGCGTAGCTTCCGGTTGACCCCAGGATGCCCATAGAATCAACCCGAGCTTCTGTCAGGCGGGAAAGAATATGGCTGAAACCCTTTTCATCCACGCCGCCGGCGGTGACTGGGGTTAATGGAAACGCCGACAAACCGGTAAACATAAAAGTTTCTCCTGAATGATATTACTGCTGTTGTTCTTCGATGAGAGCAACCTCAAACCACAGACCGGGCATCATTTTTTCCAGGCCGTCGGTCAGCATCTTCCCGGCTTCGTGAAGTCTCTCCAGCGGCATCTGCGGCAGGCTTTCCAGAATAAACCACATTTGCTGAGCTTCCACACCTAAGCGGGTTCTGATCCCCTGTCGCCAGTTCCAGCGACGGCAGGTCACGCCGATATCATCACACCAGATGATCTCGCCTTGTGAAGGATATTCAACGGCCTTTTCCCCCTCTTTGACTGTATCAAAAGGCTCTGTTCCTTTTGCCACAGCCAGACATGGTGAACCCTGATAGGCAGCGATATTCTCTCCACCCACCGGAACGGCGTAGCGGAGACTAACGGCATTATAAAGATCAACGATGGGATCAAGTGCTGGCATCGTTCCGTCACGTAATACGCGCTTGCGTAACGCATCCGCTGAGCAAGGGGTTCGTTTAGGTTTAGCACCAAACTTTTGAAAAACCTCTGCCCATGCGGTCAGATGCGCTTCCGCCCACTCAGGCTCACTGGCCAGAACCGCTTCACAGGCTTCTCGCAGCGCTGTTTCTCCGATATCGGGGTTAAGCACTGGTGCTGCTTTTACGTAGACACTGAGTGCCCTAAAACCAGGCGCAATGCGATAAATTTCAGGGGCAATTGACGGAGAGACTGTTAACACGTGATAATCCTGTAATGACCAATTTATCCCATGATAATGACCGATGACCAAGAAAGTCAATTTAATGACCGATGCAGATTCTATCGTCAGCACCGTAAATGAAGCCGTATCTCAGCGGATTAAGCTGTATCGTAAGCAAAAGAAAATATCGCTCGATGAACTCTCCCGCCGGGCGGGCGTCAGCAAGGGCGCGCTGGTTGAGATTGAGGGATGCCGGGCAAATCCCAGTATAGCCCTGTTATGCCGCCTGGCTGCCGCGATGGGGGTTTCGGTAGCCGATTTTGTGGATGTCAGTTCCAAACCGACCGTGCATCTCATTGCTGAAGATGAGATCCCAGAATTGTGGGCTGGTGAAAAAGGAGGGAGAGCAAGGTTGCTCGCTGGTTCGGGCGGCCCTGATATGACCGAGCTCTGGATGTGGGAAATGCAACCGGGGGAAAAGTTTGCTTCGCCCGGCCACACGGAAGGGACGCTTGAGCTGTTTTATGTTCAGACAGGCACGCTCACGCTGGGTGTGAAGGACCACCTGTATCAGGTAAAAACCGGCTGTTCAGCAACAGCCAGAACGGACGTTCCTCATTTCTATGAAAACCAGGAGGAGGGACCATTGGTGTTCATCATGACAGTACATGAGAAAACATCCTGATTGTCGCCCGGCAAGCAATAGGGCTTGTTTTATCACAGGTAAGTTTGCATGGAGTGGTTCAGTGGATAATCAACATCTGAGTTTTGCCAAAAGCCAGTTTACTGTCACAACCGATCCCGCTTTTTTTCAACTGGAAGCCATTCACGATTACCTCTCGCAATCGTCCTGGGCTCCTGGCATTGATGCCGAAACGGTCAGAATATCAATCCAGAACAGCCTTTGTTTTGCGCTTCTGGATGGAACAAGACAAATCGGCTTCGCCCGCCTTGTCACAGACTATGCCACTTTTGGTTATTTGTGTGACGTCTACGTATTAAACGATTATCAGAAAAGTGGTCTCGGCCGCTGGCTGATCGAATGCTGTCACGCCCATCCGTTGATGTCACGCCTGCGACGGATAATGTTGGTCACTGACAGCGCGCCCTGGCTATACCAAAAACTGGGTTATAACCCATTGAACCGGAAAGATTTTGTCTGGCAGATCAATCGGCCAGACATTTATCGTAATGCCGGACAAAAATAAGAATACTTTTCAGAGAGTAATGATAAATGTTAATCCGTAGGGCCAGTTCCTCTGATGCAGAAGAGCTGGCTATTTTAGCCGAGCGAACCTTCAGAAAGACTTTCCAGGATGGTAATACTCAGGAGGATATGGATCTTCACTGCCATGCAAGCTATTCAACTAATATCCAGTTGAAAGAAATCCTCAGACAAGACTGGATTACATTAGTCTGCGAATACGAGAGCAAACTGATTGGGTACGCTCAACTAAGGTGGGAAGAGTTTCCTCCCTGTGTCAATAGCATCCATGCCGGAGAAATTCTGTGCCTGTATGTCGATGAGCCCTACCATGGTAAAGGATTTGCACAGGCACTGATGCAAAAGTGCTTTGCTGAATTTGAGGCAAAGGGATCGGATCCTGTCTGGTTAGGTGTCTGGGAACATAACCCAAGGGCCATCTCTTTTTACCGTAAGTTTGGGTTTACCGAGGTGGGTGAGCATATCTTTCAGGTTGGGTCAGACCCGCAGAGAGATATCATTATGAAACGCTCAACTTACGCTAGCTGAACACACATTTTGACGTCCGCTTTTGGCACGAAGCGGACCAGGCAACTGAGCTGAAGGTCCGCTGTGAGCGAAAAGCGGACCTCAAAGCAGTAAGACAAAAACACGATCTTCAGGTAATAAATAAATCTGACTTAAAAACATAATTACCGACCCGAAGGCCGGTAATTGTTAACACTGATAACCTTTTACCACGCGTAGGCTTCAGGTGCCTCTCCGCCTGGCCCCGGCCAGATGGTATCCAGCCTTTTGAGCGTATCGTCTGAAAGAGACAGCGTCAGGGCATTGAGATTCTGACGGAGCTGTTCAACTGTACGCGGACCACTGAGCACGGCGCTAACCACCGGATTCTGCAGTAGCCAGGCCAGCGCGACGTCTGATGGTGTTTCCCCCAGCTCATCACACAGTGTTTCCCAGGCCTCCAGTTGTGGCCGCAGGCGGTTGATTTGTGCCTGCAACTGCGGTGATGCCCGGCGGCCACCGGCAATTTTCTTCAGAACACCGCCCAGCATCCCCATCCCGACCGGGCTCCAGGGGATCAGGCCAATGCCGTAATGACGCAGCGCCGGAATGACTTCCAGCTCAATCGTGCGCTGGGTCAGATTGTACAGGCTCTGTTCCGATGCCAGCCCCAGCAGGTTGCGCGCGTCGGCCTTGCACTGTGCAGTGGCAATATCCCAGCCAGCAAAGTTACTGCTGCCAACGTAGCTGATTTTACCCTCACGGATCAGCTGTTCCATGGCCTGCCAGATCTCCTCCCAGGGCGTGTTCCGGTCGATATGGTGCATCTGATAGAGATCGATATGGTCCGTTTTCAGCCTTTTCAGGCTGGCCTCACAGGCCCGGCGGATATGGTAGGCAGACAGGTATTTGTCGTTCGGCCCCGTGTCCATCGGCTGGTAAACTTTCGTGGCCAGCACTATCCGGTCACGCTGACCACTACGCGCCAGCCAGTTACCGATGATTTCTTCGGATGTTCCGTAACCCTTTGCCATATCCGGCGACTGCGGCCCGCCATAGACGTCAGCGGTATCGAAAAAGTTGATACCTGCATCCACGGCTTCATCCATGATCCTGAAGCTGGCCGACTCATCCGTCAGCTCACCGAAATTCATGGTACCGAGACCGATGCGGCTCACCCGCAGACCGGTACGCCCCAGATGTTTGTAGTTCATGTCAAATGCTCCTTAACTGAACGTGTTATTGCAGATTCTTACGGAAAAAGTCTGTCAGCTTGCCAAAAGGGATGACGTCGGTACGGTCATACAGATCGACATGCCCTGCGCCCGGTACGATGTACAGTTCTTTAGGCTGACCGGCGCGTTTGAAAGCGTCCTCGCTGAACTCTTTTGAGTGTGCCTGATCGCCGGTAATAAACAGCATCGGGCGCGGAGAGATGGTTTCAATATCGTTGAACGGATAGAAGTTCATAAACTTGCCAATACTGCTCAGCATCGGTTTCGTCGTCAGTTCTTCTTTCTGACCCTGTGGGGTGTAGCCGCCGCGTTCGGTGCGGTAGAAATCAAAGAACTCGCGCTGAATATCAGGCGTTGAAGCGTCCAGTGTATTCACGGTACCGGGAATGTAGGCCGTCTCGCCTCCCTGAAACTCTGCTAAACGCTGCTCTGTGGCTGACCGGATAAAGGCCTTTCGTTGTTCCGGCGTCTGGGAATGGTTGAGGCCGTTGCGAAATGCAGCCCCCATGTCATACATGCTGACGGTGGCAATGGCTTTCATACGCGGGTCAATCTTGGCAGCACTGATAACAAAACTTCCGCTGCCGCAGATACCTAATACACCGATGCTATCCGGATCGACAAACGGCTGTGTGCTTAGATAATCAACCGCCGCGCTGAAATCATCTGTGTAGATTTCCGGTGAAATCAGGTGCCCCGGTTTGCCCTCGCTTTCTCCCCAGAAAGAGAGATCGATAGCCAGCGTGACAAACCCCTGCTCCGCCAGCTTCTGCGCATAGAGATTCGAACTCTGTTCCTTAACGGCTCCCATCGGGTGACCAACGACGATCGCCGGGTGTCGGGTATTCTGGTTCATCTTTTTCGGGATAAACAGGTTGCCGACCACGGCCATCTGATACTGGTTTTTAAAGGTGACTTTTTGCTGCGTCACCTTATCGCTTTTATAAAAATTATCGGCCCCACGGGACATATCCGCCGCAGAGGAAGCAAATGCACTGATCAACAGCCCCAGCGCTAACGTAAATTTTTTCATGATGGTCTCCTTATCATTAAGCCAGGGTGGCGTTATCAATGACAAACCGGTAATGCACATCGCCCCTGAGCATGCGCTCATAGGCATCGTTAATCTGGTCGGCGCGGATAAGCTCAATGTCGGCGACAATGCCGTGTTGGGCGCAGAAATCGAGCATCTCCTGCGTTTCAGGAATGCCGCCAATCATCGACCCGGCAATCGATCTGCGCTTCATGATGAGGCTGAACACTTCTGGCGAGCCATGCGGCGTGGCCGGCGCACCCACCAGGGTCATCGTGCCATCGCGTTTCAGCAGCGCAGTGAACACGTCGAGGTTATGCGGCGCAGCAACGGTGTTGAGGATAAAATCGAAGCTCTTTGCATGGGCTTCCATTTCGCTGGCATGACGGGAGACCACCACCTCATTTGCACCAAGCGCTCTGGCGGCGTCACGTTTGGACTCAGACGTGGTAAAGGCCACGACATGCGCGCCCATGGCGTGCGCAAGTTTGATCCCCATATGCCCCAGTCCACCGATACCGACCACTCCGATCTTTTTGCCGGGCCCCGCCTGCCAGTGACGCAGCGGTGAGTACGTTGTGATCCCCGCGCACAGCAGCGGAGCCACGGCGGCCAGTTGTGCTTCCGGGTGAGTGACGCGCAGGACATAGCGCTCATGCACCACAATCTGCTGCGAATATCCGCCCAGCGTGTGGCCCGGCGCATCCGGCGTCGGGAAATTGTATGTCCCTGTCATATGGTCGCAGTAGTTCTCCAGTCCGTCGTCACAGTCACTGCAGTGCCGGCAGCTGTCGACAATGCAGCCGACCCCCACCAGGTCCCCTGCACAAAAACCGGAGACGTGATCGCCAACGGCCACTACGCGGCCGACAATTTCATGTCCCGGTACGCAGGGATAGAGCGTTCCGGCCCATTCGGCGCGTACCTGATGGATATCCGAATGGCAGACTCCGCAGTACGCGATATCAATCTGCACATCATGGTGGCCGGGGGCGCGACGGGTGATATCCATCGATTCCAGCGGCAGTGTGCCCGCATGGGCACCGTAAGCCTTAACTGTCATGGCATTCTTCCTGGGTTTATGAATGGTCTGCGGCAGAAGTGTCTGCGCGCGAGGTCAGAAAAATCAGTACGGTTGCGATAATCAGCATTGCGGCGCTGGCCAGGAAGGTACTCTGGTAGCCGTGATGGTCGAAAAGCAGGCCGCCTACCGTCGAACCGAGGGCTATGGACAGCTGCACCATCGCCACCATCAGCCCGCCGCCCGCTTCGGCGTTCTGCGGGAAGGTACGCGGAACCCATGCCCACCATCCCACCGGGGCGGCAGTGGAAATCAGCCCCCACAGCCCAAGCAGCGCCGTCACGATGGCTACCTGACTGCCGAAGGCAATCAGTGCCAGCGCGGTGATGGCCATCAGTACCGGAATGGCCATCAGGGTCGGGTAGAAACCGCGTTTCAGTACCCGGCCAATCAGGGTGGTGCCGATGAAACCCGCGCCACCGATAACCAGCAGGATCAGGGTCACCGTTGCGGCATCCACTCGTGTCACCGTCTCAAGGAAAGGCCTGATGTAGGTAAAGAGCGTGAATTGCCCCATAAAGAAGATCCCCACACCCAGCATGCCCAGTGTGACCACCCGGCGACGAAACAGTGAGAAAACGTTGCGGGAAGCCGCCAACTGACGGGTGACCGGCATGGAAGGCAGACTGAGTAATTGCCAGACAAACGCGATGATGGCGACCGGCACCAGGCAGAAGAAGGCTCCCCGCCAGCCAACCACCGATCCGAGCCAGCTGCCCAGGGGGGCAGCCACGACGGTAGCCAGAGCATTGCCACTGTTGAAAATAGCCAGCGCCAGTGGAACACGATGCACCGGGACCAGACGCATTGCCGTCGCGGCCGACATCGACCAGAACCCGCCGACCACAATGCCAATCAGGGCCCTGCCCGCCATATAGGTCAGGTAATTGGGTGCCATCGCAATAACAGCACCGGAAATTGCCATAATGCAGGTCAGGCCGAGCAGCAGCGTTTTCCGGTTAAGCGTGCCTGCCAGCACGGAAATAAACAGGCTGGTTACCACTGCAAATGCCCCGGAAATGGCGATGCCCTGTCCGGCCATGCCTTCGGTGACACGAAGGGTCTGCGCCATCGGTGTCAGCAGGCTGACCGGCATGAATTCGGAGGCGATCAGGGCGAAGACGCACAGCGTCATGGCAAAGACACCACCCCAGTGCGCAGGCTGTTTCCCGCTTCCGGTGTTTTTTTTTCTGTTTTCGTCTGTCTTATTACTCATTCAGGGATTTCTTTTCAGTAGATACATGAAGTCTGTGCCCCGGAGCCTTCAGCGCTGCAGGAAGAGCTGAAACGGCATACGGGAACGGGATTAAGAGGGATAATCGCGGTACGGAAAGTGCTGCGGGTCAGTTGGCGACTCTGATCTGCACCGCAAGAGGTCCGTGGCGCTGCAGGACCGGCAGTCCGGCATCCACTTTCCCTAACGGGATCAGTGAACGGGCGTAAGCCCTGCCCCGGGCAAAAATCGCCAGGTTGCCCCAGGGCGCGTAGTAAGTGATATCTCCGGCTTCCGGCGTCATGCCGTCCGGTGCCTGCACCGTGGAAAGCCTGCGCGGCAGGTCGCTTATACGCTCAATATCGTCATAGTCTTCCAGCGTCAGGCTGAGGGGAAGCAAAGACGCAAAGTCCCGGCCTGTTGGCGTATCAAAGAGGGTGGCGGTGGCGGTTTCTCCCTCCACAATGACCTCAATTTTCATAAGCGTCTCCTGCGCCACTCCCCGGTCGTTGTCACCTGCCATAGCGGACTGCGTGACGAAAAGCAGGCCGGCAAGGAGCAGCAGTGATGTTCTGCGGTAAGCGTTTTGCATAAGGGTTAGCGTTGACTTTTTCATCGCATTATTGTTACCAATATGCAGCGGGTTAACTAGCTAATGAATACTTAATGCCCTTATAAGTAAAATTTATAAATGGACTGAAAACGAGCATGGCCAGACGCAATCTCAACGACTTACTCTCTTTCGTCACCGTGGCGCGTGAGGGCAGCTTTACGCGCGCTGCCGCCCAGCTCGGCGTGACCCAGCCCGCACTGAGCCAGGCGATTTCCGGGCTTGAAGAACGGATGCAAATCCGCCTGCTGACAAGGACCACGCGCAGTGTGTCAGTGACGGCTGCCGGGGAGCGACTGCTGCAGTCTGTGGGCCATCGTATTGATGAGATTGAAGCCGAGCTGGACATGCTGACGGCACTGCGTGATAAACCTGCGGGGACCGTCCGTATTACATGTGGACCTAATGTTCTGAAGACCACGCTGCTGCCAAAGCTGACACCACTGTTACGCGAATATCCTGATATTCACATTGAGTTTGATGCCAACCACGGGTTCCGGGATATCGTTGCGGATCGTTTTGATGCCGGCGTGCGGCTCGGAGACACTATCGACAAAGATATGATAGCCGTACCCATTGGCCCGAAACTGCGCATGGCGGCTGTAGCTTCTCCTGAGTATTTTGCCCGGTGTGCAGCCCCTCAGACGCCACGCGATCTGATGCAACACTGCTGTATTAATGAACGCATGGTTCAATCGGGGAAAATTTACGCCTGGGAGTTTGAGCAGGAAAACGGTAAATTTCACGTTCGGGTTGAAGGGCAACTGACGTTTAACACATCGGAACATGTCGTTGACGCAGCTCTTGCCGGACTGGGCATTGCCTTTTTACCTGAAGAGGAGTTCGGCACACATCTGCAGGAAGGAAAACTGATCCGCGTGCTTGAAGAATGGTGCCGTCCTTTTCCCGGCTACTATCTTTATTATCCCAGCCGTAAACAGCCTTCCCCAGCGTTTTCACTCGTTGTGGATGCGTTGCGTATTAACCGGAAAATTTAACGCTGAATTATCGGGCCAATATTTCATGAACGGACGTGAACGTCCGCTTCTGGCACCAGGCGGACATATTCACGGTGTTACAGGTCGCCTATGAGCGAAAAGCAGAATTCAGACATCAAGATGGATGCGGGGACTTACAGCAAAGATAACATGGCTGCGTAACCGGGTTTGCCCGGTAGCGGTTTTTCTGCCGGAATTAGCGAAGACAGGCGCCAGGTTCATACAAAACAGCACGGCCTCTGGCCGCGCTGTTTATACCTTATGCGGATATTATTTCAGGTGGTTCTGCAGCGCTGCGCCCGCCTGCTCCAGCGCGGTTCTGACGGTGGGCTCCTGACTTAACGGGTTCAGCAGCCCGTAGTCATGGATCATGCCGTTGTAGCGTGTCACGGTCACAGGCACGCCGGCGGCATCGAGCTTGCGACCGAACGCTTCACCTTCGTCACGCAGAACATCCAGTTCCGCTGTCTGGATTAAGGTTTGCGGGAAACCTTTCAGCTGTTCCGTGGTGGCCCGCAGTGGCGAGGCAAGAATATTATTACGGTCTGACGCGTTAGTGGTGTAGTTATCCCAGAACCATTTCATCATGTTTTTCGTCAGGAAATAGCCGTTTTCATACTGGTTATAGGATGTGCTGTCAAAATTCGCATCCGTTACCGGCCACAGCATCACGTTATAACGAATCTTCGGTCCGTTAAACTGTTTAGCCTGCAGCGCCACGGAGGCCACCATATTCCCCCCGACGCTGTTACCGACCAGGCCCAGACGGCTGCCATCGACGCCAATTTCCTGACCGTGTTCAGCCACCCATTTGGTTGCTTCATACGCCTGGTTAATCGCGACAGGGAAGTGGGCCTCCGGTGACGGCGTGTAGTCAACATATACCGCCGCAGCGCCGGATGAACGAACCAGGTCCCGGATCAAACGTTCATGGGTCGGGAAATCTCCCAGCACCCAGCCGCCACCATGGAAGAACATGAATACAGGAAGGGTGCCGGTCGCGTTGTCCGGTTTCACGATTTTCAGTTTAATGGATTGCCCGTTTACCGTGATGATTTTTTCTGCAACCTGCGCAGATGGCAGCGTAACGCCCTTCTGTGCCCCGATCAGCACCTGACGGGCCTCCTGCGGGGTCATCTGTTCCATAGGCTTGCCGTCACCGGAGTTCAGCACGTTGAGAAATGCCTGCACGCCGGCTGTGGGAGCAGGAAGATTAACTGGTTTTTCGGAAGCCACAGCGGTGGCGGATGCGAAAAGAGCAGAAGTCAGGACAGCTGATACGGTTTTCATGATTAAGCCTCGTTAGATATGTGTTGATTGTATGATTCGGTTGAGTGCCGGTTGTTGCTGGCACTTGCCTTGTGTGAGTAATACTTGCACGCAATATTCTTTCGGTCAAACCTTATTTAAATAACTTTTTCTGAACATCCTGGTCTTCAGTTAATTAAGTGTTTAAAAACAGTCAATTAGAAGATACTGCATTTTGTTATCCTGATTTACCTGCTGATCCGCTCTGCCGCCAGCTACCTCTCTTCACAGCCAATGTTCTGCTAACTGCCCTGCGGCTGGCCGGTCTTAGGGCTGACTCAGTCAATACGGTTCTGCGCAGTTTCGTTGAAATCCGGACGTTCCTTGCTATCTCTCCTCAAGACATGTGACGTATTAACCGACACAGACCCGGGGCAGGTAATCCCTTGTCTGCCTGGCTGACGTCTGAGCGAGTGGTCTCTCGTTTACGTTGAATACAAAAGTAAATGATCACTTATATAAATATAATGATTTTTTATGTGCTTTTTTCAGGAGTTATGTGAATGACGCCGCTGGCGTTCATGAGAAGAGGTCAGTAAGCATGAGATAATCACGGTATTCAAAGACATGCCCTGCCCTCGCTGCTGAACAGAAAACAAACCGGTTGCCCGGAAAATGCCTCAGGGGGAATGCAAATAAGGCAAAATTCAGGACACCTGACCCGGCTTTTATGACCGGGCCTTAGTAAAATTATGCGCATCGCCTTGTTACCGTCATTTAACTTTTGCGAATTTAACTTGCATGCAATATTCTTTATAGAAAATATTATTTAAACAATTCTGGTGTGTTTGCATGGAGAAAATTAAATGCGAAAAAACAGCATCTTAGAGGAAAAGCTCTGCTTTTCTTTGTATTCGGTAACAAACGCGCTAATCCGCCATTATCGGCCCTTGCTGAAAGAGTTTGACCTGACCTACCCACAGTTTGTCGTGCTTATGGCCCTTTACGAGCAGGACAATATCCCGTTACGGGCGCTTGGCCAGAAGACATTATTTGACTCGGGAACGCTGACGCCGCTTGTACAAAAACTTGAGGCGAAGGGGTTTCTGAAAAGGATGGCTGTTGCCGGAGATGAAAGGATGAAAAATGTCGTTCTTACTGAAAAGGCGAATGAGATGAAAGAGGCTCTGCTGGATCTGCCTGGTAAGATGAGATGTACCATGCAGATGAATGATGAGGAGTTAAATCTGCTTCGGCAACTGTCGGCTAGTCTGCTTAAAGACTTGTAAGGCTTAGTGCCGGTGTGGCATGAACAGGAAGCACAGTCCGGCAATTCAGCGGTACACCAGAAGATTGCGGCAGCCGTCCATTTTTCCCAGAGGAAATTGCTCTGACGCAGAGCAAAAGCGATGGCCGGAGCAGTGTCAAAAATGTTATGAGCGGCGGGATGAAGGATGCATCCTGACTCCCCGTCATGAATGGGACGGAAATCCGGGATCCCCGGCCGGATTTAAGCCCGTTACGCGCAGAATGCATGCTCTTTTTGAGCATAATCTCCTCGTTTGAACCTAGTAAAAATTTCGCTTACTTAAAGATTCACATTTGGGGCAGTTACAACCCATCTGTACCGGGCGGCAAAAGATTTGCGCTGCCGCCCCAGGGCGATGCGTATTCGTTCCATGACCATCTATCCTCGGCAGGACGAGTCCCGTCCACGCCTGCAGTGTTAATCCCATAATATCTGAGCGCTGTAAAATAACGTTGCATTTATATAAATGATCACTTACTTTTATATTTGTCGCGACGCAAACGGGCAGCTTTTAGCTTCGGCGTCAACCAGGCAGACAAAGGATTACCCGCACCGTGTCTGCATCGTTCAATCCGCGGGATACCCGGAAAGGAAATATCATGGAACACCCGAATATGACTGAAGCTGCAGGAAACTGGATCAACGGTAACTGGAACAACGGAGGCACGATAAGACAGGCGATAAGCCCTTCAACAGGCCAGCCACTGGGAAACTACCTTGACATCGGCACTGACGAAGCACGTCAGGCGATCGAAGCCGCCCGTACTGCCTTTGACACGACAAGCTGGTCCAGAGAACGCTCCCTGCGCTCACGTGCCCTGTTTGAACTGGCCGACGAGGTCGCAAAACGGGTAGACGAGATAGCAATCCAGCTGGCACGCGAAGGGGGCAAGCTACTGGCGCAGACTCAGTGGGAGCTGGCATTAACGGTGGAGTGGCTGCGTTATGGCGCCGCCACGGCACTGCTGCAAACCGGCGGGCGCGCCCTTGAAGCCGCTCCGGAAATGCATTTCCATTCCGATCCCGAACCTCTTGGCGTTGTGGGAGTTATTTCGCCATGGAACTCACCAATCATACTGTCAGTGCGCGCTGTCGCTCCCGCCTTGGCTGCCGGATGTACTGTGGTGCTGAAACTGCCGCACCAGACCGCGCTTACCAATGCCCTGTTTTCCCGGGCAATCGCTGCAGTCAAATCGCTGCCACCGGGTGTACTGAATGTGATCACCGAAACCGGGAGTACAGGCGCTTCCATGCTGGTCGACTCCCCTCTGGTGAACATGATCAGCTATACCGGCAGCACTAAGGTAGGCCGCCTCATTGCCGCCAACGGTGCCAGAACGCTCAAACGTCTGAATCTGGAACTGGGCGGCAAAGCGCCGCTGATCGTATTTGATGATGCAAATCTGGATGTGGTGGTACCGCAGATCGTCATGGCACTGGTCGCGATGAATGGCCAGTTCTGCTGTACCGGTTCACGGGTACTGGCCCAGCGTGGCATCGCCGACCGGTTGCGCGCTGCACTGATCGAGGCTTATCAGAATGTCCGGCTCGGCGAAAGCGAAGACCCGCAGGCGCAGCTTGGCCCGCTGATCGACAAGGCCAGTGTTCAGCGCGTTGATGCCGTGGTCGCGGCAGCAGGATCGTATGCAAACATTCTGGTGCGCGGCGGCCCCGTGAATGAAGGCCCTCTGGCCTCAGGCGCGTTCTACCGCCCCACCCTGATCGAAGTACAGGACCTGAGCACTGATGTCATCCAGTCTGAAGTCTTCGGGCCGGTCCAGACTTTCGAGATTTTTGATGACGAAGCTGATGCAATCATGCGTGCAAACGCTACCGAATTCGGTCTCGCCGCGTCGGTGTTCTCAGACGACACGGCGCGTGGCCGGAGAGTTGGCAAGTCTGTTCAAGCCGGTCATATCTGGCTAAACTGCTGGGGCGTTATGTCCGAGCACTTCGAACAGAGCGGCTTCAAGCAAAGTGGTATCGGCGTCCTCTGCGGGCCACGTGCGATTGAGCAGTTTCAGGAAATCAAGGTCTATGCGAGCGTTGAGGCTACGCCGGCGTCACTCTGACGTTTATCGCCTCGTATCGCCAGTTCGTCCACTGCGTGGCTGACCTGACCTGCAAACTGAGGACGACACCACTCCGGTGTCGTCCTTGTGTTACCTGAATGGAATAAAATGTGAAAATGAAAACTGATGCAGACAAGCCCCTGCGCGGGCGTCCCGTGAATGAGCATGCGCGTGAAGAACGCATGACCCAGATCCTCAACGGGGCCCGAACCTGCTTTATACAACGCGGGTTTCACGCCTCATCCATTTCCGAGATTGGTGCGGCTGCAGGGGTCAGCGTTGCGAACATTTACCAGTACTTTCCGAGCAAGGACGTCCTCATCACGGCGCTTATCGAACTCGACCTGCAGCGGCATCACAATCTGATAAGCCGTTTCTGGAGTACTGATTTCAGTCGCAAGGCGATTGAAGAGCTGCTGGCAGAGATTTTCCTCACACCCGAGGGACACGCGGTGGCAGTTTTACGTGCTGAAATCGCCAGTGAAGGTGCGCGTAACACGCATGTTGCCGAACTCCTTCGTGATTCAGAAGCTGGCCTGATTGACAGCGTCCACAGCAGGATACGCGCGGCCCAGAGCAGCGGCCAGATATCTGCTGGACTCGATCCGCATGCCGTGACAGAGCGCCTGTCCCTTGTTTTTGAGGGCCTCATGCGCCTGTACCTGTTCTCCCCGGACAATGGACAGAAACTCATCGAGCTGTATTACCGCCAGTTTGCCGATACGCTTCAACTGAAGTTTTGACTTCCTGCCCACGGTAGAAAATGAAGGTCGCGCCAGGCTAACCAGGGCTGAATTATCGGCTGGTACCGGAGCCTGGCATAACGATAATACATGCACGTTGCTGGCACAGAATGACAGCCCCGCCTGTCCGTTAAACCAACTTTCACACCTTTTTAAGATGCCCCTGTATGCCAATTAAATGTAGGTTAACCTCCCGTAATGAACGAAAAACCTCCTGTGACAAGTGAATCGGAAGTACTGGCCGAAGAACTGCGCGAGATAGTGAGCGCGTTTATTCGAAATGTACGCATATCAACCGGCACAATTCGCACATCCCAGTATGAAACTCTGGATCTGCTCGATACGCACCATGCGCTGTCTATCGCTGAACTTGCCAGCCTGCGGGGTGTAAAACATCAAAGCATGCGTCTGGTAATCAATGAACTTGAGCTTCAGGGTCTGGTGCAGCGGCAAAAAAATCCGCAGGATGCGCGGGCACAACTGATTGTACTAAGTGAAAATGCACGTGCCCTGCTGGCCGACGCACGTGCAAAGCGAGTTGAGTGGATTGCAGCACGGTTAGATGCCCGGCTCAGTGAAGCCGAACGCGGGGATCTGCAGAAAGGTCTGGCTGCACTGCACAAACTCCTTTAGTTCTGCTTTAGCTGACT
Source organism: Mixta sp. BE291 (assembly GCF_031457955.1). Classification (NCBI taxonomy): domain Bacteria; kingdom Pseudomonadati; phylum Pseudomonadota; class Gammaproteobacteria; order Enterobacterales; family Erwiniaceae; genus Mixta; species Mixta sp. BE291. Next base: position 7,780 of record NZ_JAVDXN010000011.1, on the reverse strand, counting down.
CAACACCTGTGCCAGTGTATTTAGTCCCCAGTGCTCTACGTATTTTCCTTCAGCAATCCGGACCATATCTATCACTGAAATGATGACAGCTTTACCGGTTGGAGCGACCCCCATCAGTTCACCTGTATGCCTGCCCGTTATCGTTTTACGCGTGGTGACCCAGTCTCGTTCGGCAATCTGATCTTCTATATTGACCTGTAAATCTGTAAGCGCGGGGCGAAGGATTTGGTCAAAGGTACGCCACAGACTTTCACGATCGCCGGCAGTGCCTTCCGGGGCGGATCGATTGATAAAACGGTCAGCCACTAATGCGTCAAATGCCTCGCGGCTGCCTTCGGCAATAACGTACTGATTGAAGCGTTGCACGACAATTTTATTTTGCTCAGACATGAAAACCCTCACATATACAGTTTAACTGTATATATTAAAGCAGATCCTGGCCCCCTTTGAATAGCGATGTTGTGCGGTTAGATGTTCAGGACTTACCTGAGTTTTTCTCAGTTTGTTTCTGGCATAAAGCGGGCCTGCCTTGAGGATTATGCCCGCGTTGAAGAAAAGGCGGAGAATCGGTTGTCCTGGCAGGAATACCCGCTACGCGCCCACACGTCCCTCCGGTCTGGACTGATGGGGTCAGAACGCAAGTGGCTGGGGCAGTTTCAGTGGATATGATTACTGTGGATTTGATCCCTTACCAGCAGGCAGGTATCGGCAACAAGGTGGAGTTGTGGGGTAAAAAGGTCCTGATTAATGAGGATGCGTACGCTGCCGGTACCGTTGGTAATGAGCTGACGTGTGCGCTTGCTCCGCGGGTACCGGTCGGGTTTATTTGGTTTTCAGCGCGGTAAGCGTACCGTGCACATTCCTGCTGCATTTCCACGCAAGCGCTGCGAGTACGGCACCAATAATCATCATCGCACTCAGCGCAAGCTTCTCGTTTACCGGCAGAGCCATCGCCAGTAAACCGGCAGAGGAGCCGCCCGCCATCTGAATAAATCCCGCCAGGGCCGAAGCCACGCCAGCCTGCTGTTTATAAGGTTCCAGGGCATAGCTGGTTGCCGGACCGACCGTAAATGCCAGACCGGCAACCGATATAGCCACCGGGAACATATACAACGCCCAATTGGTTTGCATCTCTGCCGGGAAGATGGCCATGCCTGCCAGCATCGTCAAAGCACCACAGGCCATTGCCAGACTGCCAAAAGCCAGACAGATGGACCGGCCCAGCTTGCGGATTATTTTATTTACCAGCATGCTGGCAAGCATGATCCAGAAACCATTAGCGCCAAAGGCCATGGAAAACTGCAGGGCAGAGAGTTTGCCTTCGGTCATCAGCACCTGCGGAGCCAGTGATACGTAGGTCAGCACCATGCCCATTGCACCCGCATTAGCAAACGTAAAAGCAAGGAATCGGGGTTCACGCAGGATTCGGGCGTACTGGACAAGCGGAAGACCTTTGACTGCCAGCGTTCCGGCTGGGCGTGTTTCAGGCAGGAAACGCAGGATCATCAGGCCAATGACCAGCACATAACTGGCAAGAAACCAGAAGGGGGCACGCCAGCCAAACGCACCGGCCAGGAAACCACCCAGCATCGGTGCTAGTGCCGGAACAATATTCAGGGCACCGTTAAGGAAACCGTAGGCTCGTGCCGCTTCCTCGCCCTCAAGACGATCCCTGACTCCGCTGAACGCCACCACGGAGGTACAGCAAACCGCGCAACCCTGAACAATACGCGCGGTAAGGAACTGCGGCCAGCCGGTTGCAGTGGCAGCAAGAATACTACCCACCAGATATAGCAGGATCCCGGCTATGGCTACAGGTTTACGGCCAAAATTATCAACCAATGGCCCAGCAACAATCTGACCTAAACCCATTACCAGCAAAAACAGGGGAATGGTTGTCTGGATCGTGGTCACGGGCGTGTTTAGTCCCACCGCAATATCTGGCAGGGTAGGCAGGTAGAGGTCAATGCCCAGCGGGCTCAGAAGCACCAGGCTAAGTAAAAGAAGTGTGAATTTTTGCATCGTGCGTGACAGCATCCATATAAAAACAAGCCGGACAGGTTAGCGCAACCGCAGAAAAAGAAAAGGGTAAGTCAGCACGTCGATCATCGCCTTTGCAGACAGCGAACTGCCGGGTTTCATCGTCGCCCTTATGGCTATGACATTTCCCGGAGCACCACCCTGTCCTTCATGAGTTCACGCCGGTCCGTTACCTTTTTCTTATTCATAAATACCTGTCAAAAGAGCCGACAGGCTATCGCATCCCGCCCTGTGGGCTGAATTTATCACAAAGTCCGGTGGCGACCTGTATCTACAGAGGTTTCAGCCGGGACAGATCAATTTTTTGCTCAGCGTGAAACAGGCCGTGACGTATTGCATCCGCAGATACCACTCAGCTGAACTTTCTGTTTTCGGTGTAAATTTGAAAACGGTATCTACCAGCGCTGATGAACCCATGGGGATATTTTTTGCTGGTAAATCTTCTGCAGGGCGGTCATCACTTCATCTGAAAGAGCATTGATATTACCTGCCTGCGCATTAGCCTCTGACTGAGCCTTGTTTTTGGCACCAGGGATCACGACAGAAACATTCTCATTCATGAGAATCCAGCGCAGGGCGAATGCGGCCATTGTGATATCACCAGGTAAAAGGCGTCGTATTTCCTCCACGGCATCGAGCGCAACGTCGAAAGGCACACCAGCAAAGGTTTCCCCCTTATCAAACTGCTCTCCATTACGATTAAAAGATCGATGGTCATCGGCTGAGAATACCGTGTCCGTTTTCATTTTGCCGGTCAGCAGGCCTGAAGCCAGCGGGACGCGAGCAATGATTCCTACCTCCCGACGCCTGGCCTCACGCAGCAGCAACTCAGCAGGACGCTGCCTGAAAATATTGTAAATCAGCTGAATGGATGAAACGTTCGGGTACTCAAGTGCCTTAAGCCCTTCTTCCACTTTTTCAACAGAAACCCCATAGCTGCGAATTTTTCCTGTCTTCATCATTTCATCCATAACGGCGAAAACTTCAGGCGTGTAATAAGTTTCGGTTGGCGGACAGTGCAGCTGAACCAGATCCAGCGTTTCTGTTTGCAAATTATCGCGGGAGCGATCGACAAACTCGTTGAGATTTTTTTCTGTGTAACCCGAGGCTACATGGGGGGAAAGACGGCGGCCGATTTTAGTCGCAACAAAAGGACGTTCGCCGCCCCGATCTTTTAATACCTCGGCAATGATTTTTTCAGAACGTCCGTCACCATAAACGTCAGCGGTATCAATAAAGGTCATACCCGCGTCCAGTGCCGCGTGCAAAGCGCCTTTCGCATCCTCCAGGCTGACTTCCCCCCACGTTCCACCGATAGCCCAGGCTCCGAAGCCAATTTCAGATACGCTTTTACCGGTTTTACCAAGAATTCTGTTCTTCATACGTTATCCCTTACTGGCTGAACTGCAATGAACGCGTCGGCTTTAACCACCTGCGTTTACGACTGTGATAACAGAGCTTAGCGTTTACCAGGGCTGAATTCTTATGCTAAAAGATGTGCCAGATTCATTGAAGCGATTAATGAGGTTCATCTTATAAATGGAACGTATTGATTTCGCCGATCTTCAGGCGTTCGTTACCGTTTTACGCTGCCGAAGTTTTAAACTTGCGGCCATCGAGCTGGGCCTGTCATCTTCAGCAGTAAGCCATGCTATCAGGCGACTTGAAACCCGGCTGGGAGCCAGACTGCTAAACAGAACCAGCCGTTCGGTATCGGCAACGGCGCTGGGCCAGGAGATAGCCGAAAAGCTTTCGAGCGGGTTTGATACGATTTCTTCTGCGCTGGATACTGTCAACGCGCCTGGCCGTGGACGCTTTGGTGTATTGCGTATTAACGTCTTTGCCGACGCTGCTGCGCAATTGATTTCGCCTTCCCTGAAAGAGTTTGCGACAAGGTGGCCTGATGTCCGGCTGACTGTTGTCGTAGAAGACCGGCCTGTCGATATCACCGCCGAAGGATTTGATGCAGGTATGCGGTATGGGCATCTGGTACCCGAAGACATGGTCGCCGTGGCTCTGACCGGCTCTCAGCGCTGGATAGTGGTAGGCTCACCTGATTATGTAAATCGTTATGGAACTCCGAACAGGCCAACTGAATTATCCGCGCATAACTGCTTACAGCTGTTACTTGGGAATAATGCCAGTTTTCGCTGGGAGTTTGATGCGCCTGAAGGAAATTTCACTATGCGTGTACCGGGTTCTATCACTCTGAAAGACACGGCGACAACAATTGCAGCGGCCAAAGCCGGGATTGGTCTGGCTTATGTGCTGGAATCTCGTGTTCAGACAGAGCTTACAGAGGGAACTCTTATCAATGTCATGCCCATGCATTCTGCTTATGGCGATCCTTTCCACATGTATTACAGCTCTCGTCGATACGTCCATCCCGCTCTGCGAGAGCTTATCAATATCATTCGCGCTGACAACGGGTTGCAGTCTTTACCGGATTTACCTCATCAAAAGCAGAATAGCCCGCAAAGTAATTTTAGATAACGTGCGTTGCGATAAAAAAATGATGTCAGTAACGTCTGTTATTGGTCCCGGATGGACATCTTCATCGCATGGAAGGCCGGATATAAGCGAGATGCGAATGATATCTGATGATTAGATACAACGCCACCTGCGTTAATCCGAACAATAACCTCTCTCCGAATCTGACCGGAACATCAAATTAATTATTTAAATGGTTTGTGGATGTTACATAATTTTTGGGGGAAGATGTGGTTTATTGGCATAAACATAAGAAAGATAATATTGTTATGCAGGTCTATTATTATTGCATGCCGTATATACAATCGCTATTAATCGGCAGTCCATTGCCATAATGGCCCATAGCATAAGTAGGCATGCATCCAAATGCTATGTTGTGAGCTATTTCCTATGGTTGTCTTGAAGGCATAAATTTATTTCTGACGGAAAAGCACCATTCCAGCATGATGAAGTTCGTCAGTACTGACAAAAATCCCATCAGCTGTAAAACCAGTATCGTCCTGATAATAGATCCTGTTTTCGCGAATGTCGTAGTCGCCCTGATAAGCACTGGATTGATTGCCCCGGGCTTCATCATAACGTCCCTCAGGTAAAAGTTCATGGCGAATGAATCCATCTTCAGTTATCCAGAGGCCTGTATAAATATGCTTTTCTGTCATGCTTTACCTGTTTTGTGTATGCGTTTTAGAGATAAATGATTATATTGGCGTGGATTTGCGACGCCTTTTGAACAATGCCAGTCACGGAAAGATTCCAGCGTATGTGTAAGCTCTATTTTTTATTAACAGGAGTTAACTCTGCTGTCATATAAACTCTGTTTTTAAAAGAAGCCCCAAGGATTTCATATGATTTTCCTTCTTTAGTTGCCAGTGTGGAAATTTTTTCCTCAGCGCCCTCGATGGTTGAATCGACTGCAGTGACGGTTTGGGCCATAGTGCTGAAAGATAATAAAGATAAAGTTGTTGCCGCAGTTAAATAATAGATTTTATTCATGATGGTTTACCTGTTGATAAAAGTTGAGGCATTATTTCAAAAAGGGAGTAATGTAAGTTTTCATTTGCTCCCTGCGCCATTCTGATTTCTGTGATTAATGCAATATAACTGTTGCTTGAGAATAATGTAATGAATTCACTATTTCTTGCAAATGATCATTTCATTCAGCAGGCGTCCTTCAAGAGGCATTGAATAAATAATAATTGCATATATTTACTTTATTCTGTTGTCATACGCTTCAATTTGCTGAGGCTGTCGGCCTGATGGTTATTTCAGTTGTGTCAACACTTTCAGCAGCCTCAATTACATGCCGTACGGCCCGGGCAATATCAGCGGGTTTCAGTGCAACAGATCGGTAGGCATCCATCACCGCCATGGTTTCCGCATGTGTAATGGTTGAGGCAAGCTCACTTTCCACAACGCCGGGGTTTACGCAGGTCACGCGGATTTTCGAACTTTCCTGCCGTAACCCGTCGGAAATAGCCCTTACTGCGAACTTGGAGGCACAATAGACGGCGGCTGTTGGCACAACAGAAAGGGCTCCGATAGAACCAAGATTGATTATCTGACCGCAACCCTGAGCTTCCATCACCGGAAGTACAGCGCCAATTCCCCACAGCACGCCCTTGATATTAACGTCAATTGTACGTTCCCATTCATCCTGCTTGCCAGCTGCAAGCGGTGAAAGTGGCATGATGCCCGCATTGTTAATCAGAACGTCAACACGGCCCCAGTAATCGAGCGCAGTTTGTACGAACTCAGCCATGGAAACTCGGTTTGTGACATCCAGTTCCCGCGCCTCAGCGATACCGCCGTGGTTGCTGATTTCTGCTGCAATGGCTTCGATACGCTCCAGTCTGCGAGCACCCAATAACACCTTCGCGCCTGCATTTCCAAGCTCTCTGGCAATACCTTCTCCGATACCGCTTGATGCGCCAGTAATTAATATAACTTTATCCATGATGTGCTCCTTCAGTTGAGTTCACACAGATGATAGAACTTTAGGTTTGGTTCCAGTATCCTGCTTCTACTGGACTCAGTAGTTAGCAGAATTAAACAATGAAAATTGATCTCAACCTTTTACCTGTTTTTATCGCCGTCGCTGAAGAGAGAAATTTCACCACAGCCGCAGCCCGGCTGGGAGTTACCCGCTCGGCAGTCAGTCAGGGAATAAGGCGGCTAGAGGATTTTTTCGGCACAATGCTTGTGATGCGGACGACGCGCTCAGTGAATTTGACGGAAGCGGGGGAACGACTGCGTCAATCACTGTCACCACCTTTATCCAGTATTGAAGCTGCGTTCGAAGATATTGCTTCTGACAACATGCCACGTGGACTACTCAGGATCGCAGTAACCTCCATAGCAGAAGAATTTCTTTCCGGTCCGCTAATTGCTTCGTTTGCTGCAGCCAATCCAGCCGTGATGATTGATATTGTTGTGACAGACGAGGAATTTGATATTGTGGCCGCAGGTTATGACGCCGGAGTAAGACTTGGGGAAGTAATCGAAAAAGACATGATTGCCGTTCCCCTGACCGGCCGTCAACGTGAAATGGTGGTTGCATCCCCATCCTATCTCGCAGCCAATAGCGCACCGGTTCATCCGCTTGATCTTGTACATCATCAGTGTATCGGCTGGCGTTCATCCCCGGATGTTGCGCCTTATCGCTGGCCATTTAAGGAGAACGGGAGAGCTTTCGACCTGGCGATTGAACCGCAGATTACTACTAATGATCTGCGTCTGATGTTGAGGCTGGCTCTTGCCGGTGGGGGGATAACAATTGCCACGCAGGAGACATTCAGGCCATATATTGAAACAGGTCAACTTATATCAGTGCTTGATGATTTTCTTCCACAATTTCCAGGCTTCTATCTGTACTTCCCTCAACGTCACAATATTGCGCCAAAACTCCGCGCCCTGATCGACCATGTCAGGCAGTGGCGGCAGCAGTTTAGTTAATCGTCATCGCTTGTCACTGTTTCATGTTACCCAGTCGGATAGTTTTTTTTGTTTCCAACGTCCGCTATTGGCACAAAGCGGACATTAGCATTAAAAATTCAGTGACTTCCTCCTGCTCCCCAGCGCTGCTGGGTCGTCAACCCTACTGCGCTAACCAGCAAGTTCGGTAATCTTCGCCGGACCGCGCAAGCTCGTTCCGGGTTTGCCAGCTGGGCTCTGATAGTGAAGACACGAGATGCTTACGCGCCCGAGCAATAATCGCTTCAGAACTAAAAGTGGGATCGTAAAGCAAGCATCG
>NZ_JAVDXN010000010.1:0-112199 GCF_031457955.1 Mixta sp. BE291 | reverse complement strand
AGCTCAGTTGGTAGAGCACGACCTTGCCAAGGTCGGGGTCGCGAGTTCGAGTCTCGTTTCCCGCTCCAAAATTTGACAGGTGTTGAACAAACACAAAGTATCCTAATCAAGGATTTCGAGTTGCAACAAGGCGGCAACCGAGCGAATCCTGAGGAGCTTACTGAAGTAAGTGACTTAGGCGAGTGAGGACAGGCAACGCAGTGGCAGCTTGAAAGACGCAGATTATGCGGGAATAGCTCAGTTGGTAGAGCACGACCTTGCCAAGGTCGGGGTCGCGAGTTCGAGTCTCGTTTCCCGCTCCAGTTTCGTTAAAGGTTTCACCTCCATTCTTCCCTCTGTTGTTAAATATCCTTATCTCTTATCGTTACGTTTCTTTCCTGAATCTTCCTGAGCAATACCTGCTTGCGTTGGCTTATCCGATATGCATTTTCCCTGTCGACCTTCGCGCCTTGATGACCTTACCCTGCTGTTCACGCGAAAAGTACCGTTTGCGCAATGATGCGGTTGGCAAACGGTACTGCTGTTGTTAAATCCTGAGAAAAATAGCGTGACACTAGCGGGAAAATATTTTACGCGTGATTCCTTTCCAAAACGGCTGCGTCGGCTTTTTTGCGGACGTGAATAACGCAGCCGCATCCTTTTCATTCGTTTCCACGATTGTGATGTTTTTATTTATTATCCAGCCGCTACGGGGCTGAGTGGTAATAATGTTTTCCAGCCCGACCTGCTGAAGGCTTTTACGTATTTCTGAGATTGTCTGGTAAAGCGTATTCGGAGAAGCGTTTCTACCATGGTATTCCCATCCGGCATGATAAAGCTGTTGATGAGTAACCAGCTGACCCGAATTTTCAATAAGCGTTAATAAACAGCGTGATGCGGTATTATAAAGGATAAGCTTTTTTTCTTTATTAAGTGTGGTAATCATCCTTTGTTCAGGCAGAAAGATCGCTGCTTCCTCTATAATAAACGTTTTATCTGCATCAATTCCCATGATTTAAGTATTCCTTCCAAATAATTTCAATAATTTGCTTGAGCATTCTCTGTTTATAATAGGCCGACCAACAGACCTTCTGAGAGAGATCATAAAATCATGCTTAAGGTTATCGGCAGGATTTTATCAGCACCCTGTAATTATGTCCGGGCCCTGCTAATCCAGATCAGCATACGCTATTTATATTGGCAGCTTTTTTAAAAGTAACTATAGGGATTTGTCTTTTTTTAATCGCTATCACATACTATGTGTTGATCTTAGGTTTTAATTTTCGACGATAAAGTAAGTTCTGAGCACGCCATTATGTTTGCAAAATTTTTTGCGGAAGGACGATGTCATTAACTGCATTGTGCCGTCAGGCTTTCTGCTTAGTGTTAGATAAACATCAATAAAGCACTGACAGCAGAAGAATCCGCTCATATTAGTAAGAGTAGAGGGAGTAAATTCGCTTATCCATCTTAATTAAGGTTTTGCTGTAGGATTAATGAAAGCGAATATTATGCCCAGAAAGTAAATTACCTGAATGTCATATTTCGGCTCTGCAGAAGGGTTAAGGTGCATATGAGGGATAAGTAAAGATCTGGGACGTCTTAATTGATTGTAGTTTAAGTTTTTTTGAGTGGAGCAGATAGGGCGTATGCGTTATTTTACGGGCAACATGCTGCGCTACAGGCGTTTCTGAACGGGCATGACAAAGCCGGAGCATACAACGCCCGCTTTCCGTTTTCAGAATGCGAACCGCAATTGAATACTCTTATCATTTTTTACTCTTATATGATATCGACATGTTGCGTTAATCATTACAGGAACTAATAAAACTCAGGAGGAGTAACGATGGTCGGTGCCGATTCAGCAAACTGCGCAAATCCATCAGTAATGGCGCCGTGTTCCTGTATTGAGCCAGGCCGCTTATCGCACCATGGCGAAGTGGCTTAATTACTGAAAGAAGAGTACGCATTCAGCGTGATTAATATGACTGTTGTTCCGTAATTAATTAATTTGATTTATAATCGTGCCCCTGTCAGTGCCTGCTGACGGGGCTTTCCTTTGGAGAAGTAAAGAAACAGGAGGTTCGATGCGTGCGTAAACAATTAATGCAAAAACGCTATCTTTTAAGCCGCCCAGCTGGTGCTGAGTTACTTCCCTCTTTTATCAGCGCACTATTAGCTACTTTAATACTGTTAATGATGTGGGATGGCTATAACGATTATCGTTATCAGCTTAATAATGCGGACAATAATGCAACATTGGGCGAAAAAAAATTAGCTGTGCTGACACGAGTGGATAATGATCTGCTTTACTTAGAAAAAAGCGTTTCTGGTATGTTTAAACCTCAGCAACCAGCAATCACGGCAAAACCAGCCAGCAGTGACCCTTATGTAATGAAAAATAATAAGCTAACCGATGACTTCTATCTTTCTTGCCCAGTAGCAAAGGTTAGCGCGAGCGTAGTTGGTCTGGTAAGCGGTAATAATAATAGTAAGGATATCGCCGTTATCACCTATGGGGGGAAGGAAGCGAGCTACAGCGTATCTGACGCTTTAGATAAAGAGGTTAACATTGTAAGAATTTTCCGGGATCGGGTTATAGTTGATGAGCACGGTTATTGTGCTGCTTTATTGATGAATTAGTCAGCCTTGCATAACGGCCATGTAACGTGTCAATGTAAAAGACTGAATTCCATCAGATATCGCATCGGGAAAATAAATCAAAATGCAGGGATTGCAATTGAAAATTTACAGATGTCTGAAAGTTATCGCTTATTTATGGTTATCAATGGCGGGATGCCGGATGGCCTATGCAGAAGCCTATAACGTTAATTTTCAAAGCGTTGAAATAAAAGAGTTTATTAATACTGTCAGCAAAGTTCTGAATAAAACGATTATTATTCAGCCTAATGTAACAGGCACCGTAACAGTACGTAGTTACGAATCGCTTGACCCTGAGCAGTATTATCAATTTTTCCTTAATGTACTGGATGTGCATGGTTACAGCGTTATTGATGCAGGTAACGATATTATCAAGGTTGTACCTGCACAGCTGGCAAAAAGCACGGCCTTTTTCACGCCTGAAAACAGCAGCATGGGTGATGCTTTGGTCACGCGCGTGCTGCAGGTAAAGCATCTGGCAGTGCGCGATTTAGTGCCAACATTAAACAAGCTTAACCTCAATAATGAGGTTTTAATCAGCAGCTTTGAGAAATCCAACACGCTGTTATTTACCGGTAAAATGACAGTAACCCATCGATTGATCGAAATTGTTACCCAAATCGATATCAAAGAAGATAACGATGTCTCCCTGTTTCCGCTGAGCAATGCCTCTGCTACCGCTGTCGGCCAGATGGCGCAAAAGTTAATTAGCGAAGGGCCCGGTGGTGAATCATCGTCAGCGAATAAGCCCCGGATTATCATTGATGAACGTACTAATAGTCTGTTGATCGCGGGCAATAAAACCTCGCGCAATTTTATGGCGAATATTATTCGCCAGCTCGATAAATATCAGGATCAGCAGGGCAACACACAGGTTATTTACCTTAAATATGCGCAGGCTAAATTGTTAGCCGAGATCCTTTCCGGCGTCAGCGCCAGCCTTGAGGATAGTGGAAAACATGCCGGAAGGTCCGCCGAACCGGCGTTGATGAAAGAAACGGTGATAAAAGCGGATGAACAAAACAATGCCTTGATTATCACCACCACGCCCACGCTGATGGCGGAGCTTAAAAAGGTTATTGAGCAGCTAGATATCCGGCGAGCGCAGGTGTTAGTTGAAGCGATCATCGTTGAGTTACAGGATGCGGAAGGCCTGAACCTGGGCGTGCAGTGGTTTAATAAACAGGCGGGCGGCACGAATTTTCCTGATAACAATAACTCTGCGGTCAATATGACTAAAAATGATGCGCTGGCAGAGGTGGTGAAAGGCATGACCGGGCTGGTGCTGGGTTTTCATGACAATAACTGGGCAGGATTATTGAATGCTCTTAAGACCAATAGCAACAACGATATACTAGCTACGCCCAGCATTGTGACGCTGGATAATATGGAAGCTGAATTCAGCGTCGGTCAGGAAGTGCCGGTATTAACCGGATCGCAAACCACCAACAGCGATAATATTTTCAACACGGTTGAGCGAAAAAACGTCGGCATCAAACTTAAAGTTAAGCCGCAAATCAATCAGGGCGATACGGTGGTGCTGAAAATAGAACAGGAAGTTTCCAGCGTGGCAGATTCCTCCAACAGTGCGACGGAAAGCCTGGGCGCCACGTTTAATACGCGCACCGTCAACAATACGGTATTGGTTGGCAGCGGTGAAACCGTGGTGGTTGGAGGGCTGTTGGATACCACCCAATCCGATGTGCAGTCGAAAGTACCGTTGCTTGGTGATATTCCTCTTATTGGCGGGCTTTTCCGCAGTACGACCACCAAACAAATGAAGCGCAATCTGCTGCTGTTTATTCGCCCGACGATTATTCGCAGCGGTGAAAATTACGGTGAGCAAACCTCGTATAAGTTTACCCAGTTCGAAGCGCTCCAGCCTGAGCGCAAAAAGCCGCTCGCCTTGCCAGAAAATTTGACCGATTTAACGCAGGTACGTGATACCTCTTCTGGCTTCAGGCTGGTAGCGGAGCACATTACACAGTTTAACCAGTATGGAAAGCATACTGATGAACAGCAATGAACCTCTGGTGCCCTTTGGCTGGGCCAGGCAACACGGCGTGCTGGTGAGCTGGCAAGATAGCGAAGCGGTGATTATTTGTCGTGAAGATAGCGCTATGAGCACGCTCATCGAAGTGCAACGTCATTTTCCCACGGTGCAGCGCCTGCTGCCGGTATCCGCCGAGACGTTTGAAACCCGCCTGGCCGAATGCTATCAACAAACCGGTCAGACGAGCCAGGTGATGGCCAGTATGGGCAGCGAACTCGACTTTTATACGCTGGCCGAAGAGCTGCCGGTTAATGGCGACCTGCTGGAAAGCGAAGACGACGCGCCGATTATTCGTTTGATCAATGCGATGTTAAGCGAGGCGGTTAAAGAGGGCGCATCGGACGTGCATATCGAGCCGTTTGAGAAGCGCCTGCTTATTCGGTTCCGCATTGATGGCATCCTGCACAATGTGCTGGAGCCTCAGCGTCAGCTTGCGGCGTTGTTGGTATCGCGTATCAAAGTGATGGCGAAGCTGGATATTGCCGAGAAGCGTATTCCTCAGGATGGTCGTATCCCGCTGCGTATCGGCGGACGCGCGATAGATGTGCGTATCTCCACTTTGCCCACGCAATACGGCGAGCGGGTGGTGATGCGCCTGCTGGATAAGCAGAGCGTGAAACTTGATTTGCGCTATTGCGGGATGCTACCCGCTTGCCTGGCAGGCGTTCATCATCTGGTTACCCAGCCGCATGGTTTGGTGCTGGTAACCGGGCCCACCGGATCCGGTAAAAGCACCACGCTTTATGCTGCGTTGAACGCTATTGATCGTACCGATCGCAATATCATGACGGTTGAAGACCCGGTGGAATATGAACTGGATGGCATCGCGCAAACCCAGGTAAACAGCAAAGTGGATATGTCCTTTGCACGTGGCCTGCGTGCGCTGTTACGTCAGGATCCCGATGTGGTGCTGGTCGGCGAAATTCGTGATAGCGAAACGGCGCAGGTGGCCATTCAGGCCTCAATGACCGGGCACCTTGTGCTCTCCACGCTACATACCAATACCGCCGTCGGCGCACTAACGCGTCTGCAGGATATGGGCATCGAGCCTTTTTTATTAGCCAGTTCGCTGCTGGGCGTTTTAGCGCAGCGTCTGGTGCGCACGCTGTGCCCGGAATGCCGCCAGCAAACGCCCGCAACACAACAGGAACGCGCGCTTCTGGCGCAGCCGGACGCTCAACTGATGCTCTATCGCGCCGTGGGGTGCGGGCACTGTAAAAACACCGGCTATCGGGGACGTACCGGCATTCATGAGCTGATTATCATTGACGGCACCCTACGTGATCTGGTGATTCAGGGAAAAAGCGAACAGGAGATGGAAACCTACCTGCGTCATAACGGTAGCAGCCTGCGTCAGGATGGCTTTGCTAAGGTCTTGTCCGGTATTACCACGCTGGAAGAAATTTCCCGCGTAACCAGGGAGAATTAGCGTGGCAACGTACCAGTATCAGGCGCTAACGGCGACAGGTAAACAGCAGCAGGGCAGCCTTGCCGCAGATAATATCCGCGATGCACGTCAGCAGCTGCGTGAAAAAGGTCTGGTGGTGCTAATGCTGAAAGAGCGTGACGCGGAACGTTTTCAGCGCAGCAAACGGCTTTCAAGTCGCGATATTGCCCTTGCGACACGGCAGCTGGCGACACTGGTAGCGGCAAGCTTGCCGCTTGATCAGGCGCTACAGGCTGTGGCGCAGCAAAGTGAAAAAGAAGAGGTCAGGCACCTTTTTCAGCAACTCAAAAACAGTATTACCGAAGGTCATTCTTTGGCGAGCGCTTTTGGCGCCTTTCCGACGGTATTTAATCGCATGTATTGCGCGATGATCGCCGCAGGCGAGCTATCTGGCCATTTACCGCTGGTATTACAACGGCTGGCGGTTTACGAAGAGCAGCGGCAAAAGCTAAAAGGACAGCTGATGCAGGCGACAATCTATCCGCTGGTGCTAACGCTGGTTGCCTGTAGCGTGGTCACTATTCTGCTGGTCGCCGTGGTGCCGAAGGTCGTTGAACAGTTTATTACCATGCAGCAGGCGCTGCCCATGACCACGCAGATCCTGCTGCTGATTAGCGATTTTCTCCGCGCCTGGGGTACATGGATAGCGTTAACTCTCGGCTTGCTGGCGCTGGCAAATCGCTACTGGTTAAAGGCGCCGGAGCGCTTGCTGAAACGGCACCAGCAGCACCTGCGCTGGCCGTTGGCAGGACGGTTAATCCGTGTGGTTAATACGGCGCGCTATGCGCGTACGTTAAGCATTTTAAACAGCAGCGCCGTTCCGCTGTTGGATGCAATGCGCATAAGCGCTTCGGTGGTCGGCAATGAATATGCGCGTCAGCTGCTAAGCCAGGCTGAAGAGAAAGTCAGAGAAGGAGAAAGCTTTTATCTGGCATTGCAAAAAACCCATTTTTTCTCGCCCATGATGCTGCAAATGATTGCCGCAGGGGAGCAAAGCGGCAGGCTTGACGAAATGCTCGAGCGTTCGGCGGATTTGCAGGAAGAGCAGCTATCACAACAAATTGCGCTGGCGCTTGGCCTGTTTGAGCCAGCACTGGTGGTGACCATGGCCAGCGTCGTACTGTTTATTATTCTGGCGATTTTACAGCCGATCTTACAAATGAATGAAATGATTGGATAAGGAAATAATCATGAAATGCCGTAGGGAGCAAAACCGCAACGCGCAGCGCGGCTTTACGTTGCTGGAAATCATGGTGGTGATTGTGATTTTGGGCTTGCTGGCCAGCCTGACTGTTCCACGCCTGATGGGAAGTAAACAGAAGGCGGATATACAAAAAGCCAGAAGCGATATCGCCACGCTGGAAAACGCCCTGGATATGTACAAGCTGGACAATCATCGCTATCCCTCAACGGAGCAAGGGCTTAAGGCACTGGTAAAAGAGCCGACCATCGAGCCGTTGCCTAAAAATTATCGTGCCGAAGGCTATATCCGTCGCCTGCCGCAGGATCCCTGGGGAAACGATTATCAGTTGCTGAATCCAGGTGAGCACGGCGTGATTGATCTTTTCTCATTCGGTCCCGGCGGCGAAATGGAGCCGGAACAGTTCATCGGTAACTGGCCTGATGAGAAACAGGACTGATTGGTCGCGTGCCAGCGGCTTTACGCTGCTGGAAATATTGTGCGTCATCGCGCTGGTGGGGATGGCAAGCATGATGGTGATGCTTGCTATTCCGCGTAACGCGTATCGGTTGCAGGACGAATACCAAAAAATTCAAACCGTGGTGACGCAGACAGCACAACAGGCACAGCTTACGGGCGACGTTTACGGTTTTCGTCTGCTGCCCGCGGGCTGGGAAATCGTCGTGCTGCGGCGCAACCCGCCGAAAATACTCTCTCAATCCGCGGCTAAAAAACCGGTTGACGGCTATCACTGGCAACCCGCCAACCGTGGCAGACATGTCATCCGCTATCAGCTACCCACAGGTTTCCAGCTTACGCTGCTGACGGAGACGCAGCGTTCCGACTCCGCTGCCTCGGCAGATCCTGACGCGGCGCCGCAGGTATTATTTTTGCCGGGAGGAGAGGTCACGCCATTTCGTTTTTATCTACGGAAGAACGATAGCATTCAAACGCCGCGGGTTATTCATATTAACGATCGGGGCGTAATGGCTGAGCCGGAAAGCCAGGCTGCTGATACAGCGGGATAAATATGAAAGAAAAGGGAATGACACTATTAGAGGTGCTGGTCGCGATTTTCATTATTGCCATTTCCGCCAGCGCAGTGGTAAACGTCGCCAGCCAGCAGACAACCTCGCTGGACTATTTACAGCAGAAGCAGTTGGGGCTTTGGCTGGCGGATAATCAGCTGGCGGCGTTAAAAGATAGCCGTGCCGACATCAGCGCTAACTGGCGACATGAAGAGCCTTTCATGGCCGACCGCCGCTGGTTTGTTCGCTGGCGCAGCATTTCTACTACCGATCCGCTGATAAATGCGCTGGTTGTGGAAGTGCGTAGCGATAAAAAGCGCAGTAAACCGCTGGTGACGCTACAAACCTATGTGAGCAGCGATCATGGAAAACGCTAAGCACAAGCAGTGCGGTTTTACGTTGTTAGAAATATTGATCGCTCTGGCGCTTACTGCCGGTCTGAGCCTGATGTGTTGGCAGGTGTTGCATGGCGTATTGTTAAACGGCGCGGCAATCAAGCAGCAGTCGACGCGTTTTACGCAGCTACAGTTCGCCGTCACGCTGATAGAAAGGGATTTCAGTCACGCGTTGCAGCCTGCAACATCAGGAAGCCAACAAAGCACGCCCGACACGACCAACAAAACGCAGGCGCATTTTCTGCGTCATAACTGGCTGAATCCTGGCGCGCTGTTGCCACGTACCGAGCTTGAAGAAGTGGCATATCAACTCAATGACGGCCGACTGGAAAGGTTAAGTTTCCCCTATCCGCCGCAGGAGAAAAGCCGATCGCCGACGATGACCACTTTATTAACCGACGTCGAATCCTTTCACGTTTCTTATTACCACGAGGGGAAAGTAACAGAACGCTGGAATATGTTTAATGCCTTGCCGGATAGCGTAAACATTACGCTGCGGTTAACCGGCATTGGCGAAATTCATCGTCGTATTATTGTCACCCATGAATAAGGGATGAATATGTCGCGCCAAAAGGGAAGCGCTTTACTGCTGGCATTATTAATTATGGCGTTGATCACCAGCATCGTAGTGGTGAGCGGTGACTACTTACAGCGTTCATTACTAAGGAATCAAACGCTGGCATGGCAAACCGAAGCGAAGTGGGCGCTGTTAGGCAATGAAGCCATTATTATGAGCAAGATGAACGGACAAATGCCATTGAGTTATGCAGTCTATCGGCCGGGTAAGATTAACGATATGACCATTGAATATCGCCTGCGCGATTTAAACAGCTGTTTTAATCTCAATTCGCTGCATTACGGCGCAAAACAGCAGGATTCACCGCCGGATGACGCCGGTGTTGATGGCGAGGCCACCGTAAAGCAAAAAGTTGCGTTGCCGCCGGAAGCGAAAAATAAAACTAAGTCAGCTAACGTGCAACAGGCGAAAGCGCCTCGCTCCGCTGCCATCTTTACCCACCTGGTGAAGCATGCCACCGGGCTGGATAATAACGCGGCAGAACGGATAACGCGCAAGGTCGTTGAGTGGATTAATCCTGTTCCTTCAACCGCTGACGGCGACGGAAAGGCAGACGCGAAAAACAAACTAAACCTGATGACGGATAGCAGCGAGTTACGCATTATTCCTGGGTTAGAGCGGGTGCATTACCAACAATTAAAACCCTGGATCTGCGTACTGCCGGAAACCACGCTGAAAATTAATATTAATGCTTTGGATGAAGCCAGCGCTCCGCTGCTCTCGGCACTAACCAAAGGCGAGTTACCGGTCAGTGAAGCAAAAGCATTAATTCAACGTCGTCCGCCGCAAGGATGGGATAATCCTGACGCGATTATCGCCTGGCTGACGGATAATCAGCAGCCATCAGCGCAGGATATTAAATCGCTGCTGACATTAAGCGGTAACTATTTTTTACTCAGCCAATGGGCAGCGCGCGATGAACAACATTACGCGTTGCATTCATTAATCAGGTATGACGAAAAAACGATTCATATTAAACAGCGTAAATATGGCATAAGCGAAATAAATTAAAAGCAACCGCAAAAGGGAATTTTGGATGCCTTGTCGATTATTTATCCGGCCTTCGCTGTCGGCTGATGAGCGGGTTGAATGGCTGTATCAGGCAGAGGAAAAGGTGCCGGTTAGCGGCGAGCTGACAGATATGTCACAGCTGCATACATTACAAACTTATGCCGCTGGTGCTGAAGTCATACTGCTGGCGCCTGGCGAAATGGTTATCTGCTTGCCTGTTACGCTGCCGGTAATGGATAAGGTCAAACTGAATAAAAAGATGCTGGCAGCGCTACCTTATCAGATTGAAGAGCAGATTATCGGACCGGTAGAGGATCTGCACTGGACGGCGATCTCGTTTCAATCCCCTTATTATCTGGCAGGTATCAGCCGACAACAGATGCAGCAATGGCAAACAGCGTTTATGGAAGCCTTGTTGCCTTTACATCGCATTGTGCCTGATAGCTTTTGCCTGCCCGTTGCGCCAGATAAAGGCTGGAGCCTGTTATACGATCATCAGCGTTGTATTATTCGCCAGCATGAATACAGCGGCGTGGTGTTAAAAAAAGAGTGGCTGGCGCAGCTGGAGGATGAAGAACCGCTGCCGGTTGAAGTTTACGGCGATCGGGAGCCCGCTACGCAGCCAGCGCACTGGCGCCATAAAGTACGCGGTGAGACGCTGACCATTTTGGCATCTTATTCAACCTGCTCATCCATTAATTTGCTGGAAAAACCGTTGCGTATCGGGGGGGAGAAAAAGTGGCCGGGATGGCGCATCGTTCCCGCTATTGCTGCCGCGGGGCTGGTGACTCTCTGCGCCGGATTGTTGTTAAGCGGTCACCATTACTGGCAGCAGGCGGCACAACTGGAAGCGAAAAATAGCGCCCTATATCAGGCGTTAACGCATAGCCAGCAAAAGGTAAGCAATCCGCGGTTTCACCTGATGCAACGCCTGAAAAGCAAAGCGGAGCATAGCCCACCGGCTAATTTTCGGCAGGTGATATTGAAAATGGCGCAAGCTAAAAAACAGTATCCGCAGGTCACCATTAGCCAGCTGCGCTATTCCGCCGCTGACAATCTGCTGCAATTAACCGCTGAGGGCAAAGAATGGGAAGCGTTTGTGACTTTTCTGAATGCCCAGCCCCTTAACCGACAACCTGTTGTCAGCGTTGAGCATTCTCCTTTATTGCATGAGTAACTAATGATGAAACAACGTTTATATCAGCGCTGGGGTGAATATTCGACACGGGAGAAAGCGCTGCTGGTTCTGCTGGCTATTGCTGGCATTCTTATTCTCATCTGGTTTGGATTACTGTCTCCATTAATGGAATATCAACAAAAAGGGAAAGAAAAAATGAATAAGGCGGCGACGGATTATGTATGGATAGCGGATAACGTTGCGCAATTTGATTTCACTGCGTCTGAAACCGCAGGCAGCTTAACGCAACAGGTTACCCAGGCATTAGAAGAATATAAATTAGGTTTAACTATCGGCGTGGCTAATGAGCAGCAGTTAGAACTCATTACTCCCAATGGGCCAGTGGAGTTTCTCCCGCTGATGCGCCTGTTAATATATGTACAGGCCAGCCATAACATTATTGTCAGCAAGATAGATTTAACAGCGATAAAAGATAACAGTGACCTGGTATACATTAATAAGCTGATACTAAGTCGTGATGGGGAAAATATTCTACATGCGGGGAAAAATAGCGGGTGGTAAGTGACCTTTTTGACATTTCACCAGCGAGCCTGCCGCCGTGGTTATGGTGGAGCAGCCTCGCCATTATTGGTTTGTGTGTCGGCAGCTTGCTCAACGTTATTATTTATCGTTTACCCTTGATGATGGCAGCGGCTGACTGCCGCTCCCCGATAGATATAAGCTGTTCACGGGATAGCGGCTGCTTCAATTTATGGTTACCCGCATCCCACTGTCCATGCTGCCAGCAAACGGTGGCATGGCGCGATAATATTCCATTAATCAGCTGGCTGCTATTAGGCGCGAAATGCCGCCATTGTCGCCAGGGAATAAGCGCAAGATACCCGGCGGTTGAAACAGCATCGCTGGTTCTGACGCTGACTGCAGGATATTGTTTGCCACCCGACATGACGCTGTGTGGCGTATTGCTGTTTAGCTGGCAGTTACTGGCGTTAACCCTGATCGATATTGACTGTGGTCTGTTACCTGATGAGCTGACTTATAGCCTGCTTTGGTGCGGCCTGCTCTTTAACCTGCAGGATCGCTTTGCGCCTTTATCGGCTGCGGTAATAGGGGCGGCGGCGGGCTACGTAACGCTGTGGCTAATTGTGATGGTAGTTAATCATGCCACCGGAAAACAGTGTATGGGCTATGGCGATTTAAAGTTAACCGCTGCGTTGGGCGCATGGCTGGGATGGCAGGCGTTACCTTTGTTACTTTTCCTGGCCTCTTCGTTAGGGGTGTTGATGATCATTCTGCTCAATTTACTGGCCAAGAAAAGCCTGAGTAGCGCGCTGCCTTTTGGGCCTGCATTAGCGTTCAGCGCCGCGGTATTGATGGTTATGAATCAGCTGGGTAGCCCTTTCGGCTGACAAAGCAACACCGGTAACGTTCGGTGCCGGATGTGGATAAAAATCAAAAAGTAAGGGAAGTTATGCTAATCAAAAAGTTTTGTGCCACCGCAGCGTTAATTCTGCTGCTTACCGGCTGTCAGCATGCAGCTGAAAAAGCAGAACCGTCGGCAATTGTGGTTCCAGTATCCTCGGAGGCGCAAGTGAGCCAGCTTGCGGCTATCGTCGCAGGCGGCATTTATCTCAGGGAACGCTGCCAGGCGCTTGAGATACCAGAGCGCGCAGCGCTTTTTTCGCAGGTTACTTCGCTGGCGCAGCAGCGGGGCTGGGATACGCGCCATAACGCTTATCAAACGTTGGCAAATCAAAGTGAAAAACTCTACCTGGCCCTGGTCAATGATACTACGCCATTATCTGAACAATGTGCGTTTTTCAAAAGCTATGTGATGCCACTAATGCAGAGGCCTTAACAAAAGCATCTGCTTGATAATTTAAGGTTGGGGCGTCGGGACGGGGTTACCGCAAAGTAGTGCCCGGCTATCGCATTACCCAACCCTCTTCTTAACTAAGTCTCCCTCCATGTAAATTCACGGTGTGCTTTAACTATGCGCCGGGAACCCTGCCACATAAACATCGCAATGCCTTTGCTTATCCTATTAAAGTCTTCTTTTTTTGACTGTTGCTTGTTGGTTAAGCGAAAAGTCTTACTTATTAATTAATATAAGCCGTGGATTAAGCGATATAACTACATCCTTTATAACTTTACAGCCAGAAAACATAACGTTAATTTGCCAGGTTGCAGAGGTCTTTATTTCGACTCTCTCTTTTTAATGTAATGAAATATTGAGACGAAACTTATACTGCAAAAATAAGGGGTAAATAGAATGGCCGGACTTACGCTATTTCATCGTGCGCTAAGTTTGCAGTAGCACTACATTCTTTAACAAACGGTTGGGAATTTCTTGTTTTTAACGCATTAAGGATACGATGTGGGAAAGTTAAGTAATAAAAATTGGACGCTGATGTTTGCTACAGTAGTAAGCTTAATGTCTGTGGTTTCAACGGGCGTAACAGCTAATGACGGAACAATTAGCTTTGTCGGTACAATATCTGACGCCACCTGTGATATTACTGGCGGTGATGAAAACCAGCCTAATCAGGGGGCAGATTTCACCGTAAACCTACCACCCGTTAGCGTGACGGCACTTTCCAGTGCCGGAAAGTATGCTGGCGACACGCGTTTTTTTATCAATCTTTCCGGGCAGAACTGCCCAAATAATAAAGTCGCAAACGTTGTATTTGAAAGGGCGCAAAGCACGAATATCGATAATACAACGGGCTATCTGAAAAATCATACGATATCCGGCGCGGCAGAAAATGTGCAGGTTCGTATTTTGAACAATGATAAAAAGCCTTTAAAACTTAATGAGCTGAACGCCGATCATCAGGCCGTTACCATTAATCAAAATACCGCCAGGTTTGAATATTGGGGCCAGTACGCTTCGGTTAATGGTGCTGCAAAAGCCGGTACGGTATCAACTGATGTGATTTATTCAATCACGTATCGTTAACCCTAACCCGTTAATTATATGGGGCGCATGTCCCCATATTTACCTTAATGAACATTACATCAGAGTAGTATTATGCGCTTAGTAACGGTTCTGTTCTCTTCTTTTCTGTTAACTTATTCATCCTTCTCATTAGCATCTATCCAGATTTTGGCAACGCGTGTGATATTAAATGCTGCTGAAAAGGAACAATCTTTTGTAATCAGGAATGTAGGCGAAAGTCCTTCGCTGGTCCAACTATGGCTATCAGGTAAAGACAACAACGAAATGAAAATTCAGGATGACTTACCGTTGTTTATCACGCCACCAGTAGGCCGAATTAATGTCAGTAAGCGTAAGGTTTTTCGCATATTTTCTACGGAGAAGGCTTCGAGCACTTTACCTCAGGATCGTGAAAGCATGTTCTGGATAAATGCGCTGGATGTGCCTGAAATCGACACTAAAAATAAAGAAAAAAATAAGCTTAACATGGCTTTTCGTACCAGAATTAAGCTTTTTTACCGTCCTGTGAATATGGAAGGCACCTTAATCTCAGCCGCTGAACAGCTAACCTGGAAAAAACGCAGGTCAGGCAAGGGTTATGAATTTGTCGCAACTAATAATTCTCCGTTTCATATTACGCTGGTAAATATAAAGTTAAAGCAAGGTGATAATATCATCGCCATGCATTCTGGAGAAATGATCTCACCCTATGCCTCCCAAATAGTTACGTTTAAAGGAATGGAAACAGCGAATGTAAATGCACTTGAGTATGATTACATTTCTGATTTAGGTGCATTTGTTAATATCAAACGTCAATTATGAAAATGAA
Organism: Mixta sp. BE291; assembly: GCF_031457955.1. Taxonomy (NCBI): domain Bacteria; kingdom Pseudomonadati; phylum Pseudomonadota; class Gammaproteobacteria; order Enterobacterales; family Erwiniaceae; genus Mixta; species Mixta sp. BE291. The sequence goes on along the minus strand of NZ_JAVDXN010000010.1, from coordinate 96,963 downwards.
AAAAGAGAAGGCGGCAAAGGGTAAAAAAGCTGCCCTGATTTTTGTATTAAGCGCGTTAGCTTCAGCCAATATTGGTGTAGTTAATGCAAGTGATGCTTCTAGCGATCAGCCAGCCAGGCCAGAGCCGCAAAAAAAGAACATTACTAAATTCAACGCGCGCTTTCTGGCTGATTTTAATAACACCATTGACCTCTCTTATTTTGAACAAGAGGATAGCATGCCGCCAGGAAAGTATCGTGTTGATATTATAGTGAATCAGCAGCGTTTAAACACGTTTCAGGTGGTTTTTATTCATCTGAACGGGAATGTCGTACCCTGTTTCCCGGTTAATGCTCTGCTACAAACCGCCGTCGATAAAACAAAGCTGCCTGTTAATTGGGCATCCTCAGAATGTATTCAACTGGCAGATCTGATTCCTGGCGCGGTTGTTAATTATAATTATGACGATGAGGCGCTATACGTCACCATACCCCAGGCTTATCTCATCGATCGCCCGGAAGGATTTATCGATCCAGAACGCTGGGAGCAAGGAATCAATGCGCTAAGCATGAACTACAGCCTCAACGCTTCTGATGTTCACTATCGTAAGGTCACCAACGGGAAAAGTAATCAATATTCATTGTATGGCAGCCTGGCAAGTACGTTCCGTCTGGGGCACTGGCGTTTTCATACTTATGATATCTGGCGTGGCGGCAGTGAGTACCATGAAGGTTTCCAGCATCAGTTGGGGTATGCAGAACGCGCCATCGCTTCTCTGCTTTCTGAGCTATCACTTGGCGACATTACCACCTCCGGCGAGACGTTTGAAAATACGTCGTTGCAAGGTGTAATGCTACGCAGCGACGACAGGATGTATCCATGGACCGTCAAAGGCTATGCGCCGATTATTCGTGGTGTAGCTAACAGCAATGCCATTGTAACGGTAAAGCAAAACGGCAGCATTTTGCTGGAAAAGAATGTGCCGCCCGGCGAATTTAACATCTCAGATATTTCTGCACTGGGTTACGGCGGCAATCTGGATGTCACGGTTATGGAAAGCAATGGTGAAACGCAAAGCTTTACCGTGCCTTACAGCAGCCTGCCGCAGCTTATTCGTGAAGGATATTACCGTTATTCTTTAGCGGCAGGGCGCATACGCGATCATATCCGTCGGGAAAAACCGCTGCTGCTGGAGTCCACTCTGGCTTATGGGCTGAATAATACGGTTACGCTATATGGGGGAGTACAAACCGCACCAGAAAAAAGCTATATGGCGGTGGATAATGGTCTTGCGCTGAACACGGAGCTGGGCGCTTTCAACATAGAACTAACGGAATCATTGTTTAACGGCGAGCGTGACAGCCAACAGCACAACAGTATCACGAATAATGCCCGACTGAAAATGGGGTATGCCCGGCGGCTGATGGCGACCAATACAGCAATTAATATAGTGGCTTATGCTTTTTCTGGCCGCAACTATCACTCGCTTAGTGATGCGCTATACGCCGGATATCGTGATAACAGGCGCAATGATTACTATTCTGCCGGGCGATCTAATCATCGTCTTGAGGCAAATATTTCGCAGCCGCTTTCTGAAGGATGGGGTGAGCTCGACTTCTCCGGATGGTGGGAAAGCTATCGAGGAGATAACAAAAAAAAATCCTTCGCCTCCAGTTATTTTCTGGGATATCGCAATAGTTACGAAAGGGTAAATTACAGCTTTTCTGTAAACCGTATTTTTACCCGAAATAATCAGGCGAATACCATTTTTTATCTGAATTTCTCAATGCCTTTTGGGTCGGTAGATCGTAAGCGACCTAAATTTAATACCATGGTTAGCTATAGCAGTGAAGAGGCGAGATTACGTACTGGTGTCAGCGGGAGTCATACTGGTGAAGATTCAATCTCAAATTTTAACGCTTATTTTAAACAATCAAACAAAACGCTCTCTAATTTCGATCTTAATATAGGGCACTCCGGTAACGCATTGCAAAAAAGCATAAGTTATAGTCAGGGCATGAACTACTACTCTGGCGCTATCTCCCTGAGCGGCGGGGCAGTAGTTCATCCTGATGGCGTTAATTTTTCGCCATGGCTTAGTGACACTATTGCTCTGATAGAAGCTCCCGGTGCTGAAGGTGCAAGATTAACCAGTAACCGGCTCGCGAAAGTTGATAGCCGCGGATATGCTTTGGTCAGTACTGTTACGCCTTATGAAGAAAATGTGATGACGTTGGACTTAAAAGGCACCTCCGCCAGTTTTGATATAAATGAAAACGGTAAAGTGACCGTTCCAACGGCTGGCGCGCTGGTTAAGGTTGTTTTCCCCTATCACGTAAATAAAAGCATTTTAAGTCGCGCTAAATGGGAAGGTGGCGGTTATTTACCGTTCGGCATGCATATTTATGATGCGGCGAATAATGTAGCAGGCATTGTTGGGCAAGGCGGTATCACTTTGCTTTCCCTACCGAAAGAAAAGGGCGTATTCAAAGTACATGGAAAAAAAAGCAATGAAGAGTTTTTCTGTGAAATAAATGCCGAAAATATATCAGAGAAAAAAGATGACACCGATCGGATAGAAACACTTATCTGTTATGCAGATCATAAGGAGGTGGGATAATGGTTGTTATTAAGGTGATGTGTCGGTTAGCTATGGCATTTTTTATGTGGCTTATGATAATGCCTGGTATAAGCCAGGCAGCCTGCAGTCTGGCGCAGCCTTTAGAATTCTATCTGCCTGATATTGTCCTCACTCCTTCACAAAAAGGAACGCCCGGAACAATACTTTATAGTTACAGAACGTCTCTTCCTGGCATCAGTTACTCCTGCGGTACAAATGTTTATTCCACCTGGCGCTCAAGTTATGTGCGATCAGGGTTTATTAAAACCAGTATCAATAATGTATACAGCACCGGCATTGCTGGCGTTGGCGTTCGTATTAAATGGCCCGAGTCACGTGGCACAAATGCATGGGTACCTGGTTCGTATCAATGTCAGGGAACCTGTACCGAACCGAGTGATACACTGTTAATTGAATTTGTGCAAACAGGAAACAGCCAAAGCGGAATAATTACTCCAGGGTTACTAATGGAAGTAAAGGTTTCGCCTGACAGCGATCCCACACAGGGAGTAACGTTATTACGCCTGCATAATAATAATATAAGGGTTCAGATACGCTCCTGCTCCATCATCGCAACTTCTAATCATATCGAACTGGGCGACTACTTTTTACCCGACGTCAAAAAAACTGGCTTCACCGCCCCTAAAAGAGAATTTAGCATTACCCTTGACTGCCCCAACCCCAGTACCGCACAAATTCAATTTGATGGTATTACGGCATGGGGGCAAGACCCCTCGCTGTTAAAAAATCAGGGTGATGCTAAATACGTTTACGTAAAACTCCATAATAAATACGCTGCATGTGCTAAGTGTTACCGCGATCTCAGATTGAATGAGTTAACAGATTTTGGTAGCGCAGCACCTTTTCAGGGGACGCGTAAAGTTAATTATGCCGCAGAGATGTATTTTGACGATGCTAACCGGGACAAAATAACTGCGGGCAGAGTGGAAGCCAGCATGGTCTTTACGCTTACAATAAACTAAATGTGAAGTAAGATATGGAAATCAAAAAAAAATGGTTAGTTATGGCGGCAGTAGCCGCTGCTTTTCCTGTCAGAGCTATAGATAGCTTGCCTGTTATTTCAGACGCACAGCGGAGTCTTGATCGTTTACAAAAAAATGAGCAAAAGGAATTTATTGAGCAAGAAAAACAGCGTGAAAAAGTTTATCAAGCTAATGAGGCAGCCAGAAAAATTGATGATACGGAAAAATTTATCTCTGCGGGACATCGCTTTAAGATAAAAAAAATCATCATTACGGATGATAAAATATATGATGACTCTCCGCAGCGGAACGCCATCATTGCCCGCTACCTTGATACGCTTATGGGTGAGGCCGAAATACTCAGTCTTACTCGCGATCTCACTAATTTTTATATCAGCAAAGGCTATGTTACCAGCCAGGTTACGATTGTGCCCGGTTCATTGAGCGATGGTACGCTGGTATTAAAGGTGTTGTGGGGGAAGATCGCCGGTTTTCTTTACAATAATGAAAATCCCAGCTGGCGCGATAAAATGCGTCAATTTAGCGCTATGCCGTTTTCTGAAGAAAAACGGCTCGCGATGATAGATATTGATCAGGCGCTGGACAATCTGCTGCTTATGTCATCGAATGATAAGCTCAGTATTCAGCCTGCCGAAGCAAGCGGCTACTCTTTTATTAATCACCAGTCAGATGGTGTCTTCCCGCTTTCTGTCTATTTGGGCGCAAACAATTCAGGGTATCGTAATGCGGGATGGTATCAGTATTCTGTTAATACCAGCCTGAAAAATATTATTGGCCTCAATGACACGCTTTCTTATTACTACGCCTATAACGATCTAAAGGCAAAAAGTGATAGTCAATCGGTGAAAAGTTTTTCCGTTAATTTTCCACTGGGCTACTGGAAATTTGATGCTTCCTTTTATCAGTCGCAGTATGAAAAGCTGGTCGGCGGACAATATGGCGGCTACCGGAGCTATGGTCATTCCAAACGCTTCTCGTTTAAAACCAGCCGTATGCTTTTTCGTAATGCCATCGGGAAAACCAGCGCTTACTTTAAAGTAGAAAACCGCAAAAACAGAAACTTTATCTTTGATTATCCCATCGCGATATCCAGTAAAGATTACACGCATTTTACTTCAGGTATGAGTTGGGTTGGCAGCCTTGCGGGGGGATGGGGATATATTGATCTAGGCATGACAGCAGGAATTCCGTGGTTTAGCGTACCATGGAAAGATGATGACGATTTAACCGGTTTCGATTTGGATTATAAAAAATATAATGGTTCGATAAGCTGGTCCAAAAGGATGTCTGATTTCTTTAATGGCCGCGTGGGACTGGATTACGATTTCAATGGTGGATTCCAGTTTTCAAATGATGTCATGGTCAGCGATGCAAAATCCAGTATCGGTGATGAATACACGGTTAGAGGCTATAAAGAAAGTGCTGTCTCTGCGGAGCGAACAGCCTGGGTTGCCAATACGGTTAAATTACCCATTATTATTAATTTTGCCGGGTTATACAGTATTACGCCGTTTGTCGGTTTTGATATAGGAATGGCACGCAATAACTGTCCTCCGTCGGTAAAAACGTGCACACATGATTATATGAGCGGTGCTGCGGCAGGCATTAAGTTGGCAGCCAAAACTGTCTCCACTTCTTTTACCGCAGGCTGGCCGATGAAAAAGCCAGCTTCATTGCAAAACGCTAATATCGATAACTATACGCTTTATTTTAGTGCCAACATTGGTTTTTAATTTTAAAGGAATAATTTATGAAAAGGGAAAAGAAAGCGAAAACTGCAACCTCTATATTCAAGCTTTCACCGCTTGTGCTGGCTATGACGGGTTATTTTTCCGCACCAGCAACTGCCGGGGTTGTATTAAATAACGGTGACAACAAGAGTCCAGGCTTAAACACATCGGCTAATGGGACGCCGGTTATTAACATTAATAATCCAGACAAGAATGGGCTGTCACATAATAAATATAAAGATTTCGATGTAAGCGATAAGGGCATCATATTTAATAACAGTACCCGCGACGGCGCCTCTAAAATCGGTGGGTTTGTGATAAAAAATGACCGCCTTAAGCAAGAAAGCACCGCTATTCTGAATGAGGTCACCGGCGCAAAAGGTAGCCATCTTAACGGTGCGATTGAAGTATTTGGCCGTAAAGCAGATGTCATTATTGCGAATGAGAACGGCATTACGGTAAACGGTGTTTCAACCGTCAACACGCGAGCGCTGACCTTAAGCACCGGACGGGTAAATGTCGATAATGCTGGGCAGGTGAAACTGGCGGTAGAACGTGGCGCTATTAATGTTGAAGGAAAGGGTATCAACACTGATGGTCTCTCCTATTTTGATCTGATTAGCCGCAGCGCCCAGCTAAAAGGGCAAATTGCCGGAACTGCAGATGTAAAAATCGTTACGGGTCTGAACGACTACGATACTCAAAGCCGACAGCATAAAGTGCGCAGCTTAACGGCTAAGAATACCCCGCGGGTCGCCATCGCCGGGTCGGCGCTGGGCTCAATGTATGGCAACCGCATCGAACTGATCAGTACGGAAAGCGGTGCGGGCGTCACGCACGCGGGCAGCCTTATTGGCGGTAAAGGAATCAATATTTCAGCGAACGGTGATATTCAGCTTGCTGGCGTCATGGCCAAACAGGGTGATATTCACATCAGCGGTAAGAATATTGCTCTGACGAAAAACGCGGACACAGGGATTGGTGGCATCAATGCGCATGGCGATGTGGTACTTACCGCGTTACAGCATATGATGCTGGCGGCAGATACCGTTACTGAGCAAGGCACTATTCGTATCAATGCTTCTACGCTGCTGCAAAGCGCCGCTGCGCTGATGGCTAAAAACGGTAATCGCCAGGCGGCAAATATTGATGCGATAAACATCAAGGTGACTGATAGCTATACGCTACGTGGTCAGCTTTATGCAACACAGCCCGGTAGCGATAAAAAGTTAGCTAATGCGGTTATCCGGCTACGTAATGGAAAATATGAAGTCCTGGTGAATAACCGCGTGGTTCCCAACGCACAGGTGGTTTCTGATGCCAGCCTGGAAACGGTTGCAGGCAATATCCGCATCAACGCTGGTACGCTGGATAACCAGAGCGGTCTTATCTCAGCGAAAAAGGGTCAACTGGACTTTAACCTGAGCCGCACGTTAATCAACAATGGCCTGGTTCAGGCGCAGGGCACGCTCTCTTTACGTAGTAAGCAATTTAAAAACCAGGGCGTATTCAATACCAATGATAAGCTGTTGCTTACGCTTGGAAAGCTGGAAAACAGCGGCGCCTTGTATGGCCAGTCGATTAACGTTGATACGCAGGAACTGAACAATAAAGGCATCGTGCTGGCGGAAAATGGCGATCTGCAGCTGGAGGTGAAAGGCGCTAACGAGGCTGTAAATAGCGGTGTGTTACAGGGGCGTAATAATCAGATAACGGCTGCAGGTACGCTGACTAATCAGGGGACAATCGCGGCGGAAAAAACGTTAGGCATTAACAGTGAAAAACTGGTTAACCATAAAGAAATTAAGTCGCAGCAGGATATCAAGCTGAATGTAGCTAAAAAAATTGATAACCTCGGCAAAGAGACGCTGATCGTTGCGCAAAAAAATGTTGAAATACAGGGTGTGGCGGGGGAGAAAACACTACTTATTAATAACCAGGATGGGGCGCTGATACAGGTTTCTGAAGGAAGCATTGCGGTTCATGATGCGCATCAGGTAAATAATAGCGGCTCTATTCTGGCGCGCGATAACATTACGCTTGATCGAACCCATCAGCTTAATAATCAGCACGGCCTGATTCAGGCGGGTAATCTGCTGTTGAGTAATCTCGAACAGATCACCAATGAAAAGGGCGGTACGCTTTTCGCCCAAAAAGCTTTGCAGATAAAAAACATAGGTAAAATTAGTAATGACCGTAGTTCTGTTTCTTCTGAAGGCCAGCTGACGTTTGATAATGTTAAACAATTGATTAATAACGCAGGAAAGCTGGAAGCTAACGGTCGCGTTGCCTTAAATGAGATTACCACTCTGGATAACCAAAACGGCGCTGGCATTATCTCTTATTATGATAATTTGTTGCTGAAAAGTATTACTAATCTAAATAATCTATTAGGATCTTCGATTTCAGCGCAGCAAGGCCTTGCTCTGAATAACGTTAATAATATTAAAAATGTTGACGGTGGCGTAATAAGTTCAGTGGGTAATGTAGAGATAAATCAGGGGGCGCGACTCGATAATCAGGGACAAATTTTATCAGGCCTTTCATTAATTATTAACAATGTAGACAAACTGGTTAATGAGGGTGAAGGTGCGCTGCTTCAGGGGGTAAGTATCCTCTTTAACGGCATTAAGGATATTATTAACCAGCAGCAAGCAGGGATCCTTGCTGAGGATAAACTCAGCCTGCTTAAAATTACTACGTTAATAAATCAAAGCGCAGGCTGGATTCAGAGCGAACGAGCAAATATTAACGCCGACGAAATCATTAATAGCGGCGAAAACAGCTGGATTTATGCAGGTAAAACGCTGGAAATTAAAGGTGATAAGTTAAAAAACGACGATCAAGCCAGTATTAATGTGGGTGACAAGCTTTTAGTCGATATTAATAATGTGGAAAATGGTAATTACGCCGTAATTAATGCGGGTAGCCTTGATGTAACTGCCGACAATTTTATCAACAATGCCATTATTCAGGCTGATGCGAACAACGCAACCAGCTTAATGAATGTTGGTGCGCTGGATAACTCAGTGGGTAAGATTATAAGTAAAGGCAGCTTAAAAATTGATGCCGATGTACTCAACAATAAAAACGGTGGCTATATTGCAGGCTCGAAATTACTTGACCTCAATTTGCAGGGGGATGTTAACAATGCTGACTATGGTACGCTTATTTCCAATGGTAAATTGGCCGTTACCACAACCGGCGACATTACGATTGATCAAAGAATCGAGACATTAGGCCAACTTTACCTGAAGGCGAAAAACATCATTAATAAAACGGCCGCTTTCAGCGCGCAGGAGATCCACTGGATAGCGATCAATATCATTAATGATGTCAACGCAACGATCTTCGCCATGAAGGATATTATCCTGAATGCAGATAATAAAATCACTAATAGTCTTAACGGTAATATTCTGAGTCAGGACCAGATCCATCTTAGTGGAAAAACGATCCATAACCATGCTGGCACTATCCGCTCTGAAGGCGATATGTGGCTGGATGCAGAAGTGGTGAAAAATGAAAGTACCTATACCGGGATGGACTGGGATTATTCTGCGTTACAAGAAGGAAGCGGTGTGGAAGAGCACAATGGCTTCCTTTATTGGGAAACTTTTTATACCGAAACCAAACTGCCCGGGCTGGCCTCAGACATTCAACTTAATCAATTGGCAGAAATTTCTTCTGGTGGAAATATGCAGATTAACCAGCGGAGCAAGGGTGCAGCCAGTCTGGTTAATCAGGGCGGGATAATTCAGTCCAATGGTGATATGAATGTCCGCGGAGATATTATCAATGCGCCAAAATATGTTTCTAATACGTTAGAGGATTATCTTAAACATAAATTAACAAACTCTTTTCGTATTAAGATCAAAATAACCAAAGCAGCTTCCACTTGGGAATATTTTACTTTTAATAGCACTTATGCACTGCTGGAATTCCTTTTCAATGGCGGCAATGCTACTGACCATTCGGGCCATTTACACGATTGGTCAGGTGAGCAGGAATATTTTCGTGAAATGAGCCTGAAATCTTTTAAAAAGGCGGCAAAGGAAAATAAACAATTTGATCTGATCATGAATAAGATATTTGGTGAGACATGGAAGGCTGACTCATTTAAAGATCTGAAAAAATCCTGGAAAAAAATTGTCTCTTCTGACAAGCTGAAAGAAAGCAAATTCTATTTCCTGCCTTCAGAAAAAGCGACTATCTCTGCCGGAGGGAACTTTACTCACACTGGCGGTACGTTGAACAATGGTATTGCCAGTGAAGTTGGTGAAAGTATTCGTAAAAACACCACGGTAAACGTTAAGGTTGATGGAAAAGATATTAAAACCATTGAGCAAGGCTATGATATTTCATTCAATAAAAAGAATGTTGAAGAAATTGCGATGGGTATCAGCTCGCTGCCTGCGCTAAGTGAATTAAAAAATATCCAAGGCTTATTCGAAAAGTCGCAGGCATTCTATGATAGCCAGAAAAAAACGCCTGATGTAGGCGGGACACCGGGAAATAAAGTTATTCCTATGTACGAAACACGTCCTGAAATGATCAATCAGGATAATTTTTATGGCTCCGATTATTTCTTTAAAGAAATAGGTTACAAGCCAGAGCAGCCCGTTATCGTTATTGGTGATAACTACTTTATTTCAGAACTTATCCGTCGCCAGGTCACCGAGTCTGTTGGTAACTATTATCAGGTGAAACATAATGTTGAAGGGGCGGACATGGTGAAAATGCTGGTGGATAACGCTGGTGACGTGATAGAAAACGGTAATATTGCTGGTCTGGAAGTAGGTAAAAAACTCACCAAAGAGCGAATCAATAAGCTGGATAAAGACATTGTCTGGTTTGTTACGGAACAGGTAGATGGTGTTGATGTTTTAATACCGCATGTTTATCTGGCCAAATCTTCATTGCATGATATTGAACAGGATAGCGTCACCGGGGCCGCCAATATACATGCTGGCGGTGACGTTAACGTTGCGGCCAGTGAGATAAATAATAATAATGCCGTAATTAGCGCAGGTAATAATGCCAACCTGACGGCTGAAAACAATATTAATTCCATTAGCAGCGGGATGGACGGCGGCATCGTCGCAGGCAACGATGTTAAGCTTCACAGTAAAAATGGCGATATTACTAACAGCGGTAGCCAGATCGCGGCTGGAAATAATGTTTCTGTTATTGCCGATGAAGGCAATGTTGACCTTATTGCCAGCGTAGGCAGGGATGGCGAAGGTAAACAGCAAATCGGCACCTACACCGATGGGGTTACCGCTGGAAACAATATCGAAATTGTGGGTAAAGAGATTAATGTCACCGCAGTTGATTTAACCTCAACCGGATCGGCAGACAGTGAAATCAAACTGAAATCTACGGAAGGCAACGTTAACTTTAATGATGTCCATGAAGTTTCTTCCTCCTATGACAGCACATCTGAAGAAACCGGTTTTTTGTCCAGCCGATCCACGGAAACCATTACGGTAGATGCGGTAGCAAAAACCGCAGGAGTCAATACCAGCGGGAAATTTATTGTCGATGCTAAAGAAGATGCAGTGTTCCACGGTGGCGACTATAACAGCGGAAGCGGCAGCATTAAGGCGGGTAATGATATTATTACCACCACTTCCCAGGATCACCATATGAAGCAAACCAGGGTGACCGAATCATCATTTGAGATCGGTTTTTCTTCCAACGTTCCCGGCATGGATAAAACCGAGGTAAAAATTAACTCTCTGGACGGTGCCAGTGAAAGTCATAACATGGATTATGAAAGCGCCGGTTCGAACTCCAGCCTCAGCAATACCAATGGTAAGCGCCCCGGTGCAGCGCCAACCGCTGGCATGGGCGGTTTTCACGCTGGTCTTAAAACCACTACCACTACGACAAAAGACAGCTTAACAACCAATAAAAACGCTAACTTTAACTTCATTAACGATGCTGAGATCAGCGCGGGAAATACGCTTGATATCGGTGGCATGGATCTCAGTGTAGGTGAAAAGGGTACCGCTAATATTTCGGCTGATAATATTATTTCAACCAAATATAAAGACGTTGAGATGCATGATGAAAGCTTCGAGGAAACCTTTGTCGGTATTAAAGGCGAAGCGCATAGTTCGGTGGTAGACGCCGCCAGTAAATATGCAACGCTGGGTAAAAAAGCGGAACAGGAAGGTATGAGCGTTGATGCAGGGATGACCACGGCCCAGGTGGCGGGTGATGTCTCTAACCTTGTATTGAACGATGCCGCTGGCGGATCGGTCAGTATCGGCTGGTCGAAGACCACGGAAGATAAGAAATCGATTACCACGAAAGAGAATATTAATAATATCAGCGGTGGAAAAATTAATATTTCCTCTAATAAAGATACAACGCTGAAAGGCGTTGAGATCGCCGCCAGTGAAGTTAATGTGGCGACTGGCGGAGACTTTTCTTTAAGCGCCGCTGAATCAACAACCAGCGAAAGTACCTCTGGCTCCAAACATAATGCTGGCGTCTCTATTGGCATGGGCGCCGGGCTGACAGGCGCAGGGGCAGGGGCATCCGTTGATTATTCAGGATCAAACAGCCGATCGAATGATGATTCGACCAGTTATAAAAATTCCACCATTAACGCAGGCAACGTTACGCTCAAAAGCGGTAACGATGTCAATTTAAACGGGGCGAATATTATTGCGGGCACGGCTGATCTGGATGTGGCAGGCGATCTTTCGATAACCTCCGTTCAGGATCAAAGCACATCAACCGCCAGCAGCGAAAACTGGGGCGGCTCGGTGGGTATTGCTATATCAACATCCGGAGTATTACCGACCGTATCTGCTCATGGCGGCGGCGGCAGTGAAAAACATACAAATAACACCACGGCCCAGCAAAGTGGTATTCATACTGGCGGGGAACTGACAGTTAAAACCGGCGGCGATATTAATCTTGCGGGTAGCCATCTTATTTCTGACAGCAAAGAGGGCAGCGTTGATGCCGGTGGCGCAATCAACGTTAAAGATATAACGGATGAGGTTGATTCCCGCGGGCTTTACGGCGGCGGTGGCGGCGGCATAAGCTATAAAGGCACGCCAATGGTGAACGGTTATGTTGATAAACTGGACACTATTCACCATGAAGAAGATCAACACAGCACGATTAATGTCGGAATTAAGAATGGCGAGGTGAAGGGCAAACTGAATACCGATGCCGATAACCTTTCTACCGTAACGGTAGATGAAAAAACGGCAGGGAATAATATCTCCTTTACGGTCGGTCCGGTTAAGGTGCCTGGCGCTAAGAAAAAAGGACAAGCTACACTCGATACGCCGGATCTGCCGTCTCTAACGCAGCCGTCAAAACCAGCGAAACCCTCAAAACCAGCGAAACCCTCAAAACCGTCAGGAGATGGGGTTGATGGCCCGGTGAAACCAGCGCCTGCGCCAGCGAAGCCATCAAAACCAGCGAAACCATCGAAACCATCAGGGGATGTGGTTGATGGCCCTGCGAAGCCAACGCCAACGCCGTCTAAGCCTGCGCCCTCTACGGTGGAAAAAACCAAGCCTGCGACCGACCATGCGATTGTGGAATCGGTGCCGGTAACTAAGCCGTCACATACACAGCCAACGCCGTCTAAGCCTGCGCCCTCTACGGTGGAAAAAACCAAGCCTGCGACAGACCATGCGATTGCGGAATCGGTGCCGGTAACTAAGCCGTCACATACACAGCCGATGCCGCCTAAACCAGCGCCAGCGAAACCTTCGAAGCCGTCAGGTGATGCCGTTGACGGGCCTGCGAAACCAGCGCCAGCACCGTCTAAACCGACGCCAGCCGATCCTAAAAAGCCTGCGGTAAAATGGCCACCGGTAACACCGAACAAACCGATTATTAGCAGCCCAGGCGGCTCTTCAGCGCCGGGCGGGTTTGGCGGTCAGGGTTCCGTTAAGCCAGCAACCAATGCGCCGGGCGGCGGCACGCACTCAGACGTTACCCAAAGCGCTCAACCGGGCAGGGCGGGCGGCGGATCTGCGGCACCGGCGATAAAATGGCCGACCGTTAAGCCACCTAAACCGATCACCACCAGCCCAGGATCATCAAGCGCCGTAGGCGGTTTTGGCGGTCAGGGCTCTGTGAAGCCCGTATCTGATGCGCCGGGCGGCGGCACGCGTTCGGATGTTACGGCTGCGGACGCGCATCAGGCGAGGGTTAATGCACCAGCATTAGGAACAACGCCTGGGGTGGCGGGCAAGTTTAATTTACCCCCGACAAACAATACCTATGCTGCGGAAATGGCCTGGCCGACGGTGCAAACGAACGCCTCTTCGCTAGTAAGCCTGGCATCATCACGCTATCGGGACGCTACAACGGCCTAAGCGTGATGAGATCCTCGGTTTATGCGGGGATATCGGCTGTTCCTGCACAGGCCAGCACGGATATTTAAGCTTTAAGGCTTGCTACAGACCGGATTGTAATCAGAAAGATCTCTTGCCAACAGGGATCTTTCCAGCCGCATAAAGCACAAGAATTGTGGGTTAACTCTTTGCCCTGAAAATTGGCTTGTATTTGCCTGGCAATACGTCCATAATCCGTGCCCTCTTCACCACCGGTGGAGGGTGCGGGTTAATTTTTAATAGCTTTGTACGCAGGCTTAGCGGGCATTTATCACTCGTTAAACCACAGCAGGCTAATCACTATCCTTACGATAAAAGACATCACCTCTCTTGCCTGAGAGACAAATGTTATCCACAGCGGGAAATGGCGTCAGCCACGCAATCAGCGCATTTAATTAAATGTGTTTAAACAGACTTATCCACAGGATAGGTTTCTCTGCGTCTGAAGAAAACTGGTATTGTTTACTTACATTAGTCAGATAACTAATTGAAATATATGAATATGATAATATTTCAATTTGTTATTAAGGTCGCTTGCGCTTCTTGTTTCGGTTGAATGACAACGACTTTTTATTTTTATGCACAGCGTGTGGAAAAGTCGCGGAGCTTACCGTGGGTGATTATATAGACAGCTATGCATCACGCGGCAGGCCTTTTTCAATCGCGCGCACCAGACGCTTTTGCTGCGGCCGTTGCACTTCGATTGCGTTTTCTGCCCGCTTACGCTGTTGCTGCTCCAGCGCCCAGTTAATATGCTCATCCAGCATGGCATTCTCACCGAGGCGGCTGGCAAGCGCGGTCATATTTTCCGCCTCCCATGGCGCATTCCCCAGCGCAACCGCAACGTTACGCAGCCAGCGCAAATGGCCGATACGCCGAATCGCCGAGCCTTCGGTAATACGCAGAAATTTCGCTTCATCCCAGGCAAACAGTTCGACTAACGGCGGCGCATGCAGCGCCGCGCGCGGACTGAAATCGCCCTCATCGGTTAACTGACTAAAGCGGTTCCACGGGCAAATTAGCTGACAATCGTCGCAGCCATAAATGCGGTTACCAATCAGCGGACGAAACGCTTCCGGGATCGCCCCTTCCAGTTCAATCGTCAGGTAAGAGATACAGCGGCGCGCATCAACCACATAAGGCTCAACAATCGCGCCGGTCGGGCAGGTGGTGATACAGGCGACACAACGCCCGCACTGCTCTTGCTGTGGTTGATCCACCGGCAACGGGAGATCGATCAGCAGTTCGCCAAGGAAAAACCAGGAGCCCGCTTCGCGATTAAGAATAAGTGAGTGCTTACCTGTCCAGCCGAGGCCCGCTTTGGCCGCCAAAGGCCGCTCCAGCAGCGGCGCAGAATCAACAAACGGGCGAAAATTGACCGCTTCGCAGCGCTCACGGATCAAATCGCCGAGCTTTTTCAGTCGATTGCGCAATACTTTGTGGTAGTCGCGACCTAAAGCGTAGCGGCTGACATAACCCAGGCGGGGATTTTTTAGCGTGCTGGCAAAGGCCGCTTTCGCTGGCAAATAATTCATGCGCACGCTAATGACGCGCAGGGTACCAGGCAGCAGTTCATGCGGGCGGGCGCGCATCATGCCATGCCGCGCCATCCATTCCATTTCGCCATGATACTGCTTATCCAGCCAGGCCTGCAGACGCGGCTCTTCCGGGCTGAGATCGGTATCGCAAATGCCGACCTGCTGAAAGCCGAGCGATAATCCCCACTGTTTTATATCCTGAGCAAGCTGTTGAAGATCGAGAGGGTGTGACATGACTGACCATACAGAGAAAGAAAACGCCACCAGTTTACCACACTCCGTCTGGCCTGCGCAGGCACTGCGTCAGCTGGAAACTGACGGTGCTGATATTCTTGGCATCACGCTTTATGAACTGATGCTGCGTGCCGGTAACGCCGCTTTTGACCTGATCCGCCAGCGCTGGCCGCACGCCAGATGCTGGTTAATTTTGTGCGGTCAGGGCAATAACGGCGGCGATGGCTATGTCATCGCACGCCTGGCGCAGGCGGCAGGATATGCGGTCACGCTGGTGGCCTGTGACAGTAACCGTCCACTGCCGGAAGAGGCGCAGCGCGCGCGTGACGGCTGGCTGGAGGCGGGCGGTGAAATTCATGCGGCGGACGCCATTTGGCCGGAAACGGTGGACGTGATTGTTGATGCACTGCTCGGAACCGGCATCAATCGCGCGCCTGCGGCACCTTACGATCGGCTGATTGAGAAAGCGAACCAGCACGCGGCGCCGGTATTTGCGGTCGATATCCCTTCTGGTTTAGTCGCGGCGAATGGCAGCGCGCCGGGCGTGGTGATGGAGGCCGCCGTTACACTGGCGCTGGTAGCGCTTAAACCTGGGCTGGTAACCGGCAAAGCACGCGATTACGTGGGTCAACTGCACTATGATGCGCTGGGGTTGGAGGATTGGCTGAATGGTCAGCAGGCGCCGCTGGCGCGCTATGATGCGCACGCCTTAACCCGCTGGTTAAAGCCGCGCCGTCCGACATCGCATAAAGGCGACCAGGGACGCCTGTTAGTGGTAGGCGGCGATCGCGGAACCGCAGGCGCGATTCGCATGACCGCCGAGGCGGCCTTACGCACCGGCGCAGGTTTAGTGCGAGTACTTACACACAAAGATAATATTGTTCCCATCCTCAGCGCACGCCCGGAAATTATGGTTGATGAGTTAACGGATGACGCGCTGTCACAACAGCTGGAATGGGCTGACGTCATTATTATCGGGCCAGGGCTGGGTCAGCAGGCGTGGGGGAAAAACGCGCTGCGTCGGGTAGAGAATTCTCAGAAACCGATGCTGTGGGATGCGGACGCGCTCAACCTGCTGGCATTCAATCCCGATAAACGTCAGAATCGCATCATTACGCCCCATCCCGGTGAAGCGGCACGGCTGTTAAACCTGAAAACCAC
The DNA here is from genome assembly GCF_031457955.1 of Mixta sp. BE291. NCBI lineage: Bacteria > Pseudomonadati > Pseudomonadota > Gammaproteobacteria > Enterobacterales > Erwiniaceae > Mixta > Mixta sp. BE291. The sequence continues at coordinate 80,325 of NZ_JAVDXN010000010.1, read as the reverse complement.
GGAAATTGAAAGTGATCGCTTACTTGCCGCTCAGCGTCTGGTAAAACGCTACGGTGGCGTAGTGGTGCTGAAAGGCGCGGGCACCATTATCGCCAGCGAAAGCGGGGAAATGGCCTTTGCCGATGTGGGCAACGCGGGCATGGCGTCGGGCGGTATGGGCGATGTGCTGTCGGGGATCATTGGCGCACTGTGCGGCCAGCATTTGACGCTGTATGATGCTGCCTGTGCAGGCTGTGTCGTACATGGAGCAGCGGCAGATGCAGTGGCGGCGCGCGTTGGCACGCGCGGTATGCTGGCCACCGATCTGTTTTCCGAGCTGTATCAATTTGTTAATCCTGAGATGTTAAACAATAAAGCATGAATACCTGTGTTATCGCATTGCCTGACGAGGCGGCAACCCTCGCTTTGGGCGCTCATCTGGCCCGCGCCTGCGACAGCGCGGCGGTTATCTATCTTTATGGCGATTTGGGGGCCGGAAAAACCACCTTCAGTCGCGGCTTTTTGCAGGCATTAGGCCATCAGGGCAATGTCAAAAGCCCCACCTATACGCTGGTGGAACCCTATCAGCAGCTGGCGCGACCGGTTTACCATTTTGACCTGTACCGTCTGGCCGACCCGGAAGAGCTGGAGTTTATGGGCATTCGCGACTATTTCGCGGGCGACGCCATCTGTCTGGTGGAGTGGCCACAGCAGGGCGCGGGCGTGTTGCCTGAACCCGATCTGTCGCTGACCTTAAGCTATGTCAACCAGGCGCGCGAGGCGGAGCTGGCGGCGCATTCACCGCTGGGCGCGCAGTTGGTCTCACAGGTGCTGAATCATAAGGATCGCGCATAATGGCACGCCTCAAGGTTATGCTGTTGCTGCTGCTGAGCCTGTTACCCGGCACCGTGCTGGCAGCGAATTTGTCCGATATCCAGGTTGCGAACGGCGACAGTCAGGCAACGATAACGCTGAGTTTTAACGGACAGCCGGTTTACGGCTTTTTCCCGTTGCATAACCCGGAACGCGTGGTTCTGGATATTCGTCAGACCGGCGTGATCAAAGGGCTGCCGCTGAATTTTAGCGGCGATAACCTGGTCAGGCGTATCCGTACCAGCCAGCCGAAAGATAACCAGAGCATTCGGCTGGTGTTTGAATTAACGCAGCCGGGCAAAACCCGTGCCGCAACGCAGCGCAACGGCAATGATTATAAAGTGGTTTTCACCATTGCCGGTAAGCGGGCCGCCGTTACGCAGACGCCGATCAGCACAGCCTCACGTGCGCCTTCGCAGCCGGTGCAACCGGCGCATAATCCGTTTGACGGTAATAAAGTCACCGCCGTCTCCAACACCAACAGCCGCGTTGCGCCAGGGCAGAGCAACAGCGTCTCCAGCGATACGGTGATTGTTGCTATTGATGCCGGGCACGGCGGCCAGGATCCGGGCGCGATGGGCCTGAAAGGCCTGAAAGAGAAAAACGTCACTATCGCTATCGCCCGCAAGCTGAAAGCGATGCTTAACGATGACCCGATGTTTAAGGCCGTGTTAACGCGTGATGGCGACTACTTTATCTCAGTGATGGGCCGTTCTGAGGTGGCGCGTAAGCAAAACGCCAACCTGCTGGTTTCCATCCATGCCGATGCCGCGCCGAACCGCAGCGCACGCGGCGCCTCGGTCTGGGTGCTGTCGAACCGGCGTGCCAACAGTGAAATGGCTAACTGGCTGGAGCAGCATGAGAAGCAGTCGGAGCTGCTGGGCGGGGCGGGCGATTTGCTGGCGAACAGCCAGGCCGATCCCTATCTGAGTCAGGCGGTGCTGGATCTGCAGTTCGGCCATTCGCAGCGCGTGGGTTATGATGTGGCGACCAAAGTGATTCAACAGCTACAGCAGGTAGGCTCGCTGCATAAGCGCCGCCCTGAACACGCCAGCCTTGGCGTGCTGCGTTCGCCCGATATTCCTTCGCTGCTGGTGGAAACCGGCTTTATCAGTAACCCTTCGGAGGAGCGCCTGCTGGGCAGCAGCGCGTATCAGGAGAAGATTGCCAGCTCGATATACCGCGGCCTGCGTAATTATTTCCTGACGCATCCGCTACAATCTGTCCCAAAGCAGGAAAACCGTCCGTTGGCGTCCGCAACGGCGGTTGAAGTCGAAGCTAACAGCGCCAGCTCAACGGTCAGCTATACCGGCCCGGTAGCCCGCCATGTGGTCAAACGCGGCGAAACGCTCTCCGGTATTGCGGCGCATTATGGGGTTACAATGCGCACGCTGACGCAGCTGAATCACCTGAAGAAGCCGGGCGTTTGGGTTGGACAGCGGCTTAAAGTACCCGCCAACGGCACGGTAAGCGCCGCGTCGAATCGTGGCCCGCAGCGGCATAAAGTGGTGCGCGGTGACTCACTCACCGCCATCGCGGTACATTATGGCGTCAGCGCTCAGGCTATTATGCAGGCCAATAATATGAAGTCGACTAACGTTATGCTGGGGCAAACGTTAAAAATTCCTGCCTCCTGATAACGCCAGCCACGCTCTACACGTTTGTTTCTCGCCAGCCTTTACCGAGGCTGGCGCCAACCCGCCAGATTAAGGATAGTGCGCTATGCCCATTCAGATCCTGCCGCCTCAGTTGGCTAACCAGATCGCCGCCGGTGAAGTGGTCGAGCGCCCGGCATCGGTGGTTAAGGAACTGGTGGAGAACAGCCTTGATGCGGGTGCCACGCGCATTGATATCGATATCGAAAAAGGCGGCGCAAAGCTGATCCGCATCCGTGATAACGGCTGCGGCATTGATAAAGACGAACTGGCGATGGCGCTGGCGCGTCATGCCACCAGTAAAATTACCTCGCTGGACGATCTGGAAGCCATCGTGAGTCTTGGCTTTCGCGGCGAAGCGCTCGCCAGTATTAGCTCTGTTTCACGCCTGACATTAACCTCGCGTACCGCCGCACAAAACGAAGCCTGGCAGGCGTATGCGGAAGGGCGGGATATGACGGTCACGGTTAAGCCCGCCGCGCATCCGGTCGGCACCACGCTGGAAGTGCTGGATCTCTTCTACAATACGCCCGCTCGCCGCAAGTTTCTGCGCACCGAGAAAACAGAATTTACCCATATTGATGAAGTGGTGCGCCGCATCGCGCTGGCACGCTTCGATATCGCTATCTCTTTAACCCATAACGGCAAGCTGGTGCGCCAGTATCGCGCGGCAGCGCAAGAGAACCAGCAATTGCGGCGTCTGGGCGCGATTTGCGGCGCAACCTTTATGGAACATGCGCTAAAGATCGAGTGGCAGCATGGCGACTTACTGCTGCGCGGCTGGGTAGCCGATCCGGCTGGCGCGCGTCAGATCAGCGAACTGCAATACTGCTATGTTAACGGCCGCATGATGCGCGATAAGCTGATTAATCATGCGATTCGTCAGGCCTATCAGGAAAAGATCAGCGGAGAACATCAGCCCGCCTATGTGCTCTATCTGCATATCGATCCGCATCAGGTGGATGTGAATGTGCATCCCGCGAAGCACGAGGTACGTTTTCATCAGTCGCGGCTGGTACATGATTTTATCTATCAGGGCGTGATCTGCGCCTTGCAGGAGAGCGGGGCGGAAAGCCTGCCGTTAACGGCAGAAGCGGAAACCTCGCCGCGCTGGCAGCCGGAAAACCGCGTGGCGGCAGGCGGCAACCACTTTTCCAGCCCGCCGCCCGCCGCGCCGGAGGCGATATCCCCGCCGCCCCAGGCCAGAGCGTCGCGTCACGCGGATTCCTCCACGTCTCACGCCTCCAGGCCGTCGACCGACGCCGCCGATCGTGCCAGCGGCGGCACAGGACGTGCCGCAGGCGGTAGCGCGTGGTCGCAGCAGCAGCCAGGTTATCAAAAGCGCGAAGGGGCGCTTTACCAGCAGCTTATGCAAACGCCAGCGCCTCAGGCGCAAGAAGCGCCGCCTGTCGCACCGCCCGTTGCAACGCAACCGCCGTTGCCCGGACATAGCCAAAGCCTGGGACGGCTGTTAACCGTGCTGCATGATTGCTATGCGGTGGTTGAGCGCCAGAACGGACTGGCGCTGGTAGCGTTGCCGGTCGCGGCGCGCTGGCTACGACAGGCGCAGCTGGAACCGGGAACCGACGGCCTGAAACCGCAGCCGCTGCTGATTCCGGTACGGCTAAAACTGGCGCCGCCGGAGCGCCAGGCGATGCAACAGCACAGCCAATTATTGCTGCAGTTCGGGATTGATTTGCAAAGTGATGGACAGCATGTGACTCTGCGCGCGGTGCCTTTACCATTGCGCCAACAAAATTTACAAAACTTGATTCCAGAACTGTTAGGCTATCTCGCCCGTCAGCAGGAAATTTCTTCAGGCCAGCTCGCACAATGGCTGGCGCGGCAGGCTGAGGTAGCGCTTACTCCCTGGAATCACTCGCAGGCGATTGCGCTGCTGGCGGAAGTCGAACGGCTCTGTCCGGCGTTATTAAAATCGCCGCCTCCAGGTTTATTACAACCGATCGACACAGAAACGGCGTTAAGCGCTCTGAAGCATGAGTGAAAGTGAAATGGCTGGCCGGCCTAAGGCAATTTTTTTGATGGGGCCAACGGCTTCCGGTAAGACGGCATTAGCGATCGCGCTACGTCAACATCTGCCGGTTGAGCTGATTAGCGTGGATTCGGCTCTGATTTATCGCGGTATGGATATTGGCACCGCCAAGCCGACCGCGGAAGAGCTGGCGCTGGCGCCTCATCGTCTGCTGGACATTCGCGATCCGTTGGAAGCCTACTCGGCTGCCGACTTTCGGCGCGATGCGCTGGCAGAAATGGCGGATATCGTCGCCAAAGGACGTATTCCGTTGCTTGTTGGTGGAACCATGCTCTATTTCAAAGCGCTGCTGGAAGGATTGTCGCCGCTGCCCTCGGCCGATCCACTGGTGCGTGAACGCATAGAGCAAACGGCGCGTGAACAGGGTTGGGACACACTGCACCGTCAGTTATGTGAGATCGATCCCGTTGCTGGTGCTCGTATTCATCCGAATGATCCCCAGAGACTCTCGCGAGCACTGGAAGTTTTTTTCATTTCGGGTAAAACTTTAACGGAACTGACGAAAACTGCGGGTGAGGCCTTGCCTTATGATGTAGTTCAGTTTGCTATCGCTCCGGCGAGCCGTGAATTATTGCATCAGCGTATTGCGTTACGTTTTGAGCAAATGCTGGCTTCAGGTTTTGAAGCGGAAGCGCGTGCGCTGTTTGCACGAGGAGATTTGCATACGGATTTGCCTTCCATTCGCTGTGTTGGTTATCGCCAGATGTGGTCCTACCTTGAAGGCGAAATTAATTACGACGAAATGGTTTATCGGGGAATTTGCGCCACCCGGCAACTTGCCAAGCGCCAGATTACCTGGCTTCGAGGCTGGCAGAATGTTCACTGGCTTGACAGCGAACATCCAGAGCTGGCTCTCAGCAAGGTATTACAGGTTCTTGGTGCGAACCTTGGGTGAATGTGTACAATTGAACCGTTATCGTGCGCAAATTTTTTTACGCAGTATTTAGAGCCGTAGGGTTCTCAGTAATAAACAACAAGCATATAAGGAAAAGATAGAATGGCTAAGGGGCAATCATTACAAGACCCGTTCCTGAACGCACTGCGTCGCGAGCGTGTTCCGGTTTCAATTTATTTGGTGAATGGTATCAAACTGCAAGGTCAAATTGAGTCTTTCGATCAGTTTGTTATTTTGTTGAAGAACACGGTAAGTCAGATGGTGTATAAGCACGCTATCTCCACCGTTGTCCCGTCCCGTGCAGTTTCCCACCATAGCAACAATGCGGGTGGCAGCAGCAGCAACTATCATCACGGCGGCAATAATCAGGCAGCACAATCGCAGCCACAACAGCAAGACGGTGACAGCGCTGAATAAGCCCTGTCATCGTTCTGCCAAAACGGGGAGAGCATTAATGACCTTCCCCGTTTTGGTCAATCTATTAGAGAGGTTTAAGCTTGTTTGACCGTTATGATGCCGGTGAGCAGGCCGTACTGGTACACATCTGGTTCTCGCAAGACAAAGAGACGGAAGACCTGCAAGAATTTGAAACGCTGGTCTCTTCCTCAGGCGTCGAAGCGCTGCGCGTGATCACCGGTAGCCGCAAAGCGCCACATCCCAAATATTTTGTCGGTGAAGGTAAAGCTGTCGAGATCGCCGAGGCGGTGAAAGCCGTTGGTGCATCAGTGGTGCTGTTCGATCATGCTTTGTCACCCGCTCAGGAACGTAACCTTGAGCGTCTATGCGAATGCCGTGTGATAGACCGCACGGGATTGATTCTGGATATTTTTGCCCAGCGCGCCCGCACTCACGAAGGTAAATTACAGGTAGAGCTGGCTCAGCTTCGCCATCTCGCCACGCGTCTGGTTCGCGGCTGGACCCACCTTGAACGTCAGAAAGGGGGGATAGGCCTGCGTGGACCGGGTGAAACCCAGTTAGAAACTGACCGTCGGTTGCTGCGTAATCGCATCAGCCAGATTTTGTCGCGCCTTGAACGCGTAGAGAAACAGCGCGAACAGGGGCGTCAGGCGCGAGCCAAAGCCGATATTCCAACGGTTTCGTTGGTGGGGTATACCAACGCCGGGAAATCAACGCTGTTTAACAGCGTGACCTCGGCGAATGTCTATGCCGCCGACCAGCTTTTCGCCACCCTGGATCCCACGCTACGCCGGATTGACGTTGCCGATGTGGGCGAGGTGGTGCTGGCCGATACGGTAGGTTTTATTCGTCATCTGCCGCATGACCTGGTCGCCGCGTTTAAAGCGACGTTACAGGAAACGCGCGAAGCCACGCTGCTGCTGCATGTCATTGATGCCGCCGATGTGCGCCTTGATGAAAATATCGAAGCAGTAGAAAGCGTGCTGGAAGAGATCGACGCCGACGACATTCCAATGCTACAGGTGATGAACAAGATCGATATGCTGGACGACTTTGAGCCGCGCATCGATCGCAACGATGAAAACCAGCCGGTGCGGGTTTGGCTCTCGGCGCAAACGGGCGCAGGGCTGCCGCTGCTGTTTCAGGCGCTGACCGAACGGCTTTCCGGTGAAATCGTGCAGCAGCAGCTGCGTTTGCCGCCGGAACTGGGTCGTCTGCGTAGCCGTTTTTATCAGCTACAGGCGATCGAAAGAGAATGGAATGAAGAAGACGGCAGCGTAAGTATGTTGATACGTATGCCAATTGTTGACTGGCGCCGCCTGTGCAAGCAGGAACCGACGCTAGTGGATTATATTGTTTGACTGATGTTGCCTGAGAGGCGTATCCCGGACTGGGATACCACCGCACACACAATAAATGGAGTATAAACATGGCGTGGAATCAGCCCGGGAATAACGGACAAGACCGCGACCCGTGGGGGAGCAGCAATAATCAAGGCGGCAACTCTGGGGGTAATAAAGGAGGACGCGATCAGGGACCTCCCGATCTCGACGATATCTTCCGTAAGCTGAGCAAAAAGCTTGGCGGTCTGGGCGGCGGTAATAAGGGCGGCGACAACGCGCGCAGCTCAGGTAACGGCGGCAAGCTGCTTGGCATCGTCGCCGTGGCGGCGGTGGTTATCTGGGCCGCCAGCGGCTTCTATACCATTAAAGAAGCGGAACGCGGCGTGGTGACGCGTTTTGGTCAGTTCAGCCATCTGGTGGAACCGGGCCTGAACTGGAAACCGACCTTTATCGATCAGGTGCGCGCCGTTAACGTTGAAGCGGTACGTGAACTGGCGGCCTCCGGCGTGATGCTGACCTCAGACGAAAACGTCGTACGCGTTGAGATGAACGTGCAGTATCGCGTGACCGATCCGGAACGCTATCTGTTTGCGGTAACCAGCCCGGATGACAGCCTGCGTCAGGCGACGGACAGCGCGCTGCGCGGCGTTATTGGCCGTTCCAGCATGGACCGTATTCTGACCGAAGGGCGTACCGTGGTGCGTAGTGAAACGCAGCGCGAAATCGATGAGACGATTCAGCCTTACAACATGGGCATCTCCGTACTGGACGTCAACTTCCAGGCGGCGCGTCCGCCAGAAGAGGTGAAAGCCGCGTTTGATGATGCGATTGCCGCGCGTGAAAACCGCGAGCAGTACGTACGCGAGGCGGAAGCCTATGCGAACGAAGTTCAGCCGCGCGCTAACGGTCAGGCGCAGCGTATTCTGGAAGAGGCGCGCGCCTATAAGTCGCGTACCGTGTTAGAAGCGCAGGGTGAAGTTGCCCGTTTCGCTAAGATTCTGCCGGAATATAAAGCCGCGCCGGAAATCACCAAAGAACGTTTGTATATCGAAACCATGGAACGTGTCCTGAGCGGTACGCGCAAGGTTCTGGTAAACAGCAACAACAACAACCTGATGGTGTTGCCGCTGGATCAGCTCATGCGCGGCGAAGGGGCGAGCAATTCAGCGCGCAGTAGTCAGGAAGGCAGCAGCCTGCTGCGTCTGCCGCCAGCTGCGGGCAGCAACGATCGCGCCAGTAGCGGTTCGTCGTTTTCGCAGGACGATATTATGCAAAGCCGCCGTGCTAACGCACAGCGCAATGACACCCAGCGCGAAGGGAGAGAGTAAGCGATGCGTAAGCCATTAATCGTATTAATTATCGTTGTGCTGGTGGTGCTTTACGCGTCATTGTTTGTGGTACAGGAAGGCCAGCGCGGTATTGTGCTGCGCTTTGGTAAAGTGTTGCGCGATGACGACAACAAGCCGTTGATTTTTGTGCCGGGCCTGCATTTTAAAATTCCGTTCCTGGAATCGGTTAAATCGCTCGACGCACGTATCCAGACCATGGAAAACCAGGCCGACCGCTTTGTGACCAAAGAGAAAAAGGATCTGATCGTCGATTCTTATATCAAATGGCGCATCAGCGATTTCAGCCGTTACTACCTGGCCACCGGCGGCGGCGACGTTTCGCAGGCCGAAGTGCTGCTGAAACGTAAGTTCAGCGACCGTCTGCGTTCGGAAATGGGTCGTCTTGATGTAAAAGACATCGTGACCGATTCGCGTGGACGCCTGACTACGGATGTGCGCGACGCGCTGAACACCGGCAGTTCCGGACGTGACGATGAAGTGCAGACGCCAGCGGCGGATGATGCCATCGCGCATGCCGCAGCGCGCGTAGAGCGTGAAACCAACAGCAGCGAGCCAGCGATTAACCCGAACAGCATGGCGGCGTTGGGTATCGAGGTGGTTGATGTGCGTATCAAGCAGATCAACCTGCCGACAGAGGTTTCTGACGCTATCTATAACCGTATGCGCGCCGAGCGTGAAGCGGTAGCGCGTAGCCAGCGTTCACAAGGTCAGGAAGAGGCAGAAAAACTGCGCGCTCAGGCGGATTACCAGGTAACCCGCACCCTGGCGGAAGCGCAGCGTGAAGCGCTGATCACGCGCGGTGAAGGCGATGCCGAAACGGCTAAGCTGTATGCCGATGCGTTTAGTCAGGATCCGAACTTCTATGCCTTTATCCGTAGCCTGCGCGCCTACGAGAAGAGCTTTGACAACAATCAGGATGTGATGGTGTTAAGCCCGGACAGCGATTTCTTCCGCTATATGAAATCGCCTGCTGGCACCACAACCCGCTAAGCCTGAACCAGAGCCGACATCATGTCGGCTCTTTTTTTCGCTTCCCGCCGCTGTTTCTCCCGTTCTTGTCGCTGGATAATCGCCTGAAATCGCTATGCGAAAGGCGTGATATATCCCGTCACGCTTTTTACCTCCGCTTCAGCCCGCCGCTGTATTTACTGATTCTGTGCCAGTGTGCATAATCGCCTGCTTCAGCCCGTTTGCTACTGAGAAATAATGAATACAACCATATGGATGGCGCTGGCTTTAGTGCTGGTATTAGAAGGTCTTGGCCCAATGCTGTGGCCGCGTCTCTGGCGACGTATGATTCTGGCGATGGCGCAATTGCCGGATCGTCTGCTGCACCGTTTTGGCGGCGGCATTGTGGTCGCCGGTGCGGTGGTTTACTACATGTTGAGTGTTCACGGCGGCAGTTGATCCCATATCCAGGCGAGGCGCCACAGCGCGTTAAAATCACCGGGAATTCTTAAGTTGATCACCGGCAAAAAACTGCGCAATCGTGTGCTAAAAGTGCTGAAAGTGGAAAATCATGGTGGTAGAATCCTTTTTTAAGCAATCGGTGGTTTCAATAAAATGGGTAAGAACGTTGTCGTACTGGGCACCCAATGGGGTGACGAAGGCAAAGGTAAGATTGTTGACCTTCTGACAGAGCGCGCTAAATACGTTGTGCGCTATCAAGGCGGCCATAATGCGGGTCATACGCTTGTCATCAACGGTGAAAAAACCGTTCTCCACTTAATCCCCTCTGGCATTCTGCGTGAAAACGTCACCAGCATCATCGGCAACGGTGTGGTGCTGTCTCCGGCTGCGCTGATGAAAGAGATGAAAGGGCTGGAAGAACGCGGCGTCCCGGTACGTGAACGTCTGTTACTTTCTGAAGCCTGTCCGCTGATCCTGCAATATCACGTTGCCATGGATCTGGCGCGTGAAAAAGCGCGCGGCGCGAAGGCGATTGGCACCACCGGCCGTGGTATCGGGCCTGCTTATGAAGACAAAGTCGCCCGTCGCGGACTGCGCGTCGGCGATCTGTTTAATAAAGAAACCTTTGCCACGAAGCTGAAAGAGATTGTTGATTTCTACAACTTCCAGCTGGTTCATTACTACAAAACCGACGCGGTTGACTATGAAACCGTGCTGAAAGATGTGATGGACGTTGCTGATATCCTGACCAGCATGGTGGTTGATGTTTCCGATCTGCTGGATAACGCGCGCCAGCGTGGCGACTTGATTATGTTTGAAGGCGCACAGGGTACGCTGCTGGATATCGATCACGGCACCTATCCGTATGTGACCTCTTCCAACACCACCGCAGGCGGCGTAGCGACAGGTTCCGGCATTGGCCCGCGCTATGTTGACTACGTACTGGGTATCATCAAAGCTTATTCTACTCGCGTTGGCGCAGGCCCGTTCCCGACCGAGCTGTTTGATGAAACCGGCGAGTTCCTGTGTGAAAAAGGCAACGAATTCGGCGCAACAACCGGTCGTCGTCGTCGTACCGGCTGGCTGGACGTGGTCGCCGTGCGCCGTGCGGTGCAGATTAACTCGCTGTCGGGCTTCTGCATGACCAAACTGGACGTGCTGGATGGCCTGAAAGAAGTTAAAATCTGTACCGGCTACCGTATGCCGGATGGCCGTGAAGTCACCACCACGCCGCTGGCTGCTGAAGGCTGGGAAGGCATTGAGCCGATCTATGAATCCATGCCGGGCTGGAGTGAAAGCACCTTTGGCGCGAAATCTGTCGACGCGCTGCCGCAGGCGGCACGTGATTATATTAAACGTGTTGAAGAGCTGACGGGCGTGCCGGTTGATATTATCTCTACCGGTCCGGATCGCAGCGAAACCATGATCCTGCGTCATCCATTTGACGCCTGATGATGCAAGAGGCCGGCACTGTCCGGCCTTTATCTTCTGGCTTACTTGCAGATGTACCGCGCTTTATTCCCATCCTTTTTGCTTACCGCTTTTTCCTGAAATCCGGCTTGCTTAAAAAATTGCCCTGAATCTGATGGGCTGGTTTATCATCATTAGATAATAATTATGCTAAACGGATGAAATTCACCGGAAATTCACCGAGGTTATTGTGCAACTGACGAGTTTTACCGATTTTGGCCTGCGGGCGCTGATCTACCTGGCGTCGTTACCGGCCGGACAGATGACTAATATTACTCAGGTTACCGATACTTACGGCGTATCACGTAACCATATGGTCAAAATCATTAACCAACTGAGTCGTCTGGGTTATGTGGCCGCCGTACGCGGTAAAAACGGTGGTATTCGCCTCGGTAAACCCGCAGCAGAAATCATTGTTGGGCAAGTGGTGCGGCAGATGGAGCCGCTACAGCTGGTGAACTGCGATGTTTGCGCGATTACGCCCGCCTGCCGCCTGCGTCAGGCACTGAACGCCGCCACGGAACAATTCTTGCGCGAGCTGGACAACTATACGTTGGCCGATCTGGTGAAGGATAACCATCCGCTTTATAAAATTTTAATGCTGGAGCCTGGCATGCCCACGCTGACCGGCTACTGACAACGGAGGAACCGCTATGTCAAAAGATCCTTTTCAGGAAAGAGAAGCTGAAAAATACGAAAACCCTATTCCGAGTCGCGAGTTTATTCTCGCCCATTTAGAAAAACGTGAAAAACCCGCCAGCCGTGAAGAGCTGGCCACGGAAATGAACATCAGCGGTGAAGAGCAGCTGGAAGCGCTGCGCCGCCGCCTGCGCGCGATGGAGCGTGACGGTCAGTTGGTGTTTACTCGCCGTCAATGTTATGTGCTGCCTGAACGCCTTGATCTGCTGCGCGGTAAAGTGATTGGTCACCGCGATGGCTACGGCTTCCTGCGCGTGGAAGGGCAAAAAGACGATCTCTACCTCTCCGCTGAGCAGATGAAGTTCTGCATGCACGGCGACGTCATTCTGGCGCAGCCGCTGGGCGCCGATCGTAAAGGCCGCCGTGAAGCGCGCGTGGTGCGCGTGCTGGAGCCGCGCAATAACCAGATTGTCGGTCGCTACTTTACCGAAGCGGGCGTTGGCTTCGTGGTGCCGGACGACAGCCGCCTGAGCTTCGATATTCTGATCCCGCCGGAAGAGATCATGAACGCGCGTATGGGCTTCGTGGTGGTGGTGGAGCTGGTTCAGCGCCCGACGCGTCGCACCAAAGCCATCGGCAAAATTGTCGAAGTGCTGGGCGATAATATGGGCACCGGTCTGGCAGTGGATATGGCGCTGCGCACGCACGAAATCCCTCACGTCTGGCCTGCTGAAGTGGAAGAGCAGGTTGCTAAGCTGCGTGAAGAGGTGCCGGAAGAAGCGAAGCAGGGCCGCGTGGATCTACGCCACCTGCCGCTGATGACCATTGACGGCGAAGACGCTCGCGACTTTGACGATGCGGTTTACTGTGAGAAAAAACGCGGCGGCGGCTGGCGTTTATGGGTGGCGATCGCTGACGTCAGCTATTACGTGCGTCCCGGCATGCCGCTGGATAACGAAGCGCACAATCGCGGCACCTCGGTTTACTTCCCGTCGCAGGTGGTGCCGATGCTGCCGGAAGTGCTGTCTAACGGCCTTTGTTCGCTGAATCCGCAGGTGGATCGTCTTTGCATGGTATGCGAAATGACCATCTCCGCCAGCGGCAAGCTGACCGGCTATAAGCATTATGAAGCGGTAATGAACTCCCATGCGCGCCTGACTTACACTAAAGTCTGGTCGATTTTGCAGGGCAACCCGGAACTGCGCGAGCAGTATGCGCCGCTGGTTAGCCATATCGAAGAGCTGCACCGCATGTATCAGGTGCTGGAAAAGGCGCGTGAACAGCGCGGCGGCATCTCGTTTGAAACGGAAGAGGCGAAGTTTATTTTCAATGCCGAGCGTCGCATTGAGCGCGTGGAACGCACCGTGCGCAACGAAGCGCATAAGCTGATTGAAGAGTGCATGATCCTCGCGAATATCGCCTCAGCGCGCTTTGTGGAAAAACATAACGAGCCTGCGCTGTTCCGCGATCACGATCGTCCAAGCGATGAAAGCATTAAAAGTTTCCGCTCGGTGCTGTCGGAACTCGGCCTGTCGCTGCCGGGCGGCAACAAGCCGCAGCCGCTGGACTATGCCGAACTGCTGGAGACCATTGCCGATCGTCCCGATCACGAAATGTTGCAAACCATGCTGCTGCGCTCCATGAAGCAGGCGGTTTACGACCCGGAAAACCGCGGACACTTCGGTCTGGCGCTCGCCTCCTACGCGCACTTTACCTCGCCGATCCGCCGCTATCCCGATCTGCTGCTGCACCGCGCGATTAAATATCTGCTGGCGCAACAGCAGGGCACGCTACAGGGCAACAGCACGCCGACCGGCGGCTACCACTACGAAATGCAGCAGATGCTGCAGCTGGGTCTGCACTGTTCGTTAACCGAACGCCGCGCCGATGAAGCCACGCGTGATGTTGCCGACTGGCTGAAGTGCGACTTTATGCAGGATCAGGTGGGCAACACCTTTACCGGCGTGATTGCCAGCGTGACCGGCTTTGGTTTCTTTGTGCGTCTTAACGATCTGTTTATCGACGGGCTGGTACATGTTTCGACGCTGGATAACGACTATTACCGTTTTGACGCCGTAGGGCAGCGGTTGATTGGCGAATCGGGCGGGCGTACCTATCGCCTTGGCGATACGGTCGAAGTACGCGTAGAAGCAGTGCATATGGATGAGCGTAAAATCGACTTTGCGTTGATTTCCAGCCAGCGCAGCCCGCGCGGCGAAGGCAAAACCGCGCGCGAGAAGGCAAAGAAAGGCGCGTCCGGCAGCCATAACAAGCGCCGTCGCGAAATGCGTAAAACCGCTAATTTCGAGCCGGATGCGGCGTTCCGCGGCGTAAAAAAAGCAGAGAAGCCAAAAGGCGAGAAAAAAGCGAAAAAACCGTCAGAAAAAACGCGTAAAATCGCCGCTGCAACCAAAGCAAAACGTGCATCGAAGAAAAAAGAGGCATAAGCGGTAACAGGCGAACCCTGTCGCGCCGCAGGCCAAAGGGCGGCAGGGCCGCCCGTAACCAGCATCGGATAAAATATGAGTGAAGTAGTTTTCGGCATTCATGCCGTACAGGCGCTTTTAGAGCGCGATCCGCAACGTTTCCAACAGGTCTGGATCCTGAAAGGCCGTGACGATCGCCGTCTGCAGCCGCTGATTACCGCGCTGGAAGCGCAGGGGATCGTGGTTCAGGTTGCTACGCGCCAGTGGCTCGACAGTAAAGTGGAAGGCGCCGTGCATCAGGGCATTGTGGCGCAGGTTAAACCAGGAAGGCACTATCAGGAAGGCGATCTGCCGGATCTGCTGGCGTCGATCGAGTCACCGCTGCTGTTGATCCTGGATGGCGTTACCGATCCGCATAACCTGGGTGCCTGTTTGCGCAGCGCGGATGCGGCGGGTGTTCATGCGGTTATCGTGCCGAAAGATCGCTCGGCGCAGCTGAACGCGACGGCGAAGAAAGTCGCCTCCGGCGCGGCGGAAAACGTCCCGCTGATCCGCGTGACTAACCTGGCGCGCACCATGCGTCTGCTACAGGAATATCACGTCTGGATTATCGGCACCGCCGGTGAAGCGACCCATGAAGTCTGGGAAAGCAAAATGACCGGCCCGCTGGCGCTGGTGATGGGCGCGGAAGGCGAAGGTATGCGCCGTCTGACGCGTGAGCATTGCGATGATCTGATTAAACTGCCGATGGCAGGCAGCGTCTCTTCGCTGAACGTATCGGTAGCAACCGGTATCTGTTTGTTCGAAGCGGTGCGTCAGCGTCGCGGCTAATCTCCCCGGGGCGTGATGAGCGCCCCGAAACGCTTCTCTGATGCGGGCATCTTTCGCCGCGCTCTGCATAATTACTCTACTGCTCTTTCACAAGCCCTGGCTGCTGGTTAATCGGGCTTTCCGCGTGGAGATTCCTGGTTATGTCCGTTACCCATACCGTTTTTAATCAACCGCGTCCGCTCAGCAACAGCAACCTGTTCCTTTCCGATACGCCTCTGCGTGAAGCCGTGACGCGCTTTGGCGCGGAGTGGGATCTCGATCTGTTGGCGTCGGTAGGGCAGCAGCTCGGCAGCGGCGAGTCGCTGGAGCTGGGCAGGCTGGCTAACGCTTTTCCGCCGGAGCTGCTGCGCTACGACGCGCGTGGCGAGCGGCTGGACGATTTGCGCTTTCATCCCGCCTGGCACCTGCTGATGCAGGGATTGTGCGCGAATCGCGTCCATAATTTGCCCTGGCAGGCCGAATCGCGCGCCGGTGCGTTCGTTGCTCGTGCCGCGCGTTTTATGCTGCATGGGCAGGTGGAATCGGGCACGCTCTGCCCGATTACCATGACCTTTGGCGCGACGCCGCTGTTGCAGGCCAGCCTGCCGTCCCTGTTTGCCGACTGGCTGCCGCCGCTGTTGAGCGATCGTTACGATGCGCATCTGCAGCCTGCGCCGCAAAAGCGCGGCCTGCTGATCGGCATGGGCATGACGGAAAAACAGGGCGGAACCGATGTGCTGAGTAACACCACGCGTGCTGAACCGCTGGCGGCGCGCGGCAACGGCGAGGCGTATCGCCTGACGGGTCATAAATGGTTTTTTTCCGTGCCGCAGAGCGACGCACATCTGGTGCTGGCGCAGACGTCGGGCGGCATCAGCTGTTTTTTCCTGCCGCGCCTGCTGCCGGACGGCACGCGTAACGCGGTACGCATTGAGCGCCTGAAAGAGAAGCTGGGTAACCGTTCTAACGCCAGCGTTGAAGTCGAGTTCGACGGCGCGATCGGCTGGCTGCTGGGCGAAGAGGGCGAAGGCGTGCGGCAGATTTTAAAAATGGGCGGCTATACCCGTTTCGACTGCGCGCTGGGCAGCCATAGCCTGATGCGCCGCGCCTTTTCGGTCGCGCTTTATCATACGCATCAGCGTCAGGTGATGGGAAAAACCCTGGTCGAGCAGCCGCTGATGCGTCAGCAGCTGGTGCAGCAGGCGCTCCAGCTGGAGGGGCAGACGGCGCTGCTGATGCGTATCGCTCACGCCTGGTCGCAACCGGCGGATGAAGCGCAGCGGATGTATGCGCGTCTGTTTACGCCCGGCGCGAAGTTTGTCATCTGTCACAACGCGATGCCCTTTATCGCGCAGGCGATGGAGGCGCTGGGCGGCATCGGCTACTGCGAAGAGAGCGAGCTGCCGCGTCTGTATCGTGAAGCGCCGGTAAACAGCATCTGGGAGGGCGCGGGAAATGTGATGTGCCTGGATGTATTGCGGGTGCTGAGAAAGCAGCCAGCGATCATGGAGATGCTGGCCGCTCAGTTTGATAGCGTTAAAGGGCTTAACCGCCATTTCGATAGCCGCTGGCGTCAGCTCAGGCTGCGGCTGCGTAAGCCGCAGGAGGCGCAGGCGCGTGACATCGCCAGCCAGCTCCTGCTGCTGGCGAGCGGTCAGCAGCTTCTGACTACCCTGGAGCCGCCGCTGGCGGATGCCTGGTGCCAGCAGCAGTTAGATACGCGCGGCGCGCTGCCTGTGGCTGATGCGGTCGGCGATCGTCTACTGCTGCGTGCCAGTGGCGGTTGAACCCGCCGGACCATACAGCACCGCCGAGGTATACCACATGCCCGGCATCACCGTTTCGCTCAGCGCAACGATATGATAATAGGCCGCGCCAGACCGATTAGCCTTTTGCGCGATGTCGCGCTGAGCATCGTCCGGGGAACCGCGAGTGGTGCTGGTAATGCTGCCCAGTCTGGGCAAATTAGCGGTTTGCGCCCGGCTAATTTCCTGCGCCTGCTGTGTCGGCGGCGGTGGCGCTTCCGGCGTTGAACGCAGCATACTGCAGGCGCTTAGCGTCAGGGTTAACAGCAGTAAAGGCCAATAACGCATAGCAACTTCCTTACGGTTGGGGGATCGCTAAAGTGTATGCGATCCCCACTGTTCCGTTAGCCTTTCAGGGTGAAAACACTCACCAGCTCGGTTAAGTGATGCCCCTTTTTGCTCAGCTCATGGGCGGTATCTTCTGACTGCGCTACCAGCTCGGTATTCTGATGCGTCGCCTGGCCAATCTGCGTCATGGCAATATTAACCTGACCGATACCGGCGGACTGCTCCTGAGACGCGATATTGATTTCACCCATCAGCGCTTTCACCTGCTCAATGCGGGTGACGATATTTTCCATCGCGCTGCGCGTTTTCTCAGAGAGCGTATGACCCTGATTCACATTACCGATGGAGGTGGTAATCAGCCCATCGATCTCTTTCGCAGCCTGCGCGCTACGGCTTGCCAGCGCACGAACTTCCGCCGCCACCACCGCAAAGCCTTTGCCATGTTCGCCCGCGCGTGCGGCTTCTACCGCCGCGTTAAGCGCCAGGATGTTGGTCTGGAAAGCGATCGATTCAATCACATGGGTAATATCCGCAATGCTCTGCGAGGAGACTTTAATCGCCGACATGGTATTAACCGAATGCGCGACCGTTTCACCGCCTTGCTGCACCGCGCTGGCGGCTTCGGCGACTAATTGCAGCGCCTGCGCGACGTTTTCCGCATTCTGTCCAACGGTTGCGCCCAGCTGTTCCATACTGGCGGAGGTCTCTTCGACGCTGCTGGCCTGACGGGTAATCTGTTCGCTGATATTTTCACTGCTGACGGCAATCGCGTCGGTGCCCTGGCTGATATCCTGCGCGGCGCTGCGCACCTGAGAAACGATACGTTCCAGCCCGTCGCCGATGCCGTTAATGGCGGTAATCAGCTGGCCCACTTCATCTTTGCGCTCGGTTTGCAGCGTTGCCTGCAGGTTGCCATCCGCATATTGCTCAGCCAGATGAATCACCTGCTGTAGCGGTACGCTGACCCAGCGGCGGGTAACCCAGACAAAGCCCACGGCAAACAGCACCACCAGACCCAGACCCAGCAGCAGGAAGGTATTACGCGCAGAGGTGATCGGTGCCAGCAGGCTGGTTTTATCCACATCGCCAAGAATGATCCAGTCCCAGCCAGGCAGACGCTGCCAGGCAAGAATACGCGGTTCGCCATGCTGGATCGTTTCCAGCGTGCCGCTTTGCTTTGTAGTGAGCTGTTGCATCACGTCCGGCGACCAGCTCGCCTTTTTGCCTTCTTCCTGCGGATGGAACAGCCAGCTGCCGAATGCATTGCCTGCTGCGCCGTTCATCACCATAAAGCGGCCGGTATCGCTAAAGGATTTATCCAGCACTTTATCGCGCATCAGCGCCACCTGCTTGCCGATCTCCACGCCAACAAACAGAATGCCGACCACCGTCCCGCTGGCATCTTTCACCGGCTGGTATTGGGTGATGTAGCGTTTGCCAAACAGCGCCGCGAGGCCGCGATACGCTTCGCCTTTACTCACCTGAGCGAAAGCCGGGCTTTTCGGATCGAGCTGCGTGCCCATGGCGCGCGTGCCGTCTTCTTTCAGCAGAGAAGTCGCGATACGCACATAGTTATCGCCGTCGCGCACGAAAATCGTGGAAATAGCGCCGGTACGCGTTAAAAAGTCATCGACCGTGCTTTCATCCAGGTTCAGCGTTTTTAATCCAGCGCGTAAGGTTGGCGTGGAAAACGCGCCGACGGCAACGCGCGCGCTTTCATCACGGCTGAACGCTTTAGGCAGGAAGCTTTGAAACAGGTTGGTATAGTTTGCCACTTCTTCGCTGAGCGTAGCGTTAAACATACCGGCCATATCGCCGATTCCTGCGACCTGGTTTTGCATATTTTCCAGCGTGAGATCCTGGAGCTGTTTTGCTGCGTTATTGCTTAAAGCGAGCGTGAGGATGAAAAAAAGTACGGCCACGCTCAAAGAAGTCATGACAGACAGCTTAACGCCCAAACTGGCGCGGCTGAGTGAGAGACGCTTCATAAAGTTTTACCTTTAGATAATATTCTGGGATCTCGTTAAACGGCCAAAAACGGCGGATTTTTACCCTACAAACCGCAAGGAAAAGGATCTTTTTTTTCACAGCCAATAAAGCGCTGGCGTAATACCCTATAATCAAAGGCTATTTTTTAAACACGGAGAAGGTGAAAGCGATGGCAGAACAAAAAGTTGCGGGCAACATGATCGATATCGTGACCGAATCGTTTAGCAACATTGAATGTCTGCACGCGGCGCCCGCCGGGCTGCGCAAGGCTGCTTTGCCCACGGTGGTGTTCTGGCACGGTTATCTCTCTTCCAAAGAGGTTTACGCCTGGGCCGCCGTGGCGCTGGCGCAGGCAGGCTGGCGCGTGATCATGCCGGATGCCGATGAGCATGGCTCCCGCTATCGTGGCGATAGCGCGCACCGGCTGGCCCATTTCTGGGATATTTTGCGCCGCAATATTGATGAGCTGCCGCAGCTGGAAACCGCGCTGCGCGCGCAGGGGCTGATTGCCGAAGGGCGCTTCGGCGTGGCGGGCGCGTCGATGGGCGGCATGACCGCGCTGGGCGCGATGGCGCGCTATCCGCAGATCAATCGCGTCGCCTGTTTGATGGGATCGGGCTACTTTATGTCGCTAAGCCAGACGCTGTTTCCGCCGCTACAGGCGACAACGCCCGCTGAGCAGGCGGAGCTGGCGCGTCGGTTGGCGCCTCTTGCTGCATACGATCCCAGTCAGCAGTTGGCCCGACTGGCGGATCGCCCGCTGCTCTTGTGGCATGGCGAAGCGGATGACGTCGTTCCGGCCGCTGAAACGCAGCGTTTGGTTCAGGCGCTATCCAACGCACAGCGCGATCGGCAGCTAACCTGGCTCACCGAGCCAGGCGTTGGACATAAAATCACGCCGCAGGCAGTGGGCGCGCTGGTGGATTTTTTCGCATCCTGTTGATCCTAAACGTGAAGCGCGCAGGGCAGAGGCCGCGATGGATTGCCGCCCCGGCCCGGCGCGTTTTTTCTGTGATTCCCGCTTGAGTTTCCCCCGCCAGGCCAGTATGATTACGCGTCAATTTTTCAGCCGTACACTTAAAACGTTCCTTGCTTCCATGGGCCACGGCTGACCCTGACAGGAGGCTGAATAATCCGTAAGGAGCAAATTCGATGCGTCATTACGAAATCGTCTTTATGGTTCATCCTGACCAGAGCGAACAGGTTCCGGGCATGATCGAGCGCTACACTGGTGCCATCACTGGTGCAGAAGGTAAGATTCACCGTCTGGAAGACTGGGGTCGCCGTCAGCTGGCTTACCCGATCAACAAACTGCACAAAGCGCATTACGTTCTGCTGAACGTTGAAGCGCCGCAGGAAGTGATCGATGAGCTGGAAACTAACTTCCGCTTCAACGACGCCGTTATCCGCAGCATGGTTATGCGTACCAAAAACGCCGTAACCGAAGCATCTCCGATGGTTAAAGCGAAAGACGAGCGCCGTGAGCGTCGTGAAGATTTCGCTAACGAAACCTCTGACGATGCAGATGCCGGGGATTCTGAAGAGTAATCGACCGTGACGGCGAACCGGCTGCGTTTGTCTGGCACTGTGTGTCGGGCTCCGTTGCAAAAAATAAGTCCGTCAGGGATTCCACACTGCCAGCTGGTGCTTGAGCATCGCTCGCAGCAGGAAGAGGCCGGATTCTTCCGGCAGGCCTGGTGCCGTATGCCCGTGATTATTAGCGGCCAGACGCATCAGGTGATTACTCAACATATAACGGTCGGCACGCAGCTTACTATTGAGGGCTTTATTTGTAGCCATCAAGGGCGCAATGGCCTCAGTAAAATTGTGCTGCATGCCGAGCAGATTGAATTGATAGATTCTGGAGACTAGCCAAATGGCACGTTATTTCCGTCGTCGCAAGTTCTGCCGTTTCACCGCGGAAGGCGTTCAAGAGATCGACTACAAAGATATCGCTACGCTGAAAAACTACATCACTGAAAGCGGTAAGATTGTACCGAGCCGTATCACCGGTACTCGCGCTAAATACCAGCGTCAGCTGGCTCGTGCTATCAAGCGCGCGCGCTACCTGTCTTTGCTGCCGTATACTGATCGTCATCAGTAATCGGCCACTGTCCAATTATCGACTTTGAGAGGATAAGGTAATGCAAGTTATTCTGCTTGATAAAGTAGCAAACCTGGGCGGCCTGGGCGATCAGGTTAACGTTAAAGCGGGCTATGCTCGTAACTTCCTGGTTCCGCAGGGCAAAGCTGTCCCGGCAACCAAGAAAAACGTTGAGTTCTTCGAAACTCGCCGTGCTGAACTGGAAGCCAAACTGGCTGACGTTCTGGCAGCAGCCAACGCTCGTGCTGAAAGCATCAACGCACTGGGCACCGTGACCATCGCTTCTAAAGCGGGTGACGAAGGCAAACTGTTTGGTTCTATCGGTACCCGCGACATCGCTGACGCTGTAACTGCAGCTGGCGTTGAAGTGGCTAAGAGCGAAGTTCGCATGCCGAACGGCGTTCTGCGTACCACTGGTGAACACGAAGTGAGCTTCCAGGTTCACAGCGAAGTGTTTGCTAAGCTGAACGTGAACGTAGTTGCTGAGTAAGTTTTTTCAGTAACATGAAAATGCCGGCCCTGGGCCGGCATTTTTGTTTTTATTTTCTGCTCTGCTGCGGCGTTATTTATTGCGCACGCAAAAAAGAGCCATCCGGCTGGCGGGTAAACAGCACCGGGCCGTTTTCGCCCTCTACCGTAAGCCCTGTCACCACGCCATTATTATCCTGCCGAATTTTTACCTGTTGTCCGCTCTCCAGGTTGCTTAGCGGCTTATCATCACCTTCCACGCGCGCCATCGCGAAAACATCGTTCACCTGTAAATTGTTATCACGAAACAGCTGAGCCAGCGTTTGGCCAGAGGCGATCTGGTAACTGCGCCACTGGTCTTTATCCTGCGTTGGGGATGAAGGTTGCACGGGCTGCGTTGCTGGCGGGTTATCGTAAATCTCTGCCTGCAGCGGCACCTCTTTACCCTCATTAACGCCAGCCGGGCGCGGCTCACTGTTGCGCGGCGTCGGGGAGGGCCAGAGAAACGCCAGCAGCAACACGATAAGCGCCAGAATAATGCCGCGTCGGTGCGCGGGCGGCAGCGGCTGCATCCAGCTAATACCATCCGGCAGATGCCAAAGACGGCTCAGCCATAAACGGATGCCAGAATGAGTATCCTTTTGCATAATGTTACCTCCGGCACCTTGTGCGCGTCACGGTTGCTCTCCTGGATGCAGTATGGGCAAAAAAGACGCAAAGTGCCTGTCTGGATTATAAAAATTGCGATAGCGTTATTGTTTCCTTTTCATTACAAAAAGTCATGGGAAGAATGCAGATTTTACCCCTGCAACGCAGGCTGCTATGCTGCTCCTCTTTTGATTTATTGGTGAAAGGATAAAATATGACGACCCCTTCTTTTGATAGTCTTGAAGCGCAGGCGAGTTACGGTATTGGTTTGCAGGTCGGGCAGCAGCTGCTGGACTCTGGCCTGCAGGGATTACTGCCGGAAGCGATGGTAGCGGGCCTGCGTGATGCGCTGGAAGGGAATGCGCCTGCGGTGCCGGTTGATGTGGTGCATCGCGCGCTGCGCGAAGTGCATGAGCGTGCCGACGCGGTGCGTCGTGAGCGTCAGCAGGCGATGGCGGCGGAAGGTCAGACCTACCTGCAGGAAAACGCGCAGCGTGAAGGGGTGAACAGCACGGAATCAGGGCTACAGTTCCGCGTCATTAACCAGGGCACCGGTGCGATTCCTTCGCGTCAGGATCACGTCCGCGTTCACTATACCGGTAAGCTGATCGACGGCACGGTATTTGACAGTTCCGTTGCGCGTGGTGAACCGGCAGAATTCCCGGTAAGCGGCGTGATTGCCGGTTGGATTGAAGCGTTGACGCTGATGCCGGTAGGTTCCAAATGGGAACTGACCATTCCGCATAATTTGGCCTACGGCGAGCGTGGCGCAGGCGCGTCGATTCCGCCATTCAGTACGCTGGTATTTGAAGTAGAATTATTAGATATTATCTAAGCGTTTTATTTAAATAATAACCGGGCAGGGCGAATTAATGCCTTGCCCTTTTTTATCAGGCGACAGTTTTCGTTATAAATAATTTTCTTTTTCATTTTTTCTTATTGATATGTGTCGTTATTCTGATTGCCCGCCTGTTGCGTTATTAAATTGATTTTCACTATACTCTGATTGCTTTAATAGTATGGCTCATTAAATCAACCCCCCATAAAAAAGGACTATTATGCGTCAGCTAAATGATAAGGAAATGGAACAAATTTCTGGTGGTTTTTTTGGCTTGTTTGATAATATCGGTGCGGAAATTGGTGCCGCTATCGGTAGCGTTGTCGATAAAGGTACCGCGCTGGGCGGCCTGGTAACGAATGCAACAGAAGCAGGCACACTGTTGGGAATGGGCATCGGCAAGCTTCTCGGCCTGAATATTGGCGGGGCGATTACCGATATCGGCAACGGCGTCGTCAGCATTGTTGACAATGGGATCAGCGCCATTAAACAGCTGTTCGGCAATAAATAATGCTGCCAGGACTCGCCTGGTAATTGCGCCGCCAGTGCGTTAACCAGATAGCGTATTTTTTATTTGATAAGGTAGCCATTAAATTATTTGCACCGTTCGGCTGAAAATAATAATGAAAAGCCAGCGCACGCTGGCTTTTTTACTATTTTTGCAGATTGATGCGATAAATGGCAAAACCATTTTCATCCTGACTGATATAGCTCAGCGGATAACGGCCATAATGGGCAATAAAATCTGCCGCTTTTGACGAGGGAGACGTTTCAAAGCGAATATCCAGCGGAACCGCGCTTTCAATGGGCGCCAGCCGCCAGTTATTATCCGCCTGCGGATGCACCTCACCTTCGGCCTTGGTTTGCGCGCTAATCCAGGCCGAAACGATCGAGCGATTCTCATCCGGTGAGGAGAAAGCGACATATTTTTCTCCAGTACCGGCAAACTTACCGCCCCAGGCGCGATAGTTATTGGTCGCCACCAGGAAGGTCGCGTCGGGTTTAATCGGTTTCCCCTGCCAGGTGAGGTTTTTAATGCGCGAGGCCTGTGGATGAATAAGCTGACACTCTTCGTCATAGCGCGCAGGCTGCGTCACATCGATCTGATAATTGACGCCATCAATCACGTCAAAATTATAGGTGCGGTAGTTCCAGTTAATCAGCGGCTGCGGCTGTCGCTGTTGCGGATCAATCTGATTAAACTGACCGGCAGAGCATTCCAGCCACTGTTTTACCTGTTCGCCGTTTACTTTCATCGCCACCAGCGTATTGGGATAAAGGTAAAGGTCGGCGGCGTTACGAAACGTGAGCTGGCCCTTTTCCACTTCCACATAGCTGGCCGGATCGTTTTTACGTCCGCCCGCTTTAAAAGGCGCGGCGGCAGACAGCACCGGAATAGTCGCTAAATCGGGATCGCCCTGAATGAAATGCTCAACGTAAGCGCGCTGCGCATTATTGACGATTTGCACGGTGGGATCGTCCTGCACCAGCGACAGATAGCTGTACATCACGTCTGCCGATTTACCGATGGGCTGCGCGACAAAATCCCGCGTGGCGCGATGCGCGTCGGCCAGCACCTTAACCAGCGAGCTTTCCTCCTGCGCCAGCGACTTTTGCGCCGTCTTATCATAGATGGGGCGCGCTTCGGCGCGCGCCTGCGTAACTTTCCACTTACCCTGATCGTTATTAAGCGTGAGATCCACCACGCCCAGGTGATCGCCCCACATGCCCGGCATCACCGCAGGCACGCCGTTGAGCGTACCTTGTTTGATATCTGCGCCAGGAATGGCGGCAAACTCAGCGCCTGGGAAGACGGCATGCGCATGACCAAACATAATTGCGTCAATGCCCGGCACCTTGCTGAGATACCACACCGAGTTTTCAGCCAGCGCATGATAAGGCTCGCTCGATAAACCAGAGTGCGCCACGGCAATCACCACATCTGCGCCTTGCTGACGCATCACCGGCACCCAGCGCCGGGCGGTTTCGGTTATATCATCAACCGTGACTTTTCCCTGTAGATTCACCCGATCCCAGACCATAATCTGCGGAGGCACAAAGCCGATATAGCCGACATTAAGCGTGTAGGTTTTCCCGTCGCGTCCGGTGACCTTTTCCGGCTTGATCAGCCAGGGCGTAAAGCGCGGTTTGCCGGTGGCCGCATCGATAATGTTGGCGTTGATATAGGGAAAATGCGCGCCTGCCAGCGCCTTCTGCAGATAATCCAGCCCGTAGTTAAATTCATGGTTGCCCAAATTGCCGACGCGGTAATCCAGCGTATTCATCGCCTGGTAAACCGGATGCGTCTCACCCTGTTTCAGCCCCTTCGCGGCCATATAATCGCCCAGCGGGCTACCCTGGATGACGTCGCCGTTATCGACCAGCACGCTGTTTTTGACCTCCGCGCGTGCCGCCGCAATCAGCGTCGCGGTACGTACCAGGCCGAATTTATCGCTGGGTTTATCTTTGTAGTAATCGAAATCCATCATATTGCTGTGCAGATCGGTGGTTTCCATAATGCGAAAATCCACCGTCGCAGCGCAGATCGGAAGCGAAGCCGTTGCCATCACCAAAAGCGCAGTACCCTTAATCATTTTTCCTCCTGAAAAGTAAGCGCTACAAACTTCTCAAATTAACCGGCAAACGTTACATTTCATCGCACGAATTTGTGAGCCATAACCGATAAATAATGCTTTATCCAAAACAGGCGGCCAGAAGAGAAAATGCGCGTGCTGGGGCAGGTAATGACAGTAAGGCGTGAATTATGCTATTGATAACTAAACAATCCGCAAACGCGAACGGCTGGCAGCCGCTTACCGTGGCATCTGAGCGCCAGCTGCTATGATTAAACAGCATGATCAATCATCGTAAGTCACGGCGTTGTAGTCTGGCTTACTTCGGTCATCGACAAAGAGGTGAAAAATGTTAGAGCAAATCTGCCAGCTGGCGCGCGAAGCGGGCGACGCCATTATGAACGTTTACGATGGCGAGGCGCCGCTCGACGTTTCTCACAAAACTGACGATTCCCCTGTAACCACTGCTGATATTGCCGCGCACGGCATCATTATGCGCGGGTTGCAGCAGCTTACGCCTGACGTGCCGGTGGTGTCGGAAGAAGATCCGCCCGCCTTTGAGGTGCGTCAGCACTGGTCGCGCTACTGGCTGGTCGATCCGCTGGACGGCACCAAAGAGTTTATTAAGCGTAACGGCGAGTTCACCGTGAACATCGCGCTGATCGATCAGGGCAAACCGGTGCTTGGCGTAGTCTATGCGCCGGTGCTGGGAGTGATGTATTCCGCTGCGGAAGGTAAAGCGTGGAAAGAAGAGGGCGGGCAGAAAACGCAGATTAAAATTCGCGATGCGCGCCCGCCGCTGGTGGTTGTCAGCCGCTCTCATCAGGATGGCGATGAGCTAACGGAATATCTGCATCAGCTGGGCGAGCATCAAACGGTGGCGATTGGCTCTTCGCTTAAATTTTGCCTGGTGGCGGAAGGCAAGGCGCAGCTCTATCCGCGCTTCGGGCCGACCAACAGCTGGGATACTGCCGCCGGTCATGCGGTCGCTTTAGCCGCAGGTGCCCACGTTCATGACTGGAAAGGACGCCCGCTGGATTATACGGCGCGCGAATCTTTCTTAAATCCAGGCTTCCGCGTTTCTATTTTTTAAATCGGCTTTATTTAAGCAACTGATGCAGCAGGGCGATAACCTGCTGCGTCTCTTGCGCCGTCAGCGCGCCATCTTTGGCAAAGCGTACCCGACCCGTTTTATCCAATACCACCACGGCGGAGCCGCCATCTTCCAGCTGCCAGGCGCTTTTCGCCGCGCCGTTACTGTCAACAATAAACTGCGACCAGGGATACTGTTTCTTATTACTTTCAATGCTGCTGCGTACAAACATGCCGGTACCGGGAATGGCGTCATCCGTATTGACGATGGTGGTGGTTTGATAGCGTTCCTGCGGCAGATGCGCCTGCTTTATCGCCTCCACCAGCGCGGCGTTTTTCTCTTTTGCCGATGAACGCCCGGCAATATGTTGCAGCACGCGCACTTTACCAGGCAGCTGCGCGCTATTCCACGCCCGATAGCTAAACTTATCCTGTTGATAGTTAAGTTCTCCTTTATCACTGATGCCTACCGGCGCAACGCGCTGGCCGTTGACGAAGTCGTGGGCGCTGCTGGTAAAAGGCAGCAGCAGGCTGAATACAAGGGCGAGCGAGGCAGGTTTCATTATTTTCTCCACATCAGCAGCTGATCAGACCACCCGGTCATGTTTTTGCAATAATAAGCAGCCATTATGCTGCTGTCTCATTGACCTGCCAGCTTTGCGGTAGACTGCACAAATTCGTTTTGGCAGTAGGTTTATACTGTCTTATATGAGGGTATTAACAGAGTGTCCTGTAATGATCTGTAAAATCAGTAAAAAAGATTAATTTTAGGAACACAGGAAACGGACGATGTTCTATAGTTCTATCGGCACTTTGCGCTTCATGAGCTCGTACCGATTTTGGCAACGGCGAAGCGTATTAATTTTTAGGAGTTTAAAGCAAGATGAAAATTTTTCAGCGTTACAATCCTTTCCAGATCGCGAAATACGTTAAAACACTGTTTAAAGGAAGGATTTATATCAAGGATGTCGGCGCGTTCGAGTTCGATAAAGGCAAAATCCTCGTGCCGCGCGTTAAGGATAAACAGCATTTTAGCGTGATGTCGGAAGTGAACCGCCAGGTGCTTCGACTGCAGGCCGAATATCAGTAAACGAAAAGGGCGCGATTAACGCGCCCTTGTGCTGTCTGGCGGCGGCAATCAGCTAAACCGCCAGACCCGATATGCAGCCTTTCTTACTCTTCCACTTCTTTACTTATCGTCAGGCTTGCCGGGCGCTCATCAATACGCGTAACCAACAGCTGATCGATGCGATAACTGTCAATATCGACCACTTCGAACTTATAGCCCGCGAACTTAACAAAATCGGTACGTTTTGGAATTTTGCGCAGCATATACATCATAAAACCGCCGATGGTTTCATAATTGCCGGACTGCGGGAACTCATTAATATCCAACACGCGCATCACGTCATCAATAGGCGTGCCGCCCTCTACCAGCCATGAGTTTTCATCACGCGCAACGATCTGCTCTTCCAGCCCCTGGCCGACCAGGTCGCCCATCAGCGTGGTCATCACGTCGTTCAGCGTAATAATACCGACCACCAGCGCATATTCGTTCATGATCACCGCGAAATCTTCCCCGGCGGTTTTGAAGCTTTCCAGCGCCTCGGAAAGCGTCAGGGTATCCGGCACAATCAGCGCCGAGCGAATCTGCAAACCGCTGTTCAGCGCCATGCTCTGATTACCCAGCACGCGCAGCAGCAGCTCTTTTGAATCGACGTAGCCGACGATATGGTCAATATCGCCATTACAGACCAAAAACTTTGAGTGCGGATGCAGCGCAATCTTCTCTTTCAGGCTGCTCTCTTCTTCATGCAGATCGAACCAGATAATGTTTTCACGCGAGGTCATCGAAGAGGGCACCGTACGTGATTCCAGCTCGAACACATTCTCAATCAGTTCATGCTCCTGCTTGCGCAGCACGCCCGCCAGCGCACCCGCCTCCACCACCGCATAAATATCATCAGAGGTGATATCGTCTTTACGCACCATCGGGATTTTAAACAGGCGGAAAATCATATTTGCCATGCCGTTAAAGAACCAGACCATCGGGCGGAACAGCAGCAGGCAGAAGCGCATCGGATTAATAATGCGTAGCGCGATCGCTTCCGGCGAGATCATCCCGATACGTTTTGGCGTCAGGTCGGCAAACAGAATAAACAGGCTGGTCACCAGGGTGAAAGAACAGATAAAGCTCAGCTGCTCCGCCAGCTCAGGCGAAACCAGGCCATCGAACAGCGTTTTAAATGAGGGAGAGAAAGCAGAGTCGCCGACGATACCGCCAAGAATGGCGACGGCGTTCAGGCCAATTTGCACCACGGTAAAAAACATCCCTGGCGTTTCCTGCATTTTCAACACGCGCTGCGCGTTGATATTGCCATCATCGGCCAGCAGTTTGAGTTTAATTTTACGCGCGGCGGCCAGCGAGATTTCTGACAAAGAAAAGAAGGCGCTGATTGCAATCAACACGAGTATGACAAGCAAGCTATCTAACATAAAGATTCCGTTGGTTTTTGATACTTGTCATTTTTGGCCTGGGCAACGCGCGATGCGGCATCACTGCGACTTTCCGTTATGCTGAGCTATCCGTGCCAAAAATGTCTGCGCCGGTTCGACACGCAGGTCGGGGCAGAAAGGGATGATAATAGCCGCAGAAGCGACCGCTGAGATTATAGCAGTAGCTCTGCTCAGCCCGCCAGCGCTGTTACTGCGCCCGCTTGTTTAATAAATAGACGGACATTTACCGCGCGGAAAAACAGTAATATGCACCGTCATCGCGCACGGAATCAGCATTGTTGGTTGTAACGCAGCGCGGCTTTATCGACAATAACGGCCAAATTTGCTTTAACTTCACTTTTTTATCTGTCGAACGCATAGCCGCAACGGCAGGATGAAAGCTATGCTGTTAACCAAACTCGACGTCGCCATTAGCGCCTGTTGGTTCGCGATGTTATTTATCCCCGGGAAAAGGGGGGATTCGGCAACATTAACAGGAGTAAGCGTGCCACGATTTCATCTCTATTGTATTGCTTGTTTGCTGGTGGCCGCGCCTGGCGCGCAGGCCGCAAGCCTTCGCTTACAGCTTGAAGGGTTAACCGGGGATCTACAAAAAAACGTCAGGGCGCGGCTCTCTACGATCGATACCGACGAAGTCACCGCCGACGGTCGTTTCCGCGCGCGCGTTAAAACCGCTATCGAAGAGGGGCTGCACGCGCTGGGTTATTACGAACCCGATATCGATTTTGAAAGCCGTCCCGCACCGGCAAACGGCGGCAGGCCGGTACTGATTGCGCGCGTTTCAGCAGGCGAGCCGGTAAAAATTGCTGGCAGCACGATTATTCTGCGCGGCGATGCGCGTAATGACGCAGAGTATCAGCAGTGGGTAAAAGAGGGGCGGCCTGAAAACGGCACCATTCTTAACCATGGTAAATATGAAAGCTTTAAAAAGGGCTTTACCAACCTGGCGCTGCGCAACGGCTATTTTGACGGCGACTTTAAGAAAAGTCAGTTGGGCGTCTCCGTTAAGCGACGTGAAGCGTTCTGGGATCTCGATTATGACAGCGGTAAACGCTATCGCTTTGGCGACGTCACCTTTGAAGGCTCGCAGATTCGCGATGAATATCTGCAAAACCTGGTGCCGTTCCACGAGGGCGATTATTACAGCTCGCGCGACCTGGCCGAGCTAAACCGACGCTTATCAGCGACCGGCTGGTTTAATTCAGTGGTGGTCGCGCCGGAATTTGATAAAACCACGCCGGATAAAATTCTGCCGCTGAGCGGCGTGGTTTCGCCGCGCACTGAAAATACTATCGAAACCGGGATCGGCTACTCAACCGATGTCGGGCCGCGTCTGAAAACCACCTGGCGTAAGCCGTGGGTGAACTCGCGCGGGCACAGTCTGGCTACCAGCGCCAACATCTCCGCCCCGGAGCAGCAGCTTGATTTTAGCTATAAGGTGCCGCTGCTGAAAAATCCGCTGGAACAATATTATTTGATTCAGGGCGGCCTGAAACGTACCGATCTGAACGATACCAAAGCGGATTCCACCACGCTGGCGCTGTCGCGCTACTGGGATAACAGCTCCGGCTGGCAGAAAGCCATTAACCTGCGCTGGAGCCTGGATCACTTTACCCAGGCGAACGTAACCAATACCACTATGCTGATCTATCCTGGCGTCAGCGTTAACCGTACCCGCTCGCGCGGCGGGTTAATGCCCACCTGGGGCGACTCGCAACGCTATTCGGTAGATATTTCTGATACCACCTGGGGTTCGGATGTCGATTTCCTGGTGTTACAGGCGCAAAACGTCTGGATCCGCACGCTGGCGGATCGGCATCGCTTTGTGGTGCGCGGCAACCTCGGCTGGATTGAAACCAACGACTTTGAAAAAGTCCCGCCGGATCTGCGCTTTTTCGCCGGTGGCGATCGCAGCATTCGCGGTTACAAATATAAAGGCATCTCGCCGCGCGATGATGACGACAAACTCACCGGTGCGTCGAAACTGGCGACCGGCTCGCTGGAGTATCAATACAACGTGACCGGCAAGTGGTGGGGCGCGGTATTCGTGGATTCCGGCGAAGCGGTGAATGATATCAAGCAAAGCAACTTTAAAACCGGCGCCGGTATCGGCGTACGTTGGGCTTCACCGGTCGGACCCATTAAGTTCGATCTGGCGCGGCCGATTGGCGATAAAGAGGAACACGGATTGCAGTTTTACATCGGACTGGGGCCTGAATTATGAAGCTATGGAAAAAGGTCCTGATTGGCATTTTGATCTTTTTAGCGGTGCTGTTGGGCGGCCTGTTGCTGCTGGTTGGCACCACGCCCGGCCTGCATCTGTTGTTGAACGGCGCTGCGCGCTGGGTGCCGGGGCTATCTATCCAGCAGGTGGACGGCGGCTGGCGTAATCTGACGCTAAAAGGCGTGAAGTATGAAATGCCTGGCGTCACGGTAAACGCCGGTGAGTTTCATCTGGCGGTGCAGCTGGGCTGCCTGAAAAATTCCGCGTTCTGCGTGAACGACCTGGGGCTGAAAGATCTTAACGTGGTGGTCGACAGCAGCGAAATGACGCCTGCCAGCGCGCCGCCGCCGGAAGAAGAGAGCGGCAGCGGGGAAATCAGCACGCCATATCCGATTACGCTGCGTCATCTCAGCCTGCACAATATCAATCTCAAAATTGATAATACGGCGGTTTCCCTGCTCGATTTCTCCACCGGTCTGCACTGGCAGGAGCGGGCGCTTACCCTAACCCCAACGCGTATTCAAAGCCTGCTGATCGCGCTGCCGAAGGCGGCGCAGGTTGCCGATGAACAGGTGGTGCAGCCGAAGGTTCAGCAGCCGCAGCCGCAAGAGAAGCCGCTGGGCGAAACGCTGAAGGCGATGTTCGAACAGCCGCTGCTGCCCGCGATGCCCGATTTCCGTCTGCCGCTGGATATTGAGGTGCAGGAGATCGTCGGCGAGCAGCTACGCATCACCGGCGATACCGATCTGGCGATAAACCGGTTGCTGCTCAAGGCAAAAACGCAGGATCGCCTGTTACAGCTGCAAACGCTGGATATCGATTCGCCGCAGGGGCAGCTTAACGCCAGCGGGCAGGCGCAGCTGGCCGGCGACTGGCCGGTAGACCTTAATCTGAACGGCGCGTTAAACGTCGAGCCGCTGAAGGGCGAGAAGATCAAAATGACGCTTGGCGGTGCCATGCGTCAGCAGTTACAGCTGAGCGTTAATCTCTCCGGCCCGCTCAATGCGCAGCTCAGCGGACAAACCGAGCTGGCTACCGTTGGCCTGCCGTTACAGTTAAAACTGACCAGCCCGCAGCTGCGCTGGCCGCTAAGCGGCGCAACGCAATATCAGGCAGATAACCTGGATTTCAGCTTCAGCGGCAAGGCCACCGACTATGTGATGTCGCTGCGTACCGCGTTGAAAGGGGAGGCGATTCCGCCTGCCGATCTGGCGCTGGATGGCAAGGGCAACGTTGAACAGTTCAGCCTCGATAAACTGCGTTTATCAGCGTTGCAGGGCCATGCCGATCTCAGCGGGCTGGTGGACTGGAGCAAGGCGATTAGCTGGCGCAGCGAACTGACGCTGAACGGCATCAACACCGCGCGGGACTATCCCGACTGGCCCGCCACGCTGGAGGGTAAAATCACCACGCGCGGCAGCCTGTACGGCGGCAGCTGGCAGATGCGCGTACCGGAGCTGCAGTTACGCGGCAAGGTAAGGCAGAATGCGGTTTCCGCACAGGGCACGCTGTATGGCAACAGCTACAATCAGTGGAATATTCCCGGCATTAAGCTGGTGCTGGGGCGCAACAATGTTGATCTGAAAGGTGAGCTGGGCGATGCGCTTAACCTGGACGCCAACATTGATGCGCCGCATCTGGATAATGCGCTGCCCGGCCTTGGCGGCGTGGCGAAAGGCACCATCAAAGCGCGTGGCACGCTACAGGCGCCGCAGCTGCTGGCTGATGTCACCGCCACTAACCTGCGCTGGCAGGAGCTGACCATCGCGCGCGTACGGCTGGATGGCGACGTGAAATCCAGCGACCAGGTCGCCGGTAAGCTACAGCTGCGGGTTGATCGTCTGAAGCAGGCGGCGCTGGCGATTAATCAGCTGACGCTCAATGCCGACGGCAACGAGCAGAAACACCAGCTGAAGCTTAATGTTAACGGCGATCCGGTCTCCGGCCAGCTGGCATTAAACGGCAGTTTCGATCGCCAGCAGCAGCGCTGGCAGGGCACGCTGAATAACACCTTCTTCGATACGCCGGTCGGTGAATGGCGTTTAACCCGCGCCATCGCTATCGATTATCACAACGCGCAACAAACCGCGACCATTGGCGCGCACTGCTGGCGCAATCCGAATGCGCAGCTGTGCGTGCCGCAGCCGATTGAGGCGGGGCCGGACGGCCATGCGCGCGTAACGCTAAATCGCTTCGATCTGGCAATGATCAAGCCTTTCCTGCCAGCAGAGACGCAGCTGGTGGGCGTATTCAACGGCGATGCCGATGTGAGCTGGCACAGCGACGGCGCGCTGCCTACCGGACGAGTAGCGCTGAAAGGCAATGGCGTTAAGGTTACCCAGGATGTGCAGGGCAACGCGCTGCCCATCGCCTTCGATACCCTGAACCTCAATGCCGCCCTGCGCGACGGCCAGGCGCAGCTGGAGTGGCTGCTGCGCATTGCCAATAACGGGCAGTTTGACGGTAAGGTACAGGTAAGCGATCCGCAAAACCGGCGCACGCTCTCCGGTAATATCAACATCAACAACCTGTCGCTGGCGCTGCTCAACCCGGCGCTAATGCGCGGCGAGCAGGTCGCCGGAATGCTTAACAGCAACCTGCGTCTTGGTGGGGATCTGCAAAAGCCGTTGGTTTATGGTCAGTTGGGTTTGCGTAATGTCGATGTGGAAGGCAGCTTTATGCCGGTTGACCTCACCAGCGCCAACCTGAGCATGGTGTTTAACGGCATGAGCTCAACGCTGGAAGGCCTGATCCAAACTGCACGCGGGCAGATTAACCTTGATGGCAACGCCGACTGGAGCCAGCTGGATAACTGGCGCGCGCATATTGCCGCTCGCGGCGATCGCGTACGCGTCACCGTTCCGCCGATGGTGCGGATGGATGTCTCGCCCGATCTGACATTCGATGCTTCGCCCGCTGCCTTTACGCTGGATGGTAAGGTGGATGTGCCATGGGCGCGGATTACGGTTCAGGAAGTGCCTGAGAGCGCGGCTGGCGTCTCTTCTGACGAGGTGCTGCTGGATGAAAACCTGCAACCGATCGCGCCGCAAACGGCGGCTATCCCAATCAACAGCAACCTGATTATTCATGTCGGCGATGATGTGCGCCTCAGCGCCTTTGGCCTGAAGGCGAAGCTGAACGGCGATCTCAAGCTGGTACAGGATAAGCGCGGCCTGGGGCTGAATGGTCAGATCAATATTCCGTCCGGCCGCTTCCATGCCTACGGGCAGGATCTGCTGGTGCGTAAAGGCGAGCTGCAGTTCGCCGGTCCGCCGGATCAGCCTTATATCAATCTGGAAGCGATTCGTAATCCGGAAGCGACCGAAGATGATGTCACCGCCGGGTTGCGCGTCACCGGGCTGGCGGACGAGCCGAAAGCGGAAATTTTCTCCGATCCGGCGATGTCGCAGCAGGAGGCGCTCTCTTACCTGTTGCGCGGGCAGGGACTGGACGCTGACGGCGACAGTAACGCACTGACTTCTGCCCTTGTTGGTTTAGGGGTTGCGCAAAGTGGTCAAATTGTGGGTAAAATCGGCGAGACCTTTGGCGTTAGCAATCTGGCCCTTGACACCGCCGGTGTTGGCGATAGCCAGCAGGTGCAGGTCAGCGGTTATGTGCTGCCGGGTCTACAAGTAAAATATGGTGTAGGTATCTTCGATTCACTGGCGACGTTAACGTTGCGTTATCGCCTGATGCCTAAGCTTTATTTAGAAGCGGTGTCCGGCGTTGACCAGGCACTCGATTTGCTCTATCAGTTTGAGTTTTAGCAATGCGAATAATTGTCTATGGCAGTTTACGGCGCAAACAGGGAAACAGTCACTGGATGACTAACGCGCAGTGGCTCGGCGATCATCAGATCGTCGGCTACGATCTTTACAACATAGGCCTTTACCCGGGCGTCGTGCCGGGTGAAGGCTCCGTGTATGGTGAAGTTTATCGGATTGATGCCAGTACGTTAGGTGAGTTGGACGCGCTTCGAACCCGCGGCGGGGAGTATAAACGCCAGCTGATTCAGACGCCGTACGGCAGCGCCTGGCTGTATGTTTATCAACGTTCGGTAGCAGGATTGACTCATATCCCCAGCGGCGACTGGCTGCAACGGGATGAGGCGTCATCAGGTGAATAAAAGGCCACCTCCTTTGGAGGTGGCCTTATTTTTATTAAATGTATCTTTAACTACTGCATGTGCCCATGATCCGAAACCGCCGCCACTCGGACGATCAACAACCCAGTATTTTCCCGGCGGTATAGGCCCTTCGTTAGGAATTATTGCGCAGCCACCCCGGTTTTTATAAGCACCGCGGCCAGAGAAAGCCATAAACGTTCCCACTCCGTAGAACATTAACGGTGAATAATCTGCGTCGTTAAGGGTGAATCTTCCTTGCAAAGGCATCGTTAACGACTGCCTGTAGTAGGAATTAAGCATCAGAATAATTTAATTAGTCCTGCTCCAGCCCCAACAATAGGGCCATTTAATCATCAAATTCTGCTAATGCCGTCAAAAAACCGTCAGCAGAGACAGGCTCAGTCAGATTGAGCGCAAACGGCCTTTGGCCGCCAGGAGATGCTCAACGCGGCCCATAAAAAAAACACCGCCCTTTAGAGGCGGTGTTTTTTGGTCATCATGGTGAGAAACCGCTCACCCGATGGGCATTACTTCTTCGCTGCACGTTCGAAAGAGGTACGGATCTCTTCTTTCGCCGCTTCTGCGTTATCCCAACCGTCAACTTTCACCCACTTGCCTTTTTCCAGATCTTTGTAGTGCTCAAAGAAATGGGTAATCTGGGCGCGCAGCAGTTCCGGCAGATCGTTCACATCTTTAATGTGATCGTATTCTTTAGAAAGCTTGGTGTGCGGTACGGCAACCAGCTTCGCATCTTCGCCCGATTCGTCGGTCATTTTCAGTACGCCAACCGGACGGCAGCGAATTACTGAACCCGGCTGCAGCGGATACGGCGTCGGCACCAGAACGTCAACCGGGTCACCGTCCAGGGACAGCGTGTGGTTGATATAACCGTAGTTGCACGGATAGAACATGGCCGTTGACATAAAGCGGTCAACAAACAGCGCGCCAGACTCTTTATCGACTTCATATTTGATCGGATCGGCATTCGCCGGGATCTCGATAACGACATAGATATCTTCTGGCAGGTCTTTACCGGCAGGAACCAGGTTCAAACTCATCTCGCTTTCCTTCATTCGTCATAAGTTGAGTGACGGCTATTATAGCCAACTGACAATGAAAGTATGCCCCCTTTTTCCGCTTTCGGAATGCTCCAGCCGTGGTTATTTATTGAAAATAAACAGCGAAACCAGTCCGGCGGCGATCAGCGGGCCGACCGGCACGCCGCGAAACAGGGAAACGCCGATAATGGTGCCGATCAACAGGCCGCCGACAATGGTGGGCTGGCTGCTCATCAACGCCACGCCGCGCCCGCCCAGCCAGGAAACCAGGATGCCGACGGCAATTGCCAGCAGCGATTTCCAATCGAGAAAAGATTTCAGCAGCGTACTGACCGGCAGCGAGCCGCTAACCAGCGGCGACAGCACGCCAATGGTCAGAATAATGATCCCGAGGGTCAGCCCCTGTTTTTCTATATAGGGAAAGAATTGCGCCAGCGGCGTTAATTTAATCACCAGCAGCGCGGCGACAGAGATCGTCACGGCGGTGTTATGAACCAATAAACTCAATCCACCAAGAACCAGCAAAATAACTATTGAGGCAAAAGCCGTCATTGGACGCTCCCTGAGCAGGCAACAAAGAAAAGTCACTATAACAAGGATTTGGCTTTTTCGGTTTTCAGGGCAGCACTTTCTGTAGGCAAAAAAGGCCGCCAGCAGCGCGGGCAGCCTCGTTTATCGCTTAAGCCTGATGATTGTCCGGGTATTCGCGAATAAAGCGCTCTACGTCATCGACCATCGCGTTATTGCCGACAAAGAACGGGCAACGCTGATGCAACGCTTCCGGCTGCAGATCGAGGATACGGTTTTCCCCGTCGCTGGCTTTGCCGCCAGCCTGCTCGGCGAGAAAGGCCATCGGGTTGCACTCATACAGCAGGCGCAGCTTACCGGTAGGATGGCTGGCGGTGCTAGGATAAAGGTAGATGCCGCCCTTCAGCAGGTTGCGGTGGAAATCCGCCACCAGCGAGCCGATATAGCGCGAGGTATAAGGACGATGCGTCGCTTTATCCTCTTCCTGACAGAACTTCAGGTATTTCTTCACGCCCTGCGGGAAACGAATATAGTTGCCTTCGTTAATGGAGTAGGTGTAGCCCTGCTCCGGGAACATCATGCGTTCCTGGCTCAGGCAGAATACTCCCAGCGACGGATCGTAAGTAAAGGCATGAACGCCGCAGCCGGTGGTGTAAACCAGCATGGTTGATGAGCCATAAACCACATAACCAGCAGCAACCTGCTTATTACCCGGCTGCATAAAGTCTGCTTCGGTAACCGGCGTGCCAGGCGGCGTCACGCGGCGATAAATAGAGAAAATCGTGCCGACCGAGACGTTAACATCGATATTCGACGAGCCATCCAGCGGGTCCATTAACACCACGTATTTACCGTTTTCCACGCCTTCGAAGATAACGATTTCGTCCTCTTCTTCCGATGCGATACCGGCTACGATGCCGCGCGCTTTTAACGCCGCTTTCAGTTTTTCATTAGCGAACAGGTCGAGCTTCATCTGCTGCTCGCCCTGAACGTTTTCCACGCCGCTGGCGCCCAGAATATCAACCAGCCCGGCTTTATTAATATCGCGGTGGATAATTTTAGCGCCGAGCTTAATAGCGGAGATCAGCGCCGTCAGTTCACCTGTGGCATGCGGAAAGTCGTGTTGCTTCTCGACGATGAATTCGCCTAATGTTTTCATAACACAATCCCTGAATCTACGATGGAGTGGCAGCATAGGGTACAAAGCTGCAACGTATGCCATCGCAGTTTAACGGAATGAAGCGCAAAGACCATAGGTCAAATCCGTTTCTTCCCGCGCCGCTCGGCGCTACACTGTGCCCCGAAACTTTTCGAAAACGGATCTTTTATGCGTATTCATATCCTTGGTATCTGTGGCACTTTTATGGGCGGGCTGGCGATGCTGGCGCGTGCGATGGGCCATGAAGTTACCGGCTCTGACGCCAACGTTTATCCGCCCATGAGCGTGCTGCTGGAGAATCAAGGCATTGATTTGATTCAGGGTTACGATGCCAGTCAGCTCGATCCGACGCCTGATTTAGTGATTATCGGCAATGCGATGACGCGCGGCAACGCCTGTGTGGAAGCGGTGCTGGAGCGCAATATTCCCTATATGTCAGGGCCGCAGTGGCTGCATGATTTTGTCCTGCGCGACCGTTGGGTGATCGCCGTGGCGGGCACCCATGGTAAAACCACCACCGCAGGCATGACAGCGTGGATTTTACAGGCCTGCGGGCTGGAACCGGGGTTTGTTATCGGTGGCGTGCCGGGAAATTTCTCAGTATCCGCAACTTTAGGAAAAAGCCCATTCTTCGTGATCGAAGCTGACGAGTATGACTGCGCCTTTTTCGATAAACGCTCCAAGTTTGTGCATTATTGCCCGCGCACGTTGATTCTGAATAACCTCGAATTCGATCACGCCGATATTTTTGACGACCTGCGCGCCATTCAGAAACAGTTCCATCATCTGGTGCGTATCGTGCCGGGGCAGGGCAAAATTCTGCTGCCGGAGCACGATACCAACCTGAAACAGGTAATGGCGATGGGCTGCTGGAGCGAGCAGGAAACGGTCGGCGAAAACGGCCACTGGCAGGCGAAAAAACTGACGCCGGACGCCTCTCGCTGGGAAGCCTGGCTGGATGGCGAACGCGTCGCGGAAGTGAACTGGTCGCTGGTGGGCGAACACAACATGCATAACGGCCTGATGGCGATTGCCGCCGCGCGTCACGTTGGCGTGAAACCGGACGATGCCGGACGCGCGCTGGATGCGTTTATCAATGCGCGCCGCCGCCTCGAGCTGCGCGGCGAGGCCAACGGCATTAACGTCTACGACGACTTTGCCCATCATCCTACCGCGATAGTGGCGACGCTGGCTGCGCTGCGCAGCAAAGTGGGCGGCACCGCCCGCATTCTTGCCGTACTGGAGCCGCGCTCCAACACCATGAAGCTGGGCGTCAGCAAAGACGATCTTGCGCCAGCGCTTGCCCGTGCCGATGAGGTGTTTCTGTTCCAGCCGCACCATATCCCCTGGCAGGTAGCGGAAGTGGCGGATGCCTGTATTCAGCCCGCGTTCTGGAGCGCCGATATCGATGCGCTGGTGGAGCTGATTGCCAAACATGCGCATCCGGGCGATACCATCCTGGTGATGAGTAACGGCGGTTTTGGTGGGATTCATCAGAAACTGCTGGATCGCTTAGCGAAGTAACGCTTGATGGCGCGCGCAAGCGCGGCGGACGTGAAAAGCCCGCGCTACGCTCAGGTTAGAGAGCGTAGCGCGGTTACTGCAGGCAACAACTTAAGCGGTTTCAGCCAGTTCGCGCAGATACTGGAAGATCTGGCGATAGGACTTCGGCGGCTTGTTGGCGGCCTTTTCTTTTTGCGCATTGCGGATCATGCTGCGCAGCTGCTGGCGGTCGGCATGGGGATAGAGGTTCAGCACCTCAGCCATCGCATCATCGCCCTGTTCCACCAGACGATCGCGCATCGCTTCCAGCTTGTGGAACAGCGCAACCTGCTGATTATGCCGGTTTTTCAGCTTATCCAGCGCCTGGTAGATCGGATCGGGATCGCGCGCGCGCAGCAGTTTGCCAATCAGCTGTAGCTGACGGCGGCGGCCCTCTTTTTTAATGCGCTGCGCCAGCTCGATCGCGTCGCGCAGCTCTTCATCCAGCGGCAGGCGATCAAGGGAGTTTTTCCCCAGCTCAACCATCTCCGCGCCCAGGCGTTTTAGCTCCTCGGCATCACGTTTAATCTCACTCTTACTGACCCAGATAATCTCTTCATCTTCTTCTTCTTGATTATCGGGTACGTCGTCGAGCCACTCTTCGGGGTGTTTCGTCATTATCAGGCTCCTGAAAAAGAGGCTAATGCTATCAGGTTACGCGGCTACTGCGAAATTGTTCTCTGACTCTGTTAGACTCCAGATAAGGATACAACTCGCGCGTTGCCTTGTAATGGCTGCGGCCAGCAGAGGCAGACCGTACTCATCATATTATGGTAGATCAATGAAAATACTCACTCAGGTTGCAGAACAACGTAAAGTGCTGGAGCAGGCAGTCGCCCAGGCGCTGGAGCTGGCGAAAGCAAGTACCGACGGCGCTGAGGTAGCGGTCAGTAAAACCACGGGTATTGGCGTCAGTACCCGTTATGGTGAGGTAGAAAACGTTGAGTTCAACAGCGATGGCGCGCTGGGTATTACTGTTTATTATCAAAACCGCAAGGGCAGCGCCTCGTCCACCGATCTGAGCAGTGACGCGATCAAGCGCACCGTGCAGGCGGCGGTAGATATCGCCCGTTACACCTCACCCGATCCTTTTGCCGGGATGGCCGATCGCGAGCTGCTGGCCTTTGACGCGCCGGATCTCGATCTGTTCCATCCGTGGGAGATCGATCCGGACAAAGCGATCGAGCTGGCGGCGCGTGCCGAGCAGGCTTCGCTACAGGCGGATACGCGTATTACCAATACCGAAGGCGGCAGCTTTAACAGCCACGTCGGCATCAAAGTGTTCGGCAACAGCCACGGCATGCTGCAAAGCTACAGTTCCAGCCGTCATTCGCTCTCCAGCTGCGTGATCGCGGAAGCGGAAGGCGATATGGAGCGTGATTATGCCTATACCATCGGCCGCGCTTTAGACGACCTGCAGTCGCCGGAGTGGGTTGGACAAGAGTGCGCACGGCGTACGCTGTCACGCCTGGCGCCGCGCAAGCTGCCAACGATGAAAGCGCCGGTGATCTTTGCATCGGAAGTCGCTACCGGCCTGTTTGGTCATCTGGTGGGGGCCATCAGCGGCGGCAGCGTTTATCGCAAATCCACCTTCCTGCTGGATGCGCTGGGCACCCAGATCCTGCCGGAATGGCTGACCATTGAAGAAAAACCGCACCTGCTGAAAGGGCTGGCCTCCACGCCGTTCGACAGCGAAGGCGTGCGCACCCAGGATCGTGAAATCGTTAAAGCGGGCGTGCTGCAAACCTGGCTGCTGACCAGCTACGCCGCGCGTAAGCTGGGCCTGCAAAGCACCGGTCACGCTGGCGGCATTCATAACTGGCGCATTGCCGGTCAGGGCAGCAGCTTTGACGACCTGCTTAAGCAGATGGGCAAAGGGCTGGTGGTGACTGAGCTGATGGGCCAGGGCGTAAGCGGCATCACCGGCGACTATTCACGCGGCGCGGCAGGCTTCTGGGTAGAAAACGGTGAAATTCAGTATCCGGTAAGCGAAATTACCATTGCCGGTAATTTAAAAGATATGTGGCGTAATATTGTCACCGTTGGCGACGATATTGAAACGCGCAGTAATATTCAGTGCGGTTCCGTGCTGCTGCCGGAAATGAGTATCGCCGGGCAATAACGGCAAAATATAATCACCGGGCGCCTTAGCGTGCCCGGTTTTTTTTATCTCTTTTTCTGAACAACCTTATTATTTTTCTCTCAGCATTTTATTCACCGCCTCCGCCTCCTTCCCTCTATAGATATTCATAACCTTTTCTTATTGTTGATCAAAAATCATTTACTTTTGGCTGGGATTTTCCCGGTTTATTTGCGCGTTTATGCGTAAATGCTGGCTAATCGCCGAATCAAATGGCGTCCTTTGCCGCTTATTACGCGCAAAATAACTTTTTTGCGACCTCGCGCAGCGAACGCGCGGTTATTTCCACTTTGTGGCGGAAAAAGTCGGGCTACAAACCCTGTGGGGATAGCGCTACTTTGTTTTCAACACGAATAAATGGACATTCAGGCAATCAGGAGTGGGAAAGGTGAATAACAGTGCGGTGCAAAATTCGGTTAGCGACGCAGAGATCGACGCGCTGGCCGAGCGGGTAAAGCAACAGATAGACCAGCTCTTTGCGGCAGAGGCTATTTATCCCAATGCGGTGCAGCAGCAAATGTTGGCCTCCCACGTACGCGCGATGGCGCTGCGTTCATTAACCGGCGAGCCGCTGCCGGAGGTGGAGGCCGAACTGTTTGAGGATATCTCGCCTGAATCAATGCGGCTGGCGCAGCAGGTGGTCGATCTGTTTGGCAACCTGCCGCGTGAAGAGGCATGGCTGCTTTCAGTGCATTTTGAAGTAGCGAAATCAAATTAATCAGCGGCAGGCCAGCGCCCGC
The DNA here is from genome assembly GCF_031457955.1 of Mixta sp. BE291. NCBI lineage: Bacteria > Pseudomonadati > Pseudomonadota > Gammaproteobacteria > Enterobacterales > Erwiniaceae > Mixta > Mixta sp. BE291. Next base: position 37,167 of record NZ_JAVDXN010000010.1, on the reverse strand, counting down.
CCGCAGTAAGCAAACTCAACAGAAGGAACGCAACATGGTAACCGTAGTGATTGGCGATCGTTTAGGTAAAGGACAAAAAGTCGCGGCCGGCATTGAAAAAGCGGGCGGACGCGCGGTAGTGGTGCCTGGCGTGGCGGCGGATATGAAGCTGGGCGATGTCATGAAAGCGGAAAACGCTGATTTCGGCATCTCTTTTTGCGGCAGCGGCGGCGCGGGCGCGATTACGGCGCAAAACAAATATGGCTATAAGGCCAAACACGGTATGCGCTCGATTGATGAAGGCGTAACGGCCATTAACGAAGGCGCCAACGTACTGGGATTTGGTTTTATGGATAAAGAGGAATTGGGCGAGAAGCTGGTGCTGGCCTGGAATAAAAAGTACGGCAGCTAAGTATGAAACAGCAATACACCACCTCCGTTCAGGTCAGCGGCAAAGGCGATACGCAAAGCAGAGCCTTTGCCGATGCGCTCAGCCATGTGCAGCACAAGGTGCTGCAATCCACTCAGAAAGTCTTGCTACGCATCGAGCCACAGGACGTAAAGGTTATTCGTGCGCAGCAGAGCGTCAGAAAAGAGAGGTTTCTGTTTTTCTTTCTGCCGCGTGAACGACGGAATTACAGCGTAGAGCTGGACATTACCGTCAACGTGACCGTGATTGATACCGACAAGGTGGATTTTACCGTCGTGTAATAAAAACGTTAGGCGATAAGACATAAGGAAAGACTGATGTTTTTAATTATTTTGCTTAAGTCGCTGGTGATTGGCGGGCTGGTAGGCGTGGGCGTCGGCGCAGGTGCCGCACGTATGTTCCATGCGCCAACCTCTCAAGGCATGGGCGCATTTCGAACACTGGGCGAACTTAACTCCTGTGAAGGCGATCCCGCTTCTCACTTCTCTTTTGGCCTCGGCTTCTTTTTTAACGCCTGGGCCTCTTCCGTGGCCGCCGGTTCTTTTACCCAGGACGTTGACCACCGCATTATCCCTAACTGGGGCGCGGCAGCGTTAATGATCAAAAACCGTAACGTCGCCGAAACGCTGCACGATCCGAAAAAAATGGCGATCGCCTGCGGTCTTATCGGCATGTTTGTGGTGGCCTTTTTGAACTCAACCGCCTCGGCGGTACCGGAAGCGCTACAGGTTACGGCGGTGAAGGTGCTGGTGCCGGCCGCTAACCTGCTGGTTAACACCGTGATGCCGGTGATTTTCTGGCTGGCGGCGATCGATGCCGGTAAAAAATCGGGCTTTTGGGCGACGATTTTCGGCGGCCTGGCGCAGCTGATCATGGGCAACGCCGTACCGGGCCTGGTGCTGGGTATTTTGATCGGTAAAGGCGTGGAAGAGAGCGGCTGGAACAAAGTCACCAAAGTGATGATGGTCTCCATTGTGCTGCTGTTTGTGTTGAGCGGTTTCTTCCGCGGCTTCGACATGAAACTGCTGGAATCTTTCCAGCTGGGCGTGCCGGGCTGGCTTGAGATGATTCACAACGGCCTGAGCGGAAAATAAGCGGGAGCATACGATGAACGAGACGAAAAGTGGATTTTGGTACGCCGACTGGTCCTTCCCGATCTTTGTTGGCCTGCTTTCCGCCGGGGTATTCGCCGGGACGCATATGTATTACCTGTACGGCATCGGCGCCTTTAACGAAGTGGCCTTTGTCTCCATGCTGCGCGCCGGAATGGAAACCGGTGCCTATGGCGCGGTAGCCGCCTTTGGCGCCAGCTTCCTGTTTGCGCGCATTATCGAAGGCTCGCTGGTCGGCATTCTGGATATCGGCGGCGCGATTCAAACCGGCGTTGGGCTGGGCGTTCCGGCGCTGCTGCTGGGCGCAGGCATTATCTTTCCGGTGGCTAATTTTGCCGCCTCACTGGTCACCGGCCTGATTATCGGCCTGGCGATTGGCTACGTGATTATTCTGGCGCGTAAATTCACCATCAACCAGAGCGATTCCACCTACGGCGCAGACGTGATGATGGGCGCGGGCAACACCTCCGGGCGCTTCCTCGGCCCGTTGATTATCCTCTCGGCGATGGGCGCATCGATTCCTATCGGCCTGGGATCGCTTGTCGGCGCGCTGGTGTTTTACCTGTGGAATAAACCGATCACCGGCGGTGCGATTCTGGGAGCAATGGTGCTGGGCGCGATCTTCCCGGTAGCGCTGTAAACCGTAACGGGCCTGCCCCAGAGGCTGGCCCGTCAAAGGAGTTGTTATGTTCGATCTGATTATTCGCCGTGCCCGACTGGTTGATGAACGGCTGGTTGATATCGCCATTCAGGATGGGAAAATCGCTGCGGTTGGGCAGGTATCAGGCAGCGCAAAACAGGAACGGCGACTGGATGGCACCGTTTACCTCAGCGCAGGCTGGATTGATTCACACGTTCACTGCTATCCCAAATCACCGATTTATCATGATGAGGCGGACAACATTGGCGTCGCCACCGGCGTTACCACCGTGGTGGATGCGGGCAGCACCGGCGCGACTGACGTTGACGATCTCCATCAGCTCACGCGTAAGGCGCAAACCCAGGTTTATGCGCTGCTGAATATCGCCCGCACCGGCATCACTACGCAAAATGAGCTGGCCGATCTGAGCCAAATTGATAAGCCCGCCGTCAGCGCAGCATTGCAGCGCCTGCCCGATTTTATCATCGGGCTTAAGGCGCGCATCAGCAGCAGCGTCGTGGGGGAGAACGGCATCCGTCCGTTGCAGCTGGCAAAAGAGATTCAGCAAGAGAACCACGGCCTGCCGTTGATGGTGCATATCGGCAATAACCCGCCGCATCTGGATGAGATCGCCGCACAGCTGACCGCAGGCGACATCATTACCCACTGCTATAACGGCAAACCGAACCGTATTTTGACGCCGGAAGGCGAACTGCGACTGGCGGTGAAAAACGCGTTGCAGCGCGGCGTGCGGCTGGATGTCGGCCACGGCAGCGCCAGCTTCAGTTTTGAGGTGGCGCGGCGCGCCATCGCCCAGGGCATTCTGCCCGATACCATCAGCTCCGACATCTACTGCCGTAACCGCATCGAAGGGCCGGTCAAGAACCTGGCGCACGTGATGTCGAAGTTCTTCAGTCTCGGTATGACGCTGCCGCAGATTATCGACTGCGTGACCTGGAAAGCGGCTGATGGGCTGCGTCTGGCGCATAAAGGGCGGCTGGAGCCAGGTTTTGATGCCGATCTTACGCTGTTTACGCTGAGCAATGAGGAGCGTTTGCAGCGCGATTCAGAGGGTGAAACCGTACAGGGCCAGCGGCATTTTATCCCGCTGGCGGCGGTGGTTGCCGGGCAGTGGAATGTTACCGAGGAAGGGAAAGCAAAAAATGTCTTCGATCTATGAAAAATATCACCTGAAACAGGTGATCAACGCTTCCGGGCGCATGACGATTCTTGGCGTCTCTACGCCTGCGGCGGACGTGGTGGATACGGTGAAATATGGCCTGAACCACTATTTTGAAATGAAAGATTTGGTGGATAAAACCGGCGCCTATATTGCGAAACTGCTTGGCGCAGAAAATGCGCTGGTGGTCTCCTGCGCCTCCGCCGGTATGGCGCAGTCGGTAGCGGCGGTGATTGTTAAAGATAATGCCTGGCTGCTGGATAATTTACACGCCGCGCCGCTGACCGTGCCGCATGAAATTGTGCTGCCGAAAGGGCATAACGTGAACTTTGGCGCGCCGGTGGGCACCATGGTGACACTGGGCGGCGGCCGTCTGGTGGAAGCGGGATATGCCAATGAATGTACGCCGGAGCAGCTATCTGCGGCGATAACGCCGCAAACGGCGGCGATTCTCTATATAAAATCGCATCATTGTGTGCAGAAAAGCCATCTGAGCGTTGAGCAGGCGGCGGTGGTGGCGCGTAAACACCAGGTGCCGTTAATTGTCGATGCCGCCGCGGAAGAAGATTTGCAGCGTTACTACCAGTGCGGTGCCGATCTGGTGATCTACAGCGGCGCTAAGGCGATTGAAGGGCCGACCAGCGGTCTGGTGGTCGGCAAACATCAGTACGTTGAGTGGGTTAAACGCCAGTCGTCCGGTATCGGCCGCGCGATGAAGGTGGGTAAAGAGGGCATTCTCGGCCTGACGCAGGCGATTGAAAACTATCTGACGCGCGAGAAAGAGAGCGGGGCGCAGATGGTGGAAAAAATGACGCCCTTTATCGACCATCTTAACGGCCTGAATGGCGTTAACGCCCGTGTGGTCTGGGACGCCGCCGGACGCGATATTGCCCGCGCGGAGATCCATTTTGACGAAGCGGCTATCGGTCAGACCACCGGCGAGCTGGTACAGGCGCTGAAAAACGGCGCGATCGCTATCTATTTCCGTGGTTACAAAGCCAATGAAGGCATCGTAGAAGCGGATGTGCGCAGCGTAACGCCGGAGCAGTTGAACACCATTTTTCTTAGCATCAAAGCTTTGCTTACAGGAGAGAAACACGCATGACGCTGACGCCTGATTTTTACCATAACCGGGTTTGCCTGAACGTACTGGCAGGATCAAAAGATAACGCGCAGGCGATCTGGCAGGCGGCTGAAGGCCATGTGCTGGTTGGCGTACTATCGAAAAACTACGCCAGCGTGGCAAGCGCCGTCGAAGATATGCGTCAGTACGCTGCGCTGATTGATAACGCGCTTTCCGTTGGCCTGGGCGCGGGCGATCCGCGTCAGTCGGCGATGGTCAGCGAGATCGCCCGTGAAGTGCAGCCGCAGCACGTCAACCAGGTGTTTACCGGCGTCGCCACCAGCCGCGCCCTGCTGGGGCAGCAGCAAACCGTAGTCAACGGTCTGGTCTCACCCACCGGCACGCCGGGCAAGGTGAAAATTTCCACCGGACCGTTAAGCGCGCAGGCAGCAGATGCGATCGTGCCGGTTGAAACTGCGATTGCCATGTTGAAAGATATGGGCGGCAGCTCAATTAAATATTTTCCCATGGGCGGCCTGCAAGCGCGGGAAGAGTTTACCGTAGTGGCGCAGGCCTGCGCCGAACACGATTTCTGGCTGGAGCCGACCGGCGGTATCGATCTGGATAACTATGAAGCGATCTTACAGATCGCGCTGGACGCGGGCGTCAGTAAAATCATTCCGCATATTTACAGTTCCATTATCGATAAAGCCTCTGGCGATACGCGGCCGGAGGATGTCAAAACACTGCTGGCGATAACCAAAAAGCTGGTGGGCTAACGTCGCGGCAAAGCGGCGTAACGGCAATTTACTACGGGATAACACTATGCGAAAACAGCTGATTACCGCCTTGTCTGTCGCGTTGTTTGGCGTTGCGCCGCTGGCTGCGGCGGCTTCTTTTGCCTTTGTCGGCACTTACCAGCCGCACGGTGAGGGCGTTTATCGTTTCAGGATCGCCCCGGATGGCTCGCTGCATGATAAAACGTTGGTGAGTAATCTGCATAACGCCGCGCAGCTGACGGTGAACGCGCAGAAAAACGTGCTGTATGTCGCCAGTGAAAGCGACCCAGGGACGATCGCCGCTTACCGCCTGGCGCAGGATGGCAGCCTGACGGCGATCAATCAGGTCAGCTCTGTTGGCAGCGGGCCGGTTTATCTTGCGCTGACGCCTGATGGCAAACATTTGCTGGTGGCTAATTATGTCAGCGGTTCCGTTGCCGTGCTGCCGGTGCGCACAGACGGCGGGCTGGAGCAGGCCAGCGATTGGCATCAGCATCAGGGCGCGCCGGGCGCCGCCCAGCCGCAGGCCGCCGTTGAGGGCAGCTTTGCCAGCAGCGATCATGACGGGCCGCATGCCCATATGATCGCCAGCGATCCGCAGGGGCGCTATGTGTTCAGCACCGACTTAGGGTTAGATCGTCTTTATCAGTATCGCCTCGAGCAGGGCAAGCTGACGCCAAATACGCCGCCGTGGCTGGCCGCCTCCTCTGCGGGCGCAGGGCCACGCCATTTTGTTTTTGCGCCAGACGGCAAAGGGCTGTGGCTGATCAATGAAGAGGCGTCGACCCTTACCTGGTATCGTCTGAATGCGCAGCAGGGGACGCTGACCGAGGGCGCAACCGTCTCTTCTCTGCCGCCGGGTTATAAAGGCACCAGCTTTGCATCCGGCCTGGCGATAGATCGGCGCGGCAAGCATCTGTATGTGCTGAATCGCCTGCATAACAGCATTGGTCATTTCCAGATTGAAACTAGCGGGACGTTGACGCCGATTGAACATGTCTGGACGCGCGGCGACTATCCGCGCACGCTGACGCTATCTGAAGATGGCAAAACCCTTTATATCCTTAATCAACGCAGCGACAACATCACGCGATTTTATATCGACAGCGACAGCGGAAAGCTGCGTTTTAGCGATGATTACACCGCGATTGGCGCGCCGTCTCAGATGGTGATTGTGCCATGATAGCGAATTAATTTGCCGCGCCGATGCGCTGCCAACCGGGGAGATGCCGTGAGATTTCCAAACCAGCGACTGGCTCAGCTATTTGATACTTTGCAAAAAGAGACGCTGCCGCAGGATGAGCTGGCGCGGCGTTTTGCGGTTTCGACGCGCACCGTGCGCACCGACATTAATATGCTTAACGAGATGCTGGCCGAGCACGGCGCGCTGTTTGTGCTGTGTCGCGGCGAAGGCTATCAGCTGCGCATCCTGGATTCGGCGCGCTATCAGCGCCTGACGCAGCAGTCTCCGGCACATTTGCGTATTCCCCGCACCTCAACGGAGCGTATTCACTATCTGTTGACGCGTTTCCTGACGTCGGCCTGGGCGATCAAGCTGGAAGACCTGGCGGAAGAGTGGTTTGTCAGCCGCGCCACGCTGCAAAGCGATATGGCGGAGGTCAGGGAGTGGCTCAGCCGCTATCAGCTCACTATTGAGGCGCGTCCGCGTTACGGCATGAAGCTGTTCGGCAGCGAGATGGCGATCCGCACCTGCCTGACCGATCTGCTTTATCAGATTGCGCAGGAAAACAGTGAAAACCCACTGTTGCAGATGGAAGCGCTCAATAGCGGCATGTTGCTGACGCTGCAGCCGCTGCTATTACAGTGTTTCGCGCGCTTCAATATCCGCATGACCGACGAGGGCGAGCTTTATTTACGCCTCTACTGCGCCGTTGCGGTACGCCGTATCAGCGAAGGCTATCCGCTCTCCGATTTCAGCGCCGACGAAGTAGACAGCGATGTGCAGGCGGCGGCGCGCCATATCATCAATCTGATGCGGCCGATTACCGGCAAAGTGATTGCCCCCGCGGAAGAGGCCTGGCTGCGGCTCAACATCGCCGCCCGGCGGGTAGAAGAGATCGCGCCCAGCGCTATCAGCGCTGACGACGGCGATTCGCTGGTGGACTATATCCTTAGCTATATCAATACGCACTACAACTATAATCTGCAAAACGACCAGCAGCTGCGCGCCGACTTGCTGACGCATATTAAAACCATGATCACCCGCGTCCGCTATCAGATCACCATTCCCAATCCGCTGCTGACCAATATCAAACAACACTATCCCATGGCCTATGACGTGACGCTGGCGGCGGTTTCCAGCTGGAGTAAATATACGCCGTATGTGATCAGCGAAAACGAAATCGGTTTTCTGGTGCTGCATATCGGCGTTGGGCTGGAGCGCCATTATAATGTAGGCTATCAGCGTCATCCGCAGGTGATGCTGGTGTGCGATACCGGCAATTCAACCGTACGCATGATTCAGGCCATGCTGCTGCGTAAGTATCCACAAATTGTGGTGACGCGCATTATTTCGCTGCGTGAGTATGAGATGCAGCAGAGCATTGAAGAGGATTTTGTGATCTCCACCGTGCGGCTCAGCGAGAAGGGCAAGCCGATTGTCGTGATGTCGCCTTTTCCTACTGATTATCAGCTGGAACAGCTGGGGAAACAGGTGCTGGTGGATCGCACCAAACCCTATATGCTGGAGCGCTTTTTCGACCAGCGTCATTTCTGCATTATCGATCGGCCAATGGAGCAGGCGCAGCTGTTCCGCCTGCTGTGTCAGCAGCTGGAGCAGGAAGGATTTGTGGATGAGACCTTTTATCCCTCGGTTGAAGAGCGCGAGGCGATCCTCAGCACCATGCTGGGCGAGGGGATAGCGCTGCCACACTCGCTGGGGCTGCTGGCGAAAAAAAGCGTGGTCTATACCGTGTTAGCGCCGCAAGGCATTGTCTGGGGCGAGGAGACCGCCTATGTCATTTTCCTGCTCGCCATCAGCAAGGATGATTATGAGGAAGCGATGGCGATTTACGATCTGTTTGTTACCTTTATGCGCGAGCGCGCCATGACGCGCCTGCGCGACAGCAGTGATTTCGCCAGCTTTAAAAGCGTGGCGCTGGACTGTTTAAGTCGGCTATAACCCAGAGCCGGGAGAAATAGCTTGATGAATATGGTTATGACCTTTTGCTTACTGAGCATAAAATCATCATTTTCAGCATCGCGATTAACTAATCGATCCGATTAAAGTGAAATGTTTTGATATTCAGGAAATCTGGATAAAGGATGTTAACGTACGTAATAATAAACTGCTCCATATTTTCAGGGTTGGAGAATGAAAACTCACCGGAATTAGGATCAAAAAAACGGTACTCGTTTGATTGCTTATAACATTGTGCAGCTATCGCGTGTCCTGTTCCCTCTTTAGGGTCCAGCATCATTAAACTAAATATGCTATTTTGGACATCTATTCCGTCCGGCACGCTTAATCTGGGCCGTAAGCCGCGATCCAGTAAATATTCCTCTATCAGGCGCGGGTTAGACAATTTTAGCGTTAGAACTTCATTTAAGCCTTCCGGCGATGCGGTATCGCTAAAAAAACTAATCCTGTGAAATTTATCGCCACACCATTTAAACGATAAGCTGCCACATAGCCCGTCCTGACCAATTTGAACATTAGACAAAATAGTTTCAGTCTGTGACCATGCCGTGCTATGTTTTCCCCCAAACTGTTCAGTGAAGTTTTGCAGGCAAACGGGGGATTTGATCAACTGTCGCAATATCCGCTGCGTATTTTTTGGATTGAGGCTCCGTTCATCACTGAACTTTTTAAAACGTTTTTCCAGCGCAGTTGAAACATCCGCTGGTAAATCACGCTTGATCGCAGACAGTAACTCACCATAGCTTTTGGGTAATGCGGTAATATTTACCCCCAGCATATTTAATTTTTTGACGGCGATCGCTTTTTGATTAGCGCCAACGGGCCGGAAATCAGGCTGCCTGAGAACAACCTGTTGCTCCTCTTCTTTAGCCTTTTTATTTTGCAAAGCGATATTAGCTGACTGCTGTTCGAGGATTTTTCTTTCCTGATTGTGATCGCCTGTTACTGAAGGATTATAATTTGAATACGTTAATTTATTCAGCAGTTGTTTAATTGCGTTTTTTTTAATTTCGTTATCTGATGTCGCTATCGTTTTATGTAAGCGCCGCAGGGTCAAATTAGAGAGGCCAACGTTGCTCAATTTTTGGAGCTTTTTTAATTCACGAGTAGAAATATTAAGGTCAAAAAGGTTACGTGCTGCGGCGGAATTTATAATTTTCATGGAAATTGCATCCTGTTTTATATTAATAGCTCTAATAAGCACCCTAAATTTACAGGGTTAAACGGTGTATATAACATTTCTTTTCCGGATTTACTTTCAAAAAAAAGTCATCCAGCATCCGCTTCACACAACAAAACGCTTTGTGGACGCGTATAAAGACGTTAAGTAAAAAATAAATCAGAAGGAATGATAAAAGTGCCGGATACTAACGAAACGAGTTTTGATAATGAAAGAATTGGTGTCGGTTTTTTCGGTTTGCTAACAGGATTAAATCGCGGCGGGTAGTTGCTTATTTGCTATAAGCGGAGAGTCTCTTGCGAGACTCGCTGCTATTTTTAAGGCGAACAATAGCTGGTGCTGTTCGCTATCACCCCGCCGAAGCGGGGTTTGATAAAGAGTGAAGCTGACCGTTAAGCCGGGTTCTGTCGTGGACAGTCATTCATCTAGGCCAGCAATCGCTCACTGGCTCAAGCAGCCTACCCGGGTTCAGTACGGGCCGTACCTTGTGAACCCCTATTTGGCCTTGCTCCGGGTGGAGTTTACCGTGCCACGAACTGTTACCAGCCGCGCGGTGCGCTCTTACCGCACCCTTTCACCCTTACCTGTGCTCACGAATGAGCCATCGGCGGTTTGCTCTCTGTTGCACTGGTCGTAGGCTTGCGCCTCCCAGGCGTTACCTGGCACCCTGCCCTATGGAGCCCGGACTTTCCTCCCCTCTGCCCGTCTCCCCCCGAAAGAGGACGACGACAAAGCGGCGACTGTCTGGTCAGCTTCGGCGCGCAGTATAGAGGTTTTACGCGCCGCTGTCACTCTTCACGACTTCATCTGAACCAAAACCACCTTGATCCCGCTTTTACGCAATCCTTCGAGGCTTTCCGCCGGGATCCCGTCATCAACAATAATCATATCGATGCGTTGCGTATCAATAATCTTGTGCAAGCTTGAGCGGTTAAATTTCGTGGAATCGGTCACGACAATAATCCGTTCCGCCACTTCACACATCCGGCGATTAAGACGCGCTTCGTCTTCATTGTGGGTGCTTACCCCGCGCTCCAGATCGATGGCATCGACGCCCAGGAACAGCAGATCGAAATGGTAATTCTGCAAAGATTGCTCCGCCCGATCGCCGTAAAACGACTGCGACTGACGCCGCAGGTGGCCGCCGGTCATCAGCAGCTCCACGCCTTCAGCGTCCAGCAGCGCGTTGGCGACGTTCAGGCCATTCGTCATAACAATCACATCGGTATGCTGATGCAACAGGCGGGCGATTTCATACGTGGTCGTGCCTGAATCGAGAATAATGCGGTGCCCCGGATGAACCAGCGCCGCCGCCGCCTGCGCAATGCTACGTTTCACCGCGGTATTCAAAGCGCTTTTATCCTCTACGGACGGCTCGCTGCCCGGCGTATTGCTGTCGCAAATCAGTGCGCCACCGTAAGCGCGTACGGCGATCCCCTGTTTTTCAAGAAACGCCAGATCGTTACGAATCGTCACCGTCGAAACGCCGAACAGGGCGGAGAGATCGTTAACCTGCACGCTTCCCTGCTGCCGCAACCGCTGAATAATGTGCTCTCGCCTTTCGCTGGTGCCAGGCACACGCTTTTCTGAGGAAGGGTCGCTGCTGCTCATGAGAAATCCTTTGGTTAAGACTTTCGTTTCATTTCTTTTTACATATTAAGGCCTTTCTTTTACCAGAATGCAACCCCGCTAACACTGGATAAATCTGTATATATCGCCATAAACCTTTTCATTATGTTTCTTTTGTGAAACGGATCGGAAAACCATTTTCTTTCGTTTTATTTTTATAACGCCATGATGCAGTATCAAGCGAAACAAAACGAAAGTTTATGGTCATGACTATCCAGAATGGAGAGGAAAGTGAAATATCTCACAACAATGGCGAAACAGCACAAGCACGGGCAAAGCAACGGGATTTACGCCGTTTGCTCCGCGCATCCACTGGTACTTGAAGCAGCAATTCGTCATGCCCACGCCGAGCGCACGCCGCTGTTGATTGAGGCAACGTCTAATCAGGTGGATCAGTTCGGCGGCTATACCGGCATGACGCCCGCTGATTTTCGTAGCATCGTCTGCGGGCTGGCCGATTCGCTCGGCTTTCCATCGTCACTGCTTATTCTCGGCGGCGATCATTTAGGCCCTAACCGCTGGCAGCATCTGCTGGCCGCTGAGGCTATGGCTAATGCGGATGCGCTGATTAAAGCCTATGTCGCGGCGGGCTTTAAAAAAATTCACCTCGATTGCAGCATGTCGTGCGCGGACGATCCGGTGCCGCTAACCGATGAAATCGTTGCTGAACGTGCGGCGCGGCTGGCGAAAATTGCTGAAGCCACCTGTGGCGAATGCTTTGGCGAATCGGATTTGGTGTATGTCATCGGCACCGAAGTGCCGGTACCCGGCGGAGCGCACGAAACGCTGGCGGCGCTGCAGGTGACCACGCCCGATGCAGCACGTGCCACGCTGGAAGCGCACCGCCACGCTTTTGAGAAACAGGGGTTAAACGCGATCTGGCCACGCATCATTGGGCTGGTGGTGCAGCCGGGCGTTGAATTCGACCACGCTAACGTTATTGACTACCAGCCGCAAAAAGCCACCGCGCTGAGCGCCATGGTAGAGGCGTATGACACGCTGGTCTTTGAAGCGCACTCCACGGATTACCAGACGCCGCAGGCGCTGCGCCAGCTGGTAAAAGATCACTTCGCCATTTTAAAAGTTGGCCCGGCGCTTACCTTTGCGCTGCGCGAAGCGCTGTTTGCGCTGGCGGCAATAGAAGAAGAGCTGCTGTCGGCCAAAGCCTGCTCCGGTCTGCGTCACGTACTGGAAAGCGTGATGCTCGACCGCCCGGAATACTGGCAAAACCATTACCACGGCGACGGTCATGCGCGTCGGCTGGCGCGTGGCTATAGCTACTCCGACCGCGTGCGCTACTACTGGCCGGACAGCCAAATCGACGAGGCTTTCGCGCGCCTGGTGCAAAACCTGGCCGATGAGCCGATTCCACTGCCGCTGATTAGTCAGTATCTGCCGCTGCAATACCGGAAAGTGCGCGCTGGAGCGCTTAACGCCACGCCGCGAGACCTGATTATCGACCACATTCAGGACATTTTGCGTCAGTACCACGCCGCCTGCGTGGGCATGACCGCCTGTAACGCATAACAACGAAAAGGAAAACGCTATGCCAAACATTGTCTTAAGCCGTATTGATGAACGTCTGATTCATGGCCAGGTCGGCGTTCAGTGGGTCGGATTTGCCGGGGCGAATCTGGTGCTGGTCGCAAATGATGAGGTGGCGGAAGATTCGGTTCAGCAAAATCTAATGGAAATGGTGCTGGCTGAAGGGATTGCCGTACGCTTCTGGTCGCTGCAAAAGGTTATCGAAAATATCCATCGCGCCGCCGATCGGCAAAAAATCCTGCTGGTTTGTAAAACGCCCGCTGACTTTCTGCGGCTGGTGGAGGGCGGCGTTCCCGTTACCCGTATCAATGTCGGGAATATGCATTACGTTGATGGCAAACGGCAGGTTGCCAAAACGGTTTCCGTTGACGCTGACGATATCACGGCTTTTAACGGCCTGAAGGCCGCCGGGGTGGCCTGTTTTGTTCAGGGCGTTCCGACGGAACCCGCTCTGGATCTCTTTAAACTGCTTTGAGGGGTTCACGATGGAAATCAGCTTGTTGCAAGCTTTTGCGTTGGGTGTCCTCGCCTTTATTGCTGGCCTCGACATGTTCAACGGATTAACGCATATGCACCGTCCCGTGGTGCTTGGGCCGCTGGTCGGCCTGATTTTGGGCGATCTGCAAACCGGGATCCTCACCGGCGGTACGCTGGAGCTGGTCTGGATGGGGCTCGCCCCGCTGGCGGGCGCGCAGCCGCCGAATGTGATTATCGGCACCATCGTCGGCGCCACCTTTGCGATTACCACCGGCGTGAAGCCCGATGTCGCCGTTGGCGTCGCCGTCCCGTTCGCCGTGGCGGTGCAGATGGGGATTACTTTCCTGTTCTCCATTATGTCCGGCGTCATGTCCCGCTGCGACCGCATGGCGGCCAATGCCGATACGCAAGGCATTGAGCGCGTTAACTATCTGGCCTTGCTGGCGCTGGGTGGTTTCTACTTCCTGTGCGCCTTCTTGCCGATCTACTTTGGCGCGGAACATGCGAAAACGGCGATTGATGTATTGCCGGAGCGCCTGATTGATGGCCTGGGCGTCGCGGGCGGCATTATGCCTGCCATTGGTTTCGCCGTACTGCTGAAAATCATGATGAAGAATGTCTACATCCCTTACTTCATTATCGGCTTCGTGGCCGCCGCCTGGCTCAAGCTGCCGGTACTGGCCATTGCGGCCGCAGCGCTGGCGATGGCGCTGATCGACCTGCTGCGTAAATCACCTGAACCCACCGTATCTGCAGCCCAGAAAGAGGAATTCGAAGATGGCATCTGATCAAACCGTTGTGCCAAACGTCTCCGACAGGGAAGAGACGCTGCTGACCGGCGTAAATGAAAATGTCTATGAAGATCAGCAGGTCGGCGCGGAGCTGACGAAAAAGGATATCAACCGCGTGGCCTGGCGTTCCATGCTGCTGCAGGCATCCTTTAACTATGAACGTATGCAGGCTTCCGGCTGGCTGTACGGTCTGCTACCGGCGCTGAAAAAGATCCATACCAACCCGCGCGATTTAGCCCGCGCGATGAAAGGGCACATGGGTTTCTTTAATACTCATCCGTTTCTGGTGACCTTTGTTATCGGCATCATTCTGGCGATGGAGCGCTCTAAACAGGATGTAAACAGTATTCAAAGCACCAAAATCGCCGTGGGCGCGCCGCTCGGCGGTATCGGCGATGCAATGTTCTGGCTAACGCTGCTACCGATTTGCGGGGGTATCGGCGCAAGCCTCGCGCTACAGGGATCGCTGCTTGGCGCGGTGGTATTTATCGTGTTATTCAACATTGTGCACCTCGGTCTGCGTTTTGGCCTGGCGCATTATGCTTACCGCATGGGCGTGGCGGCAATTCCTTTGATTAAAGCCAATACCAAAAAAGTAGGCCATGCGGCATCAGTGGTCGGAATGATGGTTATTGGCGCGCTGGTAGCTACCTATGTACGCCTTAACACCACGCTGGAAATTACCGCAGGCGATGCGGTGGTGAAACTGCAAACGGATGTTATCGATAAGCTGATGCCTGCGTTTCTGCCGCTGGTTTATACCCTGACCATGTACTGGCTGGTGCGCCGCGGCTGGAGTCCGCTACGTTTGATCGGCCTGACGGTGCTGCTGGGCGTGGTCGGCAAATTCTGTCATTTCCTGTGAAAAAGCGAGGTGTGCAATGTTAGGGATTATTTTGACGGGTCACGGCGGGTTTGCCAGCGGTCTGGAACAGGCAATGAAGCAGGTTCTTGGCGAGCAGCAGCAGTTTATCGCTATCGACTTTCCAGAAACCTCCACCACCGCGCGGCTGACTGCGCAGCTGGAGCAGGCGATGCGCGAGCTGGACGCTGAGCACGATATTGTCTTCCTGACCGATCTACTGGGCGGTACGCCGTTTCGCGTGGCTTCCCAGCTGGCAATGCAGAAACCAGGAAGCGAAGTCATTACCGGCACGAATTTGCAGTTGCTGTTGGAGATGGTGCTGGAGCGGGAAGGGCTGAGCAGTGAGGCGTTCCGCCTGCAGGCGCTGGAGTGCGGTCACCGTGGCCTGACGAGCCTGGTGGATGAGCTGGGACGTTGTCGCGAAGACGCGCCCGTAGAGGAAGGAATATGAGCACGCTGTTGCGCGCACGACGTCTGCTTACCGAACGTGGCTGGCTGGATGACCACCAGCTACGCATCGAAGAGGGTTTGATCGCGGCGATAGAGCCTGTTCCGGCGGGCGTGACGACCTGGGACGCCGAGCTGCTTTGTCCCGCCTACATCGATACGCATGTTCACGGCGGCGCAGGCGTTGACGTCATGGATGAAGCGCCGGATACGCTCGACAGACTGGCGATGCACAAAGCGCGTGAAGGGGTGGGTAGCTGGCTGGCGACCACCGTTACCGCGCCGCTGGCGTCGATTCATAGCGCGCTGGCGCGCATCGCCCGGCGCTGCCTCTCCGGCGGGCCCGGCGCGCAGGTGCTTGGCAGTTACCTGGAAGGGCCCTATTTTACGCCACAGAATAAAGGCGCTCATCCGCCGGAACTGTTCCGCGAGCTGGCGATTGCCGAGCTGGACAGGTTGATCGCCGTTTCGCAGTGTACGCTGCGTACGGTGGCGCTGGCACCGGAAAAACCCGGCGCGCTGGAGGCGATCCGCTATCTCAGACGGCAAGGCGTGCGGGTGATGCTGGGCCACAGCGCCGCAAGCTGGGTGCAAACCCGCGCCGCTTTTGACGCGGGCGCGAACGGGCTGGTGCATTGTTATAACGGCATGAGCGGATTACATCATCGCGAGCCGGGCATGGTGGGGGCGGGGTTGACCGACTCACGCGCCTGGCTGGAGCTTATCGCCGACGGACATCATGTTCATCCCGCGGCGATGCGGCTGTGCGGCAGCTGCGCAAAGGAGCGGCTGGTGCTGATCACCGATGCGATGCAGGCATCCGGTCAGCCCGACGGGCAATATAGCCTGTGCGGCGAAGAGGTTACCATGCGCGGTGGCATTGTATGCACCGCCTCCGGCGGGCTGGCAGGGAGCACGCTGGCGCTTGATGCTGCCGTGCGCAACATGGTGGAGCATGCGGGCGTGTTGCCGGAAGAGGCGATCCATATGGCATCGCTGCATCCTGCACGGCTGCTGGGCATCGATAATCAGCTGGGATCGCTGAGTGTCGGCAAGCGCGCCAGCCTCATTGCGCTGGATAGCGGGCTGCATCTTCAGCGGATCTGGATTCAGGGTCAGGCCCTCTCACTGTAGAACTTTCATTATGTGCAACATTGGCCTGCGGTGCTAAGCCGTAAGGCCTTTCTTTTCCTTGCGAAAAGTAGACTGTGCTGCACTATGTAATAATTAATTATTTATAAATTAGAGATTTAATGTCATTTCCCGCGCAACTTCTCATTTTTCTTTTTATTTCACTTTCTTTCATTGAAGTTTCAATTCCTTTTCTATAGATTTTATTCAACCGCTTATGTGAACAAGTGAAACGAAACGAAAGACAGTAATACCTTCATCAGTGTCTGAAGTGGAGTTTACCCGACCAAGGATTGCGTTATGCCAGAAACCTACACCGCTTCCCCTGCCGTAACCGGCACCTGGACAGAAGAAGAGATCCGCCAGCAGCCCGCCAGCTGGATGCGTTCGCTCAACAATATCGATCGTTGCCGCTCAGCGATTGATGCTTTTCTTACGCCGCTGCTGCGCAAAAACGATCTACGCATTGTGCTTACCGGCGCGGGCACCTCGGCGTTTATCGGCGATATCATCGCGCCGTGGCTCTCGCGCCATACCGGCGTACATTTCAGCGCGGTGCCGACCACCGACCTGGTCACTAATCCGATGGATTACCTGAACCCAACGCAGCCGCTACTGTTGGTTTCGTTTGCCCGCTCCGGCAACAGCCCTGAGAGCGTGGCTGCCGTCGAGCTGGCCAATCAGTTTGTCCCGGAGTGTTACCATCTTTCCATCACCTGCAACGAAGCGGGCAGCCTGTATCAAACCGCCGTTACCAGTGATAACGCCTGCGCGCTGCTGATGCCTGCGGAAACGCACGATCGCGCGTTTGCCATGACCAGCAGTATTACCACCATGATGGCGAGCTGCCTGGCAGTATTTGCGCCGCAGGCGATCAACAGCCGCACCTTTCGCGATGTCGCCGATCGCTGCCAGGCGATCATCACGTCTCTGGGCGATTTCAGCGACGGCATATTTGGCAACGCGCCCTGGAAGCGGATTGTCTATCTCGGCAGCGGCGGGTTGCAGGGCGTGGCGCGCGAATCGGCTCTGAAAGTGCTGGAGTTGACGGCAGGCAAACTGGCCGCGTTTTACGACTCTGCTACCGGTTTCCGCCACGGCCCGAAATCGCTGGTGGATAGCGAAACGCTGGTGGTGGTGTTCGTCTCCAGCCATCCCTATACCCGCCAGTACGATCTCGACCTGCTGGCGGAGCTGCGCCGTGACGGGCAGGCGATGCGCGTTGTGGCTATCGCCGCCGACAGTGATGGCATCATTGAAGCCGGGCCACATATCCTGCTGCCGCCTTCCCGCCACTTCTTTGATACCGAACTGGCCTTCTGTTTTCTGATGTATGCGCAGGCGTTCGCGCTGACGCAATCCATCAGCGTGGGCAATACGCCAGATACCCCGTCCGCCAGCGGCACGGTAAATCGTGTGGTGCAGGGCGTTGTTATTCATCCATGGCAGGCATAAGAGGATCGCGACATGAGCATTATCTCAACCAAATATCTTCTGCAGGATGCGCAGGCAAAAGGCTATGCGATCCCCGCGTTTAACATCCACAACGCCGAAACGATCCAGGCGATCCTTGAAGTGTGCAGCGAGATGCGATCGCCGGTGATCCTCGCCGGAACGCCGGGCACCTTCAAACATATCGCGCTTGAAGAGATTTACGCCCTGTGCAACGCCTACTCTGTCAGCTACGAGATGCCGCTGGCGCTGCATCTCGATCATCACGAGTCGCTGGAGGATATTCGCTGCAAAGTTCATGCGGGCGTACGCAGCGCCATGATAGATGGCAGCCATTTTCCCTTTGAAGAGAACGTTAAGCTGGTAAAATCAGTGGTCGATTTTTGTCATCTGCATGACTGTAGCGTTGAGGCCGAACTGGGCCGCCTTGGCGGGGTAGAAGATGACATGAGCGTCGATGAGGAGAGCGCCTTTTTGACCGACCCGCAGGAGGCGAAGCGTTTTGTTGATCTCACCGGCGTGGATAGCCTGGCGGTCGCTATCGGCACCGCACACGGCCTCTACGCCAAACGGCCAAAAATCGATTTCCAGCGCCTGGCGGAAATTCGTGACGTGGTGGATGTCCCGCTGGTGCTGCACGGTGCCAGCGACGTGCCGGATGAATATGTGCGCCGCGCCATTGAGCTTGGCGTCTGCAAAGTGAATGTGGCTACGGAGCTAAAGATCGCCTTCGCCGCCGCCGTGAAGACGTGGTTTGCTGAAAACCCGCAGGGCAACGATCCGCGTTACTACATGCGCGTCGGCATGGAGGCGATGAAAAAAGTGGTGAAGGACAAAATTACCGTTTGCGGCTCGGCAACGCGCCTGCTGCTGCCCGCCGAAGCCTGATGATAACCACAACACCGCGTTCTCATCGACCAGCGCGTTGTGGCTGATGCCACCAACGCGCGGTATTCTGGCAACGGGCCCGGAGACGATCCGGGCCGGTTAAATTACGCGTCCTGTTGCTCAAGCGCATACTTATACAGCGCGTTTTTCTTCACGCCGTGAATCTCCGCCGTCAGCGCCGCCGCTTTCTTTAACGGCAGCTCTTTTTGCAGCAGCGCCAGCGTGCGCAGTGCTTCGATCGGCAGCGCCTCTTCATCGGCATGATGGCCTTCAACAATCAGCACCATTTCACCTTTGCGACGATTTTCGTCTTCTTCAATCCATGCGAGCAGCTCCGCTACCGGCGCGCCGTGAATCGATTCCCAGGTTTTGGTGATTTCCCGCGCCAGCACCACATAACGATCCGCACCCAGTTCGCTGACCATGTCGCGCAGGCTATCGAGCAGGCGATGAGTTGATTCATAAAAAATCAGCGTGCGCGGCTCCTGCGCCACGGCACGCAGCGCATCGCAGCGCGCTTTGCTTTTGGCGGGCAAAAAGCCTTCATAGCAAAAGCGGTCCGAGGGCAAACCGGCGGCGCTCAGGGCGGCAATCGCCGCACAGGCACCCGGCAGCGGCACTACGCGGATGCCGGCTTCGCGGCAGCGGCGCACCAGATGATAGCCGGGATCGTTGATTAACGGCGTCCCGGCGTCGGAAACCAGCGCAATACTCTGGCCCTCTTGCAGTTTCGTCAGCAGCAGTTCCGCTTTTTGCTGTTCATTATGATCGTGTAATGCGAACAGTCGCGCATTGATGGCGAAATGTTGTAGCAACAGTCCGGTATGACGTGTATCTTCCGCAGCCACCAGATCGACGCTTGCCAGCACCGTCAGCGCACGCTGGGTGATATCGCCCAGGTTGCCTATCGGGGTGGGTACAATGTAGAGCGTGCTGGCAGAAATCTCTGCCCGATCGTGTTGTTTCATTGTTTCATCCGAATTGCCGATTTAATATTGAGCATCCTGAAAAAAACTTACTGGATACAGTATGCTTCCTTCAAAAGTCGTTCGAAAAAAAGCAGGGCGCTTTGTGCCTGTTCTCCTGGCGGGGCTGATCCTGGCAGCCTGTACCGGCCAGACGCCGCAGGCTCCCTCTGTGAATATTCAGGGGCCAGCAACGGGCACATCCAGCTACTACCTGCAGCAGGTGCAGCAAAGCCCAGATGATAACAAGGCTGACTGGCAATTACTTGCGATACGTGCGCTGCTTAACGAAGGGAAGTATCCCCAGGCATACCAGCAGATTAACCAACTGCCGCAGCCGCTGAGCGATGTACAGCGCCAGGAGCTTCAGCTTTTGACTGCCCAGCTGCGGCTTGGCACGCAGGATTTCCCCAGCGCGCAGGGGATTCTGGCGAAGCTTGATATTTCTTCCATGTCAAAAGATCAACAGTTGCGCTACTACGGCCTGAAGATTGCCGCGAATCAGGGGCGGCCGTCACTGGATCTGGTGCGTATGCTGATCGCCCAGGAGCCGCTGTTAGCCGATAAAGCGCATCAGGATAATATCGATGCCACCTGGCAAACGCTTACCCAGCTGCCGCCGGAACAGATGCGCAGCCTGGCGATCAATGCAGATGAAAACACGCTGCAGGGCTGGCTTGATCTGCTGAATGTTTACAAAGCGAACCGTAACGATCCCGATATGCTGAAAGCAGCGATTGGCGACTGGCAGGCGCGCTATCCGCAAAACCCGGCGGCGAAAACCCCACCGACAGCGCTTGGCGTGGTGCAAAATCTGCAACCCGCCTCCACTGCTAAAATCGCGCTGCTGCTGCCGCTGAGCGGCCAGGCGCAGGTGTTCGCCAGCGCCATCCAGAAAGGCTTTAACGATGCCAAAAACGGCCTGCTGAACGCCGCACCGGCGCCAGCCGTTGGCAGCGCGCAAAATCCGGTCGGCTTATCCGGCGACAGCGAAAGCAACAACGCGACGCCAGACGCCAGCCAGCCGTCGCAGGACGCGGATGCGGTGGTGAGTCCTTCCGCCGCGCCTGTTGATGGCGCAGCCTCAACGCCCGCTGACGCGACAGATAGCGCCCAGCCTGCGACTGCCGCGGCCCAGCCTGCTGCCAGCGTCACCACCGCACCGGCCAGCAACGCTGAGATAAAAGTGTATGACACCAGTTCACAGCCGATTCAGCAGGTGCTGGCCCAGGCGCAGCAGGATGGCGCGACGCTGGTAGTCGGGCCGCTATTGAAAGACAAAGTGCAACAGCTGGCGGACGCCTCTACGCCGCTGAATGTGCTGGCGCTTAACGAGCCGGAAAAAATCCAGAACCATCCGAATCTTTGCTACTTTGCGCTTTCTCCTGAAGACGAAGCGCGAGATGCTGCGCATCATATCTGGCAGCAGGGCAAACGCATGCCGTTGCTGCTGGTGCCGCGTAGCGCGCTGGGCGACCGCGTCAGCAAAGCCTTTGCGCAGGAGTGGCAAACGTTGGGCGGTGCCACAGTGCTACAGCAAGGGTTCGGCTCCGCTGCCGAGCTGAAGCAGGGCATCAACAGCGGTGCGGGCATCAGGCTGAGCGGCTCGCCGGTCACGCCAGCCGTGAATGAGCCGCAGGGCATCACCATTGCCGGTTTAACCATTCCGGCGCCGCAAAGCAACACGCCGCCAGCGGCTGAGGCCAGCGGTGGCGCGGTGGATGCGGTGTATATCCTGGCGACGCAGAGTGAGCTACAGCTGATCAAACCGATGATCGCCATGCGCATCAGCAGCCGCAGCAATGTCGCGCTCTATGCCAGCTCGCGCAGCTTCCAGGCGGGTGCCGGTCCTGATTTCCGTCTGGAGATGGAAGGGCTGCAGTTTAGCGATATTCCGCTGCTGTCAGGCGCGAATCCAGGGCTGATGCAGCAGGCCGCACGCAGCTTTAATAACGATTTCTCGCTGGTTCGCCTGTACGCAATGGGCATTGACGCCTGGACGCTGGCTAACCACTTTAGCGAAGTGCGTCAGACGCCGGGTTTCCGTATTGACGGCAATACCGGACAGCTGAGCGCCACGGATGATTGTGTTATCAACAGGAAGTTGACATGGAGCCAGTATCGTCAGGGGCAGGTGGTCCCGGCCAGCTAAACCGCCAGCAGCAGGGGGCGCGTTATGAACAGATCGCGCGTCGTCACCTGGAGCAGGCAGGGCTGGTGTTTGTGGCCGCCAACGTAAGATATCGCGTTGGCGAACTGGATTTAATTATGCGTGACGGGCGACAGTGGGTGTTTGTCGAGGTACGCTATCGTCGCGACGCACGTTTTGGCGGCGCGGCAGTCAGCGTGACCTGGCGTAAACAGCAGAAACTGTTACGCAGCGCCGCGCTGTGGCTGGCGGCGCGCAACGCCAGCTTTGATACGGTAGACTGTCGTTTCGACATTGTCGCGATTACCGGGCAGCAGCTAAGCTGGCTGCCCGATGCGTTTCAAGCCCACATATAGAACCAGGTGGTAGTGTGCTGGAAAGAATAAAAGCCTGTTTTACGGAAAGTATACAGACGCAGATAGCCGCCGCGGAGGCGTTACCCGACGCCATTTCGCGCGCGGCGATAACCATGGTGCAATCGCTGCTGAACGGCAACAAGATCCTCTGCTGCGGCAACGGAACCTCGGCGGCCAATGCGCAGCATTTTGCCGCCAGCATGATTAACCGTTACGAAGCAGAGCGTCCAAGCCTGCCAGCGCTGGCGCTGAGCGCGGACAATATTCTGTTGACCGCGATTGGTGACGATCGGCTGCACGTGGAAGTGTATGCGAAACAAGTGCGGGCGCTGGGCCAGACGGGCGATGTGCTGCTGGCGATCTCCACGCGCGGCAACAGCCGCGATATCGTGAAAGCGGTAGAAGCGGCGGTAACGCGTGATATGACCATCATCGCTCTGACAGGTTATGACGGCGGCGAGCTGGCTGGATTGCTGGGCCCGCAGGATGTGGAGATTCGCATTCCATCACACAGAAGCGCCAGGATTCATGAAATGCATATGCTGACCGTGAACTGCCTGTGTGATTTGATTGATAACACCCTGTTCCCTCATCAGGAATAAACAAGGAGATGTAATGAAGGCATTATCTGCACTGGCAATCATTTTTGCCGCCCTGTTATTACAGGGCTGTGCCGCCGTTGTGGTGGGCAGCGCGGCGGTAGCGACCAAGACGGCAACCGATCCGCGTACCGTCGGCACCCAGGTGGATGACGGCACGCTGGAGCTACGTGTCAGCAACGCGCTGGCAAAAGATCAGCAAATTAAAAAAGATGCGCATATCGTGGCGACCGCCTATCAGGGCAAGGTGCTGCTGACCGGCCAGGCACCGGGCGCTGACGTGGCGGATCGCGCGAAGCAGATCGCTATGGGCGTGGATGGCGCAACGGAAGTCTATAACGAAATCCGCCAGGGGCCGAAAGTGACGCTGGGCACCGCCTCGTCTGATACCTGGATCACCACCAAAGTTCGCTCTCAGCTGCTGGGTAGCGATCAGGTGAAATCGTCTAATGTGAAGGTCACCACGGAAAACGGTGAAGTGTTCCTGCTGGGGCTGGTTACCCAAAAAGAAGCCAGCGCGGCGGCAGATATCGCCAGCCGGGTCAGCGGCGTGAAGCATGTCACCACCGCCTTTACTATTCTGCAATAAACCGTCAGGGGCGACAGCGATGTCGCCCCTTTTTTACTAGCTCATCAAATCCACCACCAGCGCCCGCAGTGGCGTTTGCGCCTTCAGGCAGATAGCGCTTTCATCGCGAATAAACGCGCCGTCGCCGCAGCCTAACTCTTCCCGTTCGTCATTGGCCGACAGCGCCTGAAACTGCCCATGAATCGACTGTAGCCAGGCGCGTGAGCCTTTTAACGGCTGCTGCCATTCTTGTCCGGGTTCCAGCGTAATATGGTGGATCCAGACCTGCTGACGTACCTGTAGGCTGCCGTCTTCGCCATCGGGCGAGGCGATCAGCTGGTGCGGATGATCCTGGGCCAGCTTCAGCTGCTGTACCAGCGGATTTTCACGTTCCGGGCAGGCGTCCAGCCAGAGCTGGATACGCGTCAGCGGCGCATTGCGGTTGACGTTCTGCTCGCTCCAGGTCACGCCAGGCTGCGTGGACAGCAGCAGCAGATCGCCATCGCCCGCCTGACAGTAATTGCCTTCGTTATCGCGGTATTCCGCCTCACCGCGCAGGATCAGGTTCAGAATATCCACCTGCGGGTAAGCGCGCGGCTGGAAAGCGGCGCCGGGAGCCAGCACCTCCTGATTCAATACCCGCAGCGAGGCATAGCCCAGAAGTTTTGGATCAAAGTAGTGCCCAAAGGAAAATGTGTAACGCGCCTGCAGCCAGCCGTAATCAGCCTGACCACACTGTTGCGCAGTGCGTGATGTCATCATTGTTAGATTACCTCTTCAGCGCTGGTGAATGCCGCCAGGCCACCGGTCAGGTTTCTATGGTAAATATCTGGACGGCGGATTGTTAGCCAGTTAATCTGCCAGGCATATTCAAAATTACTGACAGAGACGTGCTATGGCAAAAGATCGGGCCCTGACTTTGGAAGCACTACGTGTGATGGACGCTATCGATCGGCGCGGCAGCTTTGCCGCCGCCGCTGATGAATTGGGTCGCGTGCCTTCCGCTCTGAGCTACACCATGCAAAAACTGGAAGAAGAGTTAGATGTCGTGCTGTTTGATCGCTCGGGTCATCGCACCAAATTCACTAATGTGGGGCGCATGCTGCTGGAGCGCGGCCGGGTGTTGCTGGAAGCGGCGGATAAACTCACCACCGATGCGGAAGCGCTGGCGCGCGGTTGGGAAACCCATCTGACCATTGTCGCCGAGGCGCTGGTGCCAACCGAACTGCTGTTTCCGCTGGTGGAAAAGCTATCGGAAAAGGCCAATACGCAAATCTCATTAGTGACCGAGGTGCTGGCTGGCGCGTGGGAGCGGCTGGAGCAAGGGCGGGCGGATATTGTCGTAGCGCCGGATCTGCATTTCCGTGCTTCAACCGAGATCAACACCCGCAAACTTTACAGCTTTATGAGCGTGATCGTCGCCAGCCCGGATCATCCTATACATCAGGAGCCGGAGCCGCTGTCTGAAACCACGCGGGTAAAATATCGCGGTATCGCGGTGGCGGATACCGCGCGGGAAAGGCCAGTATTAACGGTGCAGTTACTGGATAAGCAGCAGCGTTTAACGCTTAGCAGCATAGATGATAAACGTCGCGCCCTGCTGGCAGGGTTAGGCGTCGCCAGCATGCCTTATCCGCTGGTGGAGCAGGATATTGCCGAAGGTCGCCTGCGCGTGGTCAGCCCGGAAAACACGCGTGAAATTGATATTATTATGGCCTGGCGTCGCGACAGCATGGGCGAAGCCAAGGCCTGGTGTCTGCGTGAAATCCCGCGCCTGCTGGCTAAAAAAGGGTAACCAGACAGGCGACAGGCCATTTATCGGGTAACGCGTGACGAATCAGGAGAAGCGTTCGTCACGCCCGTGCGGCTCATCCCAGTCAAAGGCTGGGCCCACGGAGATCACGCCGCTGGGGTTAATGGTTTTGTGGCTGCAATAGTAGTGATGGCGAATATGCTTCAGATCCACGGTCTCGGCAATGCCCGGCATCTGCCAGATATCGCGTAAGAAACCATTGAGATTGAGATAGTCGCCGATGCGATGCCGGTCGCATTTAAAATGGGTAACGTAGACTGGATCGAAGCGCACCAGCGTGGTCCACAGGCGCAAATCCGCTTCGGTAAGCTGATTGCCGGTCAGCCAGCGATGCTGGCCGAGGATCTGCTCCAGACGGTTCAGCGAACGAAACAGCGCTTCTACCGCTTCGTTATAGGCTGACTGCGACGTGGCAAAGCCCGATTTATACACGCCGTTATTCACCGTATCGTAAATCCAGCCGTTCAGCTCATCGATCTGCGCGTGCAACTCCGCAGGGTAGTAATCGCCCGCGCGGGCGCCAACGGCGTCGAAAGCGGAGTTTAACATGCGAATAATATCGGCAGACTCGTTGCTGACAATGGTCTGCTGCTGCTTATCCCACAGCACCGGCACCGTTACCCGGCCGCTATAGTCCGCATCGGCATGTTGATAAAGCTGATAAAGGAAATCGTGCTGATAAAGCGTATCGCCGGTCGCCGCCGGGAAATCGGTGGCGAAGGTCCAGCCGTTTTCCAGCATCAGCGGATGCACCACCGAAACCGAAATCATCTGTTCCAGCCCTTTTAGCTGACGCATGATCAGCGTGCGATGCGCCCACGGGCAGGCGAGCGAAACATAAAGATGATAACGATCGCGCTCGGCGGTAAAGCCCGCTTTGCCGGTTGGGCCTGCGCTGCCGTCCGCGGTTACCCAGTTACGAAACGCCGCTTCGGAGCGCTTAAAGCGGCCGCCGTTCGATTTGGTGTCATACCAGGTATCCTGCCAGACACCATCAACCAGTTGTCCCATAAAGCCTCCAAAATGAAAGGGGCGAGAATCAATGCTTCTCGCCCTCAGATAGGTTAAGTATAGCTACCGCTTACCACTTTTTGCCAAGCAGGCGATCGATGCTGTATGCGCCCGGACCGGTGATGCCCAGCAGCAGGAAGCCGCCCGCGATCGACATGTTTTTCATAAACATCATGGCGTTAATTTCTTCAGCGAAATTGCTGTGGAACAGAAACGCGGTCAGCAGCGTAAACACCGCGGTAAACAACGCGGTAAAGCGCGTCAGGAAGCCGAACAGAATCGCCAGCCCGCCGCCCAGTTCCAGCAAGATAACCAACGGTAAAATAAAGGCCGGAACGCCCATCGCCTGCATATACTGCGCGGTGCCGTCATAGCCGGTAATTTTGCCCCAGCCTGCAACGATAAACAGGATCGGCATTAAAATACGCGCCACTAACAGGCCAAGATCTTCTAATTTTTTCATGGTTTTCCCCGGTGTTGATTTTTCCTCAGGCGAAGGTGCCTGAGCGAGTAAACAGTGAGATTGCAAGCCGTTAGCGGCTGTTCTCGGTAACTGGGGAAGATAATAAGTGGAGGCGGGAAGATTTGTAAGCGAGATAAACTGTCAGAGAAGTTCAAGAAAATTGATATTGATTGCCTGCGCATAACGCAGGCAATCACGGCGGCGCTAACTCCTGCGCGGCAGGTTTGATTTTATCAGCCGCCAGGTGCTCCATGCGCCCATACCCCGTTTCGCCCAACGCATTAAAAAGTTGGGGTTACGTACCGACCAGAGCGCCAGGGCGCTGCTGCCGATAGCCAGATAGCTACGCAGGCTAAGCAGCGTCATCCAACCGCGATCGTAACGGGCAGTTTCCAGTAGCCATTCACGCCGCGCCATAGAGAGATCGAGGCGCTGCTGATGAATTTTTATCAACAGGTCCGCTTTACGTTGCTCACGGTCAGCACGCGTCATGGGTGGCGATCCTCCAGTATCTGGCGGTCAGAGGAGAGCTCTTTACGCGTATGGTGCAGCAGCGTGGATTTACGTGATTTACGCAGCGTCCACAAGCCGAAAATAAGCGCCAGTACAAACAACACGGCGGTGGTAACGCCGATGGCCATCAGGCGATATTGCGCGTCGACCGCCCAGATAATAAGCACCATCAGGCTCATCAGACCAAATGCGGTGAACAGCATGGTCAGACCAATCATCAACAGCATCTGTATCAGATTGGCCTTTTCTTCTTCCAGCTCGACCACAGCGAGGCGCACACGGGTTTCTACCATGCTAACCAGCGTTGTAACGAGACGCTGTCCGATGTTTATGACCCCTTTGGCTGGGCCGTGGCTCTGCTGAGAATCGGCCATAATTAACGACGCGAAATCAGCATGCCGATGGCCAGCCCGATGGCTGCGCCAATCCCTACGCCGTGCCACGGGTTTTCACGCACATAATCGTCAGCGTGGCTCACCGCTTCGCGAGTGGTCTGCGACAGACGGTCGCCGGTTTCGCCAAGACGCTGGCGCGACTCATCCAGTGCGGCGCGGGCTTTACTGCGTAGCTTGTCCATTTCTGATTTTGATTTATCGGTAGAATGGCTAAGCACTTCTTCCAGCGTATCCGCCAGATTCTTCAGCTCGGCGCGCAGGTGTTCTGACGTGGTATCTTTTGACATGAAACACTCCTTTATTCTCAGGCAATGTACGCTGTAAATGGGTTACCAGGGAGCAGACTGAAGCGCTTTCAGCTCTTCGCGCTCTTCCTGTAATTTTCGTTGGCGTTTAGCGATTTTTTCCTTATCGCCATCACCTTCAGCATCTTTTAAATCTTTCTCACGCTCTGCCACTTCCCGCTTTTTCGCGTTGATGTTTTCCTGATGAGCCGCTTTCAGCTTTTCATCGGTGCAGCTGGCCCGTACTTCTGTCAGAGCGCGCTCCAGGCCGTTCACCCGGCGTTGATTATCATGTTGTTTAGCCATTGCAATTTCGTGCTCAATATTTTTCTCTTTCTGCAGACAGAGGACGCCCGCGGCGTGGGTAAAGCCGGAAAGGGAAAAAAGAGCCACTAAAAGCGAGGTACGAAATTTCATTCGGTCATGACCTTCCATTGTTAAATTCAGCCGTTCCCTGTGAACGGTAAAGATGCAGCGTTATAAGGCTGGCTACCATGCCGCCTTATAACCTTTTGTAAGAATAGACACTCTTTGCGGAAAGCTCAAAAGTGTTGCTGAAGAAAGCCGGTTTCAGGAGAGGCGTCGCGCGGTCAGCCAACGGATTGCGGGCGCAGCGAAATCTTGTTCAGCCAGCTGTCGCTATTTTCCAGCTGGGCGATATCAAAACCGTGCGGCAATATTTTAAGCAGGGCGCGCTGGGCCGCCACGCTCTGCTCCTGCGACTCAAAACGCAGCACCAGCGAATCCTGCGCGGGCGTAATGCTTTTCACCTGAATGCCCTGCGCATTCAGCAACTGCCAGACATAAAAACCATCCGGCAAGGTGACGCCCTGTTCGGCCGCGCGGATTTGCAGGGCGTTTTCATGACGAAACAGGGCGGGAACCAGCGCAAAAGCGATAATCGCCAGCAACCCCACCAGCAGCCAGCGCAGCGGCTGGCGTAACAGAGGCTGTAACCATTGCATTATGGTTGACCTTTTTGCTTGCCATTAGCATTGCGTTTACGCCACAGCACCACCAGCGATCCCACCAGGCCAAACACCAGTAGCACCAGAGGCAGCAGCATCAGGCAGAACATCAGCTCATCTTCATAGCGGCGGAAGATCGGCGTTTTGCCCAGCGCAAAGCCCATGACCGTCAGAATAAATACCCACAGGAAGCCGCTTACCCAGTTAAAGAACTGAAAGCGGGTATTGCTCAGGCCGGAAAGGCCAGCGATAGTTGGCAGCAGCGTACGAACAAAAGCAATAAAGCGGCCAATTAACAGCGCTGAAAGGCCGTGACGATGAAACATCTGATGGGCGCGCTGATGATATTGCGCGGGCAGGTGGGATAGCCATTTTTGCACGGTGGGCGTATTGCCCAGCCATCGTCCCTGAATATAGCTTACCCAGCAGCCAAGGCTGGCGGCGGTAGTAAGAATAAACAGCGTAAGCGGAAAGTTCATGGTGCCTTTGGCGATCAGTACGCCGACCAGAATCAGCAGGCTATCGCCGGGAAGAAAGGCGGCGGGCAGCAGGCCATTCTCCAGAAACAGAATCATAAACAACACGCCATAAATCGCCCAAACCAACGTGGGATCGGCCAGGGTCTCAAAATCTTGTTGCCATAAGGCTTGCAACAGCGCTTTTAATATATCCATTCATTGTTCCTGAACTTCATTGTTAACACTGGCTCATCAATCAAGAGGCCGGGGGAGCAGGCAGGCAGTTTTTGTTAATTGTAGTCGCCGCTACCGCAGCTCGGGTGATCGTCTTTTGCCTGTTTGGCCGTTAAAAAACGATACATTCTTCTTTCCCGCCGCGAAAGGGTAAGAAAAGGCGGATAACTGTAACAAAATCCACCTTTATGAGACAGGGAAAGTTACCACTCTCTGAGAGTTTTACCGTTGAAAAAGGCTGGCAGAAAGGAGTTTTACACTGGCTGACACTAAAGTAACTTAGCTGACTTTAGACGCTTTGTTAGCCAAAGCGTCGTTTTTTAGCGAGAAGAGGAGGTATCGGGCAGAATAACGGGGTTTTCAGCAAACATGTAGCGATCGACATTGAACTCGAAATCGTCGGTAGTGGCGTTAAATAACATCTGTCGGGTGTTCTCCAGATGCTGCCACATCGCCAGTTTGGCGGCGGCGGGATCTTTGCGCATCAACGCTTTCAGGATCATATCGTGATCGTTGCACCAGCTGCCGATCGCGCGCTCGTCAATATGTTCATGCAGCTTCAGCCAGTAAGGGTTGTGCGTGCGGTGCAGCCACATTTTTTCAACAATAGCCGCCAGCGCGCTGTTTTGCGTCGCCATGGCGATTTGTACATGAAAACGCATATCCCATTCTGAATCGCGGAAGCGATCTTCTTTGCGCGCTTCCTGTTGGATCTCCATCAGCTGCACAATGTCCTGCCGGGTGACGCGCGTCGCGGCGAATTCCGCCACGTTACTTTCAATCAGCTGACGCGCCTGCAATAGTTCAAACGGGCCAAAGTTGGCAAATTCCAGCTGGCTGTTGGTAATAACGGGATGATTCTGCTGGCTGGAAATAACATGGATGCCGGAGCCTTTGCGCACCTCAACGTAGCCTTCTACCTCCAGCATAATGATCGCCTCGCGCACCACGGTGCGACTGACCTGCATCTCTTCCGCGATCAGGCGTTCCGCAGGCAGCTTATCGCCGACCTGATACTGTCCGGCTTCGATGCGGTTTTTCAGTTCTGAGGCCAGCTGTTGATAAAGGCGGCGTGGTTCGCTGATTTCCATAGGTTTGTTTCCTGCTGCGATATTCCATAAGTTGTTATACCACTTAGCCGCGTTAAGGCCAATGACTCCGGAGAGGTAACAAGCAGGAAATGCGCGGTCCGTCAGCAAAACAGGAAGGGAAGCAACAGCAAGGCGCGCAGCGGATGCTGCACGCCTTAAGCGGGATTAACTGCGTACCGGCTCAGAGGCTGGCGCGGCTGGCGTCGGCTCCAGTTCGGCGGCCGGTTTGTTTTTCAGTACCGTCCAGATAACCACCGCGCCCAGCAGATCGAATACCGCCAGCGCAGCAAACAGCGGGCTGAAGCCCAGCGTATCGGCCAGCGCGCCCACTACAAGGGCAAACATGGTGCTGGCGGTCCAGGCGGCCATGCCGGTCAGCCCGTTAGCGGTAGCGACTTCATTGCGACCAAAGACATCGGAAGAGAGCGTAATCAGCGCGCCGGAGAGCGCCTGATGAGCAAAGCCGCCGACACAAAGCAGGCCAATCGCCACGTAAGGACTGGTAAACAAACCGATGGTGCCGGGCGCAATCATCAGCACCGCGCCCATGGTCACCACCAGCTTACGTGAAACAATCAGGTTAACGCCAAACAGCCGTTGAAACAGCGGCGGCAGGTAGCCGCCGACAATGCAGCCCAGATCGGCAAACAGCATCGGCATCCAGGCGAACATCGCAATCTCTTTCAGGTTAAAGCCGTACGCCTTAAACATAAACAGCGGGATCCAGGCGTTAAAGGTGCCCCAGGCGGGCTCCGCCAGGAAGCGTGGCAGCGCGATGCCCCAGAACTGGCGGTTACGCAGGATCTGACCGGCGCTCATTTTCTTACCGTTGCCGATCTGGTGGTGCGCTTCCTGACCGCCAAGAATATAGTCGCGCTCCTGGTCGCTCAGTTTTTTCTGCTGTTTAGGGTGCTTATAAAACACCAGCCAGCAAAGCGCCCAAATCATACTGAGCACGCCGGTAATGATAAAAGCCATTTGCCAGCTGTGGGCGACAATAGCCCAGACCACCAGCGGCGGCGCAATCATCGCGCCGATAGAGGAACCGACGTTAAAGTAGCCCACCGCAATAGAACGCTCTTTGGCCGGAAACCATTCGCTGCTGGCTTTCAGACCGGCGGGGATCATCGCCGCTTCGGCTGCACCCACGGCGGCACGGGCAATGGCCAGGCCGCCCCAGCTGTTCGCCAGCGCGGTGGCGGCGCAGAATAACGCCCACATAATGGCAAATACCGCATAGCCGACTTTGGTACCGAGAATATCAAGAATATAACCGGCTACCGGTTGCATCACGGTATAACAGGCAGAGTAGGCGGCTACGATATAGGAATATTGCTGCGTGGTGATATGAAGCTGGGCTTCCAGCGTGGGCGCGGCGACGGCAATGGCGTTACGCGTCAGGTAACCCAACACGGTACCGATGGTCACCAGACCAATCATGTACCAGCGTAGCCCTTTTATTTTACGCATGTCATACCTCTTCCAGTTCTGTTTGCGGCCGTGCCGCTGTTGTTTTTTATTGCGGGTCTGCCGCAGCCGACTGCGGACAGAAAGCATCCGGGAGCAAAACCCTGCCTTTACCCTTTATCCATTCCTTACCTTTGAGAGAACATCCTGCTCATCAAAATCTGACCGCCAGACGATAACTTGTCATACCGATTTAAAAGTTGAATGCCATCACAAAAACCATTTTTGTAATATGGGATACTTAAAACTCAGAAACATCAGATGATTACTGGCTTGCAGCGCATTTGGCCGTCAGAAAACCGGCGCGATGTTGTCTGATATGTGAGCCATATCGCAAAATAATCGCTGCGGTCGCTGTAATTGGTATGATAACTTTTCTGCCATCAGGTGAACGTATCGATAACGTTCATGTAAAAGGAGATCGGAATGTCCCGTTTTATGACCGAAGATTTTTTGCTGGATAGTGAGTTTGCCCGCCGTCTGTATCATGACTACGCGGCCGATCAACCGATCTTTGATTACCATTGCCACCTGCCGCCGCAGCAGATTGCAGACAACTACCGCTTTAAAAATCTGTATGACATCTGGCTGAAGGGCGATCACTATAAATGGCGGGCGATGCGCGCCAACGGCGTGCCGGAAGCACTCTGTACCGGCGACGCCAGCGACCGCGAAAAATTCAACGCCTGGGCACGCACCGTGCCGCATACCATCGGCAATCCGCTTTATCACTGGACGCACCTTGAGCTGCGCCGCCCGTTTGGCATCACTGAGGTGCTGCTGTCGGAAAAAACCGCCGATCGCATCTGGGACGAGTGCAATGCGCTGCTGGCGCAGGATGACTTTAGCGCGCGCGGCATCATGCAGCAGATGAACGTGCGTATGGTGGGCACCACCGACGATCCGGTAGACGATTTACAGCATCATCAGCGTCTGGCGCAGGATACAAGCTTTAGCGTGAAGGTACTGCCGAGCTGGCGTCCTGACAAAGCGTTTAATATCGAAGCCGAAGGCTTCGCCGACTATATGCATAAGCTTGGCGCGGTAGCGGATACCGATATCCGCCGCTTTGATGATTTACGCCGCGCCCTGAGCAAGCGTCTGGATCACTTTGCCGCGCACGGCTGCAAAGTATCCGATCATGCGCTGGATGTAGTGCTGTTTGCCGAAGCGGATGACGCCACGCTGGATGAGATTCTGGCGCGTCGTCTGCAGGGCGCGCTGCCATCCGAGCAGGAAATGGCGCAGTTTAAAACCGCGGTGTTGGTCTGGCTGGGCGCGGAGTACGCGCGTCGCGGCTGGGTGCAGCAATATCATATCGGCGCGCTGCGCAATAATAACCGCCGCCAGCTACAGCTGCTGGGGCCGGATGTCGGCTTCGACTCCATCAATGACCGCCCGCTGGCGGAGCCGCTGGGGCGCCTGCTTGATGCGCAAAACCGCAATAATGCGCTGCCGAAAACCATTCTTTACTGCCTTAACCCGCGCGACAACGAAGTGCTGGCGACCATGGCGGGCAATTTCCAGGGCGAAGGCGAGCCGGGCAAGATGCAGTTTGGTTCCGCATGGTGGTTTAACGATCAGCTGGATGGTATGCAGCGTCAGATGACCCAGCTGGCGCAGATCGGCCTGCTGAGCCGCTTTGTCGGCATGTTAACCGACAGCCGTAGCTTCCTCTCTTATACGCGCCATGAATATTTCCGTCGTCTGCTGTGCCAGATGATCGGACGTTGGGTGGAAAACGGCGAAGCGCCTGCGGATATCGATCTGTTGGGCAATATGGTGAAAAACATCTGCTTCAACAACGCCCGCGACTACTTTGGCATTGAGCTGTAAACCGAGGAAAGGCTATGCAAACACTGAATCGCGAGACTTTCCCTGGGGCGCGCTATCCCACCCGCATCATCCAGTTTGGCGAAGGTAATTTTCTGCGGGCGTTTATCGACTGGCAGATCGATTTGCTGAACGCCCACAGCGATCTGGATGCAGGCGTGACGGTGGTCAGGCCGATCGATCGTCAGGTCGATTATACGCTTAACCAACAAGACGGGCTGTATACCGCGCTGATCCGCGGGCTGAATGCCGAAGGCGAGGTGGTGAGCGAGCCGCGCCTGATTCGCTCGATAAATCGGGAAATTCAGCCGTATCGGCAGTTTGACGAATTTGTCGCGCTGGCGCAGGACGCGCAGATTCGCTTTATGTTCTCGAATACCACCGAGGCGGGCATCGCCTTTAACGCGGACGATCGGCTGGAAGATCGGCCCGCCAATTCGTTCCCGGGCAAAGTCACCCAGCTGCTGTGGGCGCGCTGGCAGCATTTTTCCGGCGCGGCGGACAAGGGCTGGATTATTCTGCCCTGCGAGCTGATCGATAATAACGGCGACGCGCTGCGTGAACTGGTGCTGCGCTACGCCGAGTGCTGGCAGCTGCCTGCGGCATTTATTACCTGGGTTCAGCAGCACAATATTTTCTGCAACACGCTGGTGGATCGCATCGTGCCCGGTTATCCGGCGGCCGAGGCGGAAGCATTGTTTGCCACGCTGGGCTACCGCGATCCGCTGCTGGTGGCGGGCGAGGTGTTTTATCAGTTCGTTATTCAGGGACCGCAACAGGTCGCCGATGAGCTGCGGCTGTCGTCGCTGCCACTGAATATTCGGCTGGTAGAGGATATCAAACCCTGGAAAGAGCAAAAGGTGGCGATCCTGAACGGCGCGCATACGGCGATGGTGCCGGTGGCATGGCTTTCCGGGCTGGATACCGTGGGCGAGGCGATGAACGATAAGCCTGTCGCTGAGTTTATCGACGCCATGCTGCGCGAAGAGGTGATCCCCACGCTGGATCTGCCTGCGGACGATCTGCATCGCTTCGCCGATGCGGTGCTGGGCCGTTTCCGCAATCCTTTTATTCGTCATCAGCTTTCCGCCATTGCGTTAAACAGTATGACCAAATTCCGTACGCGTCTGCTGCCGCAGCTGCTTGCGGGATATCAGCAAAATGGCCGCTGGCCGACGCGCATCACCTTTGCGCTGGCGGCGCTGATCGCTTATTACCGCGGCGAGCGCAACGGCGAGCGTTATCCCCTACAGGATGATGCCCAGTGGCTGGATCGTTTTGCCACTCTTTGGCCACAGCAGGCGCAGGGGGCTATTTCGCTGCAACAGCTGGTGCAGGCGGTGCTGAGCGACGAACAGCACTGGCAGAGCGATCTCAGTCAGCAGCCTGGCCTGGTCGATGCCGTTACCCAACACCTGCAAAATATCACCGCTCACGGCATGCGGGCGGCACTACCACAATGAGGAATACCGGCTATGCAACAAGCGATTAAAATAGCGCCGCGCGATAATGTCGCCGTTGCGCTCAGCGATCTGGACGAAGGTAGCGTGCTGACGCTGGATGACGTTACCGTCACGTTGCGTCAGCCGGTAGCTCGTGGACACAAGTTTGCGTTGAGGCCGATCGCCGTGCGTGAGCATGTGACCAAATATGGCCTGCCGATCGGCCATGCCACGCAGCCGATCGCGGCGGGCGAGCATGTCCATGCACAAAACGCGCGTACCAACCTCAGCGATCTGGATGAATATCACTATCAACCCGATTTCATCACGCTACCGCCGCAGGCCGCCGATCGTGAAGTGCAGATTTACCGCCGCGCCAATGGTGAAGTCGGCATTCGTAATGAGCTGTGGATCCTGCCAACCGTGGGCTGCGTCAACGGTATCGCGCGGCAAATCCTGCAACGCTTTTTACGCGAAAGCGACGATGCCGCCGGTATCGATGGCGTGCATCTGTTTAGTCATCCCTTTGGCTGCTCGCAGCTTGGGCAGGATCATGAAAACACCCGCACCATGCTGCAAAACATGGTGCGCCATCCCAATGCGGGCGCGGTACTGGTGATTGGCCTGGGCTGCGAAAACAATCAGGTCGATGCGTTCCGCGATACGCTTGGCGGCTACGACAGCGATCGCGTCAGCTTTATGATCTGTCAGCAGCAGGAAGATGAAGTCGAAGCGGGGCTGGAACAGCTGCATCGGCTTTATCAAGCCATGCGCCACGATCAACGTCAGCCGGGACGGTTAAGCGAGCTGAAATTCGGGCTGGAGTGCGGCGGCTCGGACGGCTTCTCTGGTATTACCGCTAATCCGCTGTTGGGACGCTTCTCCGATCGGATGATTGCCAACGGCGGCACCACCGTGCTGACTGAAGTACCAGAGATGTTTGGTGCCGAACGCATTCTGATGAGCCGCTGTCGTGACGAGGCGACGTTTGAAAAAACGGTGGCGATGATCAACGACTTTAAACGTTACTTTATCGCGCATCAGCAGCCTATTTATGAAAACCCGTCGCCGGGCAATAAGGCGGGCGGCATTACCACGCTGGAAGAGAAATCGCTGGGCTGTACGCAAAAGGCGGGGCAGAGCCAGGTGGTGGATGTGCTGAAATATGGCGAGCGTCTGCGTCAGCCGGGGCTTAACCTGCTGAGCGCGCCGGGCAACGATGCGGTCGCGACCAGCGCGCTGGCGGGGGCAGGCTGCCATATGGTGTTGTTTACCACCGGACGCGGCACGCCTTACGGCGGCTTTGTGCCAACGGTAAAAATCGCCACTAACAGCGAGCTGGCGGAACGCAAACCGCACTGGATCGATTTCAATGCCGGTCCGCTGGTTCTGGATACGCCGATGGAGACGTTGCTGGATCGCTTTGTCGACTATATCGTGGAGGTGGCGAACGGCAAACCCACCAACAACGAGCGCAACGATTTCCGCGAACTGGCGATCTTTAAAAGCGGCGTAACGCTGTAAATCAGCCAAACGCGACAGCATAGCCTGAAAAGGGACGCCTCAAACACTGAAAGCTAAGGTGACGGGAGGCCAGGGCGAAGGGTAAAGCGGGCGGGGCGCAGAAATATGTGTAGCACTGTGATTCATCCAAACGCGACAACATAGCCTGAAAAAGGACGCCTCAAACACCGAATGCTAAGGTGACGGGAGGCCAGGGCGAAGGGTAAAGCGGGCGGGGCGCATAAACGCACTTAACGCTGTAAGTCATCCAAACGCGACAACATAGCCTGAAAAGGGATGCCTCAAA